>NZ_JBIAIU010000016.1:47711-212058 GCF_042871565.1 Streptomyces sp. NPDC005775 | reverse complement strand
CGGCCCCGGCGCCGCTCCAGCCGCGGAGGCCGGCGCGGGGCGGGCCCCGGCCCCCCCCGGGGGGGGGGGCCGGGGGGGGGCGGGCGGGGGCCCCCCCCCCGGCCCCCCCCCCCCCCCCCACGGCCGCGGGCACGGATCTCGATCGGTCCGAATGCCTCCGCCGGACATGTGGATCATCGCCGTCGGACGGGTAGGGTCCGTGGCATACGGTGCTTCAACTGCAACTCGGCCGTAGGCAAGTTGGGAGATGATCCTGACACCTTGCGCAGGGCCATCGCTTACCTGGAGGGAAACGCGTGGAAGCCAACACTCGTAGCACCGGGCGTCTACCAGCTGCCTTCCTGACGCCCGGGTCCTCTTCGTTCATGGACTTCCTGTCTGACCAGTCGCCCGGGATGCTGCCGGGCAACCGGCAGCTGCCGCCCCTGAAGGGGGCCATCGAGGCGCCGCACGGCACCACGATCGTCGCGGCGTCCTTCCCGGGCGGGGTGGTCCTGGCCGGAGACCGGCGGGCGACCATGGGCAACATGATCGCGCAGCGCGACATCGAGAAGGTCTTCCCGGCCGACGAGTACTCGGCGGTGGGCATCGCCGGTACGGCCGGTCTGGCGGTGGAGATGGTCAAGCTCTTCCAGCTGGAGCTGGAGCACTTCGAGAAGGTCGAAGGGGCCCAGCTCTCCCTGGAGGGCAAGGCGAACCGGCTCTCCACGATGATCCGGAGCAATCTGGCGATGGCCATGCAGGGGCTCGCCGTGGTGCCCCTCTTCGCCGGCTACGACGTCGACCGCGAGCGGGGCCGGATCTTCAGCTACGACGTCACCGGCGGCCGTTCCGAGGAACACGGGTACGCCTCCACCGGCTCCGGCTCGATCTTCGCCCGTGGCTCGATGAAGAAGCTCTACCGCGAGGACCTGACGGAGGAGCAGACGCTCACGCTGGTCGTACAGGCGCTGTACGACGCCGCGGACGACGATTCGGCGACCGGCGGACCCGACGTGGCCCGTCGTATCTACCCGATCGTCACTGTCATCACCGACGAGGGCTTCCGGAAGCTGACCGAGACGGAATCCTCCGAGATCGCGCGCTCGATCCTGGAACGCCGGATGGAGCAGCCCGACGGCCCGCGCGCCGCGCTGCTCTGACCGTCCGTACCGAGGCCTCTTCGATGCTCCTGCCACTGACAGAAAGGGACGGATAGCCGGTGTCGACGCCGTTCTATGTCTCACCTCAGCAGGCCATGGCCGACCGGGCGGAATACGCCCGGAAGGGCATCGCCCGTGGTCGCAGCCTGGTTGTGCTGCAGTTCGCCGACGGCATTGTGTTCGTCGGCGAGAACCCGTCCCGTGCGCTGCACAAGTTCAGCGAGATCTATGACCGGATCGGTTTCGCCGCCGCCGGCAAGTACAACGAGTACGAGAATCTCCGCATCGGCGGAGTGCGCTACGCCGATCTGCGCGGATACACCTATGACCGCGACGATGTGACGGCGCGTGGACTGGCGAACGTCTACGCGCAGACGCTCGGCACCATCTTCTCCAGTGCGGCCGAGAAGCCGTACGAGGTGGAGCTGGTGGTCGCCGAGGTCGGCGCCGGCCCCGAGGGTGACCAGATCTACCGGCTGCCGCACGACGGCTCGATCGTGGACGAGCACGGCTCGGTCGCGGTCGGCGGCAACGCGGAGCAGATCAGCACCTTCCTTGATCAGCGCCACCGTGACGGGATGTCCCTGGCCGAGGCGCTGAAGCTGGCGGTGCAGGCGCTGTCCCGTGATCCCAACGGCAGCGAGCGGGAGATCCCCGCGGAGCGGCTGGAGGTCGCGGTCCTGGACCGTACGAGGCCGCAGCAGCGCAAGTTCAAGCGGATCGTCGGCCGGCAGCTGGCCCGGTTGCTGGAGGCCGACGGCGCCGGTGCGACGCCGACGGACGCCCCATCGGACGCGGAGGACGGCGACGAAGCGGTCACGTCCGGGACGACGACGGTCACCGGCAAGGCGGGCAAGAAGAAGGCCGCCCCCGGTCCCGCCGATACGACCGATTCGGGCGGCGACGTGGAGTAGCCGGTCCTGCCGGTCTCCTCGCCCCGGTCCGCCTCCTGGCGGGCCGGGGCGCTGTCATGAGCGGGTCGGGCCGGGCGGGGGCGCGCACGAGCCGCGGACGACCAGACGCACCGGCAGGCTGCCGGACTCGGCCTGCCCGCCCTCCAGTACCGACAGCAGGGCGTTCATCCCACGCTCGCCGACCTGCTCGGCGGGCAGCCGCACGGTGGTGAGCTCCGGCTCGACGGCGGTGGCCAGGGCCAGATCGTCGAAGCCGGTGACCGAGAGGTCGTCCGGTACGCGCAGCCCGAGCCGGCGGGCGGCCTTGCAGGCACCCGCGGCCAGGATGTCGTCGTCGCACACGATGGCGGTGGGGCGGGGCCCGGGGCGGGCCAGCGCGCGCTGCGCCGCCTCGAGGCCGGCCCGGACGTCCAGCGCGGCCGGCACGGTTCGCACGTCGGCGCCGGGGACGGCGCCCAGGGCCTCGTGGAGGGCGCGGGCGCGGACCGCGAAGGTCCAGGAGTCGACCGCCGAGGCGAGATGGACGAAGCGGCGGTGGCCGAGGGCGAGCAGGTGATCCGCGACCTGACGCATTCCGTCGGCGATGTCGAGGTTGACCCTGGCCGCGGGCCCAGGCGCCGCGGGGTCGCTGTCGAGCATGACCAGGGGGAGTCCGACGCCGTGCAGGGCGCCGAGGGCGTCGGCGGCCATGGAGGAGGCGATCACCCCGTCCAGGGCGGCGCGTGCCGAGGCGAAGGGATCGCGGGCCGGACCCGTGCCGTCGGGCGAGGGGTAGAGGACGACTCCGAAGCCGTGCTCCGCGGCGACCGCGGCGGCGCCGGTGTAGACCCGGGCGAAGAACTCGTTGGTCAGCGCGGGGACCACGAGCAGAGCGGTCCTGGTGCGGCCGAGGCGCAGATTGCGGGCGGCGAGGTTGGGGCGGTAGCCCAGGTCGCGGGCGGCTTCGCGCACCCGGCCGGCGGTGGTCTCCGAGACCCGGCCGCGCCATTTGTCGCCGAGGACCAGGGAGACGGCTGCCTGGGAGACGCCTGCGGCCCGTGCGACGTCCCGGCTGGTGGGGCGGGGCGCTCCGGGCGGTGCGGGGCTGGTCACGCGGGCCTCCGGGCCGTTCGGGGCAGGCGCGACGATATGGACCTGCGGACTGGGCTCATGGTACGTATGCTCCTGGAAGTTATACGTAAAACCTCGGGTGTCCGGAAGGCGCTCCAAGGAGAGGGGCGGGAATGGCCGCAGGATATCTGGACATCCTCCGGGCGCGGCATGCCGCCCGGCTGCTGACGGGCACCCTGGTGGGACGGCTGCCGAACGGCACCGCGCCCATCGCGATCGTGCTGTTCACCCGCGCGGAGGGGGGCAGCTACGGCCTGGCCGGTGGGCTCGCCGCGGTCTACGGGCTGGGAACGGCGGTCGGACAGCCGCTGCTGGGCCGCGCCGTGGACCTGTACGGCCAGCCGCGCGTCCAGCTTCCCGCCGCCGTCCTCTCCGCCCTCGGCATGGCGCTGCTCGCCGTGGCGGGTTTCGGATCGCTGTCGCTCGCCTATGCGGCGGTGGCCGTGGCCGGAGTGTTCACGCCGCCCCTGGAGGGTGGTCTGCGGGCCCTGTGGCCGACCGTGCTCGGCAGCGAGGACCGGGTCCACCGCGCCTACGCGATGGACGCGGTCGCCCAGGAGGTCATGTTCACGGTCGGGCCGCTGCTGGTGACCCTGCTGGTCTCCCTCTGGGCGCCGGCCGCCGCACTGCTCGTCATCAACGCGATAGGGGTCCTGGGAGCCCTCTCCGTCGTCCTGTCCGAACCCTCCAGGACCTGGCGCTCCGCCCCGCGCGAGGCTCACTGGCTGGGCGCGCTGCGTTCGCGCGGGCTGCTGGCCCTGCTCGGCTCGTTCTTCTTCGTCGGAATGGCGCTCGGCTCCATCACCGTGGCCGGTGTGGCGTACGCCGACGACCACGGCCGGGAGTCCGTCTACGGCTGGCTGATGGCCGCCCTGGGGCTGGGTGCGCTGATCGGGGGAGCGGTGTACGGGGCCCGGCAGTGGTCCGGGCCGCCCGAGCGCAGGCTCCGGGTGATCGTGGCGCTGCTGGCACTGGGCTACCTGCCGCTGATGCTGACGCCGGGTGTGGTGGCGATGACCGTGCTGGCCGCCGTGGCCGGGGTGTTCCTGGCACCGGCCATCGCCTGTTCGTTCATCGTCGTCGACCGGCACGCCCCGCGGGGCACGGTGACGGAGGCGTTCTCCTGGCTCGTGACGACGTTCGGCGTGGGCGCGGCCGCGGGTACGGCCGTGGCGGGTCCGGCCGTGGAACTGGGCGGGACGGCATGGAGCTTCGCCGTCGCGGGGGCCGGGGGAGCGGCCGCGCTGCTCGTGCTGCTGTGCACCGGAAGGGTCCTCGCGGTCCCCGGGCGCAGCGCCGTCGCGGTGCGAGGACCGGAGGGCGACCGGGAGGGCGCCGTCGAAACCGGCTTGAGCCCGGACCCTCAGGCGTGACGGAGGCCCGGGCCGGCCGGGGCCCGGCGCCGCGACGGCGCCCTCCCGAGGGCCGGTGGAGTGGTGGCGCCGCTCGCTCCGCGGGCCACCGGAAAGGTCCTCGCAGCTCCCGGGCGTAGCGCTGTTGTGGTGCGAGGATCGGAAAATGATCGAAACGGTGCCGTCGAACCCGGTTTCAGCTCGGTCCTTCAGGCGTAATGTTCAGTCATGGACCGCCGCATTTTCGGGCTGGAGAACGAGTACGGCGTCACGTGCACGTTCAGGGGACAGCGCCGACTGTCTCCTGATGAAGTGGCGCGCTACCTCTTCCGCCGTGTTGTGTCATGGGGCCGCAGCAGCAATGTCTTTCTGCGGAACGGCGCCCGCCTCTACCTCGACGTGGGATCGCATCCGGAATATGCAACCCCCGAATGCGACAACCTGACCGAGCTGGTCACCCACGACAAGGCCGGCGAGCGCATTCTCGAAGGCCTGCTTGTCGACGCCGAACGCCGCCTGCACGAGGAGGGAATCGCAGGCGACGTCTATCTCTTCAAGAACAACACCGACTCGGCGGGAAACTCCTACGGATGTCATGAGAACTACCTCGTGGCCCGGCACGGAGAATTCTCCCGGCTCGCGGACATCCTCATTCCCTTCCTCGTCACGAGGCAGCTGATCTGTGGCGCGGGCAAGGTGCTGCAGACCCCGCGGGGCGCCGTCTACTGCGTCAGCCAGCGTGCCGAGCACATCTGGGAGGGCGTCAGCTCCGCGACGACGCGTTCCCGTCCGATCATCAACACCCGCGACGAACCGCACGCGGACGCGGAGCGCTACCGCCGCCTGCACGTCATCGTCGGTGACTCCAACATGTCCGAGACGACCATGCTCCTCAAGGTCGGTGCCACCGACCTCGTGCTCCGCATGATCGAGGCGGGCACGGTGATGCGGGACCTGACCCTGGAGAACCCGATCCGGGCGATCCGCGAGGTCAGCCACGACATCACGGGGCAGCGCAAGGTCCGCCTCGCCAGTGGCCGCGAGGCCTCCGCCATAGAGGTGCAGCGCGAGTACTACGAGAAGGCCGTGGACTTCGTGGACCGCCGCGGCATCCGCACGGGCAACGTCGCCAAGGTCCTCGAACTGTGGGGCCGCACGCTCGACGCGATCGAGGCCGAGGACCTCGACCGGATCGGCACCGAGATCGACTGGGTCATGAAGTACAAGCTCATCGAGCGGTACCGGGCCAAGCACAACATGACCATGTCGAACCCGCGGGTCGCCCAGATAGACCTCGCCTACCACGACATCCACCGCCGTCGCGGCCTGTACTACCTGCTGGAACGCAGGGGCCAGGCCGCCCGCATCTGCAACGACCTGAAGATCTTCGAGGGCAAGTCCGTGCCCCCGCAGACGACCCGGGCGCGGCTGCGGGGCGACTTCATCCGGCGGGCCCAGGAACAGCGGCGGGACTTCACCGTCGACTGGGTCCATCTCAAGCTCAACGACCAGGCGCAGCGCACGGTGTTGTGCAAGGACCCGTTCCGATCCGTGGACGACCGAGTGGAGAAGCTGATCGCGGGTATGTGAGCCGGCGCAGGACGCGCCTCGGCTCTCGTGCGACTCGGGCCCCGTACGTTCCTCGTACGGGGCCCTGCGCACGCCCTAGAGTGTCGGGGACCCCCTGGGCTGAGTCCCAACACATGTGTCGTCTGAGATCTGAGGAACCAGTGCGCCGAATTGCCGGCCTTCTCGTCGTCCCCCTGCTGCTGGTATCAGCGGCCTGCGGCAGCGACGACAAGGGCTCCGACTCCGCTTCCGCCTCCGCGTCCGCCCCCACGGAGGGCGGCTTCCCCGCCATCACCGCGGGCGCGAAGTTCGGTGAGAAGCCCACCCTGGCCAAGGGCACGGGAACGCCGCCCAAGGAGCTGAAGAGCAAGGTCATCAGCGAGGGCGACGGCGCGACGCTCAAGAACGGCGACGCGATCCAGGTCAACTACCTGGGGCAGGCCTGGGACTCCGACAAGCCGTTCGACAACAGCTTCGACCGCAAGCAGCCGTTCGATCTCACGCTCGGCGCCGGCATGGTCATCCAGGGCTGGGACAAGGGTCTCGTCGGGCAGAAGGTCGGCAGCAGGGTCGAGCTCGTCATCCCGCCGGACCTCGGATACGGCGCGCAGGGCCAGGGCGACATCAAGCCGAACGCCACCCTCGTCTTCGTCGTGGACGTCCTGAAGGCCAAGCAGATCCCGGCGTCGGCCAAGGGCACCCCGGTCGCCCAGGACAACGTCGACCTGCCGAAGGTCGGCACGAACACCGACGGCAAGGCACCGACCCTCACGATCCCCAGCAAGGCCACCCCGCCCAAGAAGCTTGTCTCCAACTACGTGCTGGAGTCCAAGGGCGAGGTCGTCAAGGAGACCGACACGGTCGTCGTGAACTACGTGGCCAAGCTGTGGAAGGACGGCAAGGAGTTCGACAACACGTACACCACGGGCAAGACCGCCTCCTTCCCGCTCGCCCAGGTCACCCTCAAGGGCCTCAAGAACGGCCTGATCGGCAAGAAGATCGGCAGCCGCGTGCTGCTCGTCGTCCCGCCGGACCAGGGCCTCGGTGACAAGGCGCAGCAGTCCATCCCCGCCAACTCCACGCTCGTCTTCGCCGTGGACATCCTGGCAAAGATGTAAGACTGTCCCGGTTGCCCAGTTCATCATTTAGAGGAGCAAGTCAGTGAGCATCGAGAAGCCCGAGATCGATTTCCCGGGTGGCGAGCCGCCGGCCGACCTGGAGATCAAGGAGATCTGGGAAGGCGAAGGCGCCGAGGCCAAGGCCGGCCAGACCGTCTCCGTGCACTACGTGGGCGTGGCCTTCTCCACCGGTGAGGAGTTCGACTCCTCCTGGAACCGCGGCACGCCGCTCCAGTTCCAGCTCGGTGCCGGTCGGGTCATCAAGGGATGGGACCAGGGCGTGCAGGGCATGAAGGTCGGCGGCCGCCGCCAGCTGACCATCCCCGCACACCTCGCGTACGGTGACCACGGTGCCGGCGGCGCGATCGCCCCGGGCGAGACGCTGATCTTCGTCTGCGACCTGATGGCCGTCTGACCCAGCACCCGCGCACTCCGAGGGCCCGTGCCGCAAGGCGCGGGCCCTCGTGCCGCGGCAGGCGACGTTTGCCCGGTCGAACGCTGCCCGCCGCGGCACCAGCTTTTGTCCGGACACCCCGGAGCGGTACGGTCGACGGTCGTAGAGCAAAACAGAGAGGGCGTCGATGGCGATTGCCAAGGCCGAGCGGCTGATGAACCTGGCACTGTGTCTGCTCGGGACCCGGCGTCCGCTCAGCAAGCGCGAACTGCGCGGTTCCATCGAGGCCTACCTCGAAGCGGGATCCGACGACGCCTTCAACCGGATGTTCGAGCGCGACAAGGACGATCTGCGCGAGCTCGGTCTGGTCATCGAGACCGTGGAGAACCTGGACGGCGACACCGGCTACCTCGCCCGCCGCGACAGCAACCGGCTGCCCCCCATCACGCTGGACGCCGAGGAGGCCGCCGCACTCGGGCTGGCCGCCAAGGTCTGGCAGCAGGCCCGGCTGGCCGGCGCCGCCAGCGGAGCCCTGCAGAAGCTGCGGGCCGCCGGCATGCCGGAGGCCGAGGACGCCTACGAGGTGCACAGCGCACTGGAACCCCGTATCCCCGTCCACGAGGCCGCCTTCGAGCCGCTGATGCTGGCCTGCCGCGACCGCCGGCCGGTGACCTTCGACTACCGCAAGGGCAATGCGGCACGCCCCGAGCAGCGCCAGGTCGAACCGTGGACGCTCGAATGCTGGCGCGGCCACTGGTACCTGGCCGGCTGGGACCGGGAGCGGGGTGCGGAGCGGGTGTTCCGGCTCTCCCGGATCACCGGCAGGGTCCGTTCCCGGGCCGGTGCGTTCACCGCGGAGGTGCCCGACGTGGTCACCGTCCGCGAGACCGTCGAGAGCTGGGCGGGGGAGACGGCGACGCGCACCGCGCTGATCAGGCTGCGGGCCGACTCCGGCTACCCGCTGCGGGCCCGGGCGATATCGGTCCGGGAACTCGGGGACGGGTGGGAGGAGTTGGAGATTCCGTACGGACACGGTCTGGACGCCTGGCTCGTCGAGTTCGGCCCCGACGTGGTCGTACAGGAACCTGCGGATCTGCGGGCCGACGTGGTGGACCGGCTGCGCGCCGTGGCCAAGGACTGAGGGGACCGTATTCATGGCCACGAACGCCATCGACCAGACGCGCCGGATGCTCTCCCTCGTGACGTATCTGCGTGAGCGCCCCGGCGCCCATGTCCAGGACGTCGCCCGGGCCTTCGGGATCACCGAGGACGAGCTGATCTCGGACCTCGACGTCCTCCCCATGTGCGGGACGAGTTTCCGCGGCGGCGATCTGCTGGACATCGACACCGACGGCGACCGCATCTGGTGGCACAACCCGGACGACGTCGCGGAGCCCCTGCGGCTCGCGGCCGACGAGGCGACGGCGCTACTGGTCGCCGCCCGCGCCGTCGCGACGCTGCCCGGACTGCGCGAGAGCGACCGGCAGGCACTGCTGCGGGCCACCGCCAAGCTGGAAGCCGCCGCCGGCGAGGTGGGGGCCGCCAGCTCCCGGCTCTCGGTCACCTTCGAGTCCGAGGGCGGCGTCTTCGCCGACGTGGACCGGGCGATCTCCGAGCGCCGTCGGCTCTGGCTGCGCTACTACTCGCCCGCGCGCGACGAACTCACCGAGCGCGAGGTGGACCCGATCAGGCTGTTCGCCGTCGGCCACACCTATATGGAGGCCTGGTGCAGGTCCTCCGAGGACCGGCGCACGTTCCGTCTCGACCGGGTCGCGGAGATCCGGCTGCTCGACGAACCGGCCGCACCGCCTGAGCTGGAGCTCAGGGACCTCTCGGAGGGGCTGGTCCAGCCCGCCGCCGAGGATCCGGAGGTCGTGGTCGAGGTCGGGCCCGGCGGGCGCTGGGTCGCCGAGTACTACCCGCACGACAGCGCCGAGGAACTGCCCGACGGCGGTCTGCGGATCACCCTGCGCACCCCCGACCCGGCGTCGCTGCGCAGGCTCGCGCTTCGGCTCGGCGGCGAGGGACGCATCGTCTCGCCGCCGGAGCTGGCGCGGAGCGCACGGACCGCGGCCCGCGCCGCGCTGGCCGCGTACGACGGCCTGGCCTGAGGGGGTACCTGAGAAGTATGGGCAATATGTCTGTTGTGTCCGGTGTTTCTGATGTGCCGACCGTGGTCGTTCCCGATTCCGTACGGTTCAAGGCCGCCTGCCCGGAGTGCCGCGCGCGGTTCGAGCTGGCGGCGGCCGAGTTCCGTCTCGCGATCGGCGCGAGCAGCCGGACCACGTTCTACTCCTTCACCTGCCCCGCGTGCGACGCGTCCGTCCGCCGGCCTGCGGGGGAGCGGATAGTGGAACTCCTCACCGGCGGCGGCGTGCGGACGCTCCGCCTGCACACCGGTGCCTGACTCGGCTCCGCACCTTCGCCCACGAGACACATCGAGGCACTGCGCATGTTCTGGCCCATGCTCGCCATCGCCCTGGGATTCCTCGGGATCGCCGTCCTGGGCGTGCTGGCCATCAAGGTCTTCGTCGAGGCCCAACGCCTCGGCCACCAGGTGACACGTACCACTCAGCGCATCAACCGGGCCGCCGAAGACCTGGAACGCGCTGCCACGAATCTCGCGTCCACCGGCGAAACCCTGCGGTAGGGCCCGCCGTTCGGACCGGGCGGGGCCCGGCCGATCCAGGAGGGCGCGGCCTCCTCTTTCCCGGTCGCGGGGGGTACGCTGCTGGTGGCGGCCCTGTGAGCGAGGCGTGGGCCGTAATCGGAAGGATGCATGGGTATTGCCCTGCGTTTACTCCTGCGGGATACGATCGCTGACAGTACGACGATCGGACGTCCGTCCGACGCTCGGTCCGCCCCACCCCTGCTGCCTCGGTGAGAAGGTACACGCATATGTTCGGAAGGCTCGGCGCTCCCGAGATCATCCTGATCCTCGTCGTCATTGTTCTGCTGTTCGGCGCGAAGAAGCTTCCTGACATGGCTCGCTCGCTCGGCAAGTCGGCCCGCATCCTCAAGAGCGAGGCCAAGGCCATGAAGTCCGAGGGCGGCCCGTCGGCCACCCCGGCCGAGCCGGCCAACGACGCCGCGCAGGACCAGGCAGCCGCGCGCACCATCCAGGCCGCCCCCGGTGACGTCACCAGCTCCCGTCCGGTCGCCGAGCCGACCGACTCGACGATCAAGCGCTGACACACACCACCGGGCCGAAAGCAGGCGCCGTGACCGGTCACGCCCTGCTGCACGAGATGAGGACGTGGGTTGCTCAAGTCTGCCCGCACACAGGAGACGGATCCAGAGGGCCGCATGCCCCTGGTGGAGCACCTGCGTGAGCTGCGAAACCGGCTGACGAAGGCCCTTCTGGCGATCGTGGTCGTCACGATCGTCGCCGCGTTCTTCTACAAGGGGATCATCGAGTTCTTCACCGACCCCGTGCTGAAGGCGGTCGGCTGCGAGTACAGCTTCGCGGAGCTGGCCAAGCAGAAGGACGGCACCTGCGCGCGCATCGTCCTGAACGGTCTGCTCACCCCGTTCACCCTCGCGCTCAAGGTGTCCCTGATGGCGGGAGTCGTCTTCTCGTCGCCGATCTGGCTCTACCAGCTCTGGGCCTTCGTGGCGCCGGGGCTGCACAAGCACGAGAAGAAGTACTCGCTCGCGTTCGTGGGGGCGGGCTTCCCCCTGTTCCTCGCGGGTGGCTTCTTCGCGTACAAGACCCTGCCGACGATGGCCGAGGTCCTGCTGGAGTTCTCACCGGCCGACCTGGACAACCAGCTTCCGCTGGACGACCTGCTGGACCTCATCACACGCATGGTGGTGGTCTTCGGTCTCTCCTTCGAGCTGCCGCTGCTCCTGGTGATGCTGAACTTCGGCGGCGTCATCACCGGCAAGCGCATGCTCGGCTGGTGGCGCGGCATGATCATGGGCATCACGCTCTTCGCGGCGCTGGCCACCCCCAGCACCGACCCGCTGACGATGCTGGCCCTCGCGGGTCCGATCTGGGTGCTCTACTTCGTCGCCACCGCGATCTCCCTCCTCAACGACCGTCGCAAGGCACAGCGCGACGCGGAGGGCCCCGATGACGATGAGGCCTCGGAGCTGGACCTCATGCCCGAGGACATCGGCGAGGCCGAACCGGTCTCTGTCAACCGGGCGCTGCCCGCGCAGGCGTCCTCGGACCGTGACCGGGTCAACGGTTACGACGACATCACCTGACCTTGTAAGGTCCCCCGGGTGACCAGCGAGATCACTCTTTTCGTCAATCCCACCGCAGGACGCGGCCGGGGCGCGCACGCCGCGCAGCCGGCCGCTTCCGCGTTGCGGGACGCCGGATTCTCCGTCCGTACGGTGCTCGGCGAGGACGCGGACGACGCGTTGCGGCGGGCCCGCGAGGCCGTGGCCGGGGGGACGGGCGCCCTGATAGCCGTCGGGGGCGACGGGATGATGTCCCTCGCCCTCCAGGCGGTCGCCGGGACGCTGACCCCCCTCGGTGTCGTCGCCGTCGGTACGGGAAACGACTTCGCCCGCGCGCTCGGCATGCCGATACGGGATCCTGCCGCGGCGGGGCGGCTGGCCGCCGGGGCGCTCAAGGGCGGTGCCGTCCGTGACATCGACCTCGGCCGGGTCGGCGGGCGCTGGTTCGGCTCCGTGCTCGCCTCCGGCTTCGACTCCCGCGTCAACGACCGCGGCAACCGGATGCGCTGGGTCGGCGGCCGGTTCAAGTACGACCTGGCGATCCTCGCCGAACTCGCCGCCTTCAGGCCCGTCACGTACCGCCTGAGTCTGGACGGCGGACCGTTCCGGGAGATCGAGGCGACGCTCATCGCGGTGGGCAACGGATCGACGTACGGCGGCGGGATGCGGATCTGCGCCGACGCGGTCATGGACGACGGCCTCTTCGACGTGACCGTCGTCGGCGACTGCAGCCGTACCACCCTGCTCAAGGTGTTCCCCAAGGTCTACAAGGGAACGCACCTCGGTCACCCCGCCGTCACCGTGCACCGGGTCTCCTCCATCGCGCTCGAAGCGGCCGGCGTCACCGCGTACGCGGACGGTGAACCACTCGGCGCGCTGCCGCTCACCGCCACCTGCGTACCGGGCGCGGTCCGGGTGCTGGGGGCGGCTCCTCCCGCGGGGAATTAAAGATCGCATCACTGTCGGAGGCGGCGGGTAGGCTCGTGGACAAGATGACAGAGGACCTCTCACCAGCTGAGCGATACCAGGCTTCCCGGATCCGAGCCGCCGAGCAGGCGACCGCGCTCGGGCCGTTCCGCGAGATGTACGAGTTCGATCTGGACCCCTATCAGATCGAGGCCTGCAAGGCGCTGGAGGCCGGCAAGGGGGTGCTCGTCGCGGCGCCGACGGGTTCGGGCAAGACGATCGTCGGCGAGTTCGCCGTGCACCTCGCCCTGACCCAGGGCCGTAAGTGCTTCTACACCACGCCGATCAAGGCCCTGTCCAACCAGAAGTTCGCCGACCTGGTCAAGCGCTACGGCGCGGACAAGGTCGGCCTGCTGACCGGGGACAACAGCGTCAACGCCGACGCGCCGGTGGTCGTCATGACCACCGAGGTGCTGAGGAACATGCTGTACGCGGGCTCCCAGGCGCTGAACGGACTGGGTCACGTGGTGATGGACGAGGTGCACTACCTCTCCGACCGCTTCCGGGGCGCCGTGTGGGAGGAAGTGATCATCCACCTCCCCGAATCCGTCACGCTGGTGTCGCTGTCGGCGACCGTGTCCAACGCCGAGGAGTTCGGCGACTGGCTGGACACCGTGCGCGGTGACACCCAGGTGATCGTCTCCGAGCACCGGCCCGTGCCGCTCTGGCAGCACGTGCTGGCCGGACGCCGGATGTACGACCTCTTCGAGGAGGAGAGCGACCACGGCGGCCGCGGATCCGGACGCCGCGAGGTCAACCCCGACCTGGTGCGCCTCGCCCGCATGGAGAACCAGCGCGGATACAACCCGCGTGAACGCCGCCGCGGGAAGATGGTGCGCGAGGCGGACCGCGAGCGCGAGCGGCGCCAGCGCAGCCGGATCTGGACACCGTCGCGGGCCGAGGTCATCGACCGGCTCGACGCCGAGGGACTGCTGCCCGCCATCACGTTCATCTTCAGCAGGGCCGGCTGCGAGGCCGCCGTGCAGCAGTGTCTGCACGCCGGACTGCGGCTCAACGACGAGGACAAGCGCCGGCTGGTCCGGGAGATCGTCGAGCAGCGCACCGCGTCCATTCCCACCGAGGACCTGCACGTCCTCGGGTACTACGAGTGGCTCGAGGGCCTGGAGCGGGGCATCGCCGCGCACCACGCCGGCATGCTGCCGACGTTCAAGGAGGTCGTCGAGGAGCTCTTCGTACGCGGGCTCGTCAAGGCGGTCTTCGCGACGGAGACCCTCGCGCTCGGCATCAACATGCCCGCACGGTCGGTGGTCCTGGAGAAGCTCGTCAAGTGGAACGGCGAGCAGCACGCCGACATCACCCCCGGCGAGTACACCCAGCTGACCGGCCGGGCCGGCCGGCGCGGCATCGACGTCGAGGGCCACGCGGTGGTGCTCTGGCAGCGCGGCATGGACCCGGGCGCGCTGGCCGGACTCGCCGGCACCCGGACGTATCCGCTGCGCTCCAGCTTCCGGCCCTCGTACAACATGGCCGTCAATCTGGTGCAGCAGTTCGGTGCGCACCGTTCGCGCGAGCTGCTGGAGACCTCCTTCGCCCAGTTCCAGGCGGACCGCTCGGTCGTCGGGATCTCCCGCCAGGTCCAGAAGAACGAGGAGGGCCTGGAGGGCTACCGGGAAGGCATGACCTGCCACCTCGGTGACTTCGAGGAGTACGCGCGGCTGCGCCGCGACCTCAAGGACCGGGAGACGGAGCTCGCCAAGCACGGCGCCACGCAACGGCGGGCCGCCGCTGCGGCGTCCCTGGAGAAGCTCAAGCCCGGAGATGTCATTCACGTGCCCACCGGCAAGTTCGCCGGTCTGGCGCTCGTCCTCGACCCGGGTCTGCCTGCCGGGCGGACCAACGGGCACGGGCACCGCGGGCTCGAATACCACGACGGGCCGCGCCCCCTGGTGCTCACCGCCGAGCGCCAGGTGAAGCGGCTGGCCTCGATCGACTTCCCCGTGCCGGTCGAAGCCCTGGAGCGGATGCGCGTCCCGAAGTCGTTCAACCCGCGCTCGCCGCAGTCGCGCCGTGACCTGGCGTCCGCGCTGCGCACCAAGGCCGGGCACATCGTGCCGGACCGGCACCGCCGGGAGCGGTCCGTAGCCGCCGACGACCGTGAGATCGCGCGCTACCGGGCCGAGTTGCGGGCCCACCCCTGCCACGGGTGCGACGAGCGCGAGGACCACGCGCGATGGGCCGAGCGGTATCACCGGCTGCAGCGGGACACGCGGCAGCTGGAGCATCGCATCGAGGGGCGGACGAACACGATCGCCCGCACCTTCGACCGCATCGTGGCCCTGCTCACCGAGCTCGACTACCTGCGGGGCAGCGAGGTCACCGAGCACGGGCGCAGGCTGGCCCGGCTCTACGGCGAGCTGGACCTGCTGGCGAGCGAATGTCTGCGGGCGCGCGTGTGGGAGGGCCTCAACCCGGCCGAACTCGCTGCGTGCGTCTCGGCGTTGGTGTACGAGGCGCGACAGGCCGATGACGCGGTGGCGCCGAAGCTGCCGTCCGGGCCGGCGAAGACCGCGATGGGCGAGATGGTCCGGATCTGGGGGCGCCTGGACGCCCTGGAGGAGGACTTCAAGATCAACCAGGCGGAGGGGGTCGGCCAGCGCGAACCCGATCTCGGCTTCGCCTGGGCGGTGTACATGTGGGCGTCCGGTCGGACGCTGGACGAGGTGCTGCGCGAGGCGGAGATGCCGGCGGGGGACTTCGTGCGGTGGTGCAAGCAGGTGATCGACGTGCTCGGGCAGGTGGCCGCCGCGGCGCCTCGCGAGGGCAGTTCGGTGGGGCGCAACGCGCGGAAGGCGGTCGACGAGGTGTTGCGGGGAGTGGTGGCCTACAGCTCTGTGGGGTGAGGCGGGGGAGCTGCTGGACGGAGCGGCGGCCGGGGCCCGCGTTCAGCGGGTCCGGCCGACGACGGTGGTTCCTCCTGTCACCCGGGGGGCTAGGCGCGACGCTTGGCGCCGCTCTTCATCGACGCTCCCGCGCAGACCAGTCCCAGCAGCACGGTCAGACCGCCGATGATGACGTTGTTGAGCACGACGCCCATGTCCGGGCTGCTGCCCACCACCCAGGGCGAGATGATCATCCAGGCGCCCATGGCGCAGATGGCCCAGCTCAGGCCGTACATCCGCTGCGGCACAGCCGTGAATCCCAGCCCCAGCACGGCGATCGCGATGCCCATGATCAGGTTGTGCGTCACGAGAGAGCTCTGGGAGGTCGTGAAGTGCAGCACCCAGGGCGAGACGGCACAGTACAGACCGACGAGGAACACCGGTCCGTCCACGAGCGCCACATCACGGCCGCCCATCATCCGGTCGTGACGGTCGCGCATCTCGGAGACGTCGGGGTGTCCGGCCATGTCATGGCCGGCATGCGAGACGTTTGACATGAGTTCGTCTCCTTCGATCCTGCAGGCCCGGTCGCGGGTTCGTGCGCTGTGTGGCCTGCCCTGCCATTCTGCTCTTATATGTGGCTTATGTGCAGGTTCGAGGGGGGTCAATATCCGCAGGACTCTCATTGACGCGCCACCCGTCCAGCCGCCCGGCCATCGTGACCAGGTCAGGGGTACGCAGTACACGGTCGCCGTACCCCGGCAGAGGGACGTGAAGGGGCGTGGTCCAGCGCGACGGGATGGCCTCGAATCCGTACACCGCACCGGCCAGGGCTCCGGTCACCGCCGCCACCGTGTCGGTGTCTCCCCCCACGTCGATGGCGCGGGCGAGCGCGTCCTCGTACGAACGGGTCGTCCGCAGCGCCCACAGCGCGGTGCCCAGGCAGGGCCACACCGCGCCGTTGAACTCCGTCGCGCGGTCCGGGTGCCAGGAGGGTGTGAGGACGCCGGCCCAGCGCTCGCGGTGATCCGGGTGGACGGCGGCCAGCGCGTCCGCGACGGCGCCGAGCGGGTCGGCCCCGCTCAGCGCCACCCGGATCAGTTCGTGCAGGACGGCGGTGCCCTCCCAGGCCGCCCGGTCGCCGTGGGTCAGCGCGGCGATCCGCCGGGCCGCGGCCATGGTGGCGGACCGTGCCTCCGCCTCGGGCTGCCCCGTTCCGGCGAAGTACACGGCGGAGCCGACGGCGCGCATCAGTGAACCGTTGCCCGCCGCCCGGCCGTTGATCCGGAAGTGCAGGGCCGCGGCGGTGTCCCACGGGTCACCGCTGGTGAGGACGGCTTCCGTCTGCAGCCCGATGTCCTTCGGGTCGCCCGCCGCCCACCGCCGGAAGCGGCCGAACAGGTCGGGCAGGTCGAGACCGCCGCGCTCCAGCAGGGACTCCGCGACGAGAACGGCCATCTGTGTGTCGTCCGTGGCCTCGCCGGGATCCCAGCCACCGCCGCCGCACATCGTGCCGACGCCGTCCGGGAAGCGGGCCGTGTAGGCGCCCGCCGGACCGAACTCGAACGGCGCGCCCAGCGCGTCGCCCACCGCCGAGCCCACCACCGCGCCCGCCACCCGGTCCCGTCTCTCCAAGGGATTCATCCGGTCAGCGTACGGAGGGGGTCGGGCTCGGCGCGGGCGCGGTGGCGGGCTACTTGGCCGGCATCAGGACCGTGTCGACGATGTAGACCGTCGCGTTGGCGGTCTGGACGTTGCCGCAGACGACCTTCGAGGAGTCGTTCACGGTGTACGCCATGTCCGAACCGGACGTCGTCAGCTCGCTCTTCTCCAGGGTGTCGAAGGACCCCTTCTCCAGCTGCTTCGGCGTCAGCTTCTGGCCCACCACGTGGTAGGTGAGGACCTTGGTGAGCGCGGCCTTGTCGGCGAGCAGCTTGTCCAGGTCGGCCTTCGGGACCTTCGCGAAGGCGTCGTTGGTCGGGGCGAACACCGTGATGTTCTGCGCGTTGTTCAGCGTGTCGACCAGACCGGCCTTCTTGACCGCGGTGACGAGCGTGGAGAGGGCGGGGTTGTTGGAGGCGGCCGTGGCGACCGGGTCCTTCGCCATGCCGTCGAAGGAGCCCGCGCCGTCCTTCGGGACCGTCGAACAGGCCGGTCCGAAGGGCTCGTTCATGGCGGCGGTGTCGTCGGCGGGCGTCGAGGCGGCTTCCGAGGGCTTCGCCGAACTCGCGGAGGAGCCGGACGCGCTGTCCTTGGAGTCGCTGGAGCAGGCCGTCAGGGCCAGGGGCAGGATGACCGCCGCCGAGAGGGCGACAGCGGCGCGACGGGCGTGGGTGACCTTCATGATGGTTCTCCTGATGGGTATGCAGGGGTGACTGGAGAGTCACGTTGCGTAGTCGGTTCGGTAGGTGAAGGGAAAAGCCTTCTCGTGAAGGCGAGGTGGTGGGGAGGTGGGGCGGCCGCTCAGGACACGTCGACCACCACCGAGTGCCAGCCCGTCGCACCGTTGGGTACGGTGCCGACGCGCCGGTCGGTCTGCGTGGCGCCGGTACGGTCCGTCGCGCGGACCTCGAGGGTGTGGCTGCCGGAGGTGGCCGGCCATTCCCACACCCACTGGCGCCAGGTGTCCCGGCTGTCCTCGGCCGCCAGCCGCGCGGTGTTCCACGGGCCGCCGTCCACCCGGACCTCGACCCGCTGGATGCCGCGGTGCTGGGCCCAGGCGACCCCGGCGACCGGGATCGTGCCGGACTTCGGGGAGGCGAAGGGGCGCGGAGTGTCGATACGGGACTCCGTCTTGATGGGGGCCTGCCGCGACCAGGACCGCTTGACCCAGTAGGCGTCGTAGTCGTCGAACGTGGTGAGTTCGATGTCCTTGATCCATTTGCAGGCCGACACGTATCCGTACAGGCCGGGAACGACCATCCGGACAGGGAAGCCGTGCTCGAAGGGCAGCGGCTCACCGTTCATGCCGAGGGCGAGCAGCGCGTCGCGCCCGTCCATGACGTCCTCGACCGGGGTGCCGATCGTCATGCCGTCCACCGAACGCGCCACGATCTGGTCGGCGCCGCCGCCCCGGGACGGAGGCTTCACCCCCGCTTCCCGCAGCAGATCGGCCAGACGCACGCCGATCCACCGGGCGTTGCCGACGTACGGTCCGCCCACCTCGTTGGAGACGCAGGTCAGGGTGATGTCGCGCTCGATGATCTCCCTGCGCAGCAGGTCCTGGAAGCTGAGCGTCAGGGGCTTGCGCACGCCCTTGCCGTGAATCCTCAGCCGCCACCCGCCGGCGTCGACGCGTGGTACGACCAACGCCGTGTCCACCCGGTAGAAGCTCTTGTTCGGGGTGACGAACGAGCTCAGACCGCGCAGGCGCAGATCGGTGCCCGCGGGTACGGCCGGCGCCGCCGAGTCGGGTACGGGCAGCACCAGGTCGTCACGTGAGGCGGCGGCCCCGGCCTGGACGGCGGACGTGAGCCGCCGTCCCAGCAGTCCGGCGCCGGCCGACGCCGCCGCCGCGGCGCTCGCCGCGATGACGAAGCCGCGCCGGTCGAAGGTGCCGTGGGCCGGCTCCCCGTCCCTCCCGCCAGCCGCGGGGGAGGGAACGGGAACCGGCGTCAGCCGTCCGGCCAGGAGATACAGCACTCCCGCGGCCACCACGGCACCCACCACCGAGGGCAGGGCGTCGGACAGGCGGCCCTCCGGCCGCCCGACCGCCGCTACTGCCCCGACCACTCCGAAGACCAGTACGGCCGCCGAGCCGATCAGCCGGTGACGCAGCGCCAGCAGGCCGACCGCCATGGCGAAGACCGCCAGCAGGGCCAGGATGCCGAGTTGCAGAACCAGCTTGTCGTTCGTGCCGAAGTTCCGTACGGCGAAGTCCTTGAGCGCCGGGGGAGTGCGGTCGATCACCGCACCGCCCACCGCCGCGACCGGCCCCGCCTCGGGACGGACGACCGCCGCGACCAGCTCGGCGACGGCCAGGGCGCAGAACCCGGCGATCAGACCGCTGAGCGCGGCGAAGGCCGCGCGTGCCCAGCGGGCCCGCCGGGACCCCTGGGCCCCGTTCCGTGTGTCGTTCCGATCTTCACTCACAACCGGGATTCGTCCCAGGACGCCCGGCGGATTGGTCTGTCACCCGAATGAATGAGAGTTGCTCCCCGCCAATCCGCGGCGCGACCGGTAACGAACCACAGCCGAAAGGCATCGCCGCTCCTCCTGACGGAACGAGCAGGGGCCGGTGCCGGTAAGCGGAGGAGGCGCAATGACAGACAGCCGGCGACGCACGGCCGTCGTGGGGAGCGGGGTGGCGGGACTGACCGCCGCCCACATCCTGCAAAGGGCCCACGACGTCACGCTGTTCGAGGCGGACGACCGGGTGGGCGGTCACGCGCACACGCACGACCTGCCGGCCTCGGACGGCCGGATCCACCGCGTGGACTCCGGCTTCATCGTGCACAACCGGCGCACCTATCCGCATCTGCTGCGGCTCTTCGCGGAACTGGCCGTCCCGACGCAGGAGTCGGAGATGAGCATGTCCGTACGGTGCGAGGGCTGTGGCCTGGAGTACGCGGGCGCCCGCGGCCCGGCCGGTCTCCTCGCCCGGCCGGCATCGGTCCTCGGCCCCGCCTACCTGCGGATGCTGGCCGCCGTCCCCCGCTTCCACCGGGCCGCCCGGCGCCTGCTGACGGACGGCGGGCCGGACGCGGACGCGATGACGCTCGGCGACTTTGCCGCCCGTGGCCGGTTCTCCCGGTACTTCACCGCCCACTTCCTGACCCCCGTGGTCTCCGCGGTCTGGTCCTGCGACCCGGTGACCGCCATGCGCTACCCCGCCCGCTACCTCTTCCGCTTCATGGACCACCACGGGATGCTCGCGGTCGGCGGCTCCCCGGTGTGGCGGACCGTCACCGGCGGGTCGGGTGCCTACGTCGAGCGGGTGACCAAGCGGCTCGCCGCCGTCCGTACCGCGACCCCGGTCCGTGCCGTGCGCCGCCACGCGGAGGGCGTCGACATCGTCACCGCCGACGACACCACGGAGCCGTTCGACTCCGTGGTCATCGCCACCCACCCCGACCAGGCGCTGCGCATCCTCGCGGACCCGACCGACGAGGAGTCCCGCACCCTGGGCGCCTTCCGCTACTCGCGCAACCCCACCCTGCTGCACACCGACACCGGGCTGCTGCCGACGGCCCGCGGAGCCCGCGCGTCCTGGAACTACCTGATGCCGTCCTGCTCCGCCGACGCGGCCCACGTCACCGTCAGCTACGACATGAACCGGCTCCAGCGGCTGGACGCCCCCGAGACCTTCGTCGTCACGCTGAACGGCGCCGACCGTGTCGCCCCCGGCCTGGTCCGTGCCCGGATGGTCTACGAACACCCCGTCTTCACCCCCGGGTCGGTGGCCGCGCAGGCCCGGCTCCCCGCACTGTCCGGCCCGGTCACCGCCTACGCGGGGGCGTACCACGGCTGGGGATTCCACGAGGACGGCTGCCGCTCGGGGGCCGAGGCGGCAGCGGCGCTGGGGGTGGACTGGTGAACGCCCTCTACCCCTGCACGATCACGCACGTACGGACCGCACCCGGCAGGTACGCCTTCCGGCACCGCACCTACCTGTGGCTGATCGACCCCGACGCGCCCCCGCCCCTGCCCCGCCCCCTGCGCCTGCTGGCCGGCTTCGATCCACGCGATCACTTCGGCGGTACGGCCCCGACCGTCCGGGCCGGCCTCGACCGGTTCCTGACCGCCCACGGCATCGAACTCGCCGACGGATCCGTGCGGATGCTCACCCAGGCCCGGGTCCTGGGCCACGTCTTCAATCCCCTGACCGTCTACTGGTGCCGCCGTGCCGACGGCACCCCGCTCTGCACGGTCGCCGAAGTGCACAACACGTACGGCGAACGCCACTGCTACCTGCTGCGCCCGGACGGATCGGGCCGTGCGGACACCGGCAAGGAGTTCTACGTGTCGCCGTTCTTCGCGGTCGACGGCGACTACCGGATGCGCCTGCCCGAGCCCGGGCCCCGGCTCGCGCTGACCGTCCATCTGGAGAGGGCCGGCCTCCGGCCGTTCACCGCCACGGTCCGGGGCGTACGGCAGCCGGCCACCCCCGGGGCGCTGATGCGGCTCGCCGTCCGCCACCCCTGGTCCACGGCCGTCGCCTCGGCCGCCATCCGGCTGCACGGCATCCGCCTCCTCGTGCGCGGACTGCCCGTACAGCCGCGTCCGCACCACCGCACCCAGGAAGGAATGCAGTGAGCCTGTCCACGTCCCACTCCCCGTCCCCCTCCTCACCTCCCGCGCGCGCCACGGCGGCCGCCGATCCCGGCCGCCGCGGCCCCGGCACCGTGCGGCCGCCGCGCGCGTCCCGGCTGCGGGCCACCGTCGCCGAACGGCTCGTCCGCCACGCACTGGCCGGGCTCCCGCTGCGGGTGAGCCTGGCGGGAGCCGAACAGCTGGGGCTCGGGGGCCCGTTGATGGACATCCGCGACCCCGCCACGTTCTTCCGCAGGATCGGGGATGACGGCCTGATCGGATTCGGCGAGTCGTACATGGCGGGGGAGTGGGACTCACCCGACCTGGTGGGGGTCCTGACCGTCCTCGCCGACCACGTCGCCACCCTGATCCCGCCGTCCCTCCAGCGGCTGCGCGGACTCTGGGCCCCCCGCCGTCCCGCCGGACAGCTCGGCACGCAGGAGGGCGCACGGGACAACATCAGCCACCACTACGACCTGTCCAACGAACTGTTCGCGCTCTTCCTCGACGACACGCTCAGCTACTCCGCCGCCCTCTTCCGCGGCTTCCCGGCCGAGCACGCCCTGCTGCCCGCCGCCCAGCACCGCAAGATCGACCGGCTGCTCGACCTCGCCGGAGTCGGTCCCGGCACCTCACTCCTGGAGATCGGCACCGGCTGGGGCGAGCTCGCGATCCGTGCCGCCGCCCGGGGCGCCCGCGTCCTGTCCGTCACGCTCTCCGGGGAACAGCAGGAGCTGGCCCGCCGGCGGATCAGGGACGCCGGATGCGAGGACCGCGTCGAGGTCCGGCTCTGCGACTACCGGGACGTCGACGGGCAGTACGACGCCATCGTCAGCGTCGAGATGATCGAGGCGGTCGGCGCGGAGTTCTGGCCGGTGTACTTCCGCACCCTGGACCGGCGGCTCGCCCCCGGCGGCAAGATCGCCCTGCAGGCCATCACCATGCCCGACGACCGGATGCGCGCCGCCCGGAAGACGTACACCTGGATCCAGAAGTACATCTTCCCCGGCGGACTGCTCCCCTCCGTCGAGGCCGTCGAAGAGGTCACGGCCGCACACACCGCCCTGCGCATCGAGCGCCGCGACGACTTCGGCACGCACTACGCCGAGACCCTGCGGCTGTGGCGCGAACGGTTCACCGAACGGGCCGCCGACGTCGACGCGCTCGGCTTCGACGCCACCTTCCGTCGTATGTGGACCTTCTACCTGGCCTACTCCGAAGCGGGATTCCGCTCCGGCTACCTCCATGTGCAGCAGATGCTGCTGACCCGACAGGAACCGGCACGATGACAGTCACCGGCAAGCAGGCCGCAGCCCCCGGCGCGGCGCAACGCCTCGAACCCCTCGTCGAGCAGCTGCTCGGCGGTGAACTCCCGGTCAGGGTGAGGATGTGGGACGGCAGTGAGACCGGGGCCGCCGACGGCCCCCTGGTCCACGTCCGCTCGCGCCGCGCGCTGCGCCGGCTCCTGTGGGCACCGGGCGAACTCGGTCTCGCCGAGGCCTACATCACCGGCGACGTGGATGTCGAAGGAGACCTGGCCGCCGGCCTGCGGGCGATGCGCCACGCGGTGCGCGAGCGCGGACTGCGGCCGCCCCGCCCCGGCGTCGGCGGGCGGCTGCGGGCGGTCGGCACCGTACTGCGCATGGGCGCCGTCGGGCCCCGGCCACCGGTGCCCGCCGCCCGGGCGGGACTCCACGGCGTCCCGCACAGCAGGACCCGCGACCGGGCCGCCATCAGCCACCACTACGACCTGTCCAACGCCTTCTACTCCCTGCTGCTCGACGAGACGATGGCCTACTCCTGCGGCTACTGGACGAGCGACGCCCCCGGCTACGGCCCGGCGGACGCGCAGCGCGACAAGCTCGAACTGATCTGCCGCAAACTCGGACTCGTCCCCGGCGCCCGGCTGCTGGACATCGGCTGCGGCTGGGGATCGCTGACACTGCACGCCGCGCAGCGGCACGGCGTCCGCGTCACCGCGGTCACCCTCGCCCGGGAGCAGGCCGCGTACGTGCGCCAGCAGGTGGCCGAACGGAACCTGGAGAGCCTCGTCGAGGTCCGCTGCCGCGACTACCGCGACATCGCTCGGGCGCCGGGCCACGAGGGCGGGTACGACGCGGTGTCCACCGTGGAGATGGGCGAGCACGTCGGGGACGCCCAGTACCCGGCCTTCGCGAGGACGCTGCACGCCATGGTGCGCCCGCGCGGCCGGGTGCTCGTCCAGCAGATGTCGCGGGGGCGCGACGCCCCGGGCGGCGGTGCCTTCATCGAGTCGTACATCGCGCCCGACATGCACATGCGCCCGCTCGGGGAGACGGTCGCGCTGCTGGAGGACGCGGGTCTGGAGGTGCGTGACGTCGAGGGGCTGCGCGAGCACTACGTCCGGACCGTCGACGCGTGGCGGCACACCCTGGAGGAGCGCCGGCAGGAGATCACGGACCTCGTCGGAGAGGAGACGGTGCGGGTGTGGCGGCTCTATCTGGCCGGTGGCGCCCTCGCGTTCGATGAGCGGCGGATGGGGGTGGACCAGATCCTCTCCGTACGGCCCGAGGAGACCGGCGCGGCCGGGATGCCGGCCACCCGGAGCGGCTGGTACGCGGCGCCGGCCGAGGTGCCAGCCGCCCGCGACGGGTCGACGGCCGGGCTCGCGGGATGAGCGGCTTCTCGTGGGCGGCGTTCGCGCAGGGGCTGGCGCCATGCGCGGGCGCGGCGCTCGCTGTCATGCTCGCCACGTTCGCCGTCGGCCGGCACAAGGGTGTGCACCGCGTCGTGGACATCGCCTGGGGGCTGGGGTTCACCGCCGTCGCCCTCGTGTCCTGCGTCATGGCGGCGGGGGACGGGAACGACACGCGCCGTCTTCTGGTCACCGCGCTCACGGCGGTCTGGGGGCTGCGTCTGGCCTGGCACATCGCCGTGCGCGGGCGCGGCCACGGCGAGGACCCGCGGTACGAGGCGATGCTCGCCAAGGCGCCGGGCAACCCGGACCTCTACGCCCTGCGAAAGGTGTACCTGCTTCAGGGCGCCCTGGTCTGGGTGATCTCGCTCCCGGTGCAGGCGGCCGGATACCTGACGGGAGAGGCCGGGGTGTGGGCCTGGGCGGGTGCCGGACTGTGGACCGTGGGCCTGGTCTTCGAAGGCGTGGGCGACCACCAGTTGGCGAGGTTCAAGGCCGATCCGGCCAACCGCGGGAAGATCATGGACCGCGGTCTGTGGGCCTGGACCCGGCATCCGAACTACTTCGGTGACTTCTGCGTGTGGTGGGGCCTGTTTTTGATCGTCTGCCCGGCGCCGGGGGCGGCCGCCGCCACGCTGGTGTCACCCGTGCTGATGAGCTTCCTGCTCATCGGCGGCAGCGGAAAGGCGCTCCTGGAGCGGCACATGGCCGAGCGGCCCGGGTTCGCCGCGTACCGGGCCAGGACCAGTGGCTTCCTGCCGCGCCCGCCCCGCGGCTGAGTGATCGCGCCCGGCCCGCGGCTGAGTGATCGCGCCCGGCCCGCGGCTGAGTGATCGCGCCCGGCCTCGTCCCGCGCGGCCGGGCGCCTTCTCACGCCGGCAGGTTCATCAGGGCCAGCGGGGCCGACGTGGGCTGCGCCGAGCCGCCCGCGGGTTCGACGGTGACGCCCATGCCGGAGGCCCCGTCCACCGGGCCGTCGAGCAGGGCCGCGTACGTCGCCGAGGAGTCGCCCTCGCCCGACGCCCGCATCAGGCCCGCCGGACGCATCGTGCCGTCGTCGTCGAACCACAGTTGGTAGACCTTGCCGCTGGGTGCCTCGCTCAGACCCGAGGCCAGGAACACGGCGCGGTCCTGACTCCGCGAGACCACCACGGTTCCCGTCGCACCGTCCTCCAGCTTCCCGGACCGCGACCGCGCGTCGGGCGCGGCGAGAACCTGGGCGAGCTGCTCGCTCCGCTCCTGCGTGGCACGCGCCTCCTGCCGGGCGTCCTGGGCCTCCTGGTTCTGCCACACCGCGACGCCGCCGAATCCGGCCGCCGCGGCCAGGCTCGCGGCGAGCGCGAACGCCGGCCACCGCCGGGTCCGGCCCGCGCCGTCGCGTCCGGAGGCGCTCGTGTGCGCGCGGCGGCCGGTGGCCGGCGGCTCCTGGCGTACGGTCGCGATCTCCCGCATCACCCGCTCGCGCAGCTCCTGGGGCGGCGCGGCGGAGACGGCGAGCCCCAGCCGGGTCGCGGTCTCCGAGAACTCGAGCACCTCCACGGAGCAGGCCTCGCAGTTGCCCAGGTGCCGCTCGAAATCGCGGCGTTCGGAGTCCGGGAGGGCGTGCAGGGCGTAGGCCCCGGTCAGTGTGTGCAGTCCGGCGTCGCTCATGAGCTCACCCCGAGGCAGTCGCGCAGCCGGATGAGTCCGTCGCGCAGTCGAGTCTTGATCGTTCCGAGCGGTGCGGCGAGGAGCTCGGCCACCTCGCGATAGGTCAGCCCGCGGTAGTACGCGAGCGTGACCGACTCCCGTTGCAGTTCGGAGAGCGTCCGCATGCAGCGGCGTACCTGCTCCCGCTCCAGCCGGGTCTCGACCTGTTCGGTGACGTCGTCGAAGGCGGGTGTGCGGTCGAGCAGCGCCGCCTTGTGCTCGCGGGCCGCCGTCGCCTCCGCCGAGCGCACCCGGTCCACCGCCCGGTGGTGGGCCAGCGTCAGCACCCAGTTCATGGCGCTTCCACGGGCCGCCTGGAAGCGTGAGGCCGTGCGCCACACCTCGACCAGCACCTCCTGCGCCACCTCCTCCGACTGCGCGGGATCGCGCAGAACGCTGCGCACCAGTCCCAGCACCGGCCCGCAGACCGCCTCGTACACCTGGGAGAAGGCGTCCTGATCGCCCCGGGCGACCATCCCCAGGAGTTCCTGGAGATCCGGCCCCGCCGAGGCCGGTCCGCTGATGTAGACGGCTTCTTTCACGCGGGCTTCCTCCCAGAGGTACATCGGTCTGCGGTGGTGATTCGGAGCCGGTGGCAGCGTGGATTGGTCAGAAGCGCAATCCTTCCACGCCCTGCTGAATTCGCGATACATCGCGGTTGACGCACCTCGGCACTCGCGATATGTTCGGTCACGAGTATTCGACGGCGAAGTGAAGGGGGTGAGGGCGGTGGCCAAGCGGCGCAAGCTCGGCAATCCGCTGGCGCTCACGGTGATGGTGCTGCTCTCGGAGCGGCCCATGCACCCGTACGAGATCGCCCAGACCCTCCGTCGGCGGGGCAAGGAACACAGCGTCAAGATCAACTTCGGCTCGCTCTACACCGTGGTCCAGAACCTGGAGAAGCACGGCTATGTGGAGGTCACCGGCGTGCAGCGGCAGGGCAACCGCCCGGAGCGCACGCTGTACGGCATCACCGAGGCCGGGCGCACCGAGATGCTGGACTGGCTGTCCGACCTGATCGCGGTGCCGGTGGACGAGTTCCCCGTGTTCGACACCGCCCTGTCGCTCCTCCCGGTACTGCCGCCGGACGAGGTGGCGGAGCTGCTGCAGGACCGGGAGCAGGCGCAGAACGTCCGGGCCGCGGCGCTGCGGGGCGTGCTCACCCAGCTGGGGGACCTGCTGCCCCGGGTCTTCGTCGTGGAGAGCGAGTACCAGCTCCACATGATCGAGGCCCAGCTGGAGTGGATCAGGGGCTTCCGCAAGGAGCTCGCCGACTCCAGCATCAGTGGAATCGAGGAATGGAAGGCCTTCCACGAGACCGGTGAGATGCCCCGGGACTGGCAGGACCTGGACGAACGGGACATTGTCCTCGATCCCGGCCACACGGTGTGACGGGAGGGACGGACCAGGAGAAGAAGCGGACCCCGGCGGGAGCTGTTGGCGCAGCGCCCGCCAGGGTCTCGGACCCCGGACCGGACAAGCCGTGAAGGCACGCCAGGCGATCGAGGTGCGGCACACCCAGGATAGCCCGGCACATCACGCGCGGACCGGCTCGGCGAGACACCCCGCACTCGGACACCCGAGTGCCCCGCCGACCACAGGAGAGCTCCGTCATGAGCACCCGTGCGCCCGCCGTCCAGGCGCGGCAGCTGATCAAGACCTATCCAGGTGACGTCACCGCACTCAGCGGGATGGACCTCACCGTCGCTCCCGGCACCGTCTTCGGCCTCCTCGGGCCCAACGGGGCCGGGAAGTCCACCACCGTGAAGATCCTCACCACCCTCGCCCGCCCGGACTCCGGGACCGCGTCCGTCGCCGGACACGACGTCCTGCGACACCCCGACCGGGTCCGCCGCGCCATCGGCGTGGTCGCTCAGAAGTCCGGCGCCGACCCCGTCGCCACCGGCCGGGAGAATCTGGTCCTGCAAGGCCGGCTGTACGGATTGCGCGGCACCGCCGTCCAGCGCCGGGCCGATGAGCTGCTGGACCGCTTCGACCTCGCGGACGCCGGGAGACGCCAGGTCAAGGGGTACTCCGGCGGGATGCGGCGCCGACTCGACGTGGCACTCGGCCTCGTCCACCGACCCGAGGTCCTCTTCCTCGACGAGCCCACCACGGGCCTCGACCCGGAGGCCCGCACGGCGATGTGGGAGGAGATCTCCCGGCTGGCCGGTGAGGAGGGCCTCACCATAGTGCTGACCACGCACTACCTGGAGGAGGCCGACCGGCTCGCCGAACGCATCGCGATCGTCGACCGCGGCCGCATCGTCGTCGAGGGCACCCCCGACGACCTCAAGGGCGAACTGAGAGGCGACGCCGTCCACATGGAGCTGCGCGCCGACGGCGACCGCGAGGCCGCCACCGCCGCACTCGCCGGACTGCCCGGTGTGTACGAGGTGCTGGTCGACGGCCGCCGGGTCAGTGTCCGCGCAGAGGACGGGGCGGCCGCCGTCCCGGTACTGCTCGCCGCCCTGGAGCGGGCCGGAGCGGCCGTGGCGGCGGCCACCGTCGCCCGCCCGTCCCTCGACGACGTCTATCTGCGGTACGCCGGCCGCCGCTTCTCCGAGGCGGAGGCCGAAGGCCCGGACAGCGCCCCCGTACCGGCCGCCGCAGGAGGCACCCGATGAGCAGTCAGGCATGCGCCCAGACCTGGTACATGACCCAGCGCCAGCTCATGGCGATCCTCAGACAGCCGGTCTTCCTGGTGATCTCCCTGATCCAGCCGGTGATCTGGCTGTTCCTGTTCGGCAACCTCTTCAGGAAGGTCGTCGAACTCGGCGGCTTCGGCACCACGTCCTACCTGGACTACCTGATCCCCGGCATCGTCGTGATGAGCGCCCTGGGGTCGAGCATGTGGGCCGGAATGGGCACCCTGGAGGAGATCGAGCGCGGCACGCTCAACCGCTTCCTGACGACGCCCGTCAGCCGCAACGCGCTGATGAACGCCAACGTCGTGCAGAACGGCATCAGCACGGCGGTGCAGTCCGTGATCATCGTCCTGCTCGGCCGGGCCGCGGGTGCCTCCTACCCGGGCGGGGTGGGCGGCCTGCTGATCCTGGTCCTCGCCTCGATCCTGCTCGGTACGGTGTTCGGCGCACTGTCCAACGCGCTGGGCATGCTGGTCCGGCAGCGGGAGTCGATCATCGGCATCAACACCTTCCTGCTCCTGCCGCTGACCTTCCTCTCCACCTCCTTCATGGCCCCGGGCCAGATGCCGTCCTGGATGCGGCACATCGCCGACTTCAACCCGGTCAACTGGGCGATGGTGGCGGGCCGCTCCGCCCTGACGGCGGATCCGGACGTGGGTCTCGTGCTCAGTCGCGGGGGAGCGCTGCTGGTGCTCGCCGTCGTCGCGGTCTGGTTGTCGACCCGCACCTTCCGCTCGTACCAGAAGTCCGTCTGACGCTCGTACCAGAAGTCCGTCTGACGCTCGTACCGGAAGTCCGTCTGATGGATGGCGCCCCAACGGCGCCGGCGGCGCGAACGGGATCGCGACTGTGCCCCGGTCCACGGACCGGGGCACAGGGCGTTTCGTCGGCAGGGACTACGCGGCGTTCTCCTGCTCGCGCTCCACCTGCTCGTTCCACTCGCGCTTGACGGAGCGCCAGGTGTCGTCGTTCTGGCCGAGCCGCCAGTAGCCGGAGATCGACAGCTGCGGCAGCGGAATCCCGCGGTCGAGCCTCAGGTGGCGGCGGATCTCCTTGACGAAGCCGGCCTCGCCGTGGACGAACGCCTGGACGTCGCCCGCGGGGAACTCCAGCTCCTTCACCGCGGCGGTGAGCGCCTCGCCCACCGGACGATCGCCCCGGTGCAGCCAGGTGACCTCGACGCTGTCCGGCGACGCGATCTTCTGCTCCTCCGAGGCGTCGGCGACCTCGATGAAGGCGTGGGCCACCGTGCCCGCGGGCATCTGCTCCAACGCCGCGGCCACGGCGGGCAGCGCGCTCTCGTCGGCCACCAGAAGGTGCCAGCCGGCCGAGGCGTCGGGGGCGTAACCGCCGCCGGGGCCCAGGAAGGTCACCTGGTCACCCGCTGCCGCGCGGGCCGCCCACGGGCCGGCGAGGCCCTCGTCGCCGTGCACCACGAAGTCGATCGCCAGCTCCCGGCTGTCCGGGTCCCAGGAACGCACCGTGTACGTACGGGTCGTGGGCCAGAGCTCGCGCGGGAACTCCTCGCGGATGCGGGCCATGTCGAAGGGGTGCGCGTAGTCGGCGCCCTCGGGGGCGAAGCACAGCTTGACGTAGTGGTCGGTGAAGCCGGACAGCGTGAAGTCGGCGAGACCGTCACCACCGAGCACCACCCGGATCATGTGCGGGGTGATCTGCTCGGTGCGCAGGACCTGCGCACCCTGCGCCTTGGGTGCCCGCCGCGCCGGTCGTTCTGCCACGAGATTGTCTCCCTGCTCCGGATACCGGACCGGTGGCCCGCTACTCGCGACCATCGGTCTTAGGGTTACCTAAGCTAACACCTCGCATGGACGGTGTGGAGGCGGTGGACCGCTCAGGCGTCAAGGACGGAGAGCAGGCGCTGCAGGGCCCCGCCCAGTCCCCACTGGTCCGCGAGTGCTTCGAGCGTCGCCGGATCGCGTGGTTCGGACGGCAGTGCGGGGTCGAATTCCGGCAGGGGTACGTCACCGGCGACCCGGACGACGGTCGGCGCGACGGCCACGTAGTCACGGGCCTCGTCGAGCCGCTTGCGCTGCGAGGGTGTCAGCTTCGCGGCCGGATCATCGACCGCGGCCATGATCCCGGCCAGGTCGCCGAACGCGTCCAGCAGTTTCGCCGCGGTCTTCTCGCCGATGCCGGGAACGCCCGGGAGCCCGTCGCTCGGGTCGCCGCGCAGCAGCGCCAGATCGACGTAGCCGGAGCCGGCCACCCCGTACTTCTCGCGGAGCCAGGCCTCGTCCGTCATCTGGAGGGTGCCGACGCCCTTCAGCGGGTAGAGCACCCGCACCTCGCGGGCGTCGTCCACCAGCTGGTAGAGGTCGCGGTCGCCGGTGACGATGTCGACCGGGCCGGTCGCCAGGCCGGTCAGCGTGCCGATCACGTCGTCGGCCTCGTACCCCGCGACGCCGACCCGGGCGATGCCCAGCGCGTCGAGGACGGCCGCGATAATCGGCACCTGCGGGGCGAGCGTGTCGGGTGTCTCCTCCTCGTCGGGCAGGCCGGCGCCCGTCTCCACCGCGACGCGGTGCGCCTTGTACGAGGGGATCAGGTCCACCCGCCACTGCGGCCGCCAGTCCGCGTCCCAGCAGGCGACCAGATCGTCCGGTCGGTGGTCCTGCACCAGCCGGCCGATGAAGTCGAGGAGTCCGCGCACGGCGTTGACCGGTGTCCCGTCCGGCGCGCGCACCGAGTCGGGCACCCCGAAGTAGGCGCGGAAGTAGAGGGAGGCGGTGTCGAGGAGCATCAGGCGTCGCGTCACACCCCGATGATGCCGCACCCCACCGACAGTGGCCGCCGCGGACGCGGTTCCCGCCCCGGAGGCACTCTTCTGTGAGCTGGGTCACTCTTGCGTTTGCTTCGTGTAAGCGGGGGCAGGCGCGCCATCGGAGCGAACCACGTCGCATTTTCAACTAGTGCACGTGCCATGCGGACCGAATCCGCACCGCTCCACGGTCTGCCGGCGGGGGTGGCAGACCGTTTTCGGTTCAACGCGTGAGGTGTATGTGTCAAGGCTGCAAGCCGAGCACTTGTACAAAGTGTTCGGCAGACGACCCGATCAAGCCGTGCAGAAGCTCGAGAGCGGCACGGACCGCGACGAGCTGCGCGCCGACGGAACGACCGCAGCGGTGATTGACGCATCGTTCACCGTGGAACCGGGCCAGATCTTCGTAGTGATGGGCCTGTCCGGATCCGGCAAGTCCACGTTGCTGCGCATGCTCAACGGGCTGCTGGAGCCCACGGCCGGCCAGGTGCTCTTCGACGGCCAGGACCTGACCGCCCTGAGCCCCGCCGAGCTGCGCCACGTGCGCTCCACCAAGATCAGCATGGTGTTCCAGCACTTCGCGCTCTTCCCCCACCGGAGCGTTCTGGAGAACGCCGGCTACGGCCTCGAGGTGCAGGGCGTGCCGCGCGCCGAGCGCAACCGCCGCGCCACGGAGGCGCTGGAGATGACCGGCCTCGCCGGCTGGGAGGAGTCCTGGCCCGACGAGCTGTCCGGCGGCATGCAGCAGCGCGTGGGCCTCGCCCGCGCGCTCGCCACCGACGCCGACCTGCTCCTCATGGACGAGTCCTTCAGCGCGCTCGACCCGCTGATCCGGCGCGACATGCAGGACCAGCTCCTGGAACTGCAGAAGCGGCTGAAGAAGACCATCGTCTTCATCACCCACGACCTCAACGAGGCCATGCGCCTCGGCGACCGCATCGCGGTGATGCGCGACGGCGAGATAGTCCAGCTCGGCACCGCCGAGGACATCCTCGTCACCCCGGCCAACGACTACGTCGCCTCCTTCACCCAGGACGTCGACCGCTCCCGGGTGCTGACCGCGGGCGCCATCATGGCCGAGCCGCACACCGTGATGGGCACCAGGACGGACGACGGCAGGGAACTGCGTACGCCCGCCGACGTCCTGAGGGAGGCCCCGGCCACCGTCGCCGAGTCCACCCCGATCATCGAGCTGTTCACCCCCTGCTCGCAGAGCGGGGTCGCGGTCGCCGTGACCGACGACAAGGGCAAGCTCGTCGGCGTCGTGCCGCGAGCCCGGCTGCTCGCCGTGCTCGGCGAGCCGATGACTCCCGCCGAGGCTCCCGCGGACGCCCAGACCACGCTGAAGAAGGTGGCCAGTGTTTAGGCTCCACCTCGGCGACTGGGTCGATTCCGCCGTCGACTGGCTCCAGACCCACCTGGCCTGGCTCTTCGACGCCATCAGCTCCGTCGTGAGCGGCATGTTCGACGGCATCGCCACCGTTCTCTCCGCCCCCGCCCCCCTGCTCTTCGCGGGCATCGTCGCCGTCATCGCCTGGTGGCTGCGCGGCCTGCTCGCCGGTGTGCTCGCGTTCGTCGGCTTCGCCCTCATCGACTCCGTCGAGTTGTGGGACGAAGCGATGGACACCCTGACCCTGGTGCTCGTCGCGACCATCGTGACGCTGGTCCTGGCGATACCGCTGGGCATCTGGGCGTCCCGCTCGAAGACCGTCAGCGCGGTGACCCGGCCGGTCCTCGACTTCATGCAGACCATGCCCGCCATGGTCTACCTGATCCCCGGCGTCATCTTCTTCGGCGTCGGAGTGGTCCCCGGGATCATCGCCACCATCATCTTCGCGCTGCCCCCGGGCGTCCGGATGACCGAGCTCGGCATCCGCCAGGTCGACGGTGAACTCGTCGAGGCGGCCGAGGCCTTCGGCACCACCTCGCGCAACACCCTGCTGCGGGTGCAGCTGCCGCTGGCGCTGCCCACGATCATGGCGGGCATCAACCAGGTCATCATGCTGGGCCTGTCCATGGTGGTCATCGCCGGCATGGTCGGCGGCGGCGGCCTCGGCGGCTCCGTCTACCGCGCCATCGGCAACGTCGACGTGGGCCTCGGTTTCGAGGCCGGCGTCTCCATCGTCGTCCTGGCGATGTACCTGGACCGCATGACCAGCGCCCTGGGCCGCGAGGTCTCCCCGCTCGCCCGCCGCGCGCTCGCCAAGGCGCAGGCGGTGACCGGTGGGCTGAAGGTGTGGAACTACCGCCCGCAGCCCGTCGTCGCCCTGGTCGGCATCGTGGTCCTCGCCCTCGTCGCCGGCGGCATGGGCATGTTCGGTTCCTCGGACAAGGACAGCACCGCGGCCTCCGACCCCAAGAACATCGGGGCCGGCAAGAAGATCAGCATGGGCTACATCCCGTGGGACGAAGGCATCGCCTCCACCTTCCTCTGGAAGGAGATGCTGGAGCAGCGCGGCTTCGAGGTCGACGTCAAGCAGTACGAAGCCGGCGCCCTCTACACGGGCATGGCGGGCGGCCAGATCGACTTCGAGACCGACTCCTGGCTTCCGGTCACCCACGCGTCGTACTGGAAGAAGTACAAGGACCGCCTGGAGGACATGGGCTCCTGGTACGGACCGACCTCCCTGGAGCTCGCCGTTCCCTCGTACATGAAGGGCGTCGACTCCCTCGACGACCTGAAGGGCAAGGCGTCCGACTTCAAGGGCCGGATCGTCGGCATCGAGCCGAGCGCCGGTGAGATGGGCCTGCTCAAGGACAAGATCCTGCCGGGCTACGGCCTGGACAAGGAGTACAAGGTCGTCGACGGCTCCACCCCGGCCATGCTGGCCGAGCTGAAGCGCGCGTACGCCAAGAAGGAACCGATCGTCGTTCCTCTCTGGTCGCCGCACTGGGCCTACAACCAGTACGACCTCACCAAGCTCAAGGACCCCAAGAACCTCTGGGGCAAGGGCGACGGCATCCACACGCTGACCCGCAAGGGTTTCGCGGCCGACAACCCCGAGGTCGGCAACTGGCTCAAGAACTTCAAGATGACCGAGGACCAGCTCACCAGTCTTGAGGCGCAGATCCAGAAGAGCGGCTCCGGCAAGGAGCAGGAGGCCGTCCGGACGTGGCTGAAAGCCAACCCGGGCGTCGCCGACAAGTGGACCCCGGTCAAGAAGGCCGCCACCTCCAAGGGTGCCAACGGCAAGGACGAGCGCGACCGCGCCGTCGAGATGGCCTGGTTCCCCTGGGAGGAGGACATCGCCGCCACGTACCTGTGGAAGGCCGTCCTGGAGGACCGCGGTTACAAGATCAACCTCAAGCAGTTCGAGGTCGGGCCGATGTACGCCGCGATGTCCCGCGGCCAGATCGACGTGCAGTTCGACGGCTGGCTGCCGTACACCCAGAAGAACTACTGGGACAAGTACGGCCCCAAGCTGACCGACATCGGCTCGTGGTACGGCCCGACCTCCATCGAGATCGCGGTGCCCGACTACGTCAAGGACGTGAAGTCCCTGGCGGACCTGAAGGGCAAGGGCTCGGAGTTCAAGGGCCGGATCGTCGGCATCGAACCGGGTACCGCCACGATGGAGAACCTGAAGAAGAACGTGCTGCCGGGCTACGGCCTGGACAAGGAGTACAAGGTCGTCGACGGCTCGACGCCGGCCATGCTGGCCGAGCTGAAGCGCGCGTACGCCAAGAAGGAGCCCATCGCCGTCGTGCTGTGGACCCCGCACTGGGCGTACAGCGAGTACAAGATGACCAAGCTCCAGGACCCGAAGAAGGCTTTCGGTGACGGCGACCGGCTGCACACCATCGCCTCCAAGGAGTTTCCGCGGAACTACCCGCAGCTGACCAAGTGGTTCAAGGACTTCAAGCTCAGCGAGGACCAGCTCGCCGGTCTGGAGAACCAGATCCAGAAGCGCGGCGCGGGTCACGAGGAGGAAGCCGTGAAGGCCTGGATGGACAAGAACCCGGGCATCGCGGACAAGATGGCGCCCCAGCGGTAACGGCGCCGGCGGCCCCCACCAGGGGCCGCGGCAACGAAGGGGTGGGCCCCGCCGACGGCGGGGCCCACCCCTTTCCGGCTGTCCGGACGACTCTTTCCCGGCCGACCTCGCGCAACGGAGTGCGTAAGGTGCTCGCAGCCGGAAGGATGGCGACTCGGGAGGGAGCCGGACATGGACGACAAGGAAACACTCCGGGTGGGCGCCGCGGTCCGCCGACAGCGCAGATCCCTGGGACTCACCCTGGCCGCGGTCGCCGCACGCAGCGGCCTGTCCGTACCGTTCCTCAGCCAGATCGAGAACGAACGGGCCAGACCCAGCGCCCGGTCCCTGGACCGGGTCGCCGACGCCCTGGAGACCACCACCGCACGTCTGCGGGCCGCCGCGGACTCCGCACGCGCGGTCGACGTGGTGCGCGGCGGGCAGGAGGACGGCGTACGCAGGGTGGTGCGCGGCCGCCATCAGCTCAGTGCCCTCGAATTCACCGGGGAGATCGACCTCGGCCGCGAGTTCCAGCACCGCAACGACGAGGTGATGTACGTCGCGGAGGGCGCGGCCGAGGTGGAGGCGGAGGGGCAGGCCTACCGGCTGGAGCGCGGCGACACGCTGTTCCTCTCCGGCGGGGTGCGCCACCGCTGGCGGGCCACCGTACCCGGCACCCGCCTGCTGTTCGTCGCGGTCGCCGAGCACATCGACGCCACGTTCGACCCGCGGCGCTGAGGCGCGCCACCCGCGAGGCGCCCCTCCTGCGCGGCGTCGCTCAGGCGGCGGGGGCGGCCGTCGGCGCGGGCTTGTGCGGGGCCGCGAGCAGCACCCCACTGAGCAGCCCGCGCACCGTGCGTGCGCCGGCCACCGCCCAGGCCGTCACCAGCAGCACGTAGAGGGCGACGGCCAGCCAGGTGAACGCCGTCAGACCGGTGTGCCGGGCCAGACCGGCGGCCCCCGTCACACACGTACCGACGGGGAAGGTGAAGCCCCACCACGTCATGGCGAACGTCATCCCGCCCCGCGCCGCCCGCACCACCAGGGCGACCGACAGGGCCAGCCACAGCAGGGCGAACCCCATGACCGGCACCCCGTACAGCACCGCGAACGCACCGAGTGCGGAGGCGTACGGAGCCTGGATCGCACCCGGCGCCACATCGGCCAGCGCGTTGACCGCGGTCGTCGACTGGCCCAGCGGGCCGAGCACCAGGAAAAGGGTGGGCGTCAGCACGAGCGGCAGCGGACCCCGGTGGACGAGGCGGGCGAAGATCAGCGGCAGCATCACCAGCGTCGCCAGCAGACTCAGCCCGAACATCGCGTAGCAGGCGAGCAGCAGCGCCTCCCGCCACTGCCCCTCGGGCAGCTCCGGCACCAGCAGAGGGCCGAGCGCGGCCGACACCATCGGCGCCACCACCGGCAGCAGCCACACGGGGGACGCGGTGCCCGGCTCCGTCCGGTGGCGGACGATCATCAGATACGGGATCGCCACGGCGGCGGCCAGCCCGGTCAGCGTGCCGGCGGTGAACAGCGCCACGTCCAGTGCCAGGGCCGCCTGTGAGCCGATCACGTCCCGGCCCACCACCATCCCCGACCCGCCGACGGCCAGCAGGGCCATCGAGAGGCAGCCGTAGAACGGCGCGACCGCGGGATCGTGCAGATGCGCACGGGCCTGGTCGCGGTGGGCGGCCCAGTGCCCGGCCCGGGCCGTCAGCACGGCGGCGAGCAGGACCGCGGAGAGCACCCACACCGTCGCGCAGGCAGCCCGCAGCCCGGGGACGTGCACAGGGAGCGCGACGCCCGCACTCGCCACGATCGACGTGCCCATGACGGTGGCGTACCAGTTGGGGCCGAAGTGCCGCAGCGCCGGCCGCCGGGCGGCGGCGGAGTACGGGGGAGCGGTGCGGATCTGCGGAAAGATGGCCATGCCATGATTCTCGGCTTCCGGATCGTCCCCCACCAGGGAGTCCCGGCCTATGAGGTCATAAGGTGGGCTTATGACCAGCGAAGCGCCCGCACTCCTCTCCCACCGGGTACCCGACCTCGGCGCGCTGGAGCTGCTCCTGGCCGTCGCCCGGCACGGGAGTCTCGGACGGGCCGCCCGTGACGTGGGCATCACCCAGCCCGCAGCCAGCAGCCGCATCCGCACGATGGAACGGCAACTCGGCCTCGCCCTCCTCGACCGCTCGCCCCGAGGCTCGCGCCTCACGGACGCGGGTGCGCTCGTCACCGACTGGGCACGCCGGGTCGTCGAGGCCGCCGAGGCGTTCGACGCGGGCGCCCAGGCACTGCGGGACCGCCGCGACTCCCGGCTGCGGGTCGCCGCGTCCATGACCATCGCCGAATACCTGCTGCCGGGCTGGCTGATAGCGCTGCGGGGCGAACGGCCCGACACCGCGGTGTCGCTGCTCGCCGGCAACTCCGCGGTGGTCGCGCAGCGCCTGCTGACGGGCGAGGCGGATCTCGGCTTCGTCGAGGGGCTGTCCGTGCCGGAGGGCCTCGACGGCACGGTGATCGCGCACGACCGCCTCGTCGTCGTGGTCGGCCCCTCGCACGGCTGGGCCCGCCGCCGCACCCCGCTGACCCCGCGGGAGCTGGCCGAGACGCCGCTGATCCTGCGCGAGCACGGCTCCGGCACCCGCCAGGTCCTGGACGCCGCTCTCGCCGTGCACGGCGGCCTGGCCCAGCCGCTCCTGGAGCTCTCCTCCACCACGGCGGTGAAGGGCGCGGCGGAGAGCGGCGCCGGGCCCTGCGTCCTGAGCGAACTGGCCCTCGGCGAGGAACTCTCCGCCCGCCGCCTGGTCAAGGTCCCGATCGCCGGGGTCCGCCTGCGCCGCCAGCTCCGCGCCGTCTGGCCCGCGGGCCACCGGCCCACGGGCCCGGCCCGCGACCTGCTCTCCCTGACGCGGTCGAGCCCGCCCGGCGACTGAGGGGCTGCCGGCCGCGGCCCCGCGAATCCGCAGGCCCGCCGGGGACTGAGGGGCTGTCGGCCGCGCCCGCGTAAATCCGCTGGCCCGCCCGCCCGGCGAGTGGGAAGGATGGCCGCATGACCGTGACCGCACCGCCCGCCACCGGCCTCCGCCACCACTGGGCCGACCTGCCCGCCGCCGTACGCGACGCCGTCCAGGACATCCTGGGCGCGCCGGTCGTCGAGGCCCGCACCCAGAGCGGCGGCTTCTCGCCGGGTGTCGCCGCCCGGGTCCGGCTCGCGGACGGCGGGCGCGCCTTCGTGAAGGCAGTGAGCGCCGAGGTCAACCCCGACAGCCCGGACCAGCACCGCGCCGAAGCCCGGAACACCGCGGCGCTCCCGCCGCACGCCCCCGTACCGAAGCTGCTCGGCTCGTACGACGACGGCACCTGCGTCGCCCTCGTCCTGGAGGACATCGACGGCCACCAGCCCCGCGTCCCCTGGGAGCCGGCCGAGCTGGACCGCGTCCTGGCGGCGGTCGGTGACCTGTCCCGCACCCTCACCCCGGCCCCGGTCGAGGCACCGCCCGCCGCCGTCGGCAAGACCACGATGTTCACCGGCTGGCGCACCCTGCACGCGGCCGGCGACACCACGCGGCTGCACCCCTGGGCGGCCCGCCGGCTCGGCGCACTCGCGGAGCTGGAGTCCGGCTGGGCCGTGCCCGCCTCCGGGGACAGCCTCGCCCACGGTGACCTGCGAGCCGACAACATCCTGCTCACCGAGGACCGAGTCGTCTTCGTCGACTGGCCCCACGCGCTGCTCGCGGCGCCCTGGTTCGACCTGCTGACGATGCTGCCGTGCGTCGCGGCCCAGGGCGGCCCCGACCCGGAAGCCGTCTTCACCGCCCACCCGCTCGGCCGGGACGCCGACCCCGCCGGGGTCACCGCCGTACTCGCCGCGCTGGCCGGCTACTTCGTCGCGCACTCGCTGTGCCCGGACCCGCCGGGCCTGCCGACGCTCAGGGCGTTCCAGGCGGCGCAGGGAGCGGCCGCGCTGGACTGGCTGCGACGCCGGGCCGGCCACGGGCTCGACGGCTGACCGCGGGGACACGGCTCAGCGCCGCGCCACGTAATACACGTTCAGGATGTCGCCCTCGACCCGCTGGGTGTCGATCCGGCCGAACCCGGCCTCACCGAGCATCTTCCGGGCCCTCTGCTCACCCCAGACGGCACCAAGCCCCTCACCGCCCTCGCCCAGCGAGACGCTCATGCAGTAGAACACCGAGAACGTGTAGAGGGCCGGGCCCAGCGGGTGGTCGATGTTCTCCTCAAGACGGCTGGACGCAGCGATGTCCCCCATCAGGAACACGCCGTCCTCGGACAGGGCGGCGGCGACGCAGGCCAGCGTGCGCGCCGGCCGGGCGAGGTCGTGGATGACGTCGAACGCCGTGATCAGGTCGTAGGAGCCGTCGAGCTCGGCGCAGTCGCCGATGTCGAAGGCGGTGTTGGCCAGCCCCAGCGCCGCTGTCTCGGCCCGGGCGGCGGCGATGCCCTCCTCGGACATGTCGAGCCCCTGGAAGCGGCTCGCCGGAAAGGCCCGGGCCAGGACGTTGACCGCACGGCCGTGGCCGGTACCGATGTCGAGCACCTCGATGCCCCTACGCAACCGCTCCGTGAGGCCGGGTACCAGCGGGACGATCCCGTTCACCAGAGCCAGGTCGAAGACCTCGCCGGACTCCTCCGCCTGAAGGCTCTGGAACCGCGGATAGGCCGAGTACGGCAGCCCGTCCCCGGTACGGAACGCCTCCAGCACCTGTTGTTCGACCTCACCCATCATGCCGAAGTCCTGCGCGATCCGGGCCAGGTTGCCGGGCCCGGCCGCCCGCGTGAGCGAGGCGGCGTGTTCGGGCGGCAGCGCGTACGTGGCCTGCTCCGGCTCGTAGTCGACGATGCCGCCGACGACCATCGCGCCCAGCCACTCCCGGACGTAACGCTCGTTCAGCCCGGCGGCCCCCGCGATCTCCGCACTCGTGGCCGGTGACATGCCGGCCATCGTGTCGAACAGGCCGCTCTGGTGACCCAGACCCGCCATCAGACCCAGGCCGGTGTCGTTCACCACCTGAACCATGCGGCCCGCGAACACTTCCTGCTTCACCGCGTCCGGTGTCGCGACAGACATCGCTCCTCCTCTCGCCGTCGGGCCACGGGGAGGGAGGCGGGGACAGCCGGCCGGCCGCGCTCACGGCGGGCGGCCCGACGGGACGGCGACGGATACTCTCCTGCCCGCCACGCTACGCCGCCGGGGCGCCGGCGTCCGCCCGGGACAGCGGCGCCCGCCGCGGGACCACCGAACGCGGACGGCGGTCACCGCCCCCGCACCGCCACCGACGCCTCGGTCACCGCCCCCGCACGGCCGCCGAGGCCGCCACCAGCGCCCGCATCACCCGCACGTCGTCACCCATCTCCGGATGCCACTGCACCCCGAGCACCCACCCCGGCCCCGGCAGCTCGACCGCCTCCACCGTGCCGTCCGCCGCGTGCGCCGAGGCCACCAGGCCGGCGCCGAGGCGGTCCACGGCCTGGTGGTGGTACGTCGGTACGTCGCAGGGGCCGGACACCACGGAGGCGTAACGCGTACCGGGCACCGGCGTCACCACGTGCGCGCCGAACACCCCCGTCGCCCCGTCCGGCCCCGCGTGCCCGTCCAGATGCTGCGTCAGGGTGCCGCCGAGCGCCACGTTCAGCAGCTGCATCCCGCGGCAGATCCCGAGCAGCGGTGTGCCGGACTCCAGCGCCGCCCCGATCAGCGCCGCCTCCCAGCCGTCCCGCTCCGGTGCGGGCGGCCCGGTCCGCGGGTCGCGCTCCGCCCCGTACCGGGCGGGATCCACATCCGGCCCGCCCGCCACCACCACCGCGTCGAGCCGGGCCACCACGGACGCCGCGAGCTCCGGCGCGTCCGGCGGCAGCAGCACGGCCACCCCACCGGCCTCCCTCACCAGCCGGGCGTAACCGGCGGGCAGCAGCGTGGCCGGCAGATCCCAGACACGCCAGCGCGCCGACGCCTCCAGGTAGGTACTGATCCCGATCAGCGGACGGTTCATCCAACGCCTCACTTCACTCGCACGGCACGCGGAACGAACCGGCACCGTATCCAAATCCCTTGCCCTGCCCATAAATTTGGATCATCCGTCGGCCCGCGAGGAGAGGAACCACCCGTGTCCGACCGAACAGCCCCGCTCGCCGTCGAGGAACTCCGCCTCCTCGTCGACAGCGGTGAGATCGACACCGTGGTCCTGGCCTTCCCCGACATGCAGGGGCGCCTCCAGGGCAAACGCTTCGCCGCCGCCTTCTTCCTCGACGAGGTCGTGGCTCACGGCACCGAGGGCTGCAACTACCTCCTCGCCGTCGACACCGACATGAACACCGTCGACGGCTACGCCATGTCCTCCTGGGACCGCGGCTACGGCGACTTCGCCATGCACCCCGACCTCTCCACCCTGCGCCGGGTGCCCTGGCACGAGGCCACCGCCATGGTCACCGCCGACCTCAGCTGGGCCGACGGCTCACCCGTCACCGCCGCCCCCCGCCAGATCCTGCGCCACCAGCTGGAGCGCCTCGCCGAGCACGGCTACACCGCCCACGTGGGTACCGAGCTCGAGTTCATCGTCTTCAAGGACACCTACGAACAGGCCTGGGACCGCGGCTACCGCGACCTGACCCCGGTCAACCAGTACAACGTCGACTACTCGGTCCTCGGCACCGGCCGCGTCGAGCCGCTGCTGCGCCGCATCCGCAACCAGATGGCGGGCGCCGGCCTCACCGTCGAGTCCGCCAAGGGCGAGTGCAACCCCGGCCAGCACGAGATCGTGTTCCGTTACGACGAGGCCCTGGTCACCTGCGACCAGCACGCCGTCTACAAGACGGGCGCCAAGGAGATCGCCGCGCAGGAGGGCGTCGCGCTCACCTTCATGGCCAAGTTCAACGAGCGCGAGGGCAACTCCTGCCACATCCACCTCTCGCTCCGCTCCACGGGCGAACCCGGCCGCAGCGTCATGGCGGACACCGACGGCACCATGTCCCCGGTGATGCGCCACTTCCTGGCCGGCCAGCTCGCCGCCCTGCGCGACTTCTCCCTCCTGTACGCGCCGAACATCAACTCCTACAAGCGCTTCCAGCCCGGCTCCTTCGCCCCGACCGCCGTCGCCTGGGGTCACGACAACCGCACCTGCGCCCTGCGCGTCGTCGGCCACGGCCAGTCCCTGCGCCTGGAGAACCGCCTCCCCGGCGGCGACGTCAACCCGTACCTCGCCGTCGCCGCACTCGTCGCCGCGGGCCTGTACGGCATCGAGCACGCGCTCGAACTCCCCGAGCCGTGCGAGGGCAACGCCTACGCCGCCGCGTACGACCACGTCCCCACCACCCTGCGCGAGGCGGCCGGGCTCTGGGAGCACAGCGACATCGCCCGCGAGGCCTTCGGCGACGAAGTCGTCGCGCACTACCGCAACATGGCACGCGTCGAACTCGACGCCTTCGACGCAGCGGTGACCGACTGGGAGCTCCGACGCTCCTTCGAACGCCTGTGAGGACCCTCGTGACCCGTGAGCACCAGGTACTGAACCCGGCGACGGAGGAACTCCTCGCCACCGTCCCCGCCACCACGGCGGCCGAGGTGCACACCGCCGTCGCCCGCGCCGCCGCCGCCCAGCGGGCCTGGGCGGCGCTCGCCCCCGCCGACCGGGCCCGGCTGCTGCGCCGCTTCGCCGTCGTCGTCGACTCCCGCATCGAGGAGCTCGCCCGCCTCGAGGTCCGGGAGGCCGGGCACACGATCGGCAACGCGCGCTGGGAGGCGGGCAACGTCCGCGATCTGCTCGACTTCGCCGCCGGGGGAGTGGAGCGGCTGAGCGGCCGGCAGATCCCCGTTCCCGGCGGCATCGACATCACCCTGCTCGAACCCCTCGGCGTCATCGGGGTGATCGCACCGTGGAACTTCCCCCTGCCGATCGCCGCCTGGGGGACGGCCCCCGCCCTCGCCGCGGGCAACGCCGTCCTGCTGAAACCCGCCGAGACCACCCCGCTGACCGCCCTCCGCCTCGCCGCACTCGCCCTGGAGGCGGGCCTCCCCGAACACCTCTTCCAGGTACTGCCCGGCGCGGGTGACGAGGCGGGCAACGCCCTCGTCGAGCACCCCGGAGTCGCCAAGATCGTCTTCACGGGCTCCACCCGGGTCGGCAAACAGATCATGGCCAAGTGCGCCGAGCGCGTGAAGCGGATCACCCTCGAACTCGGCGGCAAGAGCCCCAACCTCGTCTTCGCCGACGCCGACCTCGAAGCCGCCGCGGCCGCCGCCCCCCTGTCCTTCCTGGACAACGCCGGCCAGGACTGCTGCGCCCGCACCCGGATCCTCGTGCAACGCTCCGTGTACGACCGCTTCCTGGAACTCCTCGCCCCGGCCCTCGCCGCCGTCGTGGTCGGCGATCCGGCCGACGAGAAGACGCAGATGGGCCCCCTCATCTCGCGGACGCAACTGGAACGGGTGCGCGGCTACGTCCCCGAGGACGCGGCCGCGATCCGCGGCAGCGCGCCCGAAGGCCCCGGCTTCTGGTTCCCGCCGACCGTCCTCACCGACGTGCCCGCGGACACGCCCGTCGCCACCGAGGAGGTCTTCGGACCGGTCGCCGTCGTCCTGCCCTTCGAGGACGAGGCGGACGCCGTCCGGCTCGCCAACGCCACCGAGTACGGCCTCGCCGGATCGCTCTGGACCCGCGACGTGGGGCGCGCCCTGCGCGTCGCCCAGGCCGTCCGGGCGGGCAACCTCTCCGTCAACTCCCACTCCGCCGTCCGCTACTGGGCCCCGTTCGGCGGGTTCAAACAGTCCGGCCTCGGCCGGGAACTGGGCCCCGACGCCCTCGCCGCCTTCACCGAAACCAAGAACGTCTTCCTCAGCACGGAGGTCTGAACCGGTATGACCACGGACCACGGCAACAACGGGAACAACGGGAACATCTGCCGCCGCCTCGTCGGCCGCAGTGCCGTCATCACCGGCGCCGGCAGCGGCATCGGCCTGGCCACCGCCCACCGCCTCGCCTCCGAAGGGGCGAACGTGGTCTGCGGCGACATCGACGAGACCGCCGGCCGGGCCGCCGCCGAAGCCGTCGGCGGCACCTTCGTACGGGTCGACGTCACCGACCCCGGCCAGGTCGAGGCCCTGTTCGAGACGGCGAACGACACGTACGGCTCCGTCGACATCGCCTTCAACAACGCCGGCATCTCACCGCCCGACGACGACTCCATCCTCACCACCGGGCTGGAGGCGTGGAAACGCGTCCAGGACGTCAACCTCACGTCCGTCTACCTGTGCTGCAGGGCGGCTCTGCCCTACATGCGGCGCCAGGGCCGGGGCTCGATCATCAACACCGCCTCCTTCGTCGCCAGGATGGGGGCGGCGACCTCCCAGATCTCGTACACCGCCTCCAAGGGCGGCGTGCTGGCGATGTCGCGCGAACTGGGCGTCCAGTTCGCACGCGAGGGCATCCGGGTCAACGCCCTGTGCCCGGGGCCGGTCAACACCCCGCTGCTCCAGGAGCTCTTCGCCAAGGACCCGGAGCGCGCGGCCCGCAGGCTCGTACACATTCCGCTCGGGCGGTTCGCCGAGGCGACCGAGATCGCGGCCGCCGTCGCGTTCCTGGCGAGCGACGACTCCTCGTTCGTCAACGCCACCGACTTCCTCGTCGACGGGGGGATCTCGGGGGCGTACGTCACACCGCAGTAGGAGAAGGGCCCGTCGTCGTCCGCTTCGCGCCCGGCGCGGGCCCCGGCCCCGTGGGCGGTCAGGGCGACAGCGGGTCGTGGGGTGGGGAGGCCTGCATCACCTGGATCACGTAGCCCGCGAACCGCCTGGAGGCCGCCGCCTGGCCGGCGGCCGTGGACGCCCGGATCCCCCGGTTCGCCATCAGCATGAGAACCAGATCGTCCGGTACCAGGAAGTCGGGGCGCAGACGTCCGGCCTGCTTGGCACGGTGGGCCAGTTCGCTGACCGCTCCCACGGTGTAATCGCGGCCCTCGGTCACCTCCGTCGCGCCCGGAAAGGTCGACATGAAGGCTTCGGTGAACCCCCGGTCCCGTGCGTGCAGCTCGCAGATCGCCTTGATGATCAGACAGAGGCCGTGCCAGGGGTCGGGGTCGGCGCATCCCTGGTCCACGATGGCGCGGCATTCGCGTACCTGGTCCGCGAAGGCCTCGGCGACCAGCGTCTGTTTGGCCGGGAAGTGACGGTACAAGGTGGCGGGCCCGACCCCGGCACGCCGCGCGATCTCCCGCATCGGCACGCTCAGCCCCTGAGTGGAGAACAGTGCGCGGGCCGCGCCGAGGATGCGCGCGCGGTTGTCCGACGCGTCGGAGCGCAGGGCGTGAGGCAATCGGGCCGTCATCACTCTCACTTTACCTAAACGGACGGGGGCGTCCCCTAGCGTCGTGGAGGCAGAGACCTCGTGGCCGTGCCGGGCGCCGTCAAAGGACGCCGCACGGAGAACACGCCGGTCCGGGGCCCAGCCGGACAGCTCCCGGCCCCCGCCCCCGGTGTGAAGCCCCTGGACCGGGTGGCGGGGGCCGTGGTGTGCGCGGCGCGTGGCCGACTCTGCCCAACCGAGAGAACGGAGAGCACGTTGAAGGCAGTTTCGATCCGGTCGTTCGGACCTCCCGAAGGTATGGCGGTGATCGACCTCCCAGTCCCCGTTCCCGCAGCCGGACAGGTGCTGATCGCCACCGAGGCGGTGGGCGTCGGCGGTGCCGACACGGTGATACGAAGTGGGGCCCTGGCCGCTTACGGCTTCCAGGAGGGGCACGTCCCCGGCAGTGAGGTGGCGGGCACCGTGGCCGCAGTCGGCGAGGGCGTCGACGCGTCATGGATCGGGCGCGAGGTGTGGGGATTCACCGGCACAGGCGGCGGCTACGTCGAACAAGCCCTCGCGTCGGCTGCGGAGATCCTGCCCCTGCCCGCGAACCTGTCCGCCACCGACGCGGTGACGCTCGGCAGCTCCGGTGTGGTGGCCCACTTCGGGCTGAGGCACGCCCACTTCGCACCCGGGGAGACGGTTCTGGTGCGCGGCGCGGCCGGCAGCATCGGGAACATGGTGGTGCAACTCGCGGCGCGCGGCGGTGCCGCCGCGGTAGCGGTCACCACCTCATCGCCCGACCGCGGCCGCCGGCTGCGCGAGCTCGGGGCAACCCACGTACTGGACCGCTCCGGCGACGGAGGGGAGGACGCTCCCGACGGTTACGACGTCATCATCGACGTGGTCGCCGGTCCGTCCCTGCCCTCGTTCTTCGACCGGCTCAATCCGAACGGCCGGATGGTCGTCGTGGGCGCTGTCGCGGGTCAGCCGCCGGCGGACATCGGCACGAAGATGATGGCCGCGTTCCAGAAGTCGCTGTCCTTCGCCACGTTCAGTGCGGCCACCGTCACCGCAGCCGACCGGGATGCTGTGCGCGCCGAACAGTTCGCCGCGGCAGGCCGCGGTGAACTGGAGCTGGTGGTGCACGAACTGCTGCCGCTGGACCAAGCAGTGCTGGCGCACCGGAAGATGGACGCGGGCGAGGTCTTCGGGCGGATCGTACTGGTGCCCTGACCCTCCACAGGCGCCGAAGGGGCAGGCGCAGGCCGGACGTACGGGACCGAGCGGGAGGCAGGGATGCTCCCTCGGTCTCGCGGGCTGCGGCCCACAGACGGTCCAACCGGTGCGGGCGTCGGCAGCTCCGTCTCCCCCCGACACCTGCCGCTCGCCCGCTCTGCCCGCTCAGAGGAAGGTGCGGCCCTCGCCCCGGTACGTCGGCACCGTCGCCGTCACCCGGTCGCCCTCGATCAGCTGGAGCTCGTCGAACCGCTCGCACAGCTCCCCGGCCTTCGCGTGCCGGAACCACACCTTGTCGCCGATCAGCAGATCGTCGGCCGGGGCGCCGAGCAGCGGGGTCTGCACCTCGCCGGGGCCCTCCTGCGGGTCGTAACGCAGACCTTCCGGCAGGTACGGGACCGGCAGCCGGTCCGCACCCGCGGCCCCGGACGCCGGGTAGCCGCCACCGAGCACCGTCACCACGCCGACCCCCGGCCGGCGCACCACGGGCTGGGCGAACAGGGCCGCCGGGCGCGCCGTGAACGAGGTGTAGTTGTCGAACAGCCGCGGCACGTAGAGGCCGGAACCGGCCGCGATCTCGGTGACCGCCGCCTCCGCCGCCGTGTGCTGCACACTGCCGGTGCCGCCGCCGTTCACGAACTCCAGATCGGGGGTCACGGCCCGGACCGCCCGCACCACCTCGGCCCGCCGGCCCGCCAGCTCCCGGCGGGCCGAGGCCTGCATCAGCCGGATCGCCCGGGAACGCAGCGGCCGCCCCGCGACCGAGTCACCCACCCCGGCGATGTGCCCCTCGTACGCCATCAGCCCCACCAGCCGGAAGCCGGGGCGCCGGGCGACGGACCTGGCCAGCTCCGCCAGCTGGGCGGGGGAGCGCAGGGGCGAGCGCAGGGCCCCGATCCTGACCCGGCCGCCGAGCATCCGCAGCGAGGTGTCCAGCTCCAGACAGACCCGGATCTCCTCCGTGCCCCCCGCCCGCGCCGCGTCGATCAGCTCCAGCTGCGCGTGGTCGTCCACCAGCACGGTCACGGCGGCGGCGAGCTTCGGGTCCGCGGCCAGCTCCGCGAAGGCCGAGCGGTCGGCCGACGGATAGGCGAGCAGGACGTCCTCGAACCCGGCCCGCGCCAGCCACAGGGACTCGGCGAGCGTGAACGACATGATCCCGGCGAACCCGGGACGCGCCAGCACCCGCTCCAACAGGGCGCGGCAGCGCACCGATTTGCTCGCCACCCGGATCGGCTTGCCGCCCGCACGCCGTACGAGATCGTCGGCGTTGGCGTCGAACGCCTCCAGATCGACGACGGCGATCGGGGCGTCGAGATGGGCGGTGGCCCGGTTGTAACGGGTCCGGTCAGCGGCACGGGCAGTCATGGCCGCAGCTTGCCAGACGGCTGTACCGCTGGGTAGGGGGACGTTCTGCGCAGATCGCCGCGAGCGCGGCGGCCCGCTCCCACCACGGCCTCCCCAGCCCGTAGAGTGACGGACACGCGGCGAGCAACGGGCCTGCCGGTGCAGGCGATCCGCGTGCGGTACGGAACGGACCAGGGGGGCGGATGAGTACCGAGGCGCAGCGCGCTCCCGTCCCGCCACGCCCGACCGCCACGCCCTCGCTCCCGCCGAAGCCCGCCGACCCGGCCGCGGAGTCCACCGCCCCGCCCCGCCCCGTCACCCCGCCGCAGGACGACCGTGCACCCGGGCCCGCGTCGAGCGCCCCGGCCCCGGACGCGCCCGCGGCCCCGCCACGGCCCCCCTCCCACGCCCCCGCCGGACCCCCGGCCGCACCGCCCCCCGCGGAGACGACCGCCCGTCTGCGCCCCGTGCCCCCGGCCCGTCCCGCCGAGGCACCCGCGTCCCCGGTCTTCCCCCCGCGCCCGCCCGGCACGCCCCCCGCGGCGACCCGGCGGCGGCCCGTGGGCGCCGTGGAACTCGGCGGCCCGCCGGTCCGTACCGGTCCTGGCGCCCCGTTCGCGTACCGGCCCCCGCACACCCACCCCCCGGCCGAGACACCGGCCGAGACCACCACCCGGCTCCGGCCCGTGCGGACCCGGCACCCCTTCAGGGCCGCGGCCGCCGCGGTCTGCGTCGTGCTCGGACTCGGGCTGATCGGCGGAGCAGCCACCGGCAGCTGGCTCATCAGCGACTCCTCGGCCGATCCCGCGGCCCACAGCGCCTATACCGCGGGCCGCGAGGCCTGGCACAGCATCCCGGTCGACACGCTCTTCCCCCGGACGATCCAGGGCGACGGCGCCGGGCCCGGCGGAGCCGACCGGGTCTGGACCAGGATCGCCGTGGCCCCGGACAGCGGCTGCACGGGCGCCCTCGACCCCCTGCTGCTCAAGACGCTGCGGCCGGTCGGCTGCGCCCGCCTGCTCCGGGCGACGTACACCGACGCGACGAGCAGCGGCGTCACCACGGTCGGGCTGGTCTTCACCGAGGGCGACACCGAGGCGATGCGGGCGCTGAGCTCCCGGTACGCCGGCGAGCACCTCGGCGCGCGCGCCGACCTGATGCCCCGTACGTACGCCGTGAAGAACAGCCCCGCCGCCGGCTTCGGCGACCGGCAGCGCGCCAGCTGGACCGTGCACGTCCTGACCGAGGTGCCCGTCGTGGTGTTCGCCGTCTCCGGATTCGCGGACGGGCGGAAGGTCACGGACCCGCAGCCGGCCGCGAAGGCGATCGAGGTGAACGCGACGACCCCGGCAGCCCAGGCCGGTCTCGGCCACGACGCCAAGGGCGTGGCCGACCGGATCGAGCGAGGACTGCGCAGAACCGTCGCCGATCTCACGGAGAAGCCCGAATGACCCGCCACGTCCGCCCCCGCAGGCTCCTCGGCGCGGTCTGCGCGGCCACCGCGTTCGCGCTGCTGCCCGCCTCCCCGGCCGCGGCGGACACCATACGGGCCCAGCAGTGGGGCCTGGACGCCCTGCACACGGACCGGGCCTGGCAGACCACCCGCGGCAAGGGGATCACCGTCGCCGTCGTCGACACCGGGGTCGACGGCAGCCTGCCCGACCTGACGGGCCAGGTGCTCGCGGGCAGGGACATGATCGGTTTCGGCGCCGGACGCGGTGACCGGGCCTGGGCCAGGCACGGCACCGCGATGGCCGGGATCATCGCCGGGCGGGGCCACGGCGGCGGAGGCGACGAGGGCGTCATCGGCATCGCGCCCGAGGCGAAGATCCTCCCCGTCCGGGTCATCCTCGAAGCGAGCGACCCGGCCCGCGCCAAGGCCCGCAAGACCCGCGGCACCGCCCTCGCCGACGGCATCCGCTGGGCCGCCGACCACGGCGCCGACGTCATCAACCTCTCCCTCGGCGACGACAGCGAGTCCGCGCACCCCGAGCCCGGCGAGGACGCCGCCGTCCAGTACGCGCTGAAGAAGGGCGCGGTCGTCGTGGCCTCGGCCGGCAACGGGGGCGAGAAGGGCGACCACATCTCGTACCCCGCCGCCTACCCGGGCGTGATAGCGGTCGCCGCGGTCGACCGGTACGGCACCCACGCCTCGTTCTCCACCCGCCGCTGGTACGCCACCGTCAGCGCGCCGGGCGTCGACATCGTGGTCCCCGCGCCCGACCGCAAGTACTACGTCGAGTGGGGCACCTCGGCGGCGTCGGCGTTCGTCTCCGGCGCGGTCGCGCTGGTGCGCGCCGCGCACCCGGGCCTGACGCCCGCCCAGATCAAGAAGCTCCTCGCGGACACCGCCCGCGCTTCCCCGTCCGCCGGACGCGACGACGCCCGGGGCTACGGCATCGTCGACCCGGCCGCGGCCATCAGGGCGGGTGGCTCACTGGCCCCCGACGGACTGCGCACCGACTCCGCCGCGGCCGGCTACCGCAAGCGGTACTTCGGCCCCGGCCCCGCCGCGCCCCGTGCGGACGACGGCCCCGCCGGCTGGGTCGCCCCGGCGGCCGGCGGTCTCGGAGCGGTTCTGCTGGCCCTGGCCGTCGTCCTGTGGCGGGGCCGGGGAGGCCGCACGCCCACTCCGCGCCGCTGAACGGCGATCCCCCGCCTCGACGCCGAACGGCCGTCCTCACCCCGGGGCCCCGGCACGCACCACCGCCACAGCCGCCTTCGCCACCGCCTCGACGAGCGCGATGCCCGCTTCCTCGGCCGGCTGACCGCCGGAGAGCACCGCCACCAGGTAGCTCCGCCCGTCCGCCGTCACCTGTCCGATGCTGTTGATGTTCCACAGCCCGGTGGCGGTACGCGGCATCCAGCCGTTCTTGAGCGCCCAGGCGCTGCCCGCCGCCGACACGCCCCACTGCTGGTCGGCCTCGACCTGCGCCATCAGCCCTCGCACATACGCCCGGGAGTCCTCACTCAGCTCCGCGTCCGCGTCCGTGCCGAAGACCGCCTCCAGCAACGTCAGCTGATCGGCCGCCGTGGTCCGGGTCAGCCCCCAGGCCTTCGCCGCCGTCGTCGCGGTGAGTCCGAGCCGCTCGTTGGCGGCGTCGAGACCCGCCGCTCCGCCCACCGCGGCGAGCAGCGCGGTCGCGGCGTCGTTGTCGCTCCGCTCGATCATCGCGACGGCGTGAGCGCGTTCACCGGCGGTCAGTTCACGCCTCTCGTCCTGGGCCCGGAGCAGCAGCGCCGCCAGAATGTCGACCTTGACGATGCTCGCGGTGTCGTACGTCGCGTCCGCGCCCCCGTACACCGCGCGCGCCCCGCCGGCGCTGTCCAGCACGGCCACCGAGACGGCCGCCGTGTCCGCACCGGCCAGCAGCGGTTCGACGGCCGCTTCCAGTTCCGCGTCCAGTTCCACCACCGGCTCCTCGCTCGCCACCGCGACCGGAGCGGTCGCGACCGGTGGGACGGACGATACGGAAGCCGTGGCGGCGGGCGCGTGATCCGGCGACCGGCCGGTCGGATACGCGCCCCCGGCGGCCGATCCGGCGAGCACGACCGTGGCCGTCAGGGACGCGGACAGCACGGATCCGCGGATTCTGTGTCGGGGCATGCCCGGACGCTACGAACCGCGGCTGAGAGGAGGCTGAGCCCGACCTGTCGACGGGATGAGAATGCCCAGGCACTACGCTCGCCCTGTGGCGCAGAAGAACATTCCGGACCCCGGATACTCCGACGACGACGGCACGGCCGACCCCGCCCTGACCGCGGCACTCGCCGCGTGGGCCGAGGACCGCGAGGCCGTCGGCCCGGTACTCCGAGCCCTCCGGGGGGCCCGTCTCCTCGTTCCCGTCGTGGCCGTCCTCGGCGAGGTGGAGGTGGACGAGAAGGGGCTGCGCCGGGAGAAGACCAGCGACATGGCGGTCCCCACCCTTCAGGCCGGCGACCGCCGCGCCCTGCCGGCCTTCACGTCCACCGCGTCCCTGGCCCGCTGGGATCCGCAGGCCCGCCCCGTCGCCGTACCCCTGCACCAGGCCCTCCAGGCCGCCGCGCACGAGAAGGCCGACACGGTCGTGCTCGACCTGGCCGGGCCGGTGGCCTTCGAGCTGACCGGGTCCGCCCTGCGCGCCCTCGCCGAGGGCCGTACCAGCGCCGACCCGCTGGACGACCCCGCCGTCACCGCGGCCGTACGTGACGCCGTCGCCGCCGAGCCCGCGGTGCTGCGCGCCCACCTCGGGCCGGGCCGCGCGGACGGCACCCTCGCGCTGGTGCTGGCGGCGGACGCCGACCCCGCGGAGACGGCCGGCCGTCTCGCACGGTCGCTGGCCGCTGACGAGGTGCTGCGCGCCCGGCTGGTCCGCGGCCTGGACCTCGCGCTGCTCCCGGCCGACGCGCACGCGCCCGGCGAGGCGTTGTTCGCGCGCTGACCTTCCGCCCCCGACGAAGGACCGACGCCGTGAGCCCCCTGCCCGGTCGGGCAGGGGGCTCACGGCGTGAAGGAAAGGGCGGAAGGAAGAGGTGAAGGGGAGGGGCTCAGCCGAAGACCGGGCCGGTGTACTTCTCGCCGGGGCCCCGGCCGGGCTCGTCCGGCACGAGCGAGGCCTCGCGGAACGCGAGCTGCAGGGACTTCAGGCCGTCACGCAGCGGAGCGGCGTGGAAGGAGCTGATCTCCGTGGTGCTCGCGTCCAGCAGGCCGGCCAGCGCGTGGACCAGCTTGCGGGCCTCGTCGAGGTCCTTGTGCTCGTCGCAGTCCTCGGTCAGCCCGAGTTTCACGGCGGCGGCGCTCATCAGATTGACCGCGACCGTCACGATCACCTCGACCGCGGGCACCTCCGCGATGTCGCGGGCCATCTCGTCGAAGCCGGGGGAATCACTGGTGGGGGTCGCGTCACTCATGCGCCATACAATAGGCCCACGGCAGGGCCGCTCCTCCTGCGGGAGGGCCGTGCGACCACTGGTTAGCGCCTGCCCGGGGGAGCTGCTAACCTTGTGTAACGACCGGCTGGGCATACGTGTGCCCGGCCCACAAGTGGAGGCTCCGATCTCCCACCTGACCGTCCCCCGGACGGCGGGTCACCGGTCAGGTGGCGCCCATCGTTCCGTACGGACGATGGAGCCGCCCGATGCGCCCCGCGGTTGACCGCGGCGGTGTTCCGGTTGTTCAGGAGCCCCGCCTGTGTCCCGGCGGGGCATTTTTCATGGTCCCGCACGGTTGGTCTGTTGAAACAGACGTTACGTGGCTGTCCGCCAGGCGGCCGCGTGGTGCTACCGAGGAGGATCCATCAGCGCCGAGCCCCGCATCAACGACCGGATTCGCGTACCCGAGGTGCGACTTGTCGGTCCCAGCGGCGAGCAGGTCGGGATTGTTCCGCTTGCCAAGGCCCTGGAACTCGCACAGGAGTACGACCTCGACCTGGTCGAGGTGGCGGCTACCGCCCGTCCGCCCGTGTGCAAGCTCATGGACTACGGGAAGTTCAAGTACGAGTCGGCCATGAAGGCCCGTGAGGCGCGCAAGAACCAGGCGCACACGGTCATCAAGGAGATGAAGCTCCGGCCGAAGATCGACCCGCACGACTATGACACCAAGAAGGGTCACGTCGTCCGGTTCCTCAAGCAGGGCGACAAGGTCAAGATCACGATCATGTTCCGTGGTCGTGAGCAGTCCCGCCCCGAGCTTGGCTTCCGACTGCTTCAGCGTCTGGCTTCGGACGTGGAGGAACTCGGCTTCATCGAGTCCAACCCGAAGCAGGACGGCCGGAACATGATCATGGTTCTGGGTCCGCACAAGAAGAAGACCGAAGCCATGGCCGAAGCCCGCGAGGCCCAGGCCGCCCGCAAGGCGGAGCGTCAGGGATACGCCCCCGACGCCGATGCCGAAGCTGCGGACGAGGCAGTCGAGGCTCCGGCCGAGACGGCCTCCGAGGCTCCTGCCGAGACGCCTTCCGAGGCTCCGGCCGAGACACCTTCCGAGGCGTGACCTCCGGGGGCCGCCATCCAGGCGCCCCCGGGTCCACCCGGAATCCACCAACGATCTGACGCCCCTGCAGTCCGGTGCCCGCACCGAGAGGGGCGCCACTGACGAGGAGAGAACGGCGCGATGCCGAAGAACAAGACGCACAGCGGTGCCAGCAAGCGCTTCAAGATCACCGGCTCCGGCAAGGTGCTCCGTGAGAGGGCCGGCAAGCGCCACCTTCTCGAGCACAAGTCGTCCAAGAAGACCCGCTCGCTGACCGGCACGGTCGTCGTGGCTCCGGCCGACGCCAAGAAGATCAAGAAGCTTCTCGGCAAGTGAGGCCGTCGTCCCCGGTGACACCGGGGACGCGCCCTCGATCCGACCGGGACCAATTCGTTTCCGGGCCGTGTGAGTACGACCACGGCCCCGCTACAAGGAGTTAACAAGTGGCACGCGTCAAGCGGGCAGTCAACGCCCACAAGAAGCGCCGGGCAATTCTCGAGGCCGCCAGCGGTTACCGCGGTCAGCGCTCGCGCCTGTACCGCAAGGCCAAGGAGCAGGTCACCCACTCCCTGGTCTACAACTACAACGACCGCAAGAAGCGCAAGGGCGACTTCCGTCAGCTGTGGATCCAGCGCATCAACGCCGCTGCCCGCCAGAACGGCATGACGTACAACCGCCTCATCCAGGGTCTGAAGGCCGCCAACATCGAGGTGGACCGCAAGATCCTGGCCGAGCTCGCGGTCAACGACGCCAACGCGTTCGCCGCCCTCGTCGAGGTTGCCCAGAAGGCCCTCCCGAGCGACGTCAACGCCCCGAAGGCTGCCTGATCCAGGCCGTACTTCTCGGTTTTGAGCCGGACCCGCAGGCGCACGTCGTCTGCGGGTCCGGTGCGTTGCAGACCCAGCACCTTCGTCACCAGAGAGGCTCGCCGCCGACATGGGCACCCCTGAACTGATCTCCCCGCGATCGCCACGGGTGGCCGCCGCCCGGCGGCTGGCCAGGCGCAACTTCCGCGGCAAGGAGCGCAGGTTCATCGCCGAGGGGCCGCAGGCCGTGCGCGAGGCCGCGGACCACCGCGGCAGCGACGGCGAGCCGACCCTCATCGAGCTGTTCGCCACCGTCGAGGCCGCCGAGCGGTACGAAGAAATCGTCGAGGCCGCCCACGCGGCGGGCGCCCGGGTGCACCTGGCCGACAGCGAGGTCCTGGCCGACGTGTCGCAGACCGTCACCCCGCAGGGCCTGATCGGCGTCTGCCGCTTCCTGGACACGCCCTTCGAGACGGTCGTCGCCGCACGCCCGAAGCTGGTTGCCGTCCTGGCGAACGTCCGTGACCCCGGCAACGCCGGTACGGTGCTGCGCTGCGCCGATGCCGCGGGCGCCGACGCGGTCGTCCTCACCGACGCCTCCGTGGACCTGTACAACCCCAAGTCCGTTCGCGCGTCGGTCGGGTCGCTCTTCCATCTGCCGGTCGTCGTGGGCGTGCCCGTCGAGCACGCCGTACGGGGGCTCAGGGACGCGGGGTCGAGGATCCTCGCCGCCGACGGCGCGGGCGAGAACGACCTCGACGACGAACTCGACGCCGGCGGCATGGGCGGGCCCACCGCCTGGGTCTTCGGCAACGAGGCCTGGGGCCTGCCGGAGGAGACCAGGGCGCTGGCCGACGCCGTCGTGCGCGTGCCGATCCACGGCAGGGCGGAGAGCCTCAACCTCGCCACCGCGGCCGCCGTCTGCCTGTACGCCTCCGCACGCGCCCAGCGCCCCCGCCGCAGCGACGGCTGAGCGATCCCGCGGCCACCGCTCCCGGCGGAGGGCCCCCGCAGGGTGTCGCTCCGTCACCGGCGACTAGTAGGGTGACGAACTCGGGGGCCCACTGCACCGGTTCGAGAGGTGGGGTACGGGAATGGCTGTCGGCATGAGCGGACCGCGGGCGCGCGCGGAGGCCGTCGTGCGCGCCGCCGAGGACCCGGACGCCACCGTCGCGGGCATCGGCTCCGGCGATCACGCACCGGATCCGGACGACCTCCCCGACGGCCTCGTCGTCGCGGACGAGAGCGGCCGGATCATCTGCTTCAACGCGGCCGCCGCACGGATCACCGCCGTGCCCCGGGCCGCCGCCCTCGGCCGCCCGCTGGAACACGCGCTGCCGCTGGAGGACCTCAAGGGCCGCCGCTGGTGGGAGCTGACCGACCCGTACGGCGGCCTCGCCATCCGCGTCGGCCAGCCCGAACGCAACCTCCTGCTGCCCGGCGGCCGCGAGGTCCTCGTCTCCGCCCGCTACGTACGCGAGAGCCCGACCGGCCCCGTACGGCGGCTGGTGATCAGTCTGCGCGGCACCGAGGCCCGCCGCCGCAACGAACGCAGCAACGCCGAACTCATCGCGACCGTCGCCCATGAACTCCGCTCGCCGCTGACGTCCGTCAAGGGCTTCACCGCCACTCTGCTGGCCAAGTGGGAGCGTTTCACCGACGACCAGAAGCGGCTGATGCTGGAGACCGTCTACGCCGACGCCAACCGGGTGACCCGCCTGATCACCGAGCTCCTGGACATCTCCCGGATCGACTCGGGGCGCCTGGAGGTGCGCCGCCAGCCCGTCGACCTCTCCGCCGCCGTCGAACGGCACGTCCAGGCGCTCACCGCGTCCGGCCAGGACCCCGCCAGGTTCCTCGTCCGCACCTGCCAGCCGCTGCCCGTCGTGTGGGCCGACCCGGACAAGGTCGACCAGGTGCTCGGCAACCTGCTGGAAAACGCGGTGCGCCACGGCGAGGGAACCGTCACCATCGAGGTGGCACCCGCACCGGCGAAGAGCGACGAGAAGGGAACGGCGGTCACCGTGAGCGACGAAGGCCCCGGCATCCCCGAGGAGTCGATGGCCCGTGTCTTCACCCGTTTCTGGCGGGGGAGCAAGCGCGGCGGCACCGGGCTGGGCCTCTACATCGTCAAGGGCATCGTCGAGGCGCACGGCGGGACGATCACGGTCGGCCGCGGCCCCGGGGGCGGCGCCGAGTTCCGATTTATCCTGCCCGTGAGCACGCCGGCCTACCTGGTCTGAGCGGCCCACGGGCGCCCCATACATCCTGTGGCCCGTAGACTCGACCTTTGGCACCTTTGTGTCCTCCGGGCGTCGAGCGGGGCCACGGGGGTCCGGGGGTATACCCCGGTAAGCGCAGTACCAGCCAATCGGAAGTACGGGAAGAGATGTCGGCACCGAACAAGTCGTACGACCCAGTCGAGGTCGAGGCACTGAAACCGGAAGAGATCGAGCGCATCCGGGACGAGGCGTTCGCCGCCTTCGCCGCCGCGGGCGACCTCGACGCGCTCGCCCAGGCGAAGACCGCGCACACCGGTGGTACCTCGCCCCTGTCACTCGCCAACCGCGAGATCGGCGCGCTGCCGCCGCAGGCGAAGGCCGAGGCCGGCAAGCGCGTGGGCCAGGCCCGCGCCGCCGTGGGCAGGGCGCTCGCCGCCCGCCAGACGGAGCTGGAGGCCGAGCGGGACGCCCGGGTCCTGGTCGAGGAGGCGGTGGACGTCACGCTGCCGTACGACCGCACCCCGGCGGGCGCACGCCACCCGCTCACGACGTTCATGGAGCGCGTCGCCGACGTCTTCGTGGCCATGGGCTACGAGGTCGCCGAGGGCCCCGAGGCCGAGGCCGAGTGGTTCAACTTCGACGCCCTGAACTTCGTGCCCGACCACCCGGCGCGGCAGATGCAGGACACCTTCTTCGTCGAGGGCGCCGACGGCGCGAAGACCGACGAGTCCGGTGTCGTCCTGCGCACGCACACCTCGCCGGTCCAGGCCCGCACCCTGCTCGACCGCGAGCCCCCGGTCTACGTCGTCTGCCCCGGCCGGGTCTACCGGACGGACGAGCTCGACGCCACGCACACCCCGGTCTTCCACCAGATCGAGCTGCTCGCCGTCGACGAGGGCCTCACCATGGCCGATCTGAAGGGCACCCTCGACCACATGGTCCAGGCACTCTTCGGCCCGGACATGAAGACCCGGCTGCGGCCGAACTTCTTCCCGTTCACCGAGCCGTCCGCCGAGATGGACATGGTCTGCTACGTCTGCCGCGGCGAGTCCGTCGGCAACCCCGACCGCCCCTGCCGCACCTGCGGCAGCGAGGGCTGGATCGAGCTCGGCGGCTGCGGCATGGTCAACCCCAAGGTGCTCATCGCCTGCGGCGTCGACCCCCAGAAGTACAGCGGATTCGCCTTCGGGTTCGGCATCGAGCGGATGCTGATGTTCCGCCACAACGTAGAAGACATGCGAGACATGGTCGAAGGCGACGTCCGGTTCACCCGGCCCTTCGGGATGGAGATCTGATGCGCGTCCCGCTTTCCTGGCTGCGGGAGTACGTCGACCTGCCCGCCACCGAGACCGGCCGTGACGTACAGGCCAAGCTCGTCGCCGTCGGCCTGGAGGTCGAGACGGTCGAGCAGATCGGCGCCGGCCTCAAGGGCCCGCTGGTCGTCGGCAAGGTGCTCACCATCGAGGAGCTGGAGGGCTTCAAGAAGCCCATCCGCTTCTGCACGGTGGATGTCGGCACCGCCAACGGCACCGGTGAGCCGCAGGAGATCGTCTGCGGCGCCCGTAACTTCGCCGTCGGCGACAAGGTCGTCGTGGTCCTGCCCGGCGCCGTGCTGCCCGGTGACTTCGCGATCGCCGCGCGCAAGACGTACGGCAAGACCTCGCACGGCATGATCTGCTCCACCGACGAGCTCGGCATGGGCGACGACGGCACGCACGGCATTATCGTGCTGCCGCCGGAGCACGAGGTCGGCACCGACGCGATCGAGCTGCTCCAGCTCGTCGACGAGGTCCTCGACATCGCCGTCACGCCCGACCGCGGCTACTGCCTGTCGATGCGCGGTGTCGCCCGTGAGACCGCCATCGCCTACGGCCTGCCGCTGCGCGACCCGGCGCTCCTGGACGTGCCCGTGCCCAACGCGTACGGCTACCCCGTCAAGGTCGCGGACCCGATCGGCTGCTCCCGCTTCACCGCGCGCACCGTCGTCGGCCTGCAGCCCGAGGCCCGGTCCCCGATCTGGATGCGGCGCCGGCTCCAGAAGGCCGGCATGCGGCCGATCTCGCTCGCCGTCGACGTCACCAACTACGTGATGCTCGAACTGGGCCAGCCGCTGCACGCCTACGACCGGACCCGGATCGACGGGCCGATCGGGGTGCGCCGTGCCGAGCAGGGCGAGAAGCTCACCACGCTCGACGGCACGGTCCGCGTCCTGGACGCGGCCGACCTCGTCATCACCGACAACCGCGGGCCGATCGGCCTGGCGGGCGTCATGGGCGGGGCGAACACCGAGATCGCCGACGCCTCCGAGGACGCGCACACCACCGAGGTCGTCATCGAGGCCGCGCACTTCGACGCGATCTCGATCGCCCGGACCGCGCGCCGCCACAAGCTGGCCTCCGAGGCGTCCAAGCGCTTCGAGCGCGGTGTCGACCCGCAGGCCGCGGCGGCAGCGGCGCAGCGCACCGTGGACCTGCTGGTGCTGCTCGCCGGTGGCACCGCCGAGGCGGGCGTCACCGAGGTGAGCGCACCGTCCGGCCCCCGCACGATCACGATGGCCGCCGACCACCCGGACAGGGTGGCCGGTGTCGCGTACGGCCGCGAGACCGTCGTGCGCCGCCTCCAGGAGGTCGGCTGCGACGTCTACGGGCAGGACGAGCTCCTCGTCACGGCCCCGTCCTGGCGGCCCGACCTGAACGAGCCGAACGACCTCGCCGAAGAGGTCATCCGGCTGGAGGGCTACGAGAACCTCCCGTCCACGCTCCCGACCCCGCCGTCCGGCCGCGGGCTCACCGACCGCCAGCGGCTGCACCGCAGGATCGGCCGGGCACTCGCCGGCGCCGGCTACGTCGAGGCGCTGAACTACCCGTTCACCGGCGAGGCGGTCCTGGACCAGCTGGGCCTGGCGGCGGACGACGCCCGTCGGCGCACGGTCAAGCTCGTCAACCCGCTCTCCGACGAGGAGCCGTCGCTGCGCACCACGCTGCTGCCGGGCCTCCTCGGCGCACTGCGGCGCAACGACGGCCGCGGCAGCCACGACCTCGCACTCTTCGAGACGGGCCTCGTCTTCCGGCCGACCGGCCACGAGACGAAGCCGGTCCGGCTGCCCGTCACCGGGCGCCCCTCGGACGAGGAGATCGCCGGGCTCGACGCCGCGCTGCCGCGTCAGCCGCGCCGTGCCGCCGTCGTCCTCGCTGGCGCACGCGAGCAGGCCGGCTGGTGGGGCAAGGGCCGTCCGGCCGACTGGGCGGACTCCGTCGAGGCCGCCCGCACCATCGCCCGTGAGGCCGGTGTCGACCTCACGGTCCGCGCCGACCAGCACGCGCCCTGGCACCCGGGCCGCTGCGCCGCGCTGTACGTGACGGTCAACGGCGAGGAGACCCTCTTCGGGCACGCCGGCGAGTTGCACCCGCGCGTCATCAAGGAGCTCCACCTGCCGGAGCGCACCTGCGCCATGGAGGTCGAGCTCGACGTCCTGGAGCAGGCCGTGGACGGCGTGCTCCGGGCGCCGCGGATCTCCACCTTCCCGGTGGCGACCCAGGACGTCGCCCTGGTCGTCGGCCAGGACGTGCCCGCCGCCGACGTGGAGCGGGCGCTGCGCGACGGAGCGGGTGAACTCCTCGAGTCGCTGCGGCTGTTCGACGTGTTCACGGGTGAGCAGATCGGCGAGGGCCGCAAGTCCCTGGCGTACGCGCTGCGGTTCCGTGCCGCGGACCGCACGCTGACCGTCGACGAGGCGAGCGCCGCACGTGACACGGCGGTGGCCCTGGCCGCCGAGCGTACGGGCGCGGTGCTGCGCGGCGCGTAACGGCGCATCCGCACACTGAGGAGGGGCGTATCCGGCCACCGGATACGCCCCTCCTGTGTGCTCGCCCAGGGGCGGAGGACCGCACGCGGGCTCCGGCCCGGCCCGGGGGAACCCGGGCCCCGCCGGCCCCGCAACAACCCTCCGATCCGTGGGAAGTGGGTCGTGCGATCCGGCGCCGTCCGCTCTGCCACGGAGTGTCGGGCAGGTCGGCAGAACGGACGGCGCGGGTGCGGGTCGTCGTGCTGTACGAGGGGGAGCAGACGACCCGGCCGCCTCTTGCGAGGAACTCATTCAAGCGAGCCCCGGACCCGTGCGACAGCGTGCGCGGGGGGACGGTTCGGGCATTCCGTTCACACCCCGTGTGAATCGTGCTCCACTGGGGCGACACGTCCAGGCGTGCCGGACCGTCGGAGGGGGCAATGGGGACCATGGAGCCCAACACTTTGCTGGAGGCTCTGATCGACGAGGCGGGTGTCTCCCGGGCCGGGCTCGCCGCCCATGTGAACCAGGCCGGGCGTGCCCGGGGGCTGTGTCTGCGCTACGAACACACCGCCGTCGCCCGCTGGCTGAAGGGTCAGCGGCCGCGCGGCCAGGTGCCCGACCTGATCTGTGAAGTGCTCGGCGACCGCCTGGGCAGGGCACTCTCGCTCGGCGACACCGGCATGGCCGCCCTCGGCGGACACCCGCCGGCTGAGACCTCCTCGCTCACCGGTTTCGTCGAGCGGGCCACCGCCCTGTGGCGCTCCGACGAACTTCAGCGCCCGCATGTCGTCGGCGCCCCGGCGGTCACCGGGACCACCGCCGTGATGCCCGTCTGGGAGTGGGAGAACCCGCCCGAGGACGCCGACGTGTCCCGGACGGGGCCGCACCGGGTCGGCCCGGCCGACATAGCGACGCTGCGGGCCGCCCGGTCCCACTACGAACTGATGTACCGCAAGGCGGGCGGAATCGCGACGCGTTCGCGCATCGTCGGCTTCCTCAACACCGAGACGGCTCCGCTGCTGCGCGGCGGCTACAGCGACGCGACGGGGCGTCAGCTGCACCGGGCGACGGGTGCGCTGGTGGCCGTCGCGGGCATCTGCGCGTACGACTCCGACGCGCACGGGCTCGCCCAGCGCTACTTCCACCAGGCGCTGCGGCTGGCCAAGGCGAGCGGGGACCGGGGCCTCGGCGGCTACGTGATCGCTCTTCTGGTGAACCAGTCGCTCTTCCTCGCCGACTTCCGGCAGTCCGTCGCCTTCGCCGAGGCGGCACTCCGGGCCGCCGGCAGCGACATCACCCCGGCCCTGGCGGCGGATCTCCACGCCATGCAGGCCAAGGCGTACGCCCGTCTCGGGGACGCGCCGAGCGCGTTGCGGTGCATCCGGCGCGCCGAGTCCGAGGCCGAACGGGTCCGGCCCGGTCAGGAGCCGGACGAGACCGGGTACGTCCAGCCGGGCCTGATCAACGTCCAGGTGGCGGAGGCCCTGCTCGGCCTCGGGGACCTTCGGGCGGCCGGGGAGCATGCGACGGCCGCGGTGCGGACCCCGGCCCACGACCGGGGCCGGGTCCACCGGCTGGCGATGCTGACCACGATCGAACTGCGGCGTGGCGAGGCCGACCGGGCGGCGGTCACGGCGGCGGCGATGGCGGAGGGTGCCCGGGGCATGGAGTCTCAGCGGTTGCGTGACCGGCTGCGGGCGGTACGGGAACACCTGGTCGCGAGCGGCAGCGCGGAGGCGGAACGGGCCGCGGATCTCGTCGACGGAGCGCTGCGCGTACCGCTGTGAGCCAGGGTCTGCTGCGATATGGCCACCTACGAGTCAGAAGGTGGCAGAACTGTGCAGTGGACGAACCTGAACGAACAGACTGTGTACGAGAACCAATGGTTCCGGGTCAATCTGGCGGACGTCGCACTCCCCGACGGTCACCACCTGGACCACTTCGTGATCCGGCTCCGCGCCGTCGCGGCGGCCACCGTCGTCAACGAGGCCAACGAGGTCCTGCTGCTGTGGCGGCACCGGTTCATCACCGACAGCTGGGGCTGGGAGCTCGCCGCCGGCGTGGTCGAGGACGGGGAGCAGCCGGCGGCAGCGGCGGCCCGGGAGATGGAGGAGGAGACCGGCTGGCGCCCCGGCCCGCTGCATCCGCTGCTGACACTGGAGCCGTCGAACGGGCTCACGGACGCCCGGCACCACTTCTACTGGGGCGAGGAGGCCGGCTGGACCGGTGATCCCGTCGACGCCTTCGAGTCCTCGCGCCGCGAGTGGATACCGCTCAAGCTCGTGCCCGACATGATCGCCCGCGGTGAGGTCCCGGCCGCGGGAATGGCCGCCGGGCTGATGATGCTCCACCACTTACGGCTCGGCTGAACCGCTTCGCGCCGACGTGCGGGGGGCCGTTGCCGTCCCCTCGCACGCGCGGTGAGCGGCGTCGGGCGTACGGCTGGAAGCCCGTGATGCCAGAGCCACATGATGGTGAGTGCGGAGCCTTCTTGATGTCAGCCTCGATTCGTCGTTGAGCATTCACCACCGTCACCCCGAACCGGCCGGGGGCCAGGGCGGGGTGGCGCTCCCGGCCACGTCGCCCTCCTCCACCAGCCGGAGGCGACGAGGAGGAGGACGACGGTGAACCAGTTCCGGTCATTCGGGAGAATGGACCGCTTCATGGACCGTGCTCGGGCCACCGGGCTACAGTGCGTGGCGGAACGCCGTACGGCCGTGAGCCCGGGGGGTCGGATGGGGCAGCGCAACCACGACGAGGACGCCGAGGACTGGTTCGGCGGCGACGAGCCGCTGGACGTCGCGGCGGCGGACGGCGGGCTGGCCCTCGTGCCGCCGTCACAGACGCTGGGCGGCTCCCCCTTCAGCTGGCAGTGCTCCCGCGACCCGGGGGACGCCGCACCCTGCACCACCGACAAGCCGGGCAGCATGGACTTCCCCCAGGACGGCGAGCTCCTCTGCGCGTGCGGGGCGGAACTGGCCTACCGCCGGCGGGGCGTGCGGGGCTGAGCCGGCGGCTGACGGGGCCGGCCGGGGCGGGGCAGACACCAGGAGGAAGGCCGTGGGGATCATCTCGGCGCTGGCGTCAGGGCCGGCGAAGCGCTGGACAGCGCTGATCAGCGGGGGCGCCTACGCGTTCACCGCCGTCGCCGTGCTGCTGCTGCGCCCCTGGCAGGCGCCCGCGGGCGGCTGCCAGGCATCCGGCCCCACCGCCGTGGTCTGCGACGCCGCCGGCGGTGAGCCGCTGGCGCTCGCCGCCCTCGGCGTGCTGGCCGTCGTCGCCGCGAGTGGCGCCTCCCTGGTCGTGACGGCGCTGGCGGGACCGCTCGTGCATCTGCTGTCCGGCACCGCGCTGCCCGTACGCGGACCGGTCGCCGCCCTGGTCGCCCGTCGGGTCGCCGGCCGGATGGGGGCGAAACGGCGGCTCACCGCCCAGGCCGAGGAGCCGTGGACGAGCCGCGCCGCCGCCGAGGCGCGCCGGAAGCTGCACCGGCGTCCCGTGCAGGACGTGCTGACGACGCCTACCAGGATCGGCGACAGCTTTGCCGCCATGGGCGAACGCATCCTGGGGCGGCACAGGCTGGACGCCCAGCTCTGCTGGCCGCTGCTCCAGCAGGTGTTCGACGAGCCCGCCCGGCGCGATCTGGAGCGTGCCTCGGACCAGGTGCTGGGCCGGGCGCGCAACCTGGTCTGGGCGGCGCTCACCGTCGCCACCGCCCTGCCGCTCGCCCTGCTGGACCGCGTCACCCTCTGGCCCGCCGGGCTGGCCGCCCTCGCGGGCGCCGTGGTAGGCGCGTTGCTCCTCGCCGGGCTGGGCAACGGCGTCGACGACTACGCGGACACCGTGGAGGCGGCGCTGCTGCGCCACCGGGACGCGCTCTACGCGGCGGCCGCCTGGCCGCTCCCCGCGGACACGGTGGACGAGAAGCGGACGGGCGAGGCGTTCACCGCCTACCTCCGGCGCACCGGTCACCCCGCACCGCAGCTCACCTTCGAACGTCCGCCGCCCGAGGAGCCACCGGTCCCGTGATCGACTACACCCACCGGGCGCGGGGTCGCGGCCGAGGCAGCGACCTGGCGGCAGCCCTCCGCGCCGCCGAGGACCACGCCGAACGCCTCGTACAGCAGGGCGCGCACGCCGGGGCGGACCCTGCGGCGGAGCTGACCGACTGGTACGACACGGTGCAGGCGGTGGCGGACGCCTGCACCCGGGCCGTCGCCGTCGGCACCGTGCCCTCGCCGGAAGAGGCGCGGACACTGGACACGTGGCTCCTGCGGGCCACCGACTGCCTGGGAGCCTGCCGCAGGCTGCTCCGCGCCGCCCGGCACATCACCGAACCGCCCATGACCGACGCCGAGGTGCACGACGCCTACCTCGCCCTGCTCGACCTGACGCACGTGGTGCACGAGTCGGCCGACCACGTCCGCCGCTCGCTTGCCGGCCGGCGCGACGGCATTTCGCCGCGTGAGGCCCCCGAGCGGTTCGTCCGGAGCAGAATCGCCCACCAGGACCTGATGCGGCGGGCGTTACGCCTGCTCGCGGAGGAGGACGCGCGGCGGGACGAGTGGATGTACCGCTACGTGGTCCTCGCACAGCGCGTCGCGGAGTACGGAGGGGACAGCCCCGGCGAGGCGGAGGCCGCCCGGGCGACCGCGGAGGAACTGGCCCGGCCCGGCAGTCGCCTGGACGACGCGCAGCGGGCGCAGATGCGCGCAACCGGGGCCGCGCTCGACACCCAGGTGCACACCGACGGGGACGCCGCCCGAGCCACGGGCGCCGCGGACCTCGCCCTGGCCCACCGGGCCGTGTGGCAGGCCGCCCAGGACGATCCGCTGGCCGCCGCCCGGTTCGGCGCCGAGCTGCTGCGGGCGATCACGGTGGGCGAGAACGTCGACGGGCTCGGCCTCCACGACGCCGTAGCGGCACTGGAACACGCCGTCCGGACCATGGACCCCGGCTCCCCGGAATGGCCCGAGGCCCTGGCGGCGAGGGCCCTGGCCCGCACCCAGGTGATCGGGACCTGGTCGGTCCGGGAGCGTGACATCGGGGCGGTCGTCCACGAACTCGACGGCGTCCGCGGCCTGTTGCCGCCGGGGCATCCCGTGGCGGCGCCCATCGACCTCGCCCTCGTGCAGCTCCTGTCCCTGCGCGGCTCGGGTGAGGGCTCACTGAGCGACATCCGGTCCGCCCTCGCGATGTTGCGCCGGGCACGGGCCCAGCACCCCGCCGACCCGATGCACCGCCTGGTCCTGGACGCCGTCTTCGCGCAGGTCCACACCGCATTCCACTACCACGCGGGGGCCGACGACGCGGACTGCACCGGCACCGGCGACGAGGCCACCCCCGCGGTGGACCGGGTCGGGCACGCGGCCCGCACACGGCAGTTGCTGCGCCTGTGCGTGGACCGGGCGCGGCAACTGGCCCACGCGCGGGAGGACCACAGCCCGGAACTGCTGGCGCTGGTCCAGCACACTCTGGGCTGGTCACTGCTGATGGCCGCCACTTACACGGACGGCGGCGGCCCGCCCGGCGGCGCCGAGCGGTACGCGCTGCTGTCCGAGGCCCGTACGGTCCTGACGGAGTGCCTGAGCCGCACCGACGAGCGGTCCTTGCAGCGCGCAGGGCGGGAACTGCTGCTGCACATCGCCTGCTTCGTCGAGGCCCAGGCGCCGACGGCTCCGCCGGGCGCCGCCCGCTCGCACGCCGACGCCATCGGCCGGCTGGTGGAACGGCCTGACGTGGCGTCCCGCCCGCCGTTCCAGAACACCGTGCGCACCGTCCACGTCTACGCCGAGACCCTGACGGACCGCACCGCCCGCGGTGGGGAGGACCCGGGGGGACGGGACCGGCGGCTGCGGGGGATGGAGGAGGCCGTGGCCGCTCGGCCGGACGCGGTGGACACCCCGGCCGTGGACCTGCGGATGCAACTGGCCCGGGCACACCGTGCGGTGGAACCCGCCCCCGCCGGGCTCGGCGATCTGCTGGTCCGGGCCGCGCGGCCCGGGCAGTCGTCGGCCGCAGGGGGCCGGGCGGGGCGCGAGCGGTCCCGCCGGCTCGGGCGGGAGGCCCTCGGCCTGCTGGCGCGCCGGGCGCTGGTGCAGGAGGTCGCCGCCGACGCCGTGCTGACGGCACAACGGGCCGGGCCGCTCTCCCGGGAGGTGGCCGGCTGGTGCGTCGCGGACGGCGCGCTGGAGGAGGCCGTCGGGACGCTGGAGCGCGGCCGGGCGCTCGCCCTGCACACGGAGATGGTCACCGTCGACGTGCTGAGCACCCTGTCCGGTCTGGGGCGCGCCGATCTGGCCGGGGAGTGGCGCGGCTGGCGGGACGCCGCACTCCGGCAGAACCGGGCGGGGCCCCGACCGGACGGGACGGCGCCCGGACCCGGGGCCGTTCCGGGGGAGGGCGCGGGCGGCGACGCCTGGGACTCGTACGCCGAACACCCGGTGCCCGAGCGCCTCGGCGCCCGGGTGCGGGCGGTGCTGGAGGAACACGGCGCCCTGGACACGCTGCTGGGGACGGTCCCGGTGCCGGAGATCGCGGCGGCGCTGCGCAGGACCGGCAACCACGAGCTGGTGTACCTGCTGCCGACCCAGAACTCGCCCGTCTCCGGGGGCGCGCTGCGCGTGGGGAGCGACGGTGGCGTTCGCTGGACGCCCCTGAGCGGCCTGGCGGACCCCACCGCACTGGACGCCTACACGGGCGCCCTGGAACTGCTGCTCTCCGCACCGCGGGCGGATGCGGTCGAGCACGCCTGGCGGGCCCGTCTGGAGGAGGTGTGCGACTGGGCGGGGCGGGCGGTGGTGGAGCACCTGGCGCGGGACGCCGGGGCCGCCGGGGCTGACCCCCTGCCGCGGCTGGTGCTGGTGCCGCTCGGAGCGCTGGCCGCGGTGCCGTGGAGCGCGGCAAGGCTGCCGGGGGCGGACGGGCGCCCGGGCCGGGCGGTCGACCGGCTCGTGCTGTCCACCGCCCCTTCCGCCCGGATGTTCGTCGCCGCGGCCGGGCGGCCTCCCGTCCGGGCCGGGGACGGCGCCCTGCTGGTCCTGGGGCTGACGGGGGCGCAGGCCCGGAGTTCGTCGAGCAGGGCGCTGCACCGGCTGTACCCGAGCCCACGCCTGCTGGCTCCGGAGGCCGGCCGGCCGTCCGGCCGGGCGGCCGGCCCGGACGGCACGACGCGGCCCGCGGAGGTCCTCGACGAGATCCGGCGGGCCGCCCTCTCGCACGGCATCGTGGACGTCTCGGCGCACCTGCTGCCCGATCCGTCGGACAGTTGGCGCTCGCACCTCGCCTTCGGCACCGTCCTCGGGCCGGACGGCTCGCCGGCCGGGGATGTCGACCGCCTGTCCGTGCAGACCATCGCGGCGCAGCGGTTCCCCGTGCCGCCGGATGGACCCGGGCTGTGCGTCTCGCTGGCCTCGTGCATGAACGGCCTGCCGCGCCGCCACCAGGACGAGTCGTTCACCATGGCGGCGGCGTTCCTGGCCGGGGGAGCGTCGTCCGTGCTGGGCTCGCTGTGGCTGGTGAGGCTGCACGCGACGGCTCTGGTCGACCTCTTGTTCCACCACGGGCTCCGCACGGGCCACGCGCCGGTGGACGCGCTGCGTCAGGCGCAGCTCTGGATGGCCGGCCCGGTGCGGGAGCCGCCCGCCTCGATGCCGGCCGACGTGCGGCGGCTCGCGGCCGAACTGCTGAACGCCCTCACGGCCTCGGGCCACGATCCGGCGGACCCGGCGTTCTGGGCCGGACTGGTGGTCGTAGGCCGTTGAGCGGCGGGCGGGGGCGCGCGGGCCGCACCCGGGTCCGGCCCCGGGCAACGCGCTCCGAAGAGGCCCGGCGGCGTCAGCGCCGGGCCCGTCGGCAGGACGGTCAGTACGGGTAGAAGCCCGACCCGGTCTTGCGGCCCAGCCGGCCCGCGTCGACCATCCGCTGGAGCAGCGGGGGAGCGGCGTACAGGGGCTCCTTGTACTCGGCGTACATCGAGTCGGCGACGGACGCCACCGTGTCGAGACCGATGAGGTCGGCGAGCTTGAGCGGGCCCATCGGGTGGGCGCAGCCCATCTCCATGCCGTTGTCGATGTCCTCCCGGCTGGCGATACCCGACTCGAACATGCGGATCGCGGAGAGCAGGTAGGGGATCAGCAGCGCGTTGACGACGAAGCCGGAACGGTCCTGGGCGCGGATCGGGTGCTTGCCCAGTATGTCCTGGACCATCGCCTCGGCGCGCTTGATCGTCACGTCCGACGTGGTCAGGGCGGGGATCAGTTCGACGAGCTTCTGCACCGGGGCCGGGTTGAAGAAGTGGATGCCGATGACCTGGTCCGGACGGGAGGTCGCGACGGCCAGCTTGACCAGCGGGATCGAGGAGGTGTTGGAGGCGAGGATCGCGTCCGGCCGGGTCACCACCTGGTCCAGCACCTGGAAGATCTCGGTCTTGACCTGCTCGTTCTCCACGACGGCCTCGATGACGAGATCGCGGTCGGCGAACTCGCCGAGGTCGGTGGTGAAGCTGAGGCGGCCGAGGGTCTCGTCGCGTTCCTCCTCGGTGATCTTGCCGCGTTCGGCGGCCTTCGAGAGGGAGTTGTGGAGCCGGGTGCGGCCGATCTCCAGCGCCTCGCCGGTGGTCTCGGCCACCTTGACGTCGAGGCCGCTGCGGGCGCACACCTCCGCGATGCCTGCGCCCATCTGGCCACAGCCCACCACTCCGACGCGTGCAATGTCGGCCATAGAGTCCGTCACCTCGTGCCTTTCGCTGTTCTCCGTTCGGCGGCTTCCGTCTGATTCCGGGCTCCACCACGACCCCACGACGTTACTCCGCGTCCTCCCGGGGATCGGGGGCCGGGGCGGGCATGCTCGCCTTCGGGCCCGGAATCAGGGGCGGTGGTCACGAGTGCGGAAACGGCAGGTGCGGCTAAATGCGGCAAATGGACCGAAGGAAGTTCGTCACGGGTGCGGCCGGGACGGTCGCGGCGGTGCTGGGCTCGGCCGCCGTGGCCGGTGACGCCGCCGCGGTTCCGCGCGGCGACGGCCGCCCGGGCCGGCCGGGCGGCCCCCGCGACGCGCTCCGGCGCGAGCTGCGGGGCATGTGGGTGGCCACGGTCGCGAACGTCGACTGGCCGTCGAAGCCGGGCCTGTCGGCCGCGGCGCAGCGGGCCGGGCTGATCGCGTACCTCGACGAGGCCGTCGCCCGGCGGCTGAACGCGGTGGTCCTGCAGGTCCGCCCCTCGGCCGACGCGCTGTGGCCCTCCCCGTACGAGCCGTGGGCCGCGTGCCTCACCGGCGTCCAGGGCAAGGACCCGGGCTGGGACCCGCTGGGCACGGCCGTCGAGGAGGCCCACAGCCGGGGACTGGAGCTGCACGCCTGGTTCAACCCGTACCGGGTGGCCAACCACACCGACCCGTCCCGGCTGTCCGCCTCCCACCCCGCGCGACTGCACCCCGAGTGGGTCCTGCCGTACGGCGGGAAGCTCTACTACAACCCGGGGCTGCCCGAGGTCCGCGCCTTCGTCCAGGACGCGATGCTCGACGCGGTCCGCCGCTACGACATCGACGCCGTCCACTGGGACGACTACTTCTATCCGTACCCGGTGGCGGGCCAGACCTTCGCGGACGGTGCCGCGTACGCGCAGTACGGCGCGGGCTTCCCCGACCGGGCCGCCTGGCGGCGCGCCAACACGGACATGCTGGTGCGGGAGATGTCGGAGCGGATCAAGGCGCTCAAGCCGGCTGTCCAGTTCGGTATCAGCCCGTTCGGCGTGTGGCGCAACGCCTCCACCGACCCGCTCGGCTCGCGGACCGAGGCGGGCGTGCAGACGTACGACGACCTGTACGCCGACACCCGCGGCTGGGTGAAGAAGGGCTGGATCGACTACATCTGCCCGCAGCTGTACTGGAACATCGGCTTCGCGGCCGCCGACTACGCGACGCTGGTGCCCTGGTGGTCCGAGGCGGTCCGGGGCACGGGCGTGGACCTGTTCATCGGCGAGGCCCTGTACAAGGCGGGCGACCCGGCCCAGTCGGAGGCCTGGCAGGACCCGGCGGAACTGTCCCGCCATGTCGACTTCGCCGCCGGGTACGACCAGGTCCGCGGCCACGCGTACTTCTCGGGGAAGAGCGTGGTCGCGGACCGGATCGGCGCGATGGACCGGGTGGTGGCCGACCACTACCGGACGCGGGCGCGCCCGCCGCGCTAGGGCGTGTTTCGAAAGTAGCGCCGTCCGCCCGGAGGGCGGGCCCCGCGGCGTCTGGTGCGTGCGATCGCAAGGCGTGGAATTGGTCTCGTAGCGGAGCTACTAGGGCATTTCCGCAACGCGGCGAGCGTGCGTGCCAGACGCCGCGGGGCAGGCGGGACTTTCGAAACACACCCTAGGGGTCGTGGGCCGGGCGGGGGCCTACGTTCCCGGGTCCCGGCTCCGGTCGGGGGTGTGCTGGACGACGCTGTCGGGGCCGGGTGCGAGCAGGTGTTCGTGTCCGTCCTCGAAGCGGACGCGGTACGGGGGAGTGCCCCCGTCCCCCAGCACTTCGACGATCTCTGCGACCCGGTCGTGCTGCCCCACGGTCCTGCCGTGTGTCAGCAGCCGGTCGCCCGTGTGTGCCTCCATCGGAGTGACCTCCTCACGGGTGGCGTTCCATGTCGACAAGTCTATGACCGGCCGGCACCGGCCCGCTGGGTGGCGGCGATGCAGACCAGGACGGCGACCGCCGCCACGGGTGCCGCGGGGGTGATCTCCTCGCCGAGCAGCAGGAACGACCAGATGAGGGTCAGCAGGGGCTGCGCGAGCTGGAGCTGGCTGGCCCGCGCCACGCCGATCTCGGCCATTCCGCGGTACCAGACGTACAGACCGAAGAAGGTCGAGGCCACCGCCACCCAGACCAGCCCGATGACGCCGTGCGTGCTCCACCGCACCGGCTCGTACGGCAGCGCGAGCGCGGCGCCCGCCGCCGCGAGCGGCACGGTGAGGATCAGCGCCCAGCCGGTCACCTGCCAGCCCGGCATCACCTTCGCCAGCCTGCCGCCCTCCGTGTATCCGGCCGCGCAGACCAGCAGCGCGCAGAACAGGTAGAGGTCCCCGGCCGACAGGCCGCCGCCGCTCTGCAGCACGGTGAAGGCGATCACCACGGCCGCCCCGGCGAGCGCCGCCGCCCAGAACGCGCGGGGCGGCCGGGCGCCGGTGCGGACCGAGGAGAACACCGCGGTGGTCAGCGGCAGGAGGCCGACCACCACCGCCGCGTGCGAGGTCGTCGACGTCCGCAGGGCCAGCGTGGTCAGCAGTGGGAACCCCACCACCACCCCGCCCGCCACCACCACGAGCCCGGCCCAGTGTTTCCGCTCGGGCACCCGCACCCGGGCCGCGAGCAGCACGCCGCCCGCGATCGCCGCGGCCAGGAGGCTGCGCAGCGCCACCAGGGACCAGGGGCCGAAGCTCTCCAGCCCCCAGGCGGTCGAGGGAAATGTCAGCGAGAAGGAGACCACCCCGAGCAGCGCGAGCAGTGTGCCGTTCCGGCCGGCCGGTACGGATGCGGCTGCCGGGGCCGCCGCGGGGCCGGGCCGTGCGTGGCCGTCCGGCGTGGGGGCGACCGCTATCGTTCGAGGGGTGGTAGCGCTATCCTTTGCTGTCATGCAAGAGCGTAGCAGTGTCGCCGAGTTGACTGAAGTACTGCGAAGTGAGCTGAACTGCTACTCACCCGGTGAGAAGCTGCCGTCCAGTCGCGCCCTGGTCGAACGGTTCAGGGCCAGTCCCGTGACCGTCTCGCGGGCCGTCGCGCAACTCGCCGCGGAGGGCCTCGTCGTCACCCGGCCCGGAGCCGGCGCGTTCCGTGCGCACTCCCGTACGGAGACCCGGCCGCCCGCCGACACCTCGTGGCAGGAGGTGTCGCTCAACGGCGACGGCGGCCCCGAAGTGGTGCCCCGTACCGTCGACGCGTCCGGCCTGCTGGTCACCCTCACGCCCCCGCCCACCGGGGTCGTCGAGTTCAACGGCGGCTACCTGCACAGCTCGCTCCAGCCCGAACGGGCCATGGCGGCGGCCCTCGCCAGGGCCGGCCGCCGCCCCGGCGCCTGGAGCCGCCCGCCCACCGACGGGCTCACCGAACTGCGCGCCTGGTTCGCCCGCGAGATCGGCCCCGCGCTCACCGCGGCCGATGTGCTGATCACGGCGGGCGGACAGAGCGCCCTGGCCACCGCGCTGCGGGCACTCGCTCGGCCCGGCGCGCCCGTCCTCGTCGAGTCACCCACGTACCCGGGCATGCTGGCGGCCGCCCGCGCCGCCGGACTGCGGCCGGTGCCCGTCCCCGTCGACGCCGACGGTGTGAGGCCCGAACTCCTCGCCGCCGCCTTCCGGGCCACCGGCGCCCGTGTGCTCGTCTGCCAGCCCCTCTTCCAGAATCCGACGGGCACGGTCCTCGCCGACGGGCGGCGCGGCGAGGTCGTCCGGATCGCCCGCGAGGCCGGAGCGTTCGTCGTCGAGGACGACTTCGCCCGCAATCTCGTCCACGACGACGCCGGCCCGCTCCCCGCGTCGCTGGCCGCCGACGACCCCGACGGAGTCGTCGTCCATGTCTGCTCGCTGACCAAGGCCACCTCGCCCAGCTTCCGCGTGGGCGCCCTGGCCGCCCGGGGCCCGGTCCTGGAACGGCTGCGGGCCATCCAGGTCGTCGACAGCTTCTTCGTCCCCCGGCCCCTCCAGGAGGCCGCGCTGGAGCTCGTCGGCTCCCCCTCCTGGGGTCGCCACCTGCGCTCCGTCTCCACGGAGCTGCGCATCCGCCGCACCGCCATGATCACGGCGCTCCGCCAGGAGCTGCCCGGCCTCGCGCTGCCGCACATCCCGGCGGGCGGCGGCTACCTCTGGCTGCGCCTGCCCGAATCCGGTGCGGGTGCCGACGAGGCCGCCATGGTCGCCGCGGCCCTGCGCGCCGGTGCGGCCATCGCGCCGGGGCGGCCCTACTTCAGCGCCGAACCCCCCTCGCCGCACGTCAGGTTGAGCTTCGTCGCGGTCGCCGGCCCGGCCGAGATCACCGAAGGCGTCCGACGTCTCTCCGCGGCCTGGGAAGGGGTGTTCGACGCCGGTTAGTCTCAGGTCATGACCGAGACGCACCGGCAGCGCTACGAGATCTCGTCCGACCCGGCCCGCCTGGACGCTGCCCGGATCCACACCTGGCTCTCCACCGACACCTACTGGGCCCGGGGACGCACCCGGGAGCACCACGACGCGGCCATCGCGGGGTCGCTCAACTTCGGTGCCTACGACCTCGCCTCCGGAGAGCAGGCCGGGTACGCCCGCGTGGTGACCGATCTCGCGACGTTCGCCTGGCTCTGCGATGTGTACGTCGACCCGGCGGCCCGCGGGAACGGTCTGGGGGGAGGGCTCGTCGCGGCGGCGCGCGACCACCTCGCCCCCACCGGTGTGCGCAGGTTCCTGCTTGCCACGGCCGATGCCCACGGAGTCTACGAGAAGGCCGGTTTCCAGCCGCTCGACCATCCGGACCGATGGATGTCCCTGCGGTTCGCCTGAACCGCGATCGCCTGTGGCGGTTCTCTTGACCTGCGCGGCGATCGGCTCCACGATCGCGCCCATGAGTGTTCGAGTCTCGCTCGTCGCCGCGGCCCGCAGTTCCTCCCTGCTCGGCGAGCGCTTCGACGACGACCGGCCGCTCGACGAAGCGGGCTGGTACGAGGTGCGGTTCGCCGCCCCGGCGCTGGTGCCCCTGGGCGCGGCCGAACTGCGCTACTGCTCGCCGACCGCGCGCAGCCGTGCGACCGGGCAGGCGCTCGGCTTCGCGCCGCTGGTCCAGCCCGCCCTGCGCGACTGCGACATGGGGCGCTGGCGAGGCTGTACGTTCTCCGACGTCGCCGCGCGCGAACCGGCCGCGGTGGACGCCTGGCTCGCTGACCCGCGCTCGGCGCCGCACGGTGGCGAATGCCTGCTCGCGTTCATCTCCCGGATCGGCAACTGGCTGGACACCCGCCCCGCCTGCGACGGCTCCATCGTCGCCGTCGCCGAACCGGCCGTCGTCCGGGCCGCCCTGGTCTACGCGCTGAAGGCCCCGCCGTCGACGTACTGGAACGTCGACGTCCGCCCGCTCTCCACCATCACGCTCACCGGTCTGCCGCGGCGCTGGAGCCTGTGCCTGGAGGCCGGGTCCCGCTGACCGGGACCGTCCCGCGTACGTACGGACGTTCCGGTGCGTGCCATGTCTTCCCGTCAGTCCGACTGGTCGGTATGTTGACGTGGAACCGAGTCCGACCCGGCATGCCCCAGGCGAGGAGGCCGTCGTGCCGCAGATCCACGGCCATTGCGACACACGTTTCGCCGCGGTGCGCAGCGCGTTCGAGGCGAATTTCGAGGAGCGTGACGAGCTGGGCGCGGCCGTCACCGTCCTGGTCGACGGGCGGCCCGTCGCCGACCTCTGGGGAGGCTGGGCGGACGGCGCCCGCACCCGCCCCTGGGAGCAGGACACCCTGGTCAACGTCTGGTCCACCACCAAGGGGCCGGTCGCACTCTGCGCGCACATCCTCGCCGACCGAGGCCTGCTCGACCTGGACGCCCCGGTCGCCGCGTACTGGCCGGAATTCGCCGCAGCGGGCAAGGAATTCGTGCTCGTGCGGCACCTGCTCTCCCACCGCGCCGGCCTCGCGGGGCTGCGCACACCGCACACCCTGGCGGAGCTCTACGACTGGGAGCTGACGACCTCCCGGCTCGCGGCGACGGAGCCGTGGTGGGAGCCCGGCACCCGGTCCGGCTACCACGCCCTGACGTACGGGTTCCTGGTCGGCGAGGTCGTCCGGCGGGTCAGCGGACTGCTGCCGGGGGAGTTCCTGCGGCGGGAGGTGACCGGCCCACTCGGCATCGACTTCACCGTCGGCCTCCCCGCGAAGGAGGCGGCGCGCGCCGCCGAACTCGTCGTCCCGAAGGCGGACCGGGCCCGGCAGGCGGCGAGCTTCGCGCGGATGGAGCCGGTCGCCGTCGCCTCGCTGCTCAACCCGCCCACCGGGGCCCCCGCCGCCAACACCCCCGCGTGGCGCGAGGCGGAGATCCCCGCCGCCAACGGCCACGGCACGGCCCGCGCGGTTGCCGCGCTGTACGGCGTATTCGCGGGGCGCGGCCGAGCGGACGGGGTGCGCGTCCTGTCCGAGGAGGCCGCCGAACGCGTGCGCGAGGGCCAGGGCAGCTGCCGCGACCTGGTGCTGGGCGCGGGCTTCGCCCACGAGACGGAGATCGCGCTCGGCCTGTGGCTGAGCGGCCCCGACGCCAGCTACGGACCCAACCCGCGGGCCTTCGGCCATGACGGCGCGGGCGGATCATGCGGCCTCGCCGACCCGGAGAACGGGGTCGCCCTGGGCTATGTCATGAACCGGATGGGCCCGCACATCGCGAACGACCCGCGCAAGACGGCCCTGGTCGAGGCGGTGTACGCGTCGCTGTGACCGGCCCCGTCACGGGGCCGGCGGGAGCGGCGGGACGGACTCGCCCTCGGTGTCGATGCGGGGGAGCGCCCGGTCCAGCCACCGGGGCATCCACCAGGCACCGCCACCCAGCAGTGTCATCACCGCGGGCACCAGCAGCAGCCGCACGATCGTGGCGTCGATGAGCACGCTGACCGCCAGCCCGAGCCCCAGCATCTTGACCACGATGTTGTCGCTGATGACGAAAGCCGCGAAGACACTGACCATGATGAGGGCGGCGCAGGTGATCACCCGCGCGGTGATCTCCAGCCCGTGCGCCACCGCGCCCTTGCTGTCCCGGGTCCGCAGCCAGGCCTCGTGCACCCGGGAGATCAGGAACACCTCGTAGTCCATGCTCAGACCGAAGACGATGGCGAACATCATCATCGGTACGTAGCTCTCGATGGGCACCGTTCCGGAGACTCCCAACGAGGGCCCGCCCCAGCCCCACTGGAAGACCGCAACCACCACACCGTACGAAGCGGCGATGGAGAGCAGGTTGAGAACGGCCGCCTTGACGGCGACGAGGACGCCGCGGAACACGATCAGGATGATGACGAAGGCGAGCGCGACCACCACCGCGATGATCAGGGGGAGCCTGCGGGCGATGATGTCCAGGAAGTCCTCCTGGGCCGCGGTCGTACCGGTCACGTAGGCGGAGGCGTCGGTGCCCGCGATCCCCTGCGGCAGGACATCGTCGGCGAGGCGGTTGAAGAGCGAGGTCGTGCCCGCGTCCTGCGGTGCCTCCTTGGACAGCGCCGTGCCGACGAGGAGAGCCCCGTCGTCCGTCGGCTGCAGCGGACTGATGCTCGCAGCGCCGGGCACGTCGGTGAGCGCCTTCTGGAGACTGCTCGCGAGCGCGGAGCGGTCCGCACCCGGTACCGACCGCTGATCGACGACCAGCGTGAACGGACCGTTCGCACCAGGCCCGAAACCCGTGGAGATCAGGTCGAACGCCCGCCGGTCGGTGAAGCTCGTCGGATCGGCTCCGTCGTCGATGTGCCCCAGCCGGATGGAGAACAGCGGGATGGCGAGGACCCCCACCACGACCAGCCCGGCGAGCAGGAACCACCAGGGCCGCCGCTCCACCCGCTGGGCGTAGCGGTGCCAGCCGCCCTCCGCCGCCGCGCCCGGCCCGGCCCCGCCCTCGGCGACCGGCGGCCGCACCCGGTAGCGGTCGATCCGCCGGCCGATGAGGCCGAGCAGCGCCGGGACCAGCGTGACCGCACCGATGACGGCCGTGATCACGGTCACCGCGGCCGCTGCCCCCAGCTTGCCGATGAAACTCACCCGGGACACGTACAGACCGGCCAGCGCGACGATGACGGTGCAGCCGGAGACCAGGACGGCCCGTCCGCTGGTGGCCACTGCCCGGCCGGCGGCCCGGACCGGATCGGCGCCGTCCATCACGAGCTGACGGTGCCGGGTGATCAGGAAGAGCGCGTAGTCGATCCCGACGCCCAGCCCGATCATGGTGGCGAGCGTCGGCGAGACGCTCGCGAACGTGGTGGCCGCGGCCACGAGTGCCAGGACGCTCAGCCCGACGATCACGCTGATCAGTGCCGTGATCAGGGGAACGCCCGCGGCGATGACGCTGCCGAACCCGACGAGCAGCACCACCACCGCGACGGCGAATCCCACGGCCTCGCTGGTGAGGTCCTGGGTCTCCGGCCGGGCCAGCTCCCCCAGCGGACCTCCGTATTCCACCTCGACGCCCGCGGACCGCAGCGGTTTCACCGCTGTGTCGACCTGGTCGAGGTAGGCGTCGTCCAAGGAGGTGGGGTTCACGTCGAACCGCACGGTGATGTACCCGGTCATCCCGTCCTTGGACAGCGAGGTGGACGACGCGGAGGAGGACGAGGGCAGCGGGTTCTGGGCGGACAGGACGTGCGGCAGCTTCTGGAGGTTCGCGACGACCTGGTCGACCTGGCTCTGAGACTCGGTCAGGGGCTTCTTGGCATCGTGCAGGACCACCTGCGCGCCGGTGCCGCCCGCGGCCGGATCGTGGGCCTTGAGGAGTTCGGCGCCGGTGTTGGACTGGGTGCCGGGCAGGTTGAAATCGTCGGAGTACGTCCCTCCGTACGCGCTCTGCAGGGCGTGCAGCCCGCCGAGGGCGACCAGCCACAGCAGGATCACGACGACGAAGTGGCGCGCGCACCATTCGCCCAGCCGCAGCAGCCACCCCCCGCCGGAACGGACCGGAGGGGCGTACGTGCTGCTGCCGCTGGGCGGGACCATGTGCTCTCCCGGAGAAGGGGACCTGCCGCTGAGTCGGGCGTCTCGCGCCCTCGGGTCCACTCCGAGAAGGTAGAGGCAGGTGCGGAAGCCATCGGCTGCGACACGTCCGGCGGTCTGTCCGTTCCGCCGCACGGCCGCGCCGCGGGCCCCCGCACCGTGACCGCCCCTGCGGTCAGTCCTGCTGCCGCGCCTCGACGATCAGCGTGAGCGCCTCGGCGATGGCCGTCTCCGCGGTCGCCTTGTCGAGCCCGAGGCCGCTCAGCAGCCCCGCACCGTCCTCGTGCTCCAGCAGGGCCAGCAGGATGTGCTCCGTGCCGACGTAGTTGTGCCCCATCCGCAGGGCCTCCCGGAACGTGAGCTCCAGGGCCTTGCGCGCGTCGGCGTTGTACGGGATGAGCTCGGGCAACTGCCCCTCCGCCGCCGGCGGGAGCGCCTGCTCGGCGGCCTGGCGTACGGCGTCCAGGGCGACGCCCTGCGCTTTGATGAACGCCCCGGCGAGGGCGTCGGGCTCGATGAGCAGCCCCAGCACGATGTGCTCGGTGCCGATCTCGGCGTTGCCCGCGGCGCGGGCCTCGTTCTGCGCGGCCACCACCACGTTCTTCGCGCGGGGTGTGAAGCGGCTGAACCCCTGGCTGGGGTCGAGCTCGGACAGCTCGCCCGGGTCCTTGGCGACGAACCGCTTCTGGGCGGCCTGCCGGGTCACGCCCATGCTCTTGCCGATCTCCGTCCAGGAGGCGCCGGACCGCCGGGCCTGATCCACGAAGTGGCCGATCAGGTGGTCGGCGACGTCTCCCAGGTGGTCCGCCGCGATGACGGCGTCCTGCAACTGGTCGAGGGCGTCGGGGTGCACCTTCTTGATGGCGGCGATGAGGTCGTCGAGACGGACGGGTTGCGTCATGCCTACGGGATTCGTCATGTGTCAACCGTAAGTTGACAGTGCGGCGGTGTCAACCTTCGGTTGACACTCGTCCGGTGCGGGAACGCGCGTACGACCTCCGTCCCGGAACGGCGGAACGCGCCGGCCGACGTGTTCGTCGGCAGGCGCGTTCCGGTGTGTGTGGCGCGGACGGTCCGGGGTCAGAGCGTCCCGGAGTCGGCGATGGTCACCTTCGCCTTGGTGCGTCCGCTCTGCGAGCCGAGGCCCTCGATCTTCGTGACCAGGTCCATGCTCTGCTGGTCGGCGACCTCGCCGAAGACGACGTGCTTGCCGTCCAGCCAGGAGGTCACGATGGTCGTGATGAAGAACTGCGAGCCGTTGGAGTTCGGGCCGCTGTTCGCCATGGAGAGCAGGCCGGGCTTGGTGTGCGCCAGCTTGAAGTTCTCGTCGTCGAACTTCGCACCGTAGATGCTCTTGCCGCCCGTGCCGTCGCCGCGGGTGAAGTCGCCGCCCTGCAGCATGAACGCGGGGATGACGCGGTGGAAGGACGAACCCTTGTAGCCGTAGCCGTGCTCGCCGGTGGCCAGCTGGCGGAAGTTCTCCGCGGTCTTGGGAACGACCTCGTCGTACAGGTTGAAGACGATGCGCCCGGCGGGCTCGTCGTTGATGGTGATGTCGAAGTAAACCTTGCTCGTCATGGAACCATCCTGACATCCGCCCGCCCGGCCCCGACGGGCGGGCGCGTCCGAACACCGCTCACGGGTGAACGGCCGGGGGCATGCGGTGGCCCCTCCGCCGGAGTCGCCGGCCCGGTCGCCGCCGCACCGTCACACCCCCGTACTCCCGTCGATCCGCTCCCGCAGCAGGTCGGCGTGGCCGCTGTGGCGGGCGTACTCACCGATCATGTGTGTGTAGATCCACCGAAGGCTCACCTCGCCGCCCATGAAGGGGGCGGTGTCCTCCAAGGGCCGTGCGGCGCAGTTGGCCCGGGACACGGCGATCTCCTCCTGCCAGCGCGCACAGGCTGCCGCGAACGTCTCACCGCCATTGAGCGCGAACCCTCCGTCGTGACCGTCCGGGCCGGCCTGCACGCCGTCCGCGGGCGGGACGTCCTCGCCGGTCAGCACGCGGCGGAACCAATTCCGCTCGACCTCCGTGAGGTGCTGCACGAGGCCCCTCAAGGTCAGCGTCGAGGGTGCCACGGAGGCCTCCCGCACCTGCTCGTCGGTGAGCCCTTCGCACTTCACCGCCACGGTGGCCCGGTAGAAGTCGAGCCAGGCGGCCAGATTGGTGCGTTCGTCCGTGTTCAGGGGCGGCATGGGGCGTTCGGTGTTCGTCATGATCACCGATGCTGCCAGGCGGGTCCGACAATCGGCCCGCCGCGACCCGCCCCTGCCCGTTTCGCCTACGGACGCCGTCGGGGCTTGCCGCGCTTCGCGGCGGCCGCGCCCTTGGCCCCGCGGGCGCCGCCCTTCGTGCCCTTCGCCCCGCCCGAACCGCTCCGGGGGTTCTTGCCCGCCGCTGCACCCGCCGCGGGCTTGCGACCCGCGCCACGGCCGTCGGTGCGCTTCGCCTTCGTCTTCGGCTGCTCGGCGGGTGCCGTGCCGCGGCCCCGGGAGCTGTTCACGGTCCGCCCGCGGACGATCCCGATGAAGTCCTCCACCAGGTCAGTCGTCCGGTCCTCGGGCCAGGACAGGGCGATGCGCGACTCCGGCGCGTCCGACAGCGGACGGTAGGTGAGGTCCTTGCGGTGGTGCAGCCGGGCGAGCGACTGCGGAACGACCAGGACACCCACGCCGGCGGCCACCAGCTCGACGGCGTCCGCCGTCGTGGCCGGGCGCTCGATCGCGGGCCTGCCGGGGAGCTCCTCCCAGCCTAGGGTGTCGTCGAGCGGATGGAGCACGATGTCGTCGGCCAGCTCCGCGAGCGAGACCTCCTCGACCGCTGCCGCCACATGGTCCTTGGGGATCACGACGACGGTCTGCTCGGTGTAGAGCGGGATCGCGCTGAGGTCCGTACCGTCGACCGGCAGCCGTACGAAACCCGCGTCGGCGTCACCGGCGCGCAGCAGGGCCGTCGCCTCGGCCGCGGGCACCGCGACGAGGGCCAGAGGGGTGCCGGGCAGGCGCTCGTTCCAGATCCGCACCCACTTGGTGGGGGTCACTCCGGGGACGTACGCGAGCCGGAATGAAGGGGATGCTTCCGAGCCTGTCACCCCGCCAGGTTACCGGTCGTGGTCAGAGGTGGCGCACACGCTCGATACTCTTGACACCATGACGTCGCACCAGACCACCCAGACCATGAAGCCCGCGACCGCGGCGAAGAAACTGGGTGTGTACCTCGAGGCCACCCCCACCGAGTTCCAGGAGGGTGTCGTCTCGCGCGCCGAGCTGGCGGCCCTCCAGGCCGATCCGCCCGAGTGGCTGCGGGACCTGCGGCAGAACGGCCCGCACCCGCGGCCGGTCGTCGCGTCCAAGCTGGGCGTCTCCATCTCCGGACTTGCCCGTGGAGGCGTCAGCGACGCCCTCACCACGGAGCAGATCGAGGCGCTGAAGCAGGACAACCCCGAGTGGCTGCAGAAGGAGCGGGCCACGCAGGCGGACGTCCGGAAGGAAACCGTACGCATCAAGGAGCGGGACGCGGAGCGCAGGAACGCCTCCTAGCATTCGCTCCCGATCCCGAAGACCGCTGTGGGCGGTCTCCGTCCCCTCGCCCGCCGGCGCCCGGGACGGGGACCGCCCACGTGTCGTTCCGGCCGAGTGGCCGGCGGCCCGAAAAGCGGGTGACGGCCGGCCGTGACCCGCGTAACTTGGTCCCCATGGGAACACTGTGATCGCCCCGCCCACGACCGTGTAGAGCTCAGCTCCGCCGTCGTGGTGCCGATTCGTCCTCGAATCCGTTCTGTCGGCATGGCCGGGAACAGGGGCTCACACATGCACCCAGCACACTCCGCACAACTCTCTCTGCACGGCGTCACCAAGCGTTACGGCGACCGCACCGTGCTGCGACAGATCTCGTTCGGCCTCGCCCCCGGCGAGAAGGCCGGCGTGGTCGGCGACAACGGGGCGGGCAAGTCCACCCTGCTCCGTCTCCTCGCGGGCGAGGAAAGGCCAGACGCGGGCGAGGTGACCGTCGTCGCGCCAGGCGGGACGGGCTATCTCGCCCAGGCCATCGGGCTGCCCCCGCAGGCCACGGTCCAGGATGCCGTCGACCTCGCACTGGGGGAGCTGCGCGCCCTCGAAGCAGAGCTGCGCCGGGCCGAGTCCGTGCTGGCCGGAGCACCTCCCGGGCCGGAGATGGAGGCGGCCCTCACCGACTACGCGCGCCTGACGGAGCAGTACGAGGCGCGCGAGGGCTACGGCGCCGACACCCGGGTCGACACCGCGCTGCACGCCCTCGGTCTGCCCCGGCTGACCCGGGACCGGCCGCTCGGGACGCTCTCCGGTGGCGAGCGCTCCCGGCTGGCACTGGCCGCGACGCTCGCCTCCCGCCCGGAACTGCTGCTGCTGGACGAGCCGACCAACGATCTCGACGACCGGGCGGTCGCCTGGCTGGAGGACCACCTGCGGGCCCACCGCGGAACGGTCGTCGCGGTCACCCACGACCGGGTGTTCCTGGAGCGGATCACCACCACGGTCCTGGAGGTCGACGGCGGCCGCGTCTCCCGTCACGGCGACGGCTACGCCGGATACCTCACGGCCAAGGCCACCGAACGCCGCCGGCGCCGGGAACGGTACGACGAGTGGCGGGCCGACCTCGACCGCAGCCGCCGGCTGACCGAGTCCAACGGCGCCCGCCTGCACGCCATCCCGCGCAAGATGCCGCAGGCCTGTTTCGGCTCCGGGGCGTTCCGCGCGCGTGGCCGCGCCCACGGTGCGATGAGCCGTATCCGTAACGCGAAGGAGCGCGTGGAGCGGCTCACCGCGAACCCGGTGACACCGCCGCCGGACCCGCTGTCCTTCACGGCACGCATCACCACGGCGGCCGGACCCGGTGAGGCGCCGGCCGCGGTCCTGGACGGTGTGGTCGTCGAGGGCCGGCTGCGGGTGCCGGAGCTGCGCATCGGCCCGGCCGAGCGGTTGCTGGTCACCGGCCCCAACGGGGCGGGCAAGAGCACCCTGCTGCGCGTCCTGGCCGACGAACTCCGGCCGGACGCGGGCACGGTGGGGCGCACAGGGCGGGTGGGGCACCTGCGGCAGGAGGAGACGCCGTGGCCGCCGGGCATGTCCGTACTGGCGGCCTTCGCCCACGGCCGCCCCGGCGACCGGGACGAGCTCGCCGAACAGCTGCTGTCGCTGGGCCTGTTCGAGCCGGACGACCTGCGGATGCGCGTCGGGGACCTCTCGTACGGCCGGCGGCGCCGCATCGAACTCGCCCGGCTGGTCGGCGAGCCGGTGGATCTGCTTCTGCTGGACGAGCCGACCAACCACCTCTCGCCCGCGCTGGTGGAGGAACTGGAGGCGGCGCTGACCGGCTACGCGGGAGCGCTGGTGCTGGTCACCCACGACCGCCGGATGCGGACACGGTTCCGCGGGAGCCGGCTGGAGCTGACGGAGGGCGTCGTCACCGGCGGATCCTGAGCGGGCCGGCGCCGCCGCGGCCGGCCGCGCACGACCGGCGTCCCGTCCCCGCAGCCCGACGGGGCGGGGACGAGACGCGTCCGGTCCGTGCGGCGGGTCAGGAGGCGACGAAACGCGCGATCTGGCCCAGCACGACCGTGTCCGTCAGGTACCCGATGTGGGTCTGGCAGAGCACGTTGTTGTTCGTCGCGCCGGTCAGCCTGGTGCTGGTGTAGGGGAGGATGATGCCGTCGCACGCCGAGTACCAGGTGGCGTACTTGGTGGTGCCCGGCGTCTCGTCACCGGAGGAGATCTGGGAGATGAACGACGAGCCCGGGTACATCTGCTGACAGGTCGTGTAGATCAGGCAGGCGCCGGCGAACGTGGTTCCGTGGTTCGCGCCCGCGATGGAGGCGAGGTGGCTGACGCTCGTGTTGCCGCCCAGGACCTTCAGGTAGTACTGGCTGACGAGGCCGCCCATCGAGTGGTTGACGATCGCGACCTTGCTCGCGCCGGTCTGTGACTTCACGTTGTTGACGAAGGTGGCGAGCCCCTGGGCGTTGGCGACGTTGTTGCCGTACGAGTTGTACTCGTAGGCGAACAGCTTGGAGCCGGACCAGCCGTTGAGCTGGAAGACGCTCCTGGCGGTGACCCAGTTGGAGGCGTTGCCGGTGTACCCGTGCACGAAGACGACCGGGGTGCTGGTCGACAGCGGCGTCACGGCCGCGGCGGTGGCGGTCTTCGCGACGGGCGCGCGGTCGGCCGCGCCGGCCGCTGACGTCGAGCCGAACAGGGTGAACGCGGCCGTGACGGCCGCGAGAACGCCGAGGAGCCGGCGGGGAGAACGACGACGCATGGGGGCACTCCTGACAGGGGTGTGGGGATGCGGATGCCTGCTCGGATCAGAGTCGGGGCACGCGGCCCGGGCGGCATCGGCGAATTCACCGGTCTTCGCGAGCGGCCGGGACCGGGCCGGCGCGCACGGCGCACAAGGCGGACCGGCGGACCGGCGGACCGGAGCCGGGTGGTGCTCCACCGGCTGTCAGGCGCGGTAGCGGGCCGAGGTGAACAGGCGCAGGAGGTACTTCAGGGGGAGCACCGCGAGCCAGGTCCACAGGGCCGCCGGGGGTGACACCGTGTAGGCCACGGCCACGGATGCCGCGGCGACCGGGACGGTGGAGGCCAGGTCGATGGCACCGTCCCAGGTGGCGCGGTCGCTCAACGGGACTGCCGTCCGGCGCGGGCGGCGCCGCGCGAGGAGGAACAACGCCAGGTGCAGCAGGCCGATCCCGGCGATGGTCACCGCGTACACGGTCACGGCTGCCGGGTAACTTCCCCCGTATTCCGAGAGCACCGACGTGGGGAAGGGCAGCAGCGCCACCAGACCCAGCCCCGCCAGGGTGACCCGGACCATCAGGGTGTCGCACTGACGGACCTGGTTCAGGATCGAGCGCTGGTCACGCCAGAAGCCGGCCAGCACGGCGAAACTGAGCGCGTACGCGCCCAGGCTCGGCCACACCCCGCCCAGGGCGGCCTCGAAGCCCGCTTCGTCCAGCGCCGGGGGGATGGTGATGTCCAGCACGAGCAGCGTCATCGCGATCGCGTACACCCCGTCCGACAGCGCCACGAGCCGCTCCGGGCTCCCCGCCCCCTCGGCGGTCCCACCGGGCTCGGTCGGCTCGTCCCCGCTCACCTTGGCCATGCCGCCAACCCTGGCCGAGACCCCCTGCCCGGCCGGCCGGCCACGCCTCCGGATCACCCGCGCCCCCGGGCCCGTCGTCCGAATGGCCCATGGAGGAGGGGGTGTGCCGCATGGGCGAAGGGCTTCAGCCGCCCGACCGCGGCGGACCTCGCCGATGATCGCCACTCATTGCATAAAAGTGCGGCTATGCGTATAGTCATGCCATCGACGAGGAGGATTTCGATGGTGGTACGTGCAGCGGTGGCAGGGGCGAGCGGATACGCCGGCGGGGAGCTGCTCCGCCTTCTGCTGGTCCACCCCGAGGTCGAGATCGGGGCCCTGACCGCGAACTCCAACGCCGGTCAGCCGCTCGGCGCCCTGCAGCCGCATCTGCGGCCGCTGGCCGGGCGGGTGCTCCAGCCGACCACCGCCGAGGTGCTCGCCGGGCACGACGTGGTCTTCCTCGCCCTGCCCCACGGGCAGTCCGCAGCCGTCGCGGAGCAGCTCGGTGACGAGGTGCTCGTGGTCGACATGGGCGCCGACTTCCGGCTCAAGGACGCCGCGGACTGGGAGAAGTTCTACGGCTCGCCGCACGCCGGGACCTGGCCCTACGGCCTGCCCGAGCTGCCCGGTGGGCGGGCCGCGCTGGTGGGGAGCAAGCGCATCGCGGTGCCCGGCTGCTACCCGACGGCCGTGTCGCTCGCCCTCTTTCCGGCGTACGCGGGCCGGCTCGCCGAGCCCGAGGCCGTGATCGTCGCCGCCTCCGGGACCTCCGGCGCCGGCAAGGCGGCCAAGCCGCATCTGCTCGGCTCCGAAGTGATGGGCAACATGTCGCCGTACGGCGTCGGCGGTGTCCACCGGCACACGCCCGAGATGATCCAGAACCTCGGCGCCGCCGCCGGCGAACCGGTGACGGTGTCCTTCACCCCGACCCTCGCCCCGATGCCCCGCGGCATCCTCGCCACGTGCAGCGCGAAGGCCAAGCCGGGTGTGAGCGCCGAGTCGCTGCGCGCCGCGTACGAGAAGGCCTACGCCGACGAGCCGTTCGTCGATCTGCTGCCCGAGGGGCAGTGGCCGGCGACCGCCGCCGTGTACGGCTCCAACGCCGTCCAGATCCAGGTCGCGTTCGACGAGGCGGCCGGCCGGATCATCGTGATCAGCGCCATCGACAACCTCGCCAAGGGCACCGCGGGCGGGGCCCTGCAGAGCATGAACATCGCCCTCGGACTCCCCGAGGACACCGGACTTTCCACGATCGGAGTGGCACCGTGAGCGTCACGGCAGCACAGGGGTTCTCGGCGGCGGGCATCGCCGCGGGAATCAAGGACAGCGGCAACCCGGACCTGGCCCTCGTGGTCAACAACGGTCCGCGTCGCGCCGCCGCGGGCGTCTTCACCTCCAACCGTGTCAAGGCCGCTCCCGTCCTCTGGTCGGAGCAGGTGCTCAAGGGCGGTGCGGTCACCGCCGTCGTCCTCAACTCCGGCGGAGCCAACGCCTGTACGGGCCCGCAGGGCTTCCAGGACACCCACGCCACCGCCGAGAAGGCGGCCGAGGTCCTCGAAGGCCACAGCGCGGGTGAGATCGCCGTCGCCTCGACCGGGCTCATCGGGCTGCTGCTCCCCATGGACAAGCTGCTGCCCGGTATCGAGAAGGCCGCGGCGGCCCTGAGCGAGCACGGCGGCGAGAAGGCCGCCATCGCCATCAAGACCACCGACACCGTCCACAAGACGGCCGTCGCCGGCGGCGAGGGGTGGACCGTCGGCGGCATGGCCAAGGGCGCGGGCATGCTCGCCCCCGGCCTGGCCACGATGCTCGTCGTCCTCACCACCGACGCCGACGTCGCCGCCCCCGCGCTCGACGCCGCGCTGCGCGACGCCACCCGGACCACCTTCGACCGGGTCGACTCCGACGGCTGCATGTCCACCAACGACACCGTGCTCCTGCTGGCCTCCGGGGCCAGCGGCATCACCCCGGAGCAGGGGGAGTTCGCCGAGGCCGTACGGGCCGTCTGCGACGACCTCGCCCGGCAGCTGATCGGCGACGCGGAAGGCGCGTCCAAGGACATCCGGATCGAGGTCGTGAACGCCGCGACGGAGGACGACGCCGTCGAGGTGGGCCGCTCCATCGCCCGGAACAACCTCCTCAAGTGCGCCATCCACGGCGAGGACCCCAACTGGGGCCGGGTGCTGTCCGCCATCGGCACCACGAAGGCGGCCTTCGAGCCGGACGAGCTGAACGTCGCCATCAACGGCGTCTGGGTCTGCAAGAACGGGGGCGTCGGCGAGGACCGCGATCTCGTCGACATGCGCTACCGCGAGGTCAAGATCACCGCCGACCTCGCCGCGGGCACCGAGTCGGCCGTCATCTGGGCCAACGACCTCACCGCGGACTACGTCCACGAGAACAGCGCGTACAGCTCATGACCGCCGCGCGGAAGCACACCGCACTCCCGAAGGCGCAGATCCTCATCGAGGCACTGCCCTGGCTGACCCGGCACAACGGCAAGACCGTCGTCATCAAGTTCGGCGGCAACGCCATGATCGACGAGGAACTGAAGGCGGCCTTCGCCCAGGACGTCGTCTTCCTGCGGCACGCCGGCCTCAAGCCCGTCGTCGTCCACGGCGGCGGCCCGCAGATCAGCGCCCAGCTCGACAAACAGGGTCTGGTCAGCGAGTTCAAGGCCGGGCTGCGCGTCACCACGCCCGAGGCGATGGACGTCGTACGGATGGTGCTCGCCGGCCAGGTCCAGCGCGAGCTCGTCGGCCTGCTCAACCAGCACGGCCCCCTCGCCGTAGGTATGACCGGTGAGGACGCCCACACCATCACGGCCACCCAGCACCGCCCCATGATCGACGGCGAGGCCGTCGACATCGGCCGGGTCGGCGAGATCACCGCGATCGACACCGGAGCCATCCAGGCGCTGCTGGACGACGGCCGCATCCCGGTCATCTCCTCCATCGCCCGCTCGGCGGAGGACAACCACGTCTACAACGTCAACGCCGACACCGCGGCCGCCGCGCTCGCCGCGGCGCTGAACGCCGAGACGCTGATGGTCCTCACCGACGTCGAGGGCCTGTACGAGGACTGGCCCAACAGCGACGACGTGATCAGCCGGCTCACCGCCACCGAGCTGGAGAAGCTCCTGCCGGAACTCTCCAGCGGCATGGTGCCCAAGATGCAGGGCTGCCTGCACGCCGTGCGCAACGGCGTGGAGACCGCCCGGGTCATCGACGGCCGGGTCCAGCACTCGATCCTGCTGGAGATCTTCACCGACGAAGGAATCGGCACGATGGTCGTGCCCGACGCACAGGGGGAAGCATGACCAACGCCGAGCTCTCGCAGCGCTGGCAGACCGCACTGATGGACAACTACGGAACTCCGAGGCTGTCCCTCGTGCGCGGCGAAGGCGCCCACGTGTGGGACGCCGACGGCACCCGCTACCTCGACTTCGTCGGCGGCATCGCGGTGAACGCGCTGGGCCACGCCCACCCCGCGGTCGTCGAGGCGGTCTCCACCCAGATCGCCTCCCTCGGCCACGTCTCCAACCTGTTCATCGCCGAGCCGCCCGTCGCGCTCGCCGAACGGCTGCTCCAGCACTTCGGCCGCACCGGCAAGGTCTACTTCTGCAACTCGGGCGCCGAGGCCAACGAGGCCGCGATCAAGATCGGCCGGCTGACTGGGCGCACCCACATGGTCGCCACCGACGGCGGCTTCCACGGCCGGACCATGGGAGCGCTCGCGCTCACCGGCCAGCCGAAGAAGCGCGAGCCCTTCCTCCCGCTGCCCGGTGACGTCACGCACGTGCCGTACGGGGACGTCGAGGCGCTGCGCGCCGCGGTGACCACGGACACCGCGCTGCTGATCATCGAGCCCATCCAGGGCGAGAACGGCGTGGTCGTACCGCCCAAGGGCTATCTGGAGGCGGCCCGGGAGATCTCCCGGGCCACCGGAACCCTCCTCGTCCTCGACGAGGTGCAGACCGGCATCGGCCGCTGCGGCACCTGGTTCGAGTACCAGGCGCACCAAGGCGTCGAGCCGGATCTGGTCACCCTCGCCAAGGGGCTCGGCGGCGGGCTGCCGATCGGTGCCACGGTGGCCTTCGGGGAGGCGGCGGAACTGCTCGCGCCCGGCCAGCACGGTACGACGTTCGGGGGGAACCCGGTCGCCTGCGCCGCCGGTCTCGCGGTCCTGGACACCCTGGCCGCCGACGGTGCGCTGGACAACGTGAAGCGGCTCGGCGAGAAGATCCGTGACGGTGTGGAGGGCCTGGGGCACCCCCTGGTCTCCCACGTCCGCGGCTCCGGTCTGCTGCTGGGTATCGTGCTCACCGAGCCCCTCGCACCTCAGGTGCAGCAGGCGGCTCAGGGAGCCGGACTCCTGGTGAACGCACCCGCACCCGATGTCGTACGGCTGATGCCGCCGCTGATCATCGGTGACGCGGAGGTGGACGCGTTCCTCCAGGCGCTGCCCGGCGCCCTCGACGCGGCTTACGGGGACGGACGATCCGGAGAGGGACACACCGGAGAATGAGGCGACGACGATGACCGAGGCGCAGGAATCCGAGCACGGCGGGCCGTCCGTGCCGCAGACCCGCACCGCACGCCACCGCCGGATCGTGGACATCCTGAACCGGCAGCCCGTGCGCTCGCAGAGCCAACTGGCCAAGCTCCTCGCGGACGACGGGCTGAGCGTCACCCAGGCGACCCTCTCCCGGGATCTGGACGAACTGGGTGCGGTGAAGATCCGCAACACGGGCGGCGAGCTGATCTACGCGGTGCCGAGCGAGGGCGGATTCCGTACCCCGCACGCACCGCTGGGCGGCTCCGCCAAGGAGGAGCGGATGCGCCGCCTCTCCGCCGAACTGCTCATCTCGGCGGAGGCCTCGGCCAACCTCGTCGTGCTGCGTACGCCCCCGGGCGCGGCGCAGTTCCTCGCCTCGTCGATCGACCAGGCCGAGCTGCACGACGTCCTCGGCACCATCGCCGGGGACGACACGCTCATGCTGATCAGCCGCGACCCGGCGGGCGGGCAGGCGCTCGCCGACCATCTGCTGAGGCTCGCGCAGAACGACCGCTGACGCCGCTGACGAGCGGTCAGTAGCGCGTGATCGCGGTCGGACCGGAGCGGGTTCCGATCGCGATATGCGGGTGGCGGGCCGGATCGGCCCAGGCCAGGATCCGGTCCATCGCGGCCGCCGGTACGGAGACACAGCCGGCGGTCGCACCGCGTCCGTTGACGTGGAGGAAGATCCCGGCACCCCGCCCCCGTACGGGCCGGTGGTAGTTGAACCCCACGACGAGGGCGTGGGCGTACTGCGTCGGGTAGGTGACCAGGTGCTCGGCCTCGGCCGCCCGGCAGTCGGCGGGCCGCGGCTCCACCCACCGGTTGTAGGCGCGCGCCGCGTTGTCCTGACACCACCACGACCGGCCGCCGACCCGGCGGTACGGATAGCGGGTCCCGGGCCGGGCCGCCTCGACCCCGAAGGCGTACGGCAGGTCGTAGAGACCGGTGGGTGTCCTGTTCGTGCCCTGCTTGCGCGAAGCGCCCTCGGCCAGCCCGTTCGCCCCGAAGCGGGCGGGCGCCGATCCGGCCGCCACCCAGCGGCCGCGCCGCAGACTCCACCAGGTGACCCGGCCCGTGGTGGAGGCGGTACCGGGCGCCTCGGCCGTGATCAGCTGGCTGCCGCCGCCCGTGTCGGCCAGCCGCCACGGCAGCGGCGCCGCCGAGGGGGGCCGGGCTCCGACAAGGCCGGCGAGAGTGAGAAGGACCGAACCGGTCACCAGAAGTCCGCGCATGCCCCGGACCGTAGACCGGCCGCCCTCCGCGCACCTGCGGACCTGCTCCGTACGGCCCAGTGGCTCAGGACACGGGCGGCATGACCGGCAACGGGAGCGGCAGCCCCGGCAGGCCGTCGATGCTGGTCGCGACGTGCTCCTTCTTCTCGAAGTAGGCGCTGAGCGAGGCGTCGTCCTCCCGCGCGAAGCGCTGCCCGTGCAGCGTCCGGTCCTCGTCGTAGCTCATGAACGGCACGCCGTATCCGCAGGTGTCCCGGATCAGTTCGGCCGTCACCACGATGATCGCCCGCAGCCCGTGCCGGGAGGGGTCCACCCCGTCGAACTTCCCGAGGAGCTCCGGGAATCGCGGATCGTCACGGAAGACCGGCTCGCCGCGGCCGTGCACGCGCACGATGTTCGGCGGCCCCTGGAAGGCGCACCACATCAGGGTGATCCGCCCGTTCTCGCGCAGATGCGCCACGGTCTCGGCGGTACTTCCGGCGAAGTCCAGATAGGCCACGCGCTGCTCGTCCAGCACCGCGAACGAGCCGCTGACGCCCTTGGGGGAGAGGTTGACCGTGCCCTCCCCGTCGAGCGGCGCGGTCGCCGTGAAGAAGAGGGGCTGCTGCTCTATGAAGGTGCGCAGGCGCCCGTCGATGCGTTCATAAGTTTTTCCCATGGTCCGAGTATCGGTGCCGACTGCTCCCGGAGCGGGGGCATTTCAGCCGGTGGGACGGACATGCCCGGCCGCCCGCAACGGCCGCTGCGCCGCCACCCGCACCGCGCGCGGCCGGTCCGGCGCGTCGCGTTCGTTTCCGGCCGCTGTGTCCCGGTCGCCAGCTTTGACAAAACATACAGAGGACCGCATAGTTATGCCTGTTAGTGATTGCGGCAGTGGCTGCACCGTGGAGCGCGCCGTGAGCAGGCATCCGTGACCGAGTGGGTCGCACTCGCACGGGGAAGCGGTCGCACATCCAACCCCCTGGTTCTTCCGAGGAGCACGCAGTGAGCAACGGCAACGGCAACGGCGACGTACGTCTCTGGGGCGCCCGCTTCGCGGACGGTCCGGCCGAGGCGCTGGCCAGGCTGTCCGCGTCCGTCCACTTCGACTGGCGGCTCGCGCCGTACGACATCGCCGGCTCCCGCGCCCACGCGCGCGTCCTCAACAAGGCGGGCCTGCTCACCGAGGACGAGCTGAAGCGGATGACCGCCGGGCTCGACCAGCTGGAAGCCGATGTCGCGGACGGCTCCTTCACCGGCACGATCGCCGACGAGGACGTCCACACCGCCCTGGAGCGCGGCCTGCTGGAGCGGCTCGGCCCCGACCTCGGCGGCAAGCTCCGTGCCGGACGGTCGCGCAACGACCAGATCGCCACGCTCTTCCGGATGTACCTGCGCGACCACGCCCGCATCATCGGCGGCCTGATCGCCGAGCTCCAGGACGCCCTCGTCGGCCTCGCCGAGGCGCACCCGGACGTGGCCATGCCCGGCCGCACGCACCTCCAGCACGCCCAGCCCGTGCTCTTCGCCCACCACGTCCTGGCCCATGTGCAGTCCCTGTCCCGGGACGCCGAGCGGCTGCGGCAGTGGGACGAGCGGACCGCGGTGTCCCCGTACGGTTCCGGCGCGCTCGCCGGTTCCTCGCTCGGGCTCGACCCGGAGGCCGTCGCCGCCGACCTCGGCTTCGAGGGCGGTTCGGTGGGCAACTCCATCGACGGCACGGCCTCGCGGGACTTCGTCGCCGAGTTCGCGTTCGTCACCGCGATGATCGGCGTCAACCTCTCCCGGATCGCCGAGGAGATCATCATCTGGAACACGAAGGAGTTCTCCTTCGTCACCCTGCACGACGCCTTCTCCACCGGCTCCTCGATCATGCCGCAGAAGAAGAACCCGGACATCGCCGAACTGGCGCGGGGCAAGTCGGGGCGGCTCATCGGCAACCTGACCGGCCTCATGGCCACGCTCAAGGCCCTGCCGCTCGCGTACAACCGCGACCTCCAGGAGGACAAGGAGCCGGTCTTCGACTCCTGCGACCAGCTCGAAGTCCTGCTCCCCGCCTTCACCGGCATGATGGCCACGCTCACCGTCAACCGCGCGCGCATGGAGGAACTGGCCCCGGCCGGCTTCTCGCTCGCCACCGACATCGCCGAGTGGCTCGTCAAGAAGAACGTGCCGTTCCGCGTCGCCCACGAGGTCGCCGGCGAGTGCGTCAAGGAGTGCGAGAGCCACGGCATCGAGCTCGACGAACTGACCGACGAGCAGTTCGCGAAGATCTCCGAGCACCTCACCCCCGAGGTCCGCACGGTCCTCAACGTGGCCGGCGCCCTCGCCTCCCGCAACGGCCGCGGGGGCACCGCGCCCTCCGCCGTCGCCGTCCAGCTGACCGAGGTCAAGGCGGACCTCGCGACGCAGCACGCCTGGGCGGCGGCCCGCAAGTAGCCGGACGGGCATCGCGGGCTACGTTGGGGGTAGTCGAGATTACTGCCGACGACGAGGAGCCCGCGATGCCGTTCGCCCGACTGACCACAGCGACCACCCCGACCGCCCACATCGGGCTCGGCCTGGCAGCGGTCGGCAGGCCCGGCTACATCAACCTGCACCGCGACCGTGACCTGCCCGGCGAGCGCACCGTCGACGCGCTGCGCGCCCGTACGCACGAACTGCTCGACGCGGCCTACGCGCAGGGCGTCCGGTACTTCGACGCCGCCCGCTCCTACGGCCGCTCCGAGGAGTTCCTCGGCGACTGGCTGACCGCCCGGCCCGAGGTCCGCGACATCGTCGTCGGGAGCAAGTGGGGCTACACCTACACCGCCGACTGGAGCGTCGACGCCGAGGCGCACGAGGTCAAGGACCACACCCTCGACACGTATCTGCGCCAGCGCGCCGAGACCGGCGCCCTGCTCGGCGACCGGCTCGACCTCTACCAGATCCACTCGGTGACGCCCGACAGTCCGGCGCTCACCGACAAGGAGCTGCACGCCAAGCTCGCCGCCCTCGCGGCCGAAGGGGTCAGCGTCGGCCTCTCCACCAGCGGACCCGCCCAGGCCGAGGCGATCCGGGCCGCCCTCACCGTCACGGTGGACGGCGAACCCCTCTTCCGTACCGTCCAGGCCACCTACAACGCCCTGGAGACCTCCGCCGGACCGGCGCTCGCCGAGGCCCATGCCGCCGGGCTCACCGTCATCGTCAAGGAAGCCATGGCCAACGGCCGGCTGGCCGGCACGGAGGCCCCCGCCGTGATGCGGGAGATCGCCGGTGAGGAGGGACTCGGCAGCGACGCGGTCGCCCTGGCGCTGGTGCTGCACCAGCCGTGGGCCGGGGTCGTGCTCTCGGGCGCGGCGACCGTGGAACAGCTCTCGGGCAATCTTCACGCGGCCGTCCTCGACCTCGACGAGGAGCGCAGGGCCGGGCTGGAGGCGCTGGTCGAGGAGCCGGAGGCGTACTGGCGGCACCGCGCCTCGCTCCCGTGGTGCTGAGCACTCCCCGCACTCCTGTCACATCGGGCAGGCCCGCTACGTCAGTGTGGTGACGGCACACGACGCAGGAGGACGACGGTGGACGGAAACGAGTTCCTGGCGGCACGCTTCGAGGAGAACCGTGCCCGTCTCAGGGCGGTGGCGTACCGGATGCTCGGCTCCGACAGCGAGGCGGAGGACGCCGTCCAGGAGGCGTGGATCCGCCTCGGCCGCTGCGACGCCGCGGCGATCGACAACCTGGGCGGCTGGCTGACCACCGTCGTCGGCCGGGTCTGCCTGGACATCCTGCGCTCGCGCCGCTCCCGCCGTGAGGAGCCGCTGGAAGCCGGCGCGCCGGACGCCCACCGGCCAGGCCGGACCCTGGGCCCGCAGCAGGGCGCCGATCCGGAGCAGCAGGCGCTGATGGCCGACTCGGTGGGCCTCGCGCTGCTCGTCGTGCTCGAAACACTGGACCCGGCCGAGCGCCTGGCCTTCGTGCTCCACGACATGTTCGCGGTGCCCTTCGACGAGATCGCCCGGATCGTCGACCGCACCCCGGCCGCCGCCCGGCAGCTCGCCAGCCGGGCGCGTCGCCGCGTGCAGGGCGCCGATCCGGTGCCCGATCCCGACGCGGCACGTCGGCGGGAGGTCGTCGACGCCTTCCTGGCCGCCGCCCGCGGCGGTGACTTCGACGCGCTCGTCGCCGTGCTCGACCCGGAGGTCGTGGCGCGGTCCGAAGGCGCGGGCGCAGCCGCCTCGCTCGTGCGCGGGGCCGCAAACGTGGCCCGGCAGGCGATCATGTACGCCCCGTTCGGCCGTTCGGCGCGGTTCGCGCTGCTGGACGGCGCCCCGGCCGTCGTCTCGGAGGTGGAGGGGCAGCGCTTCTCGGTCATGCGCTTCACGATCGAGCGCGGGAAGGTGGTCGAGCTGTTCGTGATCAACGACCCGGCACAACTGCCGGGGCTGGACCTGGTCCTTCTCGGCGACTGAGCGGGTCCGGCGGGGGAGCGGTCAGCCGGCCGTTCCCCGGCCGTCCGCCCACGCCGCCAGCGCGTCGAAGTCCGCCCGCTCCAGGCCGACCCGCGGATCTATCGGCAGCAGCAGGCTCTCGCGGCCCGCCCCGTGCTCCGCGACCCAGGCCCGGTCCCGCTCGGTGATCTCGTCGTCGATCCACGCGAACGGCCGACCGGCCGCGTACTCCACGATGTAGCGCGTCTTCCAGTACGTCCCGTCCTGTGGGCTGCCGTGCATCTGCGGCCAGTCGATGTACGGCAGGGCGGGCAGCCCCAGACGCGGTCCGATCCACTCGTTCGCCTCGTCCTTCCAGGTGGTCGCCCAGATCAGCTCGTAGCGGCCGGCCAGCGCGAGCAGTTCCCCGCCGTGTTCCGGGTTGAGCAGGACGGGCAGCGCGGGGCCCTCGGTCCACCCTGTCGGCCGCATGCGGTGCCTGGTGTATCCCCTGGGCGCGCGGCGGCGGGTGAGCGCTGCGTACGGATTGAGCGGACCGTCGATGTCGATCAGCAGCAGCGGCTTCATGCCGACATGGTCCTCCGGTCCGGCCGGGCGGCGCGAGCCCATTCCTGCTGAGACATCAGTGTCTCAGATGGGTTAGTGTCGTCTCATGACTCTTGATCGTGAGCAGGTTCTGCGCAGCGCCGCCGCCCTGCTGACCCGCAAGCCGACCGCCACCATGGACGAGGTCGCCAGAGCCGCCGGCATCGGCCGTGCCACCCTGCACCGGCACTTCGCCGGACGGGACGCGCTGGTCAGGGCGTTGGAGGAGCTGGCGATCCAGGAGTTCGGAGCAGCCCTCGACGCCGCGATGCTGGACGACGGCACCTCCCAGGAGGCGCTGCGCCAGTTCGTCGCCGCGATCGAACCGAGTGCCGGACTGCTCTCCTTCCTCGTGACCGAGAATCAACTCTTCGAGGGCGGCACGCAGAACGACGGCTGGGACCGGCTGGACGCCCGGGTCGCCGCGTTCTTCCGCCGGGGCCAGGAGCGCGGCGAGATCCGCATCGACCTCACCCCGGCCTGGCTGACCGAAGCGCTCTACGGGCTCATCAGCAGCGCCGCGTGGGCCGTTCAGGCGGGCCGGGTGGCCGGACAGGACTTCGCGTACATGATCGTCGAGTTGCTGCTGGGCGGCGCACGCCGGAGCGTGGAGCAATGAGCAGCATGGAACAGCAACCGGAGCCCTCCCCCGAGCTGTACCGCCCCGGGCGGTGGATCGCGCTGGCCGTGCTCGTGCTCGCCGTGCTGCTGGTGGCCGTCGACGCCACCGTGCTGGGCCTCGCGACGCCGTTCCTCAGCGAGGACCTCGAACCGACCGGCACCCAGCTGCTCTGGATCGGCGACGTCTACTCCTTCGTCATCGCCGGGCTCCTGGTCTCGATGGGCAGCCTCGGTGACCGCATCGGCCGCAAGAAGCTGCTGCTGTGCGGAGCCACCGCCTTCGGCGCGGTCTCGGTGCTCAACGCGTACGCGCAGACCCCCGAGATGATGATCCTGGCGCGGGCCCTGCTGGGCGTCGCGGGCGCCACCCTGATGCCCTCGACCCTGGCCCTGATCCGCAACCTCTTCCACGACGCGCGCGAGCGGAGCCTCGCGATCGGCATCTGGGGCGCCATGGCCTCGGCGGGCGCGGCCGTCGGGCCGGTGGTCGGCGGATTCCTCCTGGAGCACTTCTGGTGGGGCTCGGTCTTCCTGATCAACCTGCCGGTCATGGCGGTGCTCGTCGTGGTCGGGATCAAGATGATCCCGGAGTCCAAGAACCCGGCGCCCGGACCGTGGGACCTGCTGAGCGTGGCGCTCTCGCTGGTCGGCATGATCGGGGTCGTCTACGCCATCAAGGAGCTCGCCGCACACGGCGGAAGCTGGGCGGTCGCCCTCTCGGGCCTCGGTGGCCTGGCGGCGCTCGTCTGGTTCGTACGCCGGCAGTTCCGGCTCCCCGCGCCGCTGCTCGACATGCGGCTCTTCCACCACCGGGGGTTCTCCGGCGCGGTGCTCGCCGATCTGCTGACCATCCTCGGACTCTCCGGCCTGGTCTTCTTCCTCTCCCAGTTCCTGCAACTGGTCCAGGGCCGCGGACCACTGGAGGCCGGGCTCGCCGAACTGCCCGCGGCGGTCGGCGCCGTCACCGCCGGCCTGCTGGCCGGGACCACCGCGCGCCGCTTCTCCGTACGGTCCGTGGTGGCCGGCGGTCTCGCCGGGATCGGTCTGGCGCTGGCGGCCGTCGCCGCCGTCCACAAGGACACCGCGTATCCACTGATCGGTGCCCTCCTGCTGGTCGTCGGTGTGGGGGCGGGCTTCGCCTTCACGGTCACCTCCGACGTGATCCTCTCCAGCGTCCCGAAGGAGCACGCCGGCTCCGCGTCCGCCGTCTCCGAAACGGCGTACGAGCTCGGCGCGGCCCTCGGTATCGCCCTGCTCGGCTCCATCGTCACCGGGGTCTACCAGGGCTTCAACGCACCCGCCGGGACCCCGCCCGACGTCGCGTCGGCCGCCCACGAGTCACTGGGCGGCGCGGTCGAGGCGGCCAAGACGCTTCCCGAGCAGCAGGCGACGACCCTGGTCTCCTCCGCCCAGGACGCCTTCGTCGACGGACTCGGGGCCGCCTCGGCCATCGGCGCGGTGGTGCTGATGGCGACGGCGGTCGCCGCCTGGTTCCTGCTGCGCGGCCAGGAGCTGGAGGAAGGCATCGTGCACGACTGAGGCGGACATGCGGAAGGGCCCGTACCCCCGACCGGGGTACGGGCCCTTCTCGCCGTTCGTGCCTGCGCGCTCCGGCTCAGGCGGCCTTGGCCTTCGTCGCGTACATGTCGACGTACTCCTGGCCGGACAGCCGCATCACCTCGGCCATCACGGAGTCCGTCACCGCCCGCAGCACATAGCGGTCGCGGTCCATGCCCTCGTAGCGCGAGAACTCCATCGCCTCACCGAAGCGGACCGTGACCTTGCCCGGCCGCGGGAGACCGGCGCCGCCCGGCTGAAGCTTGTCCGTACCGATCATCGCGAACGGCACCACCGGAGCACCCGTCATCAGCGTCAGGCGCGCGATGCCCGTACGCCCACGGTAGAGGCGGCCGTCGGGGGAGCGGGTGCCCTCGGGGTAGATCGCGAAGGCCTTGCCCTCCTCCAGTACCCGGCGGCCCGTCATCAGCGCCGCGACACCGCCGCGGCCACCGTCCCGGTCCACCGGGATCATGCCGCTGCCGGTGAAGAACCAGGCCATCAGCCGGCCCTTGATGCCCTTGCCGGTCACGTACTCGTCCTTGCCGATGTAGAACACCGGCCGGTCGCAGCAGATCGGCATGATCATCGAGTCGATGAACGTCAGATGGTTGCCCGCGAGGATCACCGGCCCGGTCCCCGGAATGTTCTGGGCGCCTTCCACCTGGGGGCGGAACAGCAGACGCAGGATCGGTCCGAGCACTGCCTTGATGAGTGCGAGACGGGACAACGGTTCCTCCGGTGTAGTGGCCGGGCCGGCCGAGGCGACGGATTGTGAGGGTCCATGCAGGTGAGGACGATACTCGCGGGTACTCGCTGATCGCACATCGGGTTCACTCAGTGGATACGCAGTGTTGACGTGTGTTTGCGCCATGTTCGTCCGGATGGCGCCGTCCGGACCGCGTCGCTGCCTACGCTCGGTTCTCGCCCGACAGGTGCCGGACAGCATATGCGAGGAGCATTCATGACAGAGCGTGCACAGGCCGGTCCCGGACGACGGACCGTCATGGGCGCAGGTGCCGCTGTACTCGGCACCGCGGCCCTCGGCGTCACGGGAACGGCGCAGGCGGCCGGGAAATCCGCCGGGCGCGGCGGCCACCGCCTCGACCTGCCGGTGCCGACCGTCATCGGACACCGCGGGACCAGCGGCTACCGCCCCGAGCACACCCTGGGCTCCTACCAGCTGGCGCTCGACATGGGCGCGCACATCATCGAGCAGGACCTCGTCCCGACCAAGGACGGCCACCTCGTGTGCCGCCACGAGAACGACATCACCGCCACCACCGACGTCTCGGCCCACCCGGAGTTCGCGAGCCGCCGGACGACGAAGAACGTCGACGGGGTCGCCCTGACCGGCTGGTTCACCGAGGACTTCACCCTCGCCGAGCTGAAGACGCTGCGGGCCAAGGAGCGCATCCCCGGTAACCGCCAGAAGAACACGCTCTACGACGGCCGCTGGGAGGTCCCCACCTTCGAAGAGGTCCTGCGCTGGGCCGACCGTGAGGGCCGGCGGCGCGGAAAGCCCGTCTGGCTGTACGTCGAGACCAAGCACCCCACCTACTTCCGCGGCCTGGGCCTCGGCCTGGAGGAACCGCTCGCCAGGCTGCTGCGCCGCTACGGCCGGCACCGCGCGCAGTCCCCGCTCATTCTCCAGTCCTTCGAACCCACCAGCATGCGGCGGCTGTCGAAGCTCGTCGCCACCCCGCGCGTCGTGCTGCTCTCCGGCGCCGGTTCCAAGCCCTGGGACTTCGTGGTGGCGGGCGACCCGCGTACCACCGACGACCTGGTGAAGCCGGCGGGCCTGGAGTGGATGGCGTCCTTCGCGCAGGGCATCGGCCCCACCCTGGACCTGATCATCCCCAAGGACGGCTCCGGCCGGCTCACCACGCCCACCACCCTGGTGCGGGACGCCCACGCGCGGGGCCTGATCCTCCACCCGTACACGATGCGCAACGAGAACACCTTCCTGCCCGCCGACTTCCGCCGGGGCACGGACCCCAATGCGTACGGCGACGCCTTCGGAGCCTTCGCGGTGTACTTCGCCACGGGCATCGACGGGATCTTCTCCGACAACCCGGACACGGCCCTGCTCGCGGCGGCGGACTTCGCCGACAAGTAGGAGTACCCGGGCCGGTGGCGTCAGCACCCGGCCCGGCCTGCCCCGGTCGGGTGGTCCCGGGCAGGTTCTGCGACCGGCGGCCGGTATACCGGGTCGGGTGGTTGCGTGACGCTTCTCGATCTTCCTCAGGCCTGCCCGCCCCGGGCGCCGCCACACTCGTCCGCAGCCTGTACCCACTGGTCAGAGCCGAGGCGAAGGCGGAGGCGGAGGCTTCCGCCACCGGCGCCGCCGTGGACCCCTGTGACCTCGAACAGGCCTTCTGGCTGCGCATGATGGAACGGCTGGCGCACCAGGGGCTGCCCGCGGACACCGCCCGCTGGGTGCGGGACACCGTCAGGGCGGAGGCCCGCCGGGCCCGCCGCACCGTCCGGCGCGAGCGCCCCTACCGTGACGAGAGGGCCCCCGACCTCTCCGGCTGCCCGGAGCGAGCCGCATTCGGCGCCGACCAACGCCGGGTGCTGCGCGCCGCGGTGGACCGGCTCCCCGGCCCCTGCACCCGCTTACTGCGTGCGCTGCTCTCCCCGGCCGATCCCACCTACCGCGAAATCGCAGGGGAGTTGGGTATGTCACAGGGGAGTTTGGGCCCGATCCGTTCCCGATGCCTTGGATGTCTGCGCAGAATGCTGGCGGCGGAGGTTGTAGCTCCTGAACTGCGGGGAAAGGAGCGGTAGACAACCGGCGGATCAGGTGAGCGAGAGGCATGCGCAGATGGGCATGAGCGTGATCATCTCGGCGGCGAAGGCACAGGACGCCGAACAGATCTTGAAACTCCAGTACCTCTGTTTTCAGAGCGAGGCGGAGCTGTACGGGAACTACCGGATCGACCCGCTCGTCCAGACCCTCGACTCGGTACGCGCCGAAATCGCCACGAACCTGGTGTTCGTGGCGCGGCTCGGCGAGGAAGTCGTCGGTTCGGTACGGGGGTCGGCGGACCAGGACGGGACCGGGCAGATCGGAAAGCTCTGCGTCCACCCCCGGCTCCAGGGACACGGGCTCGGTGCCCGCCTGCTGGGCGCGGCGGAGGCCGGACTCGCCGACCAGCGGTCGGCCACCCGCTTCCGGCTGCACACCGGGCACCGGAGCGAAGGCAACCTGAGGCTCTACCGGCGTGCGGGCTACGCCCTCGTCGGCAACGCCACCGGTCAGGACGGCGTCCTGATGATCCTGCTGGAGAAGGAGGCCTCGGCGCAGGCCTATGTGACGAGCGCTTAGGGCCTCTCGTTCGGCCGGGTCGGGTCAGGTCGGATCCGACCCGATCCGAACGGGCGACGCTAGGCCGACCGCGCGCGGCGCAGCCACATCATCCCGGTGACCGGAAGGATCACCGGGATGAACAGGTAGTCCCGCCCGAAGTACGACCAGACCGTGGCGTCCGAGAACGCCGACGGCTCGACCAGCGTCCACGTACCCACGATCAGCACCCCGGCGAGTTCGGCGGCGCAGCACACCAGCGCCGTCCGGCGTGCCTTCTCGCCACCGCGCACCAGCGAGTAGGTGATGAAGCCGTAGACGGCGGCGGCGGCGGCCGACAGGACGTAGGACAGGGGGGCCTTCCCGAAGTCCAGGATCATCTGGACGATCGCACGGGAGGCCGCCGCCACGGTGAACACGCCGTAGAACCAGACCAGCACCCGGCCCGGACCGGTGCCCAGATCGAAGGGCTGTTTCTCGCCGGCGGCCGCTGCGGGGGTGCGATCGGTGTCGGTCACGGTCAGTTTCCCCAGATGTCGTAGAGCCGTACTTCGAGCACGGCCAGTACGACCGCGCCCGCCGCCACCGTCACCGAACCCCACCGGGTCCGCTCGCTCAGCGACAGGAAGCCCGCCGCCGGTACGGCGAGGAAGGCCCCGACCAGGTACGCGATGAAGATGGTCATGCCCTGTTCCGGCCGCTCGCCGCGGGCCAGCTGCACGATCCCCACCACCAGCTGGGACAGCGCCAGGAGTGAGACCACGGCCATGCCGATGAAGTGCCAGTCCTTGGTCGGCTGGTCCCGGTAGGCGGCGAATCCGCACCAGGCGGCGAGGGCGAGGGCGGCCACGCCGACCGCGATCGTCAGGGCGTCAAGCATGAGCCGAGGGTATTACGGGCCGCGGGGCCCCTTGCGTGCGCCCCCGTGCCCCCGCGCCGTCGCCGGGGGGCACGGAGATCCGTGCGGGGTCCTTGCGCGTGGGCGGGCTGTCGGGGCCGGACTCGTGGCCTTGGCCACACATTCATGCGTTCCGGGCTGGTGAGTGCGGGCCCCAGATCGGCCTCGCCCTCGATGTCAGTGCAGGTCACAGCGGTGCGACCGGAGCGGTTCCGGGCCGGCCGGGCAGCGGAACCGCATCATCCACGCCTGTCCGCTATCCGGACAGCCGGTCCGACGGGAACCTGACGTCTGTTTTACTTGGCGCATGACCACGACGAGCAGCCGCATCCTTGCGACCGAGGCGATCACGACGCCCGGTGCTCGTTGTATGTGTCGAATGCGCGCCTTCTGAGGGCCCACGCCTGAGCCTCGCGCCCCGAAGCGAGCCCGAGCCGTCCGCACCCAGCGGAACGCGCCTCCAGCACGCCGCCCCGCGGTCACCGCCGTGTCCGGCCGCGCCGGAACCCCGCTCGGAACGTCCGATCGAAACGTCCGGACAGTCTCACCGGACGAATGCCCCGTGCCCGGCGGACACCGCGCCGCGCACTCGACAGTGACGGAAACCCTGTGATCACCACTACGGGCCTCACGAAGGTCTACCAGTCGCGCGACCGTGAGGTCACCGCTCTGGACGGCGTCGACCTGCACGTCCGTGAGGGCGAGGTGTACGGCGTCATCGGGCAGAGCGGCGCCGGTAAATCCTCCCTCATCCGCTGCGTCAACCTGCTGGAGCGCCCCACCTCCGGCACCGTGACCGTGGCAGGCCGCGACCTCACCGCCCTCGCGGGCCGCGGCCGCCGCGCCGGCAAGGAACTGCGCGAGGCGCGCAGCCGCATCGGCATGGTCTTCCAGCACTTCAACCTGCTGGCCTCCCGCACCGTCCAGGGCAACGTGGAACTCCCGCTGGAGATCCTCGGCGTCACCGGCCGCGAACGGTCCCGCAAGGCGCTCGAACTCCTCGACCTGGTCGGCCTCGCCGACAAGGCCAAGGCCTACCCCGGCCAGCTCTCCGGCGGCCAGAAGCAGCGCGTCGGCATCGCCCGCGCACTCGCCGGCGACCCCAAGGTGCTGCTCTCCGACGAGGCGACTTCGGCCCTCGACCCCGAGACCACCCGATCCATCCTCCAGCTGCTGCGCGACCTCAACCAGCAGCTCGGCCTCACCGTCCTGCTCATCACGCACGAGATGGACGTGGTCAAGACGATCTGTGACTCCGCCGCGCTGATGCGCGAGGGCCGCGTCGTCGAGTCCGGAACCGTCGGCGAGCTGCTCGCCACCCCCGGCTCCGAGCTCGCCCACGAGCTGTTCCCGGTCGGCGGCACCGCCTCCGGCCCCGACCGCACCGTCGTCGACGTCACCTTCCACGGGGACGCCGCCGGCCGGCCGGTCATCTCGCAGCTCTCCCGTACGTACAACATCGACATCTCGATCCTGGGCGCCGCGATGGACACCGTCGGCGGCAAGCAGATCGGCCGGATGCGCATCGAGCTGCCCGGCCGGTTCGAGGAGAACGTCGTCCCGATCGGCTTCCTGCGTGAGCAGGGTCTGCAGGCCGAGCTCGTCGACGGCACAGATGCCGAACCCGCCGTCATCCCCGCACCGCTCACCAAGGAGGTGGCGAAGTGACCTGGTCCGAAATGCAGCCGCTGCTGACGCAGGGCACCGTCGACACCCTCTACATGGTCCTGTGGTCCGCGGTCGTCACCGTCCTGGTCGGCCTGCCGCTCGGCGTTCTGCTCGTCCTCACCGACAAGGGCGGACTGTTGCGGAACACCCCGGTGAACAAGGTCATCGGCGTGATCGTGAACATCGGCCGTTCGCTGCCGTTCATCATCCTGCTGATCGCCCTGATCCCCTTCACCACCTGGGTCGTCGGCACCTTCATCGGCCCCACCGCGATGATCGTCCCGCTCGCCGTCGGCGCCATCCCGTTCTTCGCCCGGCTCGTCGAGACGGCCGTGCGCGAGGTCGACCACGGGCTCGTCGAGGCCGTCCAGTCCATGGGCGGCTCCATCCCGACGATCGTCCGCAAGGTCCTGCTGCCGCAGGCGCTGCCGTCCCTCGTCTCCGGCGTCACCACCACCGTCATCGTGCTCATCGGCTACTCCGCGATGGCCGGCGCGGTCGGCGGCGAAGGCCTCGGATCCAAGGCCGTCACCTACGGATTCCAGCGCTTCGACAACCAGTTCATGCTCATCACCGTCGCCCTGCTGATCGTCATCGTGACCGTGATCCAGCTGATCGGCGACGGCGCCGTACGCCTGCTGGCCCGTCGCGGCCGCACCTCCTGAGCCGCCTCCTCCGAAGACTTTTCTCCTCCGAGCCCGCACTCCTTGTCCGGGCGTACCACCATCACCACCTGAAAGAGGCACTCTTCGTGCGTAAGAACATCAAGCTCACCGCGGCCGCCGCCGCCACCGCCGCCCTCGCCTTCGGCCTCACCGCCTGCGGCACGGACTCCGACCCCGCGTCCAAGTCGGAGACCGGCGCCAACGCCGACACCTCCAAGGCCCTCGTCGTCGCCGCGTCCCCGACGCCGCACGCCGACATCCTGGGCTTCGTCAAGAAGAACCTGGCGGCCAAGGCCGGCCTCAAGCTGGAAATCAAGGAGTTCACGGACTACGTCCTGCCGAACACCGCCACCGAGACCGGCCAGGTGGACGCCAACTTCTTCCAGCACCAGCCCTACCTGGACGACTTCAACAAGAAGAACAACACCCACCTGGTCTCCGTCGGCACCGTGCACCTGGAGCCCCTCGGCCTCTACTCCAAGAAGGTCAAGGACCTGGGCGACATCAAGTCCGGCCAGACCATCGCCGTACCCAACGACACCACCAACGAGGGCCGCGCGCTCCAGCTCCTCGCGGAGAACGGCCTGATCACCCTCAAGGCCGGCGTCGGCACCAGCGCCAAGCTGAGCGACATCACCGACAAGAAGGGCCTGCAGTTCAAGGAACTGGAGGCCGCGACCGTCCCCCGCGCCCTGAACGACGTGGACGCCGCCGTCATCAACGGCAACTACGCCATCGAGGCCGACCTCAAGCCGGCCAAGGACTCCCTGGCGCTGGAGAAGGCCGACGGCAACCCGTACGCCAACATCATCGCCGTGAAGAAGGGCAACGAGAAGGACCCCCGCGTCGAGAAGCTCGTGAAGCTCCTCCACACCGACGAGGTCAAGAAGTTCATCGAGGACAGCTACCAGGGCTCGGTCGTCCCGGCCTTCGGTACCGCAGCCAAGTCCTGACCCCGGCGCGCCACTTGCCCACGGAGCCCCGCACACCCCGCCCGGGTGTGCGGGGCTCCGCCGTGCCGACCCGGCCATGCACGAGCCCCGCCCGATGCTGCATGCTGTGCCTTTACACGGTCTTCGGCATGGAGCTGCGCATGACTTCCACCTTTCCGGACATCTCCATCAGCACGGACCGGTTGGTGCTGCGCCCGTTCGACATGGCGGACGTCCCCGCGTACATCGAGATGATGAACGACGAACTCGTCATCGCCTGGACCGAGGCACCCCACCCCTACACCCAGGTCGACGCCGAACGCTGGGTCCGCAGGATCGCTCCCGCACAGCGCACCAAGGGGGACGGCATCGTGCTCGCCGTCACCGAGTTCCTCACCCAGCGTCTCGTCGGCTCGGTGCGGCTGCGCAACACCGACTGGCGCACCCGCGCCACCGAGGCCGCCTACATCACCGCCCCGTGGGCGCGCGGCGAGGGCTACGCCACCGAGTCGGTCCTGGCCCTGGCCCAGTGGCTCTTCCGCGACCAGGCCTTCGAGCGCATCGAACTGCGCACCGCCGCCGACAACACCGCCTCCCAGCAGGTCGCGCAGAAGCTCGGCTGCATCAGCGAGGGAGTTCTGCGCAACGCCCGCATAGCCCGCTCACAGACCGAGGACGGAGGATGGACGGACATCAGGACCGATCTGATCGTCTGGGGCCTGCTCCCCGAGGACCTCGAAGGCGTGGCCGAAGAGCTCGCCGACGCGGGTGGCTACGGCACCTACAACGACTGGAACTGAGAGCGTCCGGCTTTCCGGGGCACCGACGCCGCACTGGTCCGGACCAGGTAACCTCACCCTGCCCGCCCCCGGGCTGACCATCCCCCCACCTGCGACAACTCCAGGAGACTGACGACAGATGGCCGACCGGGTCACAGTGATCGGCTGGGACGGCTCGCCACTGACCAGAGCGGCCACGGCAGCGCTCTCCGCCGCCACCCTCGTAGCCGGAGCCGCCCACCACCTCGCCCTGCCCGAGGTCCCGCACGGCGCGGAGCGGATCCGGCTCGGATCCGTCGACCTCGCGGCCCGCCGCATCGCCGGCCACCGCGGCAGCGCCGTGGTCCTCGCCGACGGCGATCCCGGATTCTTCGGTGTCGTGCGCACCCTGCGCGCCCGCGAGCACGGCCTCGAAGTCGAAGTGGTGCCCGCCGTCTCCTCCGTCGCCACCGCGTTCGCGCGCGCCGGCATGCCGTGGGAGGACGCCCAGACGGTCGTCGCCCACCCCCGCACCCTGCGGCGCGCCGTGAACGTCTGCCGCGCCCACCACAAGGTCGCCGTGCTCACCTCCCCCGGGGCGGGACCCGCCGAACTCGCCCTGCTGCTCGAAGGCGTCCACCGCACCTTCGTCATCTGCGAGGAACTCGGCACCGACCGCGAGCAGGTCACCGTCGTCACCTCCGACGCGGCCGCCGACCACGTCTGGCGCGACCCCAATGTCGTCATCGTCATCGGGGGAGGCCCCGAACAGCGGGCCGAGGGAACCTGGATCGCAGGCCGCCACCCCGCATACCCCCAGGGTGTACGCGGCTGGGCGCTGCCCGCCGACGCCTACCGGGGAGCCGGAACGGACGCCCACGGCCGGAGCGGCGAGGGCGAGGCCCCCGGACTCCGCGCCGCCCAACTCGCCCACCTGGGGCCCCGGACCGGCGATCTGGTCTGGGACATCGGCTCCGGCAGCGGCGCCCTGGCCGTGGAGGCGGCCCGGTTCGGCGCGGCCGTCCTGGCCGTCGACAGCGACCCCGACGCCTGCGCCCGCACGGCCGCGGCCGCCCGGGCCTTCGGTGTCCAGCTCCAGGTCGTCGAAGGCCGGGCCCCGCACGTGCTGGAACGGCTGCCCGAGCCCGATGTCGTACGGATCGGCGGCGGCGGCGCCCCCGTCGTCACCGCCGTCGCCGACCGCAGGCCCGAGCGGATCGTCACGCACGCGTCGACCCGGGACGAGGCCGAGGCGCTGGGCGCCGCCCTCACCGAGAACGGCTACACCGTCGCCTGCTCCCTCCTCCAGTCCGTCGAACTCGACACGGCCGCATGGTCGGAGCGCGAACGCGCGGTCGTCTTCCTGCTGTCCGCGCTGCGATCGGACCTTGCCCCCTGACCCGGTCGGCACACGGTGCGGGGTAGGCTGGCCGATCGTTGCACCGCGCCCGGACGTTCGTCGCTTCGTTCGTCAATGTCCGGAAAAGGGGACCGTTTTGGCCCCGGTTGTGGTACGGCAGAACCGGGGGACGCGCAACGTGGCGCAGTCCACAGCGAGCCGTGGCGAAATGAGCTGCCGCGGCGGCGATCGGCCGCGAGAATGCAGTATGTCCGCGACCGACTCGTGCCGCGCGGCGAGCCCGCTCGTTCCATGGGACGAGCACCGGCATGCCGTGTCGGGGCGTCCCGGGCGAAGGGCCGAAGGAGCAATGACGATGGGCGAGGGGTACGCATGAGTGACACCGGCCAGATCCCGGGCGAGGGACTGCCGGAGAACGCAGGCATGGTGGAGCAGCCGGGCATCCCCGCCCCGGGTGGCTACACCTTCCTCGACCCCTCCGAGCACGCGCCCGAGGACGACGACCTTCTGCTGATGCCGAGCCCCCAGGGCGCTTGGAGCGAGCCCCAGGCCGGCCAGGCCCCGCAGCCCGAGCAGACCGGCGGCTACCAGCCGGGCCACGCCCCGCAGCCGCGGGGCGACGGTGGCGCGCAGGGCCCCGTCCAGTACCAGGAGCAGACCCAGGTCCCGGCGTACGCGATGCAGCAGGCCGCCGCAGCGCCTCAGGAGACCGGTCAGGGGACCCACGAGTCGGGCGGCCGCGACTCCGGCCATGTCGACCTCGGCGGCGTGCGCATCCCGTCACCCGTCCCCGCGCCCGCGCAGGCCCAGGTCCCCGTGGCCCAGGCACCCGTGCGCCGCCCGCTGCACCGCGGCCCGGCCTCCCCCGACGCCGGCCCCTCCTACGGTGGTACGTCAGGCGTCGGCGTGGTCCGTTCCCTGGCCGACCGGGGCCCGGCGGGAGCGCCCCAGCCGCAGGCAGCCGTTCAGCCGCCCGCACGGCACGCCGGCCCGGCCACCGCGGAGCCCGAGTACTTCGAGCTGCCGGCCGATGAGGTGGCAGCGCTCCCGGGTCCGCAGCTGGGCGAGATCCCGCCGCAGGGAACGGGTCAGTGGGCGGCGCACGCTCCGGCCCAGGCCCAGGCCCAGGCTCAGGCGCCGGTGGAGTCCGCCGTGCCGGTCGAGGTCCCGGACGCCCCTCCGGCCGCCGCGGAGCTGCCGGCCCCGCAGCCGGCAGCAGAAACGGTCGTCCCGGAGGCAGCCCTCCCGGAGGCGGTCGCTGAAGAGGTCGTCGCCGAGACGCCCTTGGCCGAGGAGCCCCCGCCGGTCGCGCAGGCTGTCGAGCCGGTGTCGGTCGAGCCCGTGACCGCGGTGGCCGAAGAGCCCGTTCCGGCACCGATGGCGGTCGAGGCCCCGGTCGAGGCCGCACCGGCGCCCGTGGCACCGGCCGAGGCTCCGGCCGTTGAGGAGACGGCCTCGGAAGTGGAGTCTGCGCCTGCCCCGGTCGAGCCCATGCCCGCCGAGGCTACGTTCGTCGAGGAAGCGGCCGCCGAGCTGCCCGCCGCCCAGGCCGTGCCCGCCGAAACCGGACCGGCCGCGGACGCCGAGGTCGTAGAGGCCCCGGTCGAGGCCGTGGCCGTGGCCGCCGCGCAGCCGCCGGTGGAGCCGGTTCCGGACGGAGCTTCGCCGGCCCGGTTCGTACCTGTCGCGGTTTCGCTCCCGACCACACCTCACCCGGCTCCCACGCCGGTGGCCGAGCCGCTGGCGGAGCCCGTTCCGGAGGCCGAGGCCGAAGCCGTGGCCGAGACGGTCATGGAGGCCGCACCGGAGCCCGCGGTCGCCACCGAGCCCGTAGACCTCCCCGTACGCGTAGAACTCCCCGCGTCCGTCGCCGTCCCCGAGGCGGAGACGGGCCCCGAGGTCATCGAGACCCCGGACCTCACCGAGAGCCACCCGGAGCCCGTACGGCCCGAGGCCACGGAGCCCGCGCCGGAGACCGCGGTCGCCGAGTTCGCGGAGACGGCGGAGACCGCCGCGCCCGCGATCGCCGACGAGACCGAGGCCCCGGCCCCCGAGGCCGAAGAGGTGCCCGTCGCCTCGGCGCCCGCCCCCGGGTACGACGACGCGGAGCGCGAGGCCGTCCTGCGCGTCATGCGCGAGCGACGCGACATCCGCAACGGCTTCCGCGGCGACCCCATCCCGCACGAGGTGCTCCTGCGGGTCCTGGAGGCCGCCCACACGGCGCCCAGCGTCGGGCACTCGCAGCCCTGGGACTTCGTGGTCATCCGTTCCGCCGAGACGCGCCGGTCCATGCACGAACTGGCCCAGCGCCAGCGCGACGCGTACGCGAAGTCGCTCCCCAAGGCGCGGGCGAAGCAGTTCAAGGAACTGAAGATCGAGGCGATCGTCGACACCCCCGTCAACATCGTCGTCACAGCGGATCCCACCCGGGGCGGGCGGCACACCCTCGGCCGGCACACCCAGCCGCAGATGGCCCCGTACTCCTCGGCCCTCGCCGTCGAGAACCTGTGGCTCGCCGCCCGCGCGGAAGGCCTCGGTGTCGGCTGGGTCAGCTTCTTCGACGAGCGCGAGATGGTCCGCGCCCTGGGCCTGCCCGAGCACCTCGAAGTCGTCGCGTACCTCTGTGTCGGTTACGTCGACGAGTTCCCGGAGGAGCCCGAGCTGATGCAGGCGGGCTGGTCCAAGCGCCGCCCGCTGTCCTGGGTCGTCCACGAGGAGACGTACGGCCGCCGCGCCCTGCCCGGCGAGGAGCCGCACGACCTGCTCCAGGAGACCATCTCCACCATCCGCCCGCTGGACGCCAAGGCGCTCGGCGAGGCGTGGGAGCGCCAGAAGCGGATGACCAAGCCGGCCGGTGCGCTCGGCATGCTGGAGATCATCTCCGCGCAGCTCTCCGGGCTCTCCCGGATGTGCCCGCCGCCGATCCCGGAGCCCGCGGCCGTCGCGATCTTCGCGGGCGACCACGGGGTGCACGCCCAGGGCGTCACGGCCTGGCCGCAGGAGGTCACCGGCCAGATGGTCGCCAACTTCCTCGGCGGCGGCGCGGTCTGCAACGCGTTCGCGGCCCAGGTCGGTGCCGAGGTGTGTGTCGTCGACGTCGGCGTGGCCACGGAGCTGCCCGCGCAGCCCGGCCTGCTGCCCCGCAAGGTGCGTGCCGGGACGGCGGACTTCACGACCGGCCCCGCGCTCACCCGCGAGGAGGTCCACGCGGCGATCGAGGTCGGCATCGAAACCGCCCGTGACCTGGTCGCGGCCGGCAACAAGGGTCTGCTGACCGGCGAGATGGGCATCGCCAACACCACGGCGTCGGCCGCCCTGATCTGTGTGTACACGGGGATGGACCCGGCCGAGGTGACCGGTCGCGGCACCGGTATCAACGACGAGATGCACGCCCGCAAGGTCGACGTGGTGCGACGCGCCCTCGACCTGCACCGGCCGGACCCGGCCGACCCGATCGGCGTGCTGGCGGCCGTGGGCGGTCTGGAGCACGCCGCGATGGCCGGGTTCCTGCTCGGCGGGGCGTCGCTGCGCACGCCGGTCATCCTCGACGGAGTGAGCGCGGGCGCCGCGGCCCTGGTCGCCCGTGCCATCGCTCCGGAGGCCCTGGCAGCCTGCATCGCCGGCCACCGCAGCGCCGAGCCCGGCCATGTCGCCGCACTCAACAAGCTGGGCCTGCGCCCGCTGGTCGACCTCGACCTCCGCCTCGGCGAGGGGACCGGCGCGCTGCTGGCCCTCCCCATCGTGCAGAGCGCGGCGCGCGCGATGCACGACGTGGCGACGTTCGACTCGGCGGGCGTCACGGAGAAGTAGTCCGCGGCGGCGGGGGCAGGGGGCGCCGCCCCCCTGCCCCCGCTCCTCAAGCGCCGGAGGGGCGTGCCTTCGCCCCACCCCCGTATCGTGAACACCGCACGTCACAGCCGCTCCACCGCCGCAGCGGCCGCAGCCCCCGCATCGCACGAGGAGCACGCACCGCCATGGCCGAGCACGCCGATCACCCCGCCTACCCCGTCGGACTGCGCCTGAGCGGGCGCCGCGTAGTCGTCGTCGGCGGCGGCCAGGTCGCGCAGCGCCGCCTCCCCGCCCTCATCGCGGCAGGCGCCGACATCGTCCTCGTATCGCCCGCGGCCACCCCGTCCGTCGAGGCGATGGCCGACGCGGGCGAGCTCCGCTGGGAGCGCCGTCCGTACGCCGACGGCGACCTGGCCGACACCTGGTACGCGCTCATCGCGTCCGACGACACGGCGGCCAACGACGCCGCCTCCGCCGAGGCCGAGCGGAACCGCACCTGGTGCGTCCGCAGTGACAACGCGGACGCCGCGACCGCCTGGACCCCCGCGACCGGCCGCAGCGAGGGCGTGACGGTCGCCGTGCTCACCACCGACGCGCAGGGCCGCGACCCGCGCCACTCCGCCGCCGTCCGGGACGCCATCGTCGAGGGCCTGCGCGACGGCACCCTGGCCGCGCCCCACCACCGCACCCGGGCCCCCGGCGTCGCCCTGGTCGGCGGCGGCCCCGGCGACCCCGACCTGATCACCGTCCGAGGGCGCCGCCTCCTCGCCGAGGCGGACGTGGTCATCGCGGACCGGCTCGGCCCGCGCGACCTGCTCGACGAACTCCCGCCGCACGTCGAGGTGATCGACGCCGCCAAGATCCCGTACGGCCGCTACATGGCGCAGGAGGCGATCAACAACGCGCTGATCGAGCACGCCAAGGCCGGCAAGGCCGTCGTCCGGCTCAAGGGCGGCGACCCGTTCGTCTTCGGGCGCGGCATGGAAGAGGCCCAGGCGCTCGCCGCCGAAGGCATCCCCTGCACCGTCGTGCCCGGCATCTCCAGCTCGATCTCGGTCCCGGGCGCGGCCGGCATCCCCGTCACCCACCGCGGTGTCGCCCACGAGTTCACCGTCGTCAGCGGCCACGTCGCCCCCGACGACGAGCGCTCGCTGGTCGACTGGGAGGCCCTGGCGCGGCTGCGCGGCACCCTCGTGCTCCTGATGGCCGTCGACAAGATCGGCGCCATCGCCCGTACGCTCATCGCCCACGGCAAGTCCCCCGAGACCCCGGTCGCCCTGGTCCAGGAAGGGACGACGGCCGCCCAGCGCCGCGTCGACGCGACGCTCGCGACGGTCGCCGAGCGAGCCGTGGCCGAGGACGTCCGCCCGCCCGCCGTCATCGTCATCGGCGACGTCGTCGCGGTCGGTGACGTCTCCGCCCCGCACACCGCAGGGTAACCATCGGTAACGGATCTTTCTCCAGACCGTTGGCACCACACACCGGACAAGGCAGTATCAACCTGTGGCTGATCTCATCACCGTCGACGACCCCGACGACCCCCGCCTGAGCGACTACATCGGTCTGACCGACGTCGAGCTCCGGCGCAGGCGAGAGCCCGCCGAGGGCCTCTTCATCGCCGAGGGGGAGAAGGTGATCAGACGCGCCAGGCACGCCGGGTACGAGATGCGCTCCATGCTGCTCTCGGCGAAGTGGGTCGACCTGATGCGCGACGTCATCGACGAGGTTCCGGCGCCCGTCTACGCGGTCAGCCCCGAGCTGGCCGAACGCGTCACCGGCTACCACGTGCACCGCGGCGCACTCGCCTCCATGCAGCGCAAGCCCCTGCCGACGGCCGACGAACTGCTCCGCACGACCCGCCGCGTGGTCGTCATGGAGGCCGTCAACGACCACACGAACATCGGCGCGATCTTCCGCAGCGCCGCCGCGCTCGGCATGGACGCCGTGCTGCTCTCCCCGGACTGCGCGGACCCGCTCTACCGGCGCTCGGTGAAGGTCTCGATGGGCGCCGTCTTCTCCGTGCCCTACGCCCGGCTCGACACCTGGCCCAAGGCTCTGGAGACCGTACGGGAAGCGGGCTTCAAGCTGCTCGCGCTGACGCCCGACGAGAAGGCCAGCAGCATCGAGGAGGCCGCGCCGCACCGCATGGACCAGGTGGCCCTGATGCTCGGGGCCGAGGGCGACGGACTGTCCACCCAGGCCCTCGTCGCCGCCGACGAGTGGGTGCGCATCCCGATGGCCCACGGCGTCGACTCGCTGAACGTCGGCGCGGCCGCCGCGGTCGCCTTCTACGCGGTGGCCACCGGACGCCCGGAGAGTTAGGGCGTCCGGGGCCGCCCTACCGCTCGCTCTGCTGGCTCTGGCCCGAGCCGAGCCCACGGGCCGGCCCCTGGCAGCCCTGAGCCGCCGCGATCCCCAGCGCCACCAACAGCGTCACCACGACGAAGACCACCAAGCGCTGCCGCAGCAACCGCGGATTGGCGGGACGCCGGCCGGTCGAGGTCGTACGGGCGCCGGACCGGGTGCCCGGCCGGCCGTTCGTCCCGACCGCACCCTGCGGCCTCTTGCCCGAACGCGTCGTGTTGCGCGGTTGCTGCTGCGCGGGGCGCGAACCCCCGGTACGGGGCGACGCCGGCCGCGGTGACGCCGTCTGCCGGCTCTGCGGCCGCGACACCGGAGCCGGGCCGGGCGCGCGACGCGTCTGCTGCTCGGTGTACGGCCCGTCCAGACGCCCGGTCGGCCGGTCCGCCTCGTGCGCCGAACGCTGGGCGGGGGGCCGGCTCTCGTGCAGCCCCTGGGCCTCCCGTGCCGCGATCTCCTTGAGCCTCATGGAGAGTTGCAGCGTGCTGGGCCGCTCCTCCGGGTCCTTCGCCAGACAGGCGCTCACCAGCGGGGCGAGCGCGTCGTGCACGTCGTACAGCTGAGGCTCCTCGTGCACCACGCGGTAGAGCATCACCTCGGAACTGCCGTGCCCGAAGGGGGAGTCGGCCATGGCCGCGTACGCCAGCGTGGCACCGAGCGAGAAGACGTCCGTCGCGGGCGTCACCGCCGCGCCCCGCACCTGCTCGGGCGCGAGGAAGCCGGGCGAACCCACCGCCGTACCGACGTGGGTGAGCGTGGACGCGCCGGTCGCCCAGGCGATCCCGAAGTCGATGATCCGCGGGCCCTTGGGGGACAGCAGGATGTTCGACGGCTTCAGGTCACGGTGGACGACACCGGCCTCGTGCACCGCCACCAGGCCCTCGGAGAGCGCGGCCCCGATCGAGGCCACCTCGGCGGCCGACAGCGGGCCCTCCTCGGCCACCTTGTCGTGCAGCGAGGGGCCCGGGACGTACTGCGTCGCGAACCACGGGCGGTCCGCCTCCAGGTCGGCGGCGACCAGCCGTGCCGTACAGCCGCCGCGGATCCGCCGGGCGGCGGACACCTCGCGCGCGAACCGCGAACGGAACTCCTGGTCCTCCGCCAGATCGGGGCGGATCACCTTCAGCGCCACCCGCTGGCCACGCCGGTCCGAACCGAGGTAGACGACACCCATGCCGCCCGCCCCGAGCCGCCGGTGCAGCCTGAACGAGCCGACGACACGCGGGTCCTCGCGCCGGAGCCGCATCATCGCCATGTCTGCCCATCCCCGCTGCCTGGTCCGCCTGACTGGGCACAGCTTACGTACCCGCCGCCCGGGGTGCTCAGAGGCCGCGCCCTCGCCGGAGAATCGATTGTCAGTGCCGGGTGGGAAACTTGAGGAGTGGTCAGGGAGCGGCAGATCCAGGCTCCCCTGCCCGTGCGAGATCTCAAGGGTCAGTCGCAGAAGGGGGATTGGATCAGTGAAGGGCGATCGAGTCGAGATAGTCGTGGACGCCGGAGACACGACCCGAACCTACGAAATGGTGGCCTCCAGGGCAGGGCGCAGGGTGGAGACCGCGGTCCGCCGGGGGGTCGTCGAAGTGAGTGAAGTCACGAGGAACGGCTCCGTGGTGCGCACCGCCCGCTTCATGGCGACCAGAGTGCTCGCCCTGGTCGAACAACCGGTACCCAGGGAGGACGCCTCCGAGCGCCCTCTCCGGGATGACCCCAACGTCCGGTAGTCCCGTCTCCACCCAGGGGAGTACGCCGACTACCCACGGCTCATCCTCCGGGAGGCCCGGCATTCGGTACGCGGGCATGACGCCGCCCGCTTCCCGGATCCCTAATGTTGAAGTCAAGCGGCGGGCGTCGCACTCGTCCCCCGAGGCCAAACGCCCGTCGCTCCACATCAGGTCAGGAGAGGAACCATGGCGGACACGGCAGCGCGGACGATGGTCCGTACGCAGGGACGCAAGGCTCATGCCTCGTTCGGCAGCCGCCCGTCGTCCGGCAAGCGCCACCCGCTGGTGGCGACGGCCATGGTTCTTCCTCTGGCGGCCCTGCTCGTAGTCGTCTTCGGCGGCTGGGAAGCGGTGGTCACACAGGCGTCGTCCGTGGGCGTGATGCTGGGGCGCTGAGCGGCGCCCCGGGTCCGGAAGAGCGGTCCGGACCGGGACATCCGGCCAACAACCCCGTGGGGACGGGGGTGCGGCGGACGGCAGCGTTTGTCCGGTCAGCTGGGGAGCTGACCGGACATCGCGCTGTCCGGGGTCATGCGCGCCCCGCGCACCGGCCGGCCGGTGCGATCCGCGTACGCTCTCCGGCGGGCGCGGCGCCGGCCGGGCCCGCCGATCCTGCGCCACCGGGGGAGTCCGTGACCACCGCTCTCGTACGCGCCCTGGGCGCCCTCGCCCGCGACACCGCCCACGCCCGTTGCGGGGTCCTCTGCGACTGCCGGCCGCCGGCCGTTCTCGCGGACCGGCCGGACGGGACCGTGGTCCGCTGCGGCCCCGTCGTCGCCAAGGCCCACGCCGCCGGTACGGACACCGCCGCCCTCTCCGCACGCCTCGCCCTCGCAGCAGACCCGGGTCTGGCGGGCATCCTGCTCGCTCCGCTTCCCGCGCGGCCCCCCGCGGGCCCGACGGAGCACGGCGCCGCCTCGCCCCACCTCGCCGAGCTGCACGGCCGGCCGGTCACCCTGTGGCCGTACGGGGAGCCGGTGGACCCGGGTGACCCGGACGAGGCCCCGTGGGAGGAGGCGGCCGCCCTGCTGGCCCGCCTGCACCGCACCGTGAGCCGTTCGGACCGGCCCGCACCGGGTAATGCCCCCGGGCCGCCCCCCATGCGTGGCCCGGCGAAGGCCGCGGTCGCCGTGGCCCGGATGTGTGCGGCCCGGCCCGGTGACCCGGCCACCTTCCCCGTCCTCGCGGCGTGGCGCGGGCTGCCGCCCTGGGCGCGGGACGAGGCGCCGGCTCCCGCGCACCGGCCCCACACGCTCTGCCACGGCGACCTGCACCTCGGCCAGCTCCTGCGGCACCCCGCGCCGCACGGTCCCTGGCTGCTGATCGACGTCGACGACGCGGGAGCCGGCGACCCCTCCTGGGACCTCGCACGCCCCGCCGCCTGGTACGCGGCCGGGCTGCTGCCCCCCGACGTCTGGTCCCGCTTCCTGGGCGCCTACCGGGCCGCCGGCGGTCCCGCGGTGCGCGCCGACGGCGACCCGTGGGCCGAGTTGGACCCGGCCGCCCGCGCCCTGACCGTACAGACGGCGGCCCTCGCCCTCGCCAAGTCCGCGGCGGAGCACAGGGTTCCGGATGAGGTGGAACAGGTGATGATCGACGCCTGTGCCCGAATTGCCGCTCTCCCGCCCGAGTTGGCCGCCGAACACTCGTCGTAGGGTGAACCGACCGTCGCCGGGCATGCATTCCGGCGACGGCTAACCGACGGCGAGGAGTGAGCCCGAAGATGCAGTGTCCCAAGTGCCACGCACAGATGCACACGTACAACCGCAACGGCATTCAGATCGAGCAGTGCAGCGGCTGCCGGGGGATATTCCTCGACTACGGCGAGCTGGAGTCCCTGACCCGCATGGAGGCGCAGTGGACGCAGCAGGCTCCGCCGGCGCCTCCCGCTCCCCAGCAGGCGTACCCGGCCGCTCCCGCGCCCGCCTGGGGCGCCCCGCAGCACCACGGCGGACACCACCAGGGCCACTACCGGCAGAAGAGCTTCGGCCGGATGCTCTTCTCGTCCTGATCCCGCCCGCACCGTGGCCCGGACGGCAGCGTCCGGGCCACGGCGTCGGCACCTGGGGCAACGACGAAGCCCCGGTCGTCGAGACGACCGGGGCTTCGGGCTGTGCGCGATACTGGGATTGAACCAGTGACCTCTTCCGTGTCAGGGAAGCGCTCTCCCGCTGAGCTAATCGCGCAGGGTGAACCTGCGTGTACTGCGTGCGCGATACTGGGATTGAACCAGTGACCTCTTCCGTGTCAGGGAAGCGCTCTCCCGCTGAGCTAATCGCGCGGGGATCCTTGCGGACCGGTGGACGATACTGGGATTGAACCAGTGACCCCTTCCGTGTCAGGGAAGTGCTCTCCCGCTGAGCTAATCGTCCTTGGAGGTGGAGACGGGATTTGAACCCGTGTAGACGGCTTTGCAGGCCGTTGCCTCGCCTCTCGGCCACTCCACCAGGGGTGGGGGTTCGGGAAGATCCCCCACCTTCTGCGAGCGGACGACCAGGTTCGAACTGGCGACCTCAACCTTGGCAAGGTTGCGCTCTACCAACTGAGCTACGTCCGCTTGTCGGTTCCGATCCACTCGCGTGTCCCGGCGACGTGTTGAACTCTAGCGGATTCCGGGGCCAGTACAAAAACGCGTTTGTGCAGCGTGCTGAGGTGCGCTCGCCCCGGCGCAGGTCACCGTGCGCCGTCCTAGACTCGCCGACGTGCACGACCTCGCTCCCATGGCCCGCTTCGGCGGCCTCGTCGCCTCCGATCTGCAGGATGTGACCAGTGATCCCGCGGCCCTCGACTCGTCCGGGTTCTGGGCGGTATCAGCCGATTTTGAGGGCCGGCTCGTCTGTGCCCGCTTCGCCACCGTGCGCACCTCGGCCGTGCCCGCACCCGTGCGCGGCGCCTGGCACGGCCCCGCCGCCGGTGACTGGATCTCGTCCCTCGACCGCGCCGCGTACACGGCGGGCGTACGGCGCGTTCGCGCGTACATCGCGAAGGGCGAGGTCTACCAGGCCAACCTCTGCCGCGTGATGACGGCTCCGCTGCCCGATCCGGCCGCGTCGGACGTGGACGCCCTCACCGCACTGCTGGCGCGCGGCAACCCCGCCCCGTACGCGGGAACGATTCGGCTCCCCGGCCACGGCGTGGAGATCGCCACCGCCTCGCCGGAGCTGTTCCTGCGCCGGGACGGCCGCACCGTCGAGTCCGGACCGATCAAGGGCACCGGCCGCACCGAGGCCGATCTGCTGGAGAAGGACCACGCGGAGAACGTGATGATCGTCGACCTGGTCCGCAACGACCTCGGCCGCGTCTGCGCCACCGGATCGGTCACCGTCCCCGACCTCTGCGTCGTCGAGAAGCACCCGGGCCTCGTCCACCTCGTCTCCACCGTGCGCGGCCGCCTCGCCGACGGAGCCGGCTGGCCGGAGCTGCTCGCCGCGGCCTTTCCGCCGGGTTCGGTGACCGGAGCACCCAAGTCCAGCGCCCTGCGAATCATCGGGGAACTGGAGACGGCCCCGCGCGGTCCGTACTGCGGAGGCATCGGCTGGGTGGACGCCGACCGGGCCACCGCCTCGCTCGCCGTGGGCATCCGCACCTTCTGGACCGACCGCACGGGCGACGCTCCCGTCCTGCGGTTCGGCACCGGCGCCGGCATCACGTGGGGCTCCGATCCGGAACGCGAATGGGACGAGACCGAACTGAAGGCGTCCAGGCTGCTCGCGGTAGCGTCGGGCACATACGAAGCAACCGGAAGGACCGCACCATGAAGATCTGGGTCAACGGGGTACTGCGGGCCGCCGATGACGCCCGGGTGTCCGTGCTCGACCACGGGCTGACCGTCGGCGACGGCATCTTCGAGACGGTGAGGACCACCGACGGCAGGCCCTTCGCGCTCACCCGCCATCTCGACCGGCTGACCCGTTCCGCCCAGGGGCTCGGCCTGCCCGCGCCCGACCTGGACGAGGTGCGCCGCGCCTGCGCCGCCGTTATCGAGGCCAACCCGGCCGCGCTCGGCAGGCTGCGCATCACCTACACCGGCGGGATCTCGCCGCTCGGCTCCGACCGCGGCACCGCGGGCCCCGGCCTCGTCGTCGCCCTCGGGGAGGTGAAGCGCCGCCCGGACACCACGGCCGTCATCACCGTTCCCTGGACGCGCAACGAACGCGGCGCGCTCACCGGGCTCAAGACCACCTCGTACGCGGAGAACGTCGTCGCGCTCGCCCGCGCCCACGAGCAGGGCGCCAGCGAGGCGCTCTTCGCCAACACCGTCGGCCGGCTGTGCGAAGGCACCGGATCCAATGTCTTCGTCGTCCTCGACGGACAACTGCACACGCCGCCGGTCGCCTCCGGCTGTCTGGCCGGGATCACCCGCGCACTGGCGGTGGAGTGGACCGGGGCGCGGGAGACCGATCTGCCGTTCGATGTCCTGGACCGGGCGGAGGAGATCTTCCTGACCTCCACCCTCCGGGACATCCAGTCCGTCCACCGGGTCGACGGCCGCGCGCTGTCCGCCGGGCCGGGGCCGGTGACGGCCAAGGCGATGCGTGTGTTCGACGAGCGGGCGGGCGACGACCTCGACCCGTGACCGACCGGGCACCGTCGGCCCCTCGCCGCAAAAGCGGATGACGTGGGCCCGGGCGGGGGATAGAAATCCTCTGATGACCACGACACTCCGGCCGTCCGGGCCGATCCAGTCAGGCGCCGACGGCGCACAGAGCCGCGCGTACGACGTGTGCGACAACGGGCGCCCCGTCGGCGCCGTCGAAATCGCCGTCGAGCCCGGCTCGGAGGGCGGGGCGGGCGTGCTGCGGTCCCTGCGCGTCGACGAGCCGGTCCGGCGGCGCGGCCGCGGCACCATCGCCGCGCTGGCGGCCGAGGAGGTGCTGCGCGGCTGGGGCTGCACGCAGGTGCGGACCGAAGTCGACCCCGGCGACGTCGCGGGGCAACGGCTGACCGCCGCGCTCGGCTACACCGAACGCAGCCGGAACATGATCAAGCGGCTCCCCGCGGACCCCCCGGCTCTGCCCGGCGGACTGACCGCACGGCCGATGACGCCCGAGGAGTTCACCGCCTGGGAGGACGGCGCGATCGCCGGGTACGCGCAGAGCCTGGTGACGCGTGGCATCCCGCAGGAGTCGGCGCTGCGGGCGGCCCGCGCCTCGCACGCCAGGCATCTGCCGCAGGGCCTCGCCACCGAGGGTGCCCGGCTGAACCACCTCATCCACGAGGACGGGGGCGACACGGTGGGCTTCCTCTGGGTGGCGCGGTTCGAGATGCACCCCGGCCTGGTGGTCGGCTACGTCTTCGACGTCGAGGTGGACGAGCGCTTCCGCGGGCGGGGCTACGGCCGGGCGCTGATGCTCCAGGCCGAGCGCCTCGCGCTCGAGACCGGTGATACGCGACTGGGTCTGCACGTCGTCACGGCCAACACGCCCGCGCTCCGGCTGTACGAATCGCTCGGCTACGAGCCGACCCGGTACAACCTGACCAAGGCGCTCTGACCCGCGGCCCGGGCCGTCGGAGGACAGCACCGGCTCCGGCCATGCGGACGGCCCGTCGGGGCCGGGGAACGGTGCCGCCGGCCCCGGGCGCTCAGGCCCCCGCCCTCAGCCCTGTCCGGCGAGCAGCCGGTCGGCGATCGCCTCGATGCGCTCGCGCAGTCCTTCCTGGCTCTTGCCGCCGTCCAGTCGCTCGCCCCCGATCACATACGTGGGCGTGCCCGTGATCCCGATCGCCTTGCCCTCGGCCTGGTCGGCGTCGACGATCAGCATGTGCCGGCCGTCGATCAGTGCGGTGTCGAACTCCTCGGCGTCCAGGCCGAGTTCCCCCGCCACCTCGACCAGCAGCGGCTCGCCGTCCCGGCCGAGGTCGGCCGTGCGGGCGAGCACCGCCTCGATGTACGGCCAGTCCTTGCCCTGCGCCGCGGCCTCCTCGGCGGCCTGCGCGGCGGCGAAGGCGTGCTTGTGCTTCTCCAGCGGGAAGTGCCGGAACCGGATCTCGATCCGGTCGCCGTACCGGGCGCGCAGGGCGTGCACATCGGTCAGGGCGTGGTGGCAGTCGGGGCACTGGAGCTCGCACCAGACGTCGAGGACGACCGGTGCAGCGGGGGTGGAATCGTTCATGGGGCCAGTCTCCCAGGGCGGACGGGAGCGCCACGACCGGCGTCCGGCGGGGCGCGAACACCCGACGGCAGCGGGCGGCCCGCAGCAGCCCGTACGGCACCTGGGGAGGACCCCGGCCCTGAAATGTCCCTGATGTGGGCTCGGAGCATGGCCGCCCGGCCGGTGACCGGTGCAGGATGGAAGGGACGTTTCCCCTGCGCCTGGAGGCACCGATGCTTGCCGAGACCATTTGCTCCGCGGTGTCCGCGGCGGGCCTGGGCATCGCCGCCGTGACCGCGTACCGGAAGCGGTTCCTCACGGCGACCCGGATCGCCGCCTACTCCCTGGTCCCGATCGGTCTGGTGCTGACCGGCGTCGTCGAGTGGGTGTCGGACATCGCCTTCAAGCCGAGCGTCTGGCTCGGCTTCGGGGTGCTGGGCGTGGCCTGGCTGCTGTTCATGACCACCCGTGCGATCGAACGCCGTGGCGGGGGCACCCGCAAGGAACGCAAGGCGGCGGCCAGGGCCGAGCGGAGCGAGGCGGTGGCGCCCGCCGCCCCGGCCCCCTCGCTGGGGGCGGGCGCACCGGCCGCCGAGCCGCGCCGGAAGCCGAAGAAGCAGTCCGCCGCCGGGCAGGGCGACGACTTCAGCGACATCGAGGAGATCCTGAAGAAGCACGGCATCTGACGGCTGCCCGTGCGGCCCGCCCCGCCTCGCGCGGACCCCCCTCCCATGAATCGATTCAGGCATGATCCTTGACGGCCCTTGGTGAGGGGGTTAGCGTCCCCACCGATTGAAACAATTCATGCACGCCGTCCGTACGATGGGGTGACGCCGCCGTGAGCGCGGCCGAGGCAGTGGGGCTGGGTAGTGGCGCGTGTGGCAGGGATCAAGGACGTGGCCCGGCAGGCCGGGGTCTCCGTGGGCACGGTCTCCAATGTGATCAACCGCCCCGAGGCCGTGCTGCCCGAGACCCGGGCACGGGTACTGGCCGCGATCGAGGAGCTCGGTTACGTCCGCAGCGAGTCGGCCCGCCAGCTCAGGGCCGGCCGCAGCAGGATCATGGCGCTCCTCGTCCTGGACATGGGCAACCCCTTCTTCGTCGACGTGGCCCGCGGCGCCGAACGCGCGGCCCGTCAGGCGGGCCTCGGGGTCATGGTCTGCAACAGCGGCCAGAGCCCCGCGGAGGAGGCCGAATACCTCGGCCTCTTCGCGGAACAGCGTGTGTGCGGCGTACTGGTCACCCCGGCCGACGCGACCGGCCGCAACCTCGAATCCTTCAGCCGCCACCGGATTCCCTACGTCCTGGTGGACCGGGTGGCCGCCGGCACCGGGACCTGCGCGGTCTCCGTCGACGACGTGCGGGGAGGCGCCCTGGCCACCGGCCACCTGATCTCCGCCGGTCACCGCTCGGTGGCGTACGTCAGCGGACCCGGCGACCTGCACCAGATCAGGGACCGCCGCGAAGGTGCCCTGTCCGCCCTCGCGGAGGCCGGGCTGCCGCCCGAAGCGCTCGTCGAGATCCCCTCCGACCGCCTCGACGTGGCGGCGGGCCGCGACGCCGGGGCCAGACTGCTCGGACTCGTCCCGCGCCCCACCGCCGTGTTCTGCGCGAACGACCTGCTCGCCCTGGGTGTGCTCCAGGCCCTGTACGCGGCCGGGGTGCGGGTGCCGCAGGACATCGCCATCGTCGGGTACGACGACATCGAATTCGCAGCCGCCGCTGCCGTACCACTCACGTCGGTCCGCCAGCCCGCGGTCGTGATGGGCCGGATGGCCGCCGAGCTCCTGCTGGAGGAGGCGGATGACGAGGGCGGCGCCCATGAGCACCGCAGCGTCGTGCTCCAGCCGGAACTCGTCGTCCGCGCGTCGAGTTCCGCACCCCGCTGAGTCCGGGCGCCCTGCCCTTCCCTCCTCACGCCCCCTTCTGCCATCCCCCCCGCTGTTCCTTCCGCATGCCCGAAATGGAGACGCCATGTCCCTGTTCGACCTGCCCCTGGACCAACTCCGGACCTACCGGCCCGAGTCCGGTGAGCCCGATGACTTCGACGCCTTCTGGCGACGCACCCTGGACGAGGCCGCCGAACACCCCCTGGATGCCGAATTCATCCCCTACGACGCCGCGTTGACCAACGTCGACGTCCACGACGTGTCGTTCGCCGGCTGGGGCGGCCACCGCATACGCGCCTGGCTGAACGTGCCCGCCGGCGCCGAGGGGCCGCTGCCGGTCGTCGTCCACTACCTCGGTTACGGCGGCGGGCGCGGACTGCCGCACGACCACCTGGTCTGGCCCGCGGCCGGCTGGGCCACGCTGGTCGTGGACACCCGTGGCCAGGGAGCCGTCAACAGCCACTCGGCGGGCTCCACCGCCGACCCGCACGGCGGCGCCGGCCCGCAGTCGCCGGGGTTCATGACCCGCGGCATCCTCGACCCCGACGACTACTACTACCGCCGGGTGTTCACCGACGCGGTCCGTGCCGTCGAGGTGGCCCGCGCCCACCCGTCCGTCGATCCCAGCCGGATCGTCGTCCACGGCGGCAGCCAGGGCGGCGGCATCGCCCAGGCGGTCGCGGGGCTCAGCCCCCACGTCAGGGCCGCGCTCGTCGACGTACCGTTCCTGACGCACTACCGGCGGGCCGTCGAGATCACCGACAAGGACCCGTACCAGGAGATCGTGCGTTTCCTGGCCACCCAACACGGCCGTGCCGAGCAGGTGTTCCGGACCCTCTCCTACTTCGACGGCATCAGCTTCGCCGCCCGGGCGGACCTGCCGGCGCTCTACTCCGTGGCCCTGATGGACCCCATCTGCCCGCCGTCCACGGTCTTCGCCGCCTACAACAACTGGGCGGGCCCCAAGGAGATCGAGGTCTACCCCTGGAACGGCCACGAGGGCGGCACCTCGGTCCACCGGGCCGCACAACTGCGCATGCTGCACGACCTGGGCTGACCGGAGCAGGGGCCGGGGGTGTGGTGGTACAGAAGGGCCCTACCGCCCCAGGACGCGCGGATGGCCCGACCGTCCGACAGGGGAGTGGCGTCCCGAAAAGGCCGGCGGGGGGCGGAGTTCCGAAAGCCTGACGGGGGATCGGACGCCGGAGCGATTCGGCCCACCCTGCGAGGGGTGAACTCCCGTCACGAAAAGGAGTGTTGATCGCCAACGGGCGCCGGTCTGCGTCATGATCGTCCCGAGATGGTGGACACCTCCCGGGGCGACGCCCCCGCACCCCCAGTCGAAGAGCCGCGTGGCTGCCTCTTCGCCCTTTCCCAGCCCCCTCTGATGATCTTCCTCACGGTGGTCGGCGGCTTGCTGCTGATGGCCGCGTTGCACGATCTCTTCGTGCTGTGAACCGTCAGCCCGCCGCTTCCCGGCGGCGCGCCCGGTACGCGGCCACGTGCAAGCGGTTACCGCAGGTGCGGCTGGAGCAGTAGCGGCGGGAACGGTTGCGCGAGAGGTCGACGAACGCGTGCCGGCAGTCCGGCGCCTCGCAGCGCCGCAGCCGCTCCGTCTCGCCCGCCACGATGATGAACGCGAGGGCCATGCCGCAGTCGGCCGCCAGGTGATCGGCGAGCGAGGCATCCGGTGCGAAGTAGTGCACGTGCCAGTCGTAGCCGTCGTGGTTGCTGAGCTGCGGCGTGGTGCCCGCGGCGGCCACGAGCGCGTTGACGAGCGAGGCGGCGACCCGTGCGTCCGTCGCGGCGAAGACCTCGGCGAACCGAGCCCGTACGTCGTGGACGGCCCGCAGGTCCTTCTCGTCGAGCTCGTTCACCCCGCTCACGCGGTGGCGCCCCGCGAACGCGTACAGGTCCTCGATGCCGGCGAGCCCGTCGACGGGCTCGCCGGCACCGGGCTGCTCGCTCTCCGGCGCGGTGTTCACCAGATCGACCACCACGTCGAGGGCGATCCGGGTGTCGTGGGGGATCAGCACGCTTCCGCTCCCTGGCCTCCGGCGGGACAGGACGCCCGCCGATGGCGGCTGACTCTACTGGCTCGCCCCGGGCGCACCGGGGCCCGAGGGGCCTCCGAGGCCCCAGGGGCCCCTGGGGCGGCTTGTCACCGCCCCGGGCGGCACGGAAGGCGCGCGGGCGCCTGACGGGCCCGCGGGGCCCGGGATGGGGCGTCGGGGCAGGGGGACGCGGACCGGCGCCGTCACCACGGTGGATTCCGTGGTGACGGCGCCGGTGTCAGCCGTATGAGGTTGTCCGCGCGGCGCCATCTCCCCGAGTCGATGGCGCCGTGCGGCTCTCGGCCTGGCTCAGCTCTCGGCCAGGATGTGTGAGAGCTCCGTATCGAGATCGAAGTGACGATGCTCGGTCCCCGGCGGAACCGCGGCGTCGGTCCTTTTGAGGAACGACTCCAGGGCCCGTGCGGGGGCCTCCAGCAGGGCTTCGCCCTCTGGGGAGCTCAGTGCGATACAGACGACGCCCTGGCCGTGACTACGGGATGGCCAGACGCGGACGTCTCCGGTGCCGGTGGGCCTGTGCAGCCCCTCGGCAAGGAGGTCACGGGCGAAAACCCACTCGACCGTCTCCTCCGCTCCGGTGTGGAAGGTGGCGTGCACGGCATACGGATCGGCCGTGTCATACCGCAGGCCCGCGGGTACAGGCAGTGAGGACTCGCTCGACACAACGAGGCGCAGGTGCAGCTCGCAGCTGACCGTGGTGTTCATAAGCGCCAGGGCCTTTCGCTCAGTGTGCGCTCGGGGATTCGCACGTCGGCGAAATCGACATGCCACCTACGGTGGCGTTGTAAACCCCTCTGACCGTTTTGTGATCCTTCAGGTAGCTCGTACTGGGGTGTGTAACTTTGGGTCATGCGGCCATTCCGGTGACGAGAGGCGTTCCGGTAGGTTGACCCCCATGAATGCGGAGAGTGACGAGCGGGGCGGGGCTGTCGCACCGGCGGCCCCGGTGTCCGCGGCGGGAGAAGCGCGCACGAGCGTGACGGGGGACGTCACAGAGGGTGTGACGAAGGAGGACAGGGAGCTCGGCTCCAGGGCGCCCGGCTTCATCAAGGCGTCCAGGACGCTGCATCTGAGCTGGCAGGTCGGAGTGTTCGTGGTCGGCCTCGCCGTGGTGGCGGCGGGTATCGTCATGCTGCCCCTGCCTGGGCCCGGCTGGCTGGTGATCTTCGGGGGCATGGCGATCTGGGCGACCGAGTTCGTCTGGGCGCAGCTGGTGCTGCGCTGGACGCGCCGGAAGGTCACCGAGGCCGCTCAGCGGGCGCTCGATCCCAAGGTGCGGCGGCGCAACATCACCCTCACGGTGATCGGGCTCGTGATCATCGCGGTACTGGCGGGTATCTATCTGTGGAAGTTCGGAATCGTCATGCCGTGGAAGATCGACGAGTGACCTCGGGATGGTCGGAGGGCGCCGCTGACATGGGGTAATGTTTGGCGTGCGCCCGGGCGATTAGCTCAGTGGGAGAGCGCTTCGTTCACACCGAAGAGGTCACTGGTTCGAACCCAGTATCGCCCACCCCGGACCGACGGCCCGGAAGCTTCTTGAAGCTTCCGGGCCGTCGGCGTTTCCGGCCCTCCCGTTCAAGCGCTTCGATCGATTTTCGTCCCAGCCATTGACGCCGCCGGTGCCGCTCCTTACCTTGACCCGGCAAGCGCTTTCTAAAACGATTCAATCAAGCGTAGGGGCGAACTATGTCTCGGAACCAGGGCATGGACCGGCGGCAGATGCTGAGGCTCGCGGGCCTCTCGGCTGCCGGTCTCGGGCTGACGGCGGCCGGCTGCGGCTCGGGCGGCGGCTCGAACGGTCCTGTCACCATCCGGCATGCCTGGTGGGGCGCCGACGACCGGGCGAAGAAGGTCCAGGAGTGCGTCAAGCTCTTCGAGAAGAAGCACCCGAAGATCAAGGTCAAGACGGACTTCCAGCAGTACCCGGACTTCTGGAAGAAGTTCAACACCCAGGCCGCCGGCGGCAACCCGCCGGACGTCATCCAGAACGCGGTGACGTTCCTGCGCAAGTACGAGGCGAAGAACGTCCTGCTCGACCTCAACCCGCAGGCGAAGAAGGGCAACCTCCAGCTGGAGGGCTTCCGCGCCGGGCTCGAGAAGTTCGCCGAGATCGAGGGCAAACTGCTCGGCGTCCCGGTCGGCAGCAACTCGATGTCCCTCGTCATCGACGAGAAGGTCTTCGAGAAGGCAGACGTCGACCACAGCCTCGGCTGGACCTGGGACGACTGGTACGCGGGTCTGCAGAAGATCAAGTCCGGCCAGGGCATAGCCGGCGACTCCGGCCCCCACGGAGTCATGTACCTGTACGACCTTGTGCTGCGGCAGAACGGCAAGGCGTTCTTCACCGAGGAGGGCATGGGTTTCGGCGAGAACGAACTGCTGCCCTACTGGACCGAGGCGCTGGCCCGGGTCAAGGCCGGCATCTACGCCGACCAGAAGAAGGTCGAGCAGATCAAGCCGGCCTCCGCGCTCGCCAAGGGCCTTTCGGCCGGTGAGTTCACCTGGGACAACTTCTCCGTCCGCTACAGCGCGGAGGGCAGGAGCAGCTACAGCCTCGCGCCCATCCCGACCACCGACGGCAAGAAGACCGGCCAGTACCTCGGCTCGCTGATGCTGAGCGGCACGGCCCGCACCAAGCACCCCGCCGAGGTCGCCACTTTCATCAGCTTCATGACCCACGACCCCGCGGTCGCGCGCATCATGGGCTACGACCGCGGAGTCCCCGCCACCACCGCGCAGTTCGAGGCCTTGCAGCCCACCGACGCCCCGAGCAAGGCGATCGGGGCCTACGAGACCGAGATCGCCAAGGCCGGCGTGCTGGAGCCCATCACCCCGCACCCGGCCGGTGCCGATGTCGTCGAGGCGGCGTTCCTGCGCATCGCGGGCGACATGTCCCTGGGCAAGGCCTCGCCGGAGGACGCCGTCAAGCAGTTCTTCTCCGAGGCGAAGACCGCCCTCGCCTCGAACTGAGAGGAATGACGCGGTGACTCACATCCAGACCTCCACGAGCGGCCCGGTCCTCGGCAAGGACCTCGCCGCCGTGGAGCGGAGCGGGCCGGGACGCAAGACCCGCCCCGCTCCGCGACCGCGGGGCCACCGCGAGAATCTGACCGGCTATCTCTTCATGTCGCCCTGGATCGCGGGCTTCCTGTTCCTGATCGCCGGGCCCATGGTCTTCTCGCTGTACCTCGCGTTCACCGACTACAACCTCTTCGACGCCCCCAAGTGGGTCGGCCTGAAGAACTTCACCGACATGTTCGCCGACCCCCGCTGGCGCCAGTCGGTCAAGGTGACCTCCTGGTACGTGGTGATCGGCACTCCGATCAAGCTGGCCGCCGCACTCGCCGTGGCCATGCTGCTGGCCCAGAAACGCTGGGGCCAGTCCTTCTACCGGGCCGCGTTCTACGCCCCGTCGCTGATCGGCGCGAGCGTCTCGGCCGCCATCGTCTGGCGCGCCCTGTTCTCCGACGACGCCGTCGTCGACCGCGGGCAGCAGCTGTTCGGCATCGACGCCGGCGGCTGGATCGGCGACCCGCACATGGTCATCTACGCCCTGGTGGCCCTCACGGTCTGGCAGTTCGGCGCCCCGATGGTGATCTTCCTGGCCGGTCTCAAGCAGGTCCCCCAGGAGCTCTACGAGGCCGCGCAGATGGACGGGGCCGGCCCCTGGCGCAAGTTCTGGAACATCACGCTGCCGATGATCTCGCCGGTGCTGTTCTTCAACGTCCTGCTGGAGACCATCCACTCCTTCCAGATCTTCGGATCGGCCTACATCGTCAGCAACGGCTCCTGCGGTCCGGGCGACGGGACGCTCGTCTACACCTGTTACCTGTACGACCAGGGCTTCGTGAACAGCCGTATGGGATTCGCCTCCGCCATGGCATGGCTGCTGCTCGTCGCGGTGGCCCTGGTCACGGCCGTGCTGTTCTGGTCCCAGAAGCGCTGGGTGCACTACGAGGAGGGCGGCCGATGAGCCGGCTGGAAGCAACCGCGGCACGACGCAGGATTCCGGGCTCCCTCGCCTGGCACCTCGGCGCACTGGTCCTCCTGGTGGTGATCCTCTACCCGGTGGCGTGGACGATCGGCGCGTCGTTCAAGCCGAGTGGCGACATCGTCGGTGCGCTGAACCTCTTCCCGACCCACCCCATCACCGACAACTACCGCCGGCTCGCCGACGGCATCGCGGACATCCCGATCTGGAAGTTCTTCCTGAACTCGGCCTACATATCGGTCGGTTCCGTGATCGGTGTGGTGCTCTCCTGCTCACTCACGGCGTACGCCTTCACCAAGGTCCGCTTCGCCGGCCGCAACATCATGTTCGGCATCATGATCGGGACGCTGCTCCTCCCGTACCACGTACTGATCATTCCGCAGTACGTGATGTTCCAGAAGCTGGAGCTGATCAACACCTTCACTCCGCTGCTGATCGGCAAGTACCTCGCCACCGACGCGTTCTTCGTCTTCCTCATGGTCCAGTTCATGCGCGGACTGCCCAAGGAACTCGACGAGGCCGCCCGGCTCGACGGCTGCGGGCACCTGCGGATCTACTGGTCGATCGTGATGCCGCTGTGCCGGCCCGCGCTCATCACCAGCGCCATCTTCACCTTCATCCAGGCCTGGAACGACTTCATGGGCCCCCTGCTGTACCTCAACGAGCCGGACAAGTACACCGTCTCCATGGGGCTGCGGATGTTCATCGACCAGGACGCCGTCGCCGACTACGGCGGCATGATCGCGATGTCACTGGTGGCCCTGCTGCCCGTGCTGGCCTTCTTCCTGGCCTTCCAGCGCTACCTCATCGACGGCATGGCCACCTCCGGCCTGAAGGGCTGAGCACCCCGTGGCGACGAAATCCGGCACCGCGCCCAGGACCTCCTTCGTCCGGGAGCGCTTCAGCGTCTTCTCCGAATGCCTGCTCACCGGCGTGTGGATCACCGTCGCCGCCCTGCCGCTCGTCACGTTCCCCGCGGCCTTCGCCGCGGGGAGCCGGCACCTGCGCCGTTACCTGGCCGGGGAGGCGGGCGGGGTGCGTGAGTTCGCCGCCGATGTACGGGAGGCCTTCCTCAGCGGCTGGCGGATCTCCCTGCTGTGGTGGGCGGCGCTCGCGCTGCTCGCCTTCGACTGGCAGGTCGCCCGCTCCGGCCTGCTGCCGGGCGGGGGCCCGCTCATCGTCGTGAGCCTGCTCGGTCTGCCGGCCGTCGCCGTCTGGGGACTGCGCACGGCCGCCGCCTGGCAGCCCGGCACACCCTGGGCGCAGACCGTACGGACCGCGGGCCACCGCACCGTCACCGACCCGGCCGGATCACTGCTGCTCGTCGGCGGATTCGTCGCCCTGGCGCTCGCCGCCTGGCAGATTCCGCCCCTGGCCGCGCCCGCCCTCGGCTGTCTCGCCGCGGCGGCGGTCGCCGCCGACCGCCGCTGACCGCCCGGCCCCACCGACCGCACCACGTCCCACCACGCGTCAGCGTGCGATCAGTCATGCCCTTTTTCGCCACGAATTGGAGTCGTGATGTTCCCGATCCCCCGCCGTACCGTTCTCAAGGCCGCCGCCGTCGCCGGTGCCGCCACCACCCTCTCCTGGGCGCCGAACGGCCCCGCCCAGCAGGCAGCCGCCGCCACCGGAGAGGCCGACGAGGGCCCCGTCCGGATCGGCTGGCTGGAGGAGGACGGCCTCGGCGCCGCACCCGGCTCCACCTTCGGCGTCCCCTGGGCCAAGGGGCGCTACCCCGCCGACCAGAAGTTCGCCCTCGCCACCGCCGACGGCAAGGACATCCCCGTCCAGACCTGGGCCACCGCCAAATGGCCCGACGGCTCCCTGAAGTGGACCGCCCACGCGGTCGGCCCCGAGGCCGCCGGAGCCAAGAAGTTCACCCTCACCACCGGCGAACCCGCCACCGCCGCCCACAAGGTCACCGTCAAGAACAGCGGCGGCTCGATCACCGTCTCCACCGGCGTCATCACCGCGAGGATCGGCAAGACCGGCTCCTCGCTCGTCACCTCCCTCACCCGCGGTTCCACCGAGATCGCCAGGAACGGCCGCCTCGTCCTGATCCGCCAGGGCGAGATCGAGGACGGCGACCAGGGGCAGGAGAAGTACGAGCGCTTCGAGAGCGCCATCAGCCGGACCGAGGTGGAACAGAGCGGGCCCGTCCGCGCCGTCGTCCGCGTCGACGGCAAACACCGCCACGGCAACCGCTCCTGGCTCCCGTTCTCCGTCCGCCTCTACTTCTACGCGGGCGCCGAATCGTTCCGCATGATGCACACCATCACCTTCGACGGCACCCAGGAACCGGGCAAGGCGAGCGGCGACTTCATCCGCGGCCTCGGCGTCCGCTTCACCGTTCCCATGCGCGACGAGACCTACGACCGCCACATCCGCATCGGCGGCGACGAGAGCGGCATGCTCCGCGAAGCCGTCAAGGGCATCACCGGACTGCGCCGCGACCCCGGAGCGGCTGTGCAGGCAGCCCAGTTCGAGGGCACGAAGCTGCCCGACCCGGCCACCTGGGACCAGCGCGTCACCACCCGCCTCCCGCTCATCCCGACCTGGGGCGACTACACCCTCAGCCAGCTCTCCGCCGACGGCTTCTCCCTGCGCAAGCGCACCAAGAAGGGCCACGGCTGGATCGCCGCAGGCGGCGGACGGCGCGCCTCCGGCTTCGGATACGTGGGCGGCGCGAGCGGCGGACTCTCCTTCGGGCTGCGCGACTTCTGGGAGAAGTTCCCCGCCCAGCTCGACATCCGCGGCGCCGACACCGACGCGGCCGAGGTCACCCTCTGGCTCTGGTCGCCCGAGGCGGAACCGATGGACCTGCGCTTCTACCACGACGGCCTCGGCCAGGACACCTACGCCGAGCAGCTCGAAGGCCTCAACATCACCTACGAGGACTATGAGCCCGGCTTCGGTACCCCGTACGGAATCGCCCGCACCAGCGAACTCGTCTTCTGGGCCAACGACTCCACACCCAGCGCCGAGGCCCTCGCCCAGCAGACCCGCACCGTGCGCACCCTCCCGCAGCTCGTCGCCCCGCCGTCCCAGCTCATCGGCGCGGGCGTCTTCGGCGGACTCTTCTCCCCGGTCGACCGCTCCACCCCCGCCAAGGCGAAGATCGAGGACCACCTGGACTTCCTGTTCACGTACTACAAGGACCAGGTCGAGATGCGCCGCTGGTACGGCTTCTGGGACTACGGCGACATCATGCACTCGTACGACCCCGCCCGGCACCAGTGGCGCTACGACGTCGGCGGCTACGCCTGGGACAACTCCGAACTCTCGCCGGACCTCTGGCTCTGGTACGCCTACCTGCGCTCGGGACGCGCCGACATCTTCCGCTTCGCGGAGGCCATGACCCGTCACACCGGCGAGGTCGACGTCTACCACCTCGGCGACTGGGCCGGCCTCGGCACCCGGCACGGCGTCCAGCACTACGCCGACAGCGCCAAGCAGCAGCGCATCGCCAACACCACCTACCGGCGCTTCTACTACTTCCTCACCGCGGACGAACGCGTCGGCGACCTGATGCGCGCCAACGTCGACTCCGACGAGACCTTCCTCGGCCTCGACCCGCTCCGCAAGATCCGCACCGAGCCGTACACCCCGGACCGGCACGCCCTGTCCGTCGGCTTCGGCACAGACTGGAGCGGACTCGTCTCCGCGTGGCTCACCGAATGGGAGCGCGGCGGCCCCCAGGCCGAGAAGGCCAGGGCCCGGGTGCTCGGCACCATGGAGACGATCGCCGCCCAGCCCAACGGATTCGTCCAGGGCAGCGGCCTCTACGACCTGGACACCGGGAAGTTCGCCGTGGCCGCCGAACCCGTCGTCAGCGTCTCCCACCTGTCCGGCGTCTTCGGCCTCAACGAGCTGTGCGCCGAACTCATCGGCCTGATCGACATGCCGAAGTTCAAGGAGGCGTACCTCGACTACTGCCGCTACTTCAACGCGAGCAAGACCGAACAGGCCGCCCGCTACGGGTCCAACTTCGGCAGCCTGCTCCTCTTCCAGGGCCACTCCCGGATGGACGCCTACGCCGCCGTGCAGACGGGCGACGAGAAGCTCGCCGCCCGTGCCTGGGAGAAGTTCTACAACAGCGACGGCTACAAGGAATCCGCTCCCTGGAAGACCGAGGAGGTGAGCGGTCCGGTCACCACCGTCCCGGGCAGTGAGGCCAACTGGGTCTACACCAACGACACCGCCCTGTACGGCCTCGCGGCCATCGAGAACCTCGCACTGGTCGGTGACCACATGCCGGCCTGAGGCACGCGCGGGCGCCCCGGGCCGGCATGCGGCAGGTCACCGCATCCGGCCCAGGGCGTCCCTCAGCCGCCGGGCGTCACGCATCCGCTTCTCGTACGTGGCCCCCACCGCCAGCAGCAGCACCCCGGCCAGCGCCGGCGCCACCCAGCGCGGCATCGCACCCACCACCTGCACGACGTACGGCGCCAGTTCGTGCAACGCGTCCAGCGCCAGCACCGCGCCGCCCAGCACCAGCAGCGCCTGGAGCCGCGCCCGCGCCCCCAGCAGAGTGATCACCAGCGCCGCCGCACCCAGCAGCAGCGGCCGCAGCCAGTGCGGGTCGCCCCAGGCTGCCACGAGCGCCGGCACCAGCGTCACAGCCAGCCCCGCCCCGTACGCGGTCCACGAGGACGCGGCGGGATCGCGACGACGGCGCAGCACACCGATCACGAGCGCCGGCACGGTCACCGGCAGCGTGTACGCCTCCGGGGACGACACCCCGGACGCCGACAACCGCACCCAGGACGCCAGGACGAACAGACCCGTCGCCAGATACCCGGCCACCTCACGCCGCTCCGGGCGCAGCGCCGTACCCGCCGCCAGTACCCCGCACAGGGCCAGCACCAGAGCCAGGAACGGCGGGTCGCCCCATGCCGCGACGACGGCGGCGAGCGCCACCGCCCCACCGGTCAGTTCCAGCGGCAGCGCCACCGGACGCCCCCTCAGCCGCGCACCCAGCCCGGCCGTACCCGCGGGGACGACGAGCAGTACGGGCGCCGTCTCGTACACCGCCAGCCCCGTCGACGCACCGAACGCGACCGCGAGCACCCCCGCACAGACCACGGCCGCGGACGCCACCACGGCCTGCACGGTACCGAACACCGCGGCACGCGACGGGTCACCGGGCGCGTCCAACGCCGTCGCGGCGCCGGCGAGCATCAGCAACAGCGTCCCGAACACCGCATAAGTGGCCGGCTCCGACGCCAGCGACAGCAGCGCCACGCCCACCGCACCGACCGACGCGCACACCCACGCGGTCACCGCCACACCCGTCGATCCGCGACGCAGCGCACCCACCGCGAGGGCCAGCACCCCCGCGACGAGCACCGACTGCGACGAGACAGCCACCGTGTACGACACGTCCAGCGCGGGCGGCAGCACCGTCAGCCCCGCCCAGCCGGCCACCACCGCCGACGCACCGGCGACCGTTCGCCAGGCGGGTCCGGGGGACAGCGTCGGACCTGCCCACCGCGCCACACCCTCCCAGGACCGGTACGCGGCCCCGAGCGCCGCAGCCACCATCAGCAGCAGCACCGGAGCCGCCGCCATCTCCTGCCACGCCAGCCCCGTGGCTCCCAGCGACCCCCTGACCCCCTCGTGCGGCGTCCCCGACCACACCCGGCCCAGCCGGGTCACCGGACCCACCAGCACCACGGCGACCGGGGTGGCCGAGAACAGCACCGCAGCGGCCGTCACCGCCCCCGCGGCCCCCACCACACCCCGCACGGCCGGGCGCCCCAGCGGGGCCCGTACCACTGGCAACAGCAGTCCGCCGCAGGCCAGATACACCGGCACCGCCCAGGCGTCGGGCATCCCCGCGGTCGCGATCCCGCCCACCGCGGCGACGGAGGCCAGCCCGGCCACCACACCCCCGGCCACCGCGAGGGCCGCCGGCGCCCGCCGGGCCCCCGCGAGAGCGATCACCGCACCGGCCAGGAGCAGCACACCCGGCACCACCGCGCCCGCCGGCCCCCCGGCCGACAGCGACCGCGCCAGAGCCACCAGCAGCCCCGCACCACCGGTGGCCCAGCAACCGGCACAGGCCGTGACCCGCACCGCGACGCCCTTGAACCACACGGCGATCGCGCAGTCCAGCGCCGCCGTCGCCAGCAGTGCGAGGGCGAACACCAGGGCGTCCGCCTCCGCCGTCCACGCCCACAGCACCAGCGGCAGTTGCGCACTGACCACGGCCAGGGGCAGCGGCAGCCGCAACCGGTCCAGCAGAAGTCCGTAGGCCGCCCAGAGCACCGCCAGTACGGCGGAGGCGGCGGCCGCGTACCCGAGTCCGTCGGCATCCGGGACGGCGACCAGGTACAGGGCGACGGCGTCCAGCACCATCAGCACCGACGCCAGGGCCCCGAGTGCCTCCGCCGTCGAGGAGAGCCCTCGCCGCAGGAGCACCGCGGGTGCGGTCAGCGCCGCGACCGTGACGGCGGTCAGGACCGCCGATCGTCCGCCGATCCCCATCTGGCCCCAGCTGACCAGGGTGAACGCGATCGCGGCGATCGTCAGCAGCAGGCCGCCCAGGGTGAGCAGCACGTTCTGCGCACTGTGCGTCCGCACCGGGGGAGCGGCCGGAGCCCCGGACCGGGCCCCGGCACGGGCCGGAGGCGGCGGGAACTGCGGCGCGTGCGGCGCGGCCGGCCGGGGGCCGGGCGCCTGCAGCACGCTCAGCAGCCAGGTGCGACGGGTCAGCAGCTGGGACCGGCGCAGATCGAGCCGGGCGAGCTCACGGTCGAGGATGACCAGTTCCTCGGCGGGTGGCGGCACTTGTTCCATGGAGGCGAGTGTGATGCGGACCACGCGACCGGGCATGCGCACGGATACTCAGATCCCCGGCTGAGTACGCGCATCCTGGAGAAATGGACTTCAACCACTACCGATTTGTCAGCATGTGGGACCTGTCGGCCGCACCCAGGGCCGTCTACGCGCACCTCGAACGGATCGAGCAGTACCCGCGATGGTGGCCGCAGGTCCGCGAGGTCACCCCCGTCGACGGCGCCGCCGGTACCGCCCGGATCCGCTCCTTCCTCCCCTACGACCTCGTCATGACCCTGCGCGAGCGCCGTCGCGACGTCCCCGGCGGCGTGCTCGAAGTGAGCTTGAGCGGCGACCTCGAAGGCTGGGCGCGCTGGACCGTCCTCCCGTACGGTTCCGGGACTCGCGCCACGTACGAACAGGAGGTCGTGGTGCGCCGCGCGCTGATGCGGGTCCTCGCGGTGCCGGCACGGCCCGTGTTCCGCGCCAATCACGCGCTGATGATGCGGGCCGGACGGCGCGGTCTCGCGGCTCGGCTGGAAGCGGTTTGAACCACACCCGTCGAGCCCTGTATGGTTCAACCCGTTCCCGGGCGATTAGCTCAGTGGGAGAGCGCTTCGTTCACACCGAAGAGGTCACTGGTTCGAACCCAGTATCGCCCACCCCGGGAGAGGCCGGTCCGTCAGCAACACCGACGGACCGGCTTCCGCGTGTCCGGGCGCCTATACCCGCACGCGCTCACGCCGCGGCGCGGAACTCGGGACGCAGCGGCCACGCCGGATCCACCGTCTCCGGCGTCCCGCTCTTGGCGAACCAGGCCTGCAGACCCCGCGCCTGGGCCGCGTGCCACACGGCCTGGAGCGTGTGCAGCTCCGCCGGAGTCAGCCGCTCCAGCCGGGCGGCGAACCGTCGCCCCACCGCCCGGACCAGCTCCAGCGAAGCCGCCGCATCGGCCGCCGCGTCATGGGCCCCGTCCAGCACCACCCCGTACAGTTCACAGAGATCCGTGAGCGTGCGCCGCCCCTTGCGGTAGCGGTCCAGGTGCTTGTCGAGCACCCGCGGATCCAGCACGCACAGCGAGGCGTTCTGCAGATAGCCGCCGAGCGACGACGCCCGGTGCCGCTTCAGCTCGCGGTCCAGCAGCGTCAGATCGAACGGCGCGTTCATCACGACCAGCGGCCGGCCCGCCGCACTCTGCTCGGCCAGCGCCCTGGCTATCTCCTCCACCACCGGCGCGGGCCACCGCCCGTTGCGCTGGAGGTGGTCGTCGGTCAGCCCGTGGATCTCCGTCGCCCCCGCGGGCACCGGAATCCCCGGATTGACCAGCCAGCGGGTGACACGCGGCCGCCCACCCGCACTGTCCTGGACGACGAGCGCGGCCGACACGATCCGGTCCTGCTCGACGTCGACTCCCGTCGTCTCGGTGTCGAAAGCGGCCAGCGGCCCCTCATACCAATGAGTCATCCCCGAACTCCTCGCGCCCGAGCGGCAGATGGTGTGATTCCTCTGCCCGGTTCGGTGATACCCGCACCCTTTGCCTGATACGCCGTTTGAGGGTGGCCCAGTGCGGTGACAACACAGGTGACGGGGACGGACGTTGGCACGCGGCCCTGTCCAACTCACCCATCGGCACAGCCCGGAAGGTCTACGGAGCCATGGCGCTCGCGCAGCCCGAACCGAGTGGGCTGCTGCCCCAGCGGACCGCACCGCTGCGCGGCGCACTCGCCACCACCGCCTGCATGGAGACCCTCCAGGTGGGCTACTTGCACGCGGTCGCGGCCGCGGCGGGGTGCTCCCTGTCGCAGCCCTTCCCCGACAACGGCATCGACTGGCACGTCAGCCACGGGGCTCCCGGTCACGTCGTCGACGACGAGGTCACCATCAAGGTCCAGCTGAAGTGCACCTACCAGATACCGCCCCGGCCGCCAGGCCCCACCTTCGCCTTCACGCTCGACAACGCCCACCTCGTGAAGCTCGCACGGACCCCCGTGTCCGTGCACAAGATCCTCGTCGTGATGCTCGTGCCCCGGAGCCAGGACGACTGGCTGCGCGCCGGACACGACCGCCTCGACCTGCGGCACTGCTGCTACTGGACCAACCTGGCCGGTCACGCCGTGACCGGCCGGCACCGGACGACCGTGCGGATTCCGACCTCGCGCATCTTCGACGACCGAGCGCTCTGCGAGATCATGAACCGTGTCGGGGCGGGAGGGAGACCCTGATGCACCGGCCGATGGACGAGTCCGTCAACGAAGTGTTCCCGTCAGCCGTCCGACCCCATCCCGCCGAGCCGGCCGGGCCCTGGCCCCTCGGCTCGCTGCCCGCCGGGGGCCTGCCCGACCCGGCCCGCGTCGACCCCGCCGTCCTCGGCGCCCTGCTCGCCCGGCACGGCTGGCTACGGCGCGGAGGCGCGGCCGGGCGCTACAGCCGCTGGACCCCGCCCGCCGGCTCCACCAGCCTGCTCGTCCCGGACACCGCCTCCTTCCCCGACAGCGAGGACCTGCTGGCGGAGGCCCTGACCGCCCTCGCCCGCAGCGCCGCGCCCTCCGCCCGCGAGGTCCTGGTCGCCCTCGCCGTCCCCAGCGACGAGATCCGCTGGTGGCGCGATGTGCCGGAACCGGCCGCCGGGGCGGCCAGCTGGACCGGGGCGGAGCAGCTGCACGGGGCGGCCCGCCAGATCCTGCTGGCCGGGGCGCTCGCCGTCCGGGGCCGGGCGGGTTACCACGGCGCCCGCCACCGCCGCCGCGCCCTCGCGACCCTCGGCTCCATCCTCATCGGCCCCGCACCCGGCGGCCGCGACCTCACCGCGTTCGTCCCCGTCGAGGCGGGCCGCCCCCTCGTCGTACGGCTCCACCACGCGCTCCACGCGGCCCGGGAGGCCGTCGACTACCAACGGGCCACCGGCGGCATGGAGGCGTTCGACACCGCTGTCGAGGCGGGCGTCAGCCGCGAACTGACCGAGGCGGTCATCGCCCTCGTCCGGGGCTCGGAAGGGGCCGGGATCGCCCTGGACTGGGCACCTGCGGCAGGAGCCCCCGACGGCTGCCCCGCACGCCCCGAACCGGTCGAGTTCTCCCCGGGCGACCTGCCGGCCCTGCGCCGGGCCGGTGCGCGCTACCTGCGGGACGAGCCGGCGGTGGCGGTACGGATCACGGGTGCCGTGGTCCGCCTGCGCCGCTCGGGGCCGCGCGGAGCCGGCATCGTACGGCTGCGGGTCCTGGCGGGCGCCGAGGTGCCGCACGTACGCCTGGAACTCGACGAGGAGGCCTACCGGATCGCCGGCCAGGCCCACCTGGTGGGGCTGCCCGTGCGCGTGGAGGGCCTGCTGGAGAGCCGTGGCGGCTTCCGTCGGCTGACCAGGGCCTCACAGGTGGTTCCGGTGCAGGTCGACGAGGAGGAACGGGACCGGCTGATGAAGTCGCTCCAGGAGAACGTCGACTATTTCGAGGAGGCGTGCACGGGGGAGTAGCGGGGGCGGAGGCCGCCCATTTCGCTATGGGGGCCGTCGGCTCGGTACGCTTCCCCTTGCGTCCGCCATGGGAATGCGGGTGCGCCCCCTCAGTCAGGAGAGACCGGTGTCAGACGTCCGTGTGACCATCCAACGCGATTCCGAGCGGGAAGAGCGCGTGGTGACGACGGGCACTACGGCAGCCGAGCTCTTCCCCGGCGAGCGCACCGTCGTCGCCGCCCGCATCGCCGGTGAGCTGAAGGACCTCGCGTACGTGCTCGCCGACGGCGAGACCGTCGAGCCCGTACTGATCTCCTCCGAGGACGGCCTCGACATCCTGCGGCACTCCACCGCGCACGTCATGGCCCAGGCCGTGCAGGAGCTGCACCCCGAGGCCAAGCTGGGCATCGGCCCGCCGGTCAAGGACGGCTTCTACTACGACTTCGACGTCGAGAAGCCGTTCACGCCCGAGGACCTCAAGGCCATCGAGAAGAAGATGCAGGAGATCCAGAAGCGGGGCCAGAAGTTCTCCCGCCGGGTCGTGACGGACGAGGCGGCCCGCGAGGAGCTCGCCGACGAGCCGTACAAGCTGGAGCTCATCGGCATCAAGGGCTCGGCCTCCTCGGACGACGGCGCGGACGTCGAGGTGGGCGGCGGCGAGCTGACCATCTACGACAACCTCGACCCGAAGACCGGCGAGCTGTGCTGGAAGGACCTCTGCCGGGGCCCGCACCTGCCGACCACCCGGTTCATTCCGGCGTTCAAGCTGATGCGTAACGCGGCCGCGTACTGGCGGGGCAGCGAGAAGAACCCCATGCTCCAGCGCATCTACGGGACCGCCTGGCCGACCAAGGACGAGCTGAAGGCGCACCTGGAGTTCCTGGAGGAGGCCGCCAAGCGCGACCACCGCAAGCTCGGCAACGAGCTGGACCTCTTCTCCTTCCCCGACGAGATCGGCCCCGGCCTCGCCGTCTTCCACCCCAAGGGCGGCGTCATCCGCCGGGCCATGGAGGACTACTCGCGGCGCCGCCACGAGGAGGAGGGCTACGAGTTCGTCTACTCGCCGCACGCCACCAAGGGCAAGCTCTTCGAGAAGTCCGGCCACCTGGACTGGTACGCCGACGGCATGTACCCCCCCATGCAGCTCGACGACGGGGTGGACTACTACCTCAAGCCGATGAACTGCCCGATGCACAACCTGATCTTCGACGCGCGCGGCCGCTCCTACCGTGAACTGCCGCTGCGCCTCTTCGAGTTCGGCACGGTGTACCGGTACGAGAAGTCGGGCGTGGTGCACGGCCTGACCCGCTCGCGCGGCTTCACGCAGGACGACGCGCACATCTACTGCACCAAGGAGCAGATGGCGGAGGAGCTCGACCGGACGCTCACCTTCGTCCTGAACCTGCTCCGCGACTACGGTCTGACCGACTTCTACCTGGAGCTGTCCACCAAGGACCCGGAGAAGTTCGTCGGCTCGGACGAGGCCTGGGAAGAAGCCACGGAGACCCTGCAGAAGGTCGCCGAGAAGCAGGGTCTGCCCCTGGTCCCGGACCCGGGCGGTGCCGCGTTCTACGGCCCGAAGATCTCGGTGCAGGCGCGGGACGCCATCGGCCGGACCTGGCAGATGTCGACGGTCCAGCTCGACTTCAACCTGCCGGAGCGCTTCGACCTGGAGTACACCGGCCCCGACGGCACCAAGCAGCGCCCGGTCATGATCCACCGCGCTCTGTTCGGCTCCATCGAGCGCTTCTTCGCGGTGCTGCTCGAGCACTACGCGGGTGCGTTCCCGGTGTGGCTGGCGCCCGTCCAGGCGGTCGGCATCCCGATCGGCGACGCGCACATCCCGTACCTCCAGGAGTTCGCCGCCAAGGCCCGTAAGCAGGGGCTGAGGGTCGACGTGGACGCCTCGTCGGACCGGATGCAGAAGAAGATCCGCAACCAGCAGCGGGCCAAGGTGCCGTTCATGATCATCGCGGGTGACGAGGACATGGCCAACGGTGCCGTCTCCTTCCGCTACCGCGACGGATCGCAGGAGAACGGCATCCCGGTCGAGGACGCCATCGCCAAGATCGCCAAGGCCGTGGAGGACCGCGTCCAGGTCTGATCCGTGACAGGCGGGGCCCCCGGTGAGCTACCCGCTCACCGGGGGCCCTTTCTCGTCCTCCCGGCGGAACACCTGGATCAGCCACGACGAGAACGACCCCGTCACCGCCCCCAGCAGCGCCAGCCCGCACGCCATCAGGAACGCCGCGACCACCCGCCCCCACAGCGTCACCGGCACGGCGTCCCCGTACCCCACCGTCGTGAGCGTGGCGCACGCCCACCAGAGCGCGTCGCCGAAGGTCCGGATCGAGGCGCCCGGAGCGTCGTGCTCCTGGTGGTAGACCGCGAGGGACGCCGAGAAGCCGAGCAGCAGGGCCGCCAGGCCCGCGTACGACATCACCCGCGCGTACAGGCTCAGCCGCGGCTCGTCGTGGCGCTTCTGGATGGCCGTGTAGACCTTGACCAGCCGCAACGGGCGCAGCAGTGGCAGCAGGAGCACGAGTGTGTCGAGCCGGCGGACCCGGACGAAGCGGAGGCCCAGGCCGCTGAGCCGGACGCGTACGGCGTAGTCGACGATGAAGAGCAGCCAGGTGGCGGCGACGAGGGCGAGGGCGAGGTCGTGCCACGGGTCGGCGTCCTTCGGGGCGAGCACGCGGGCCGCGTAGCCGAGCAGGAAGAGCAGTGAGGCGGCGAAGAGCGGCAGCTCGGTGCGCTGCTCCCAGAGGGTCAGGGCGGGTGAGGTCCGGGCCGGGGTGCGCTCGCTCATCGGGTCAGCATCGCGCCGAGTGCGTGGGATCGGCCCCGGCGACACGCTTCGCGTGGGGTACGCAATATGCTGATCGGCATGACGAGTGAGCCGGAGCAGCAGATCGGAGTGGGAACGCCCGATGCGTTCCAGCGCCTGTGGACGCCCCACCGGATGGCGTACATCCAGGGCGAGAACAAGCCGACCGGCCCGGAGGCCGGCGACGGCTGTCCGTTCTGTGAGATCCCCTCGAAGTCGGACGAGGACGGGCTCGTCGTCGCACGCGGCGAGAAGGTCTATGCCGTGCTGAACCTGTATCCGTACAACGGCGGGCACCTGATGGTGGTGCCGTACCGGCATGTCGCGGACTACACGGAGCTGGACGGTCCGGAGACCGTGGAGCTCGCCGATTTCACCAAGCGTGCGATGACGGCGCTGCGTGCGGCCTCGGGGGCGCACGGCTTCAACATCGGGATGAACCAGGGTGCGGTGGCCGGTGCGGGTATCGCCGCGCATCTGCACCAGCACCTGGTGCCCCGATGGGGTGGTGACACCAACTTCATGCCGGTGGTGGGTCACACCAAGGTGCTGCCGCAGCTGTTGGCGGACACGCGCGCGATGCTGGCCGACGCCTGGCCGCGCACCGTCTGATCCGCCTTGCGCAGGGCGCCCCGGTCTGCCGGGGCGCCCTTTCGCGTGGGGCGTCAGGCGTCGTAGAGGTCCGCCTTGCGCGGGGTGGGGTCCTGGACGAGTCCGCTCAGTATCGACGAGCGGTTTCCGAAGCGTTCCGTGTCGACGCCGTTCTCCTCCAGGACCTTCATGGCGGCGCTGTGCACGACCCGCAGGACGGGTGTGGCGGCGCGCATCGCGTCGTCGGCCATGAAGCGGTGGCGCCACGGCTTCTCGGCCCAGGCGTGCCGCAGTCCGAAGGGCTCGGGCAGGGCGATCTTGCCGCCGAGGTAGTCGAGGAGCGGCGGGTACCAGGTGAAGGGGGCGCGCAGGGCCAGGCGCACGACTTCCCCGGACTCGACCAGTGCCAGCGTGATGTCGCGGGTCTCCCAGAACTTGACGGTCTTGTTGACCGTCCTCTTCTTGGCGGCGGGCTTGCTGGTGAACAGGGAGTGGACGGGGCCGAGTGCGTGTCCGGTGACCTCGATGCGCAGGGTCTCGAACAGGACCGTGACGGTGATCATCATGGTGATGACCAACTGGCCGTCCCAGAGGGTGAACTGGACGCCGAGGTAGTGGCGGTCGCCGCCGCCGAACTGCTGGTGGTTGCAGATCCGCTGTATCTCGTGGGGTTTGACCTGGAAGGTGGCGACGTCCTCGCCCTCGGGGCGGGAGACCGCGTCGGCGTTCTCCCCGACGGGTGACACGATCCAGTGGGTGACCGAGGGAGTGGGGAATCCGCCGGTGTTCAGCGGGCCGCGCTCCAGCATCTTGAGCTGGTCGTGGATGACGCGGATCAGGTCCCAGCTGCGGAACTGGTGGAATTCCTTGCCGGGTTCCTTGGCGACGAGGTCCTCGGCGAGCTGCCAGCTGCCCCAGCGGGTGCCCATGCCGAGGATGCCCTTGGGGCCGGCGTAGAAGACGGAGTTGGACTGCTGTTCGGCGGCGAGCTTCTCCAGGCCCTGGCGGAGAGCCTCGCGGGCGGTCTCGTTGGGGTTCTTCGGCACGGCTTCGGGGATCTTGGCGATGACTCCGCCGCCGTCGAGGAGCCCTTCCCAGCGGGCGCGCATGTCCTGGGCGGATTTCTCGGCGATGCGTTTGGCGATCAGCCAGCCGATGACGGGGGCGACGATCATCGCGCGCAGGTACAGCCCCAGGAGCCCGTCGAGGGGCATTTTGATCAGGAAGAACAGGGCTCCGATGCCGACGAGGGGCAGCAGGGCGTTGCCGAGGGTGGCGAGGACCTTGTCCTTGGTGCCGGTGAAGCCGTCACGCAGGCGGAACGTGATGACCCACAGCAGCATGCCGGGCAGGAAGACGAAGCCGAAAAGGGCCGTGACGGCGGTGAGCTTGCTGTCGCGGGCCTTACGGAGGCGGGTCGCGGAGAGACAGTGCTCGACGACGGTCTGCGGGTCGCTTCCGAAGGACTGGATGAGGGCTTTGCGAGCGCCGCCCAGCATGCGTTCCTGAACGGCGCGGGAGAAGGCCTCGCCCAGGTTGGGTTTGAAGTAGTCGGACTTGAAGAGCTTGGAACGGCCTTCCTTGACTTCGGACTTGTGCCACTCACTGTTGGCTTTGAGGATTTCCTCCACCGGGCTGTCGCGGTACGCGGCAGAGGCGAGGGCGTTGGTCGCCACCGCCGCTCCTGCCGACCCCTGGAGCGGAATCTGCGCTCCGGGAGAGAAATCGAATCCGTTGCTGGCCACTGTCGCCCCCACTCGCCGCCGAGGAACCGCTCCTGCGGCTGTTTCCCAACTGCCGGGCCCGGCACACTTTCTGACCTGGAAGCACAGCGTATCGTCCGGATAGGTACCCCGTCCGGCCCTGTGGACAACGATGAGCGGCCGGCGGCTCTATGTGTCCGTCGTTCCGTTCTCCTGTCGTGCGTGAAGGCGGTCGGCGAGTTGTGGGGGCATGGCTTCGTGGCGGGCGTAGGAGCGGTCGAAGCGGCCGGTTCCGTGGGACAGGGAGCGCAGGTCGACGACGTAGCGTCCGATCTCCAGCTCCGGCACCTCCGCCCGTACGAGCGTGCGTCCGCCACCGGACTGTTCGGTGCCGGTCACCCGGCCGCGACGGCCGGCGAGGTCGCTCATGACCGGGCCGACGTAGTCGTCGGGGATCAGGACGCTGACCTCCGCGACGGGTTCCAGGAGCTGGATGCGGGCCTCGCCGGCGGCCTCGCGCAGGGCCAGGGCTCCCGCGGTCTGGAAGGCGGCGTCGGAGGAGTCCACGGAGTGGGACTTGCCGTCCCGCAGGATGACCCGCACATCGACGAGCGGATGCCCGGTGGTCAGACCGTGGGCGGCCTGCGCGCGGACGCCCTTCTCGACGGACCCGACGAACTGGCGGGGTACCGATCCGCCGACCACCTTGTCGACGAACTCGATGCCGGAGCCCGGCGGCAGCGGCTCGACGTCGATCTCGCAGATGGCGTACTGGCCGTGGCCGCCGGACTGTTTGACGTGGCGGCCCCGTCCGGAGGACGGCCCGGCGAACGTCTCGCGCAGGCAGACGCGGTGGGGAACGGCGTCGACCTGGACGCCGTAGCGGGTACGCAGCCGCTCCAGTGCCACGTCCTGGTGGGCTTCTCCGAGGCACCACAGGACGACCTGGTGGGTGCCCTGGTTCTGCTCCAGGCGCAGGGTGGGGTCCTCGGCGACGAGGCGTGCCAGGCCCTGGGACAGCTTGTCCTCGTCGGCTTTGCTGTGTGCCTCGATGGCGAGGGGCAGCAGGGGGTCGGCCATGCTCCACGGTTCCATCAGCAGGGGGTGGTCCGGGGCCGACAGGGTGTCACCGGTCTCGGCCGTGTCCAGGCGGGCGACACAGGCGAGATCGCCGGCGATGCAGGCGGCGAGGGGACGCTGCTGTTTGCCGAAGGGGGAGGACAGGGCGCCGACGCGGATCTCGGTCTCGTGCAGGGGCCGGGGCTCGTGACCGGGGTCGTCGAGTCCGTGGCCGGATATGTGCACCGTGTCGTCGGGGCGCAGGGTGCCGGAGAAGACGCGTACGAGCGAGAGCCGGCCGACGTAGGGGTCGGAGGCCGTCTTGACTATTTCGGCGGCCAGGGGGCCCTGCGGGTCGCACTCCAGGGTGGGGAGCGGAATGCCGTGCAGGCTGGTGACGGCGGGCAGCGGGCGTTCGAGGGGGGTGGGGAAGCCTCCGGTGATCAGGTCGAGGAGTTCGACGGTGCCGATGCCCTGGCGGGCGCCGTCGGCGGCGGGGGCCGCGGTGAGGACGGGGTGGAAGGTGCCGCGCGCGACGGCGCGTTCGAGGTCGTCGACGAGTGTCTTGATGTCGATGTCCGCGCCGCCGAGGTAGCGGTCCATCAGGGTCTCGTCCTCGCTCTCGGCGATGATCCCTTCGATCAACCGGTCGCGGGCAGCCGCCAGGGGTGCCTGCTGGGATCCGGCGGGCGGTTTCTCCTGCCGTTCCCCGCCGGAGTAGTCGAAGATCCGCTGCGTGAGCAGTCCCGTGAGCCCGGTCAGCGGGGCGTGTCCGTCCGCGGCCTCGGGGCCGTACACCGGCAGGTAGAGCGGGAGGACGGCGTCGGGATCGTCGTCGCCGAAGATCTCGCCGCAGATCCGGGTCATCGCGTCGAAGCCGGTGCGGGCGGTGTCCAGGTGGGTGACGACGATGGCGCGCGGCATGCCGACCGCCGCGCACTCCTCCCAGACGGCGCGGGTGGTGCCGGCGACGGCCTCGGCCTCCTGGGCGGCCGACACGACGAAGAGGGCCGCGTCCGCCGCGCGCAGCCCGGCCCTGAGCTCCCCGACGAAGTCCGCGTAGCCGGGGCTGTCCAACAGGTTGATCTTGACCCCGTCCCAGGTGACGGGGACGAGGGAGAGCGAAACCGAGCGTTGCCGGCGCTGTTCGACCCCGTCGTGGTCGGAGACCGTGGTGCCGTCCTCGACCCGGCCCGCCCGGTTGACCGCGCCCGCGGTCTGTGCGAGTGCCTCGACGAGGGTGGTCTTGCCGGAGCCGCTGTGGCCGACCAGCACCACGTTCCGGATGGCGGAGGGATGGTCGGCCGTCGCCGCTCCTGTGGCGGCTCCGGTGTGTGCGTGTGCCTTGTCGCTCATGACGCGTGCCTCCCGGGGGGTGGCGCCCGGCGGGGGACCGCAGGCGCGGGATGGGGAGCGGGTGCACGGGCACGGGGGAGCCGCCGCGGCGGCTACGACGACGCCCGCGGTAGTTCCGAGCTTGGCACTGTGTCCGGGTCGCGTCCATACGCCGTACCCCGTCGACCCGCTCCGCGAGCCGCGTCCGCGGCCGGTCGGCCCGGCGGATCGGCGGCGCCCGCCAGGGTGCCCGGACGGTGGAGTGCCACGGTCGTGACTACGATGGGCCAGCCGGTGGCCGATGGGGCCATGCGGCCCACCGAACCCTCGGGAAGGCCATGCTGAACAAGTACGCGCGTGCATTCTTCACGCGTGTCCTCACGCCGTTCGCCGCACTGCTGCTCCGCCTCGGAGTGAGTCCTGACGCGGTCACTCTGATCGGCACGGCCGGGGTGATGGCAGGTGCGCTGGTCTTCTTCCCGATGGGGGAGTTCTTCTGGGGCACGATCGTCATCACGATCTTCGTCTTCTCCGACCTCGTCGACGGCAACATGGCGCGCCAGGCCGGCATCTCCAGCCGCTGGGGCGCGTTCCTCGACTCGACGCTCGACCGGGTCGCCGACGGGGCGATCTTCGCCGGTTTCGCGCTCTGGTACGCGGGCAGCGGCGACGACAACGTCCTGTGCGCGGTCGCCATCTTCTGCCTGGCGAGCGGCCAGGTGGTCTCGTACACCAAGGCGCGCGGTGAGTCGATCGGTCTGCCGGTGGCGGTCAACGGGCTCGTGGAGCGTGCCGAACGCCTGGTGATCTCGCTGGTGGCGGCCGGTCTCGCGGGTCTGCACACGTTCGGCGTCCCGGGGATCGACATCCTGCTGCCGATCGCTCTGTGGATCGTCGCCGTGGGCAGCCTGGTGACGCTGGTGCAACGGGTCGTGACCGTGCGCCGTGAGTCCGCCGAGGCCGACGCGGCCGCCGCGGTGCCGGACGCGGTGGACCGGGGGAGCGAGGCCGCGCAGTGAGCGGCGCACCCGGGGACACGAAGGCCGGTCCCAAGGAGCGGCTGAGCGACGGGCTGTACGGACTGGGCTGGGCCGCCGTCAAGAAGCTGCCCGAACCGGCCGCGCGGGCCCTGTTCCGCACCATCGCCGACCAGGTGTGGAAGCGGCGGGGCAAGAGCGTGCTGCGGCTGGAGTCGAATCTGGCGCGGGTCGTCCCGGACGCGAGCCCGGCCCGCCTCGCGGCACTCTCCAAGGCCGGGATGCGCTCGTACATGCGCTACTGGATGGAGTCCTTCCGGCTGCCCACGTGGACCCCCGAGCGGATCAAGGCATCCATCGACGTGACGGACGCGCACCGGCTGACCGAGGGGCTGGACGAGGGACGGGGAGTGATTCTCGCCCTGCCGCACCTGGGGAACTGGGACCTGGCGGGGGCATGGGTCACCACCGATCTGAAGGTCCCCTTCACCACGGTCGCCGAGCGTCTCAAGCCCGAATCGCTGTACGACCGGTTCGTGGCCTACCGCGAGGGCCTGGGCATGGAAGTGCTCGCGCACAACGGCGGGACCGCGTTCGGGACGCTGGCGCGCCGGCTGCGCGACGGAGGCCTCGTCTGCCTGGTCGCCGACCGCGACCTGTCGTCCGCCGGCGTCGAGGTGACGTTCTTCGGCGACACGGCCCGGATGCCCGCCGGACCCGCGCTCCTGGCCCAGCAGACCGGTGCGCTGCTGCTGCCGGTCACCCTCTCCTACGACGACACACCGGTGATGAAGGCGCGGATCCATCCACCCGTCGAGGTACCCGGCTCAGGTGACCGCGGCGAGAAGACGTCCTCGATGACACAGGCCCTGGCCGACGCGTTCGCCCTGGGCATCGCCGAGCATCCGGAGGACTGGCACATGCTGCAACGGCTCTGGCTCGCCGACCTCGAATCCCGCGGAGACTAGGGCCTTCCGTCCGGGTCATGCCGGGCTCGCGGGTCCGGCACGCACTCCCCCGACTCCCGGCTGCGCTCGAGCCGGGAGGGGCCAGCCCCCTCCGCCGTCGTCGTCGGTCGCCAATGCTCCGCGGTGACCCCCTCCTCCGCCTTGCAGTCGCACGCACCGGACCCCGCTCCCTGACCCGGCCTGACCCGAACGAAAGGCCCCAGCAGTGAAGATCGGCATCGTCTGCCCGTACTCCTGGGACGTCCCGGGCGGCGTGCAGTTCCACATCCGTGATCTGGCCGAGCATCTGATCCGGCTCGGTCACCAGGTCTCCGTGCTGGCCCCCGCCGACGACGAGACGCCCCTGCCGCCGTACGTGGTGTCCGCGGGCCGGGCCGTGCCCGTCCCGTACAACGGTTCCGTCGCCCGGCTGAACTTCGGCTTCCTGTCCGCGGCGCGGGTGCGGCGATGGCTGCACGACGGCACGTTCGACGTGATCCACATCCATGAGCCGACCTCGCCGTCGCTCGGGCTGCTGACCTGCTGGGCGGCGCAGGGACCGATCGTCGCCACGTTCCACACGTCCAATCCGCGCTCGCGCGCGATGATCGCCGCCTACCCGATCCTCCAGCCGGCGCTGGAGAAGATCAGCGCCCGCATCGCGGTCAGCGAGTACGCGCGCCGGACCCTGGTCGAGCACCTCGGCGGCGACGCGGTGGTCATCCCCAACGGGGTCGACGTCGGCTTCTTCGCCGCGGCCGAGCCCAGACCGCAGTGGCAGGGCGGCACGATCGGCTTCATCGGGCGCATCGACGAGCCCCGCAAGGGCCTGCCCGTCCTGATGCGGGCGCTGCCCGCGATCCTGGCGGCGCGTCCCGACACGCGGCTGCTCGTGGCGGGCCGCGGTGACGAGGAGGAGGCCGTGGCCTCGCTGCCGAAGGAGATGCGCGCACGCGTCGAGTTCCTCGGCATGGTGAGCGACGAGGACAAGGCCCGGCTGCTGCGCAGTGTCGATGTGTACGTCGCGCCCAACACGGGCGGCGAGAGCTTCGGCATCATCCTCGTCGAGGCCATGTCGGCCGGTGCGCCGGTTCTGGCGAGCGACCTGGACGCGTTCGCTCAGGTGCTGGACCTGGGCGCGGCGGGCGAACTGTTCGCCAACGAGGACGCGGACGCGCTGGCCGCGTCGGCGATCCGGCTGCTGGGCGACCCGGAGCGGCGTGCCGAGCTGAGCGAGCGAGGCAGCGCGCACGTGCGGCGTTTCGACTGGTCGACGGTCGGGGCGGACATCCTCGCGGTGTACGAGACGGTGGCGGACGGGGCCGCGTCGGTGGCGGCGGACGAACGCACGGGGCTGCGGGCCCGGTTCGGGCTGGCCCGGGACTGAGACGAACGCACGGGGCTGCGGGCCCGGTTCGGGCCGGCCCGGGACTGAGACGAACGCACGGGGCTGCGGGCCCGGTTCGGGCCGGTCCGGGACTGAGGCGTTCCGCGGAGGGCCTTCCCGCCGCCCGACGCCCCTCCCGGCCCCCGCTCACCGGTAGCGTTGCCGCCCGTGACCGTAACCCTCATCTGGACCGTCGTCGTGCTCATCGCGATCGGTCTGTACCTCAGCTGGACCGCGGGTCGTCTCGACCGGCTGCACGCCCGGATCGACGCGGCCCGCGCCGCCCTCGACGCCCAACTGCTGCGCCGCGCCTCGGTCACCCAGGAACTCGCCACTTCCGGTGTCCTCGACCCGGCCGCCTCCATCGTGCTCTACGAGGCGGCGCACGCCGCACGCCAGGCGGAGGAGGAGCACCGGGAGGTCGCCGAGAGCGAGCTGAGCACCGCCCTGCGCGCGGTGTTCGGTGAACGGGCCCAGGTCGAGGCGGTGAAGGAGATCCCGGGCGGCGAGGAGGCCGCCTCGGAGCTGGCCGCGGCCGTCCGCCGGGTCCCGATGGCGCGCCGGTTCCACAACGACGCGGTGCGGGCGGCGCGGGCGCTGCGCCGTCACCGCACGGTGCGCTGGTTCCGGCTGGCCGGGCACGCCCCGTTCCCCCTCGCCTTCGAGATGGACGACGAGCCGCCGGTCGCCCTCGCGGACCGCCCGGTCAGCTGACGGCGGCCGTCACGGTGCGGGCGGCCCGCGCGAGGCCGCCTCCGTGAGGGGCCAAAACGATCCACCGGCCCCTCATTGGCCCTTGCTGTGGACTGGTGCCGGGGAGTTTGCTCAGCAGTGCATCAGCCCTGCGCGTTCAGCTGCCCTTCTCCCAGTGAGGTCGATCTGTGTCCACGAACCCCGCCACCCCGCAGTCCGCCGAAACCCCCGCCACCGGCACCGCCCGCGTCAAGCGCGGCATGGCCGAGCAGCTCAAGGGCGGCGTGATCATGGATGTCGTCAACGCCGAGCAGGCGAAGATCGCCGAGGACGCGGGCGCCGTGGCCGTGATGGCCCTGGAGCGGGTGCCGGCCGACATCCGCAAGGACGGCGGCGTGGCCCGGATGTCGGACCCGAACATGATCGAGGAGATCATCGAGTCCGTCTCCATCCCGGTGATGGCGAAGTCCCGCATCGGACACTTCGTCGAGGCCCAGGTCCTGCAGTCCCTCGGCGTCGACTACATCGACGAGTCCGAGGTCCTCACCCCGGCCGACGAGGTCAACCACAGCGACAAGTTCGCGTTCACCACCCCGTTCGTGTGCGGCGCCACCAACCTCGGCGAGGCCCTGCGCCGCATCGCCGAGGGCGCCGCCATGATCCGCTCGAAGGGCGAGGCCGGCACCGGCAACGTCGTCGAGGCCGTCCGCCACCTGCGCCAGATCAAGAACGAGATCGCCCGGCTGCGCGGCTACGACAACAACGAGCTGTACGCCGCCGCCAAGGACCTGCGCGCCCCCTACGAGCTGGTCAAGGAGGTCGCCGAGCTCGGCAAGCTGCCCGTCGTCCTGTTCTCCGCCGGTGGCGTCGCCACCCCGGCCGACGCCGCGCTGATGCGCCAGCTCGGTGCCGAGGGCGTCTTCGTCGGCTCCGGCATCTTCAAGTCCGGCGACCCGGCCAAGCGCGCCGCCGCCATCGTGAAGGCCACCACCTTCTACGACGACCCGAAGATCATCGCGGACGCCTCCCGCAACCTGGGCGAGGCCATGGTCGGCATCAACTGCGACACGCTGCCCGAGACCGAGCGCTACGCCAACCGTGGCTGGTAGTCACTGATGAGCGAAACCCCTGTGATCGGAGTCCTGGCTCTCCAGGGCGACGTACGGGAACACCTGATCGCCCTGGCCTCGGCGGACGCCCTGGCCAGGCCGGTCCGGCGTCCCGAGGAACTCGCCGAGGTCGACGGCCTGGTCATTCCGGGCGGCGAGTCCACCACGATGTCCAAACTGGCCGCCCTGTTCGGCATGCTGGAACCCCTGCGCGAGCGGGTGCGGGCCGGGATGCCGGTCTACGGCACCTGCGCCGGGATGATCCTGCTCGCGGACAAGATCCTCGACCCGCGCTCGGGCCAGGAGACGGTCGGCGGCATCGACATGATCGTGCGGCGTAACGCCTTCGGGCGGCAGAACGAGTCGTTCGAGGCGGCCGTCGAGGTCGCCGGGATCGACGGCGGCCCGGTCGAGGGCGTCTTCATCCGCGCCCCCTGGGTCGAATCCGTCGGCGCCCGGGCCGAGGTGGTGGCCGAGCACGGTGGGCACATCGTGGCGGTACGGCAGGGAAACGCCCTCGCCACGTCATTCCACCCGGAACTGACCGGGGACCACCGGGTTCACGCGTACTTCGTCGACATGGTGCGCACAGTCACCTGACTCGACCCCGGTAGGATCTCTCGGGTTCGTACGGATTTTGGTGACGCGAAGGAGAAGGCAGATGTCCGGCCACTCTAAATGGGCTACGACGAAGCACAAGAAGGCCGTGATTGACGCCAAGCGCGGCAAACTCTTCGCGAAGATGATCAAGAACATCGAGGTCGCGGCCCGCACCGGCGGTGCCGATCTGTCCGGCAACCCGACTCTCTTCGACGCCATCCAGAAGGCCAAGAAGAGCTCGGTCCCGAACAAGAACATCGACTCGGCGGTCAAGCGCGGCGCCGGTCTCGAAGCCGGTGGCGCCGACTACGAGACGATCATGTACGAGGGCTACGGCCCGAACGGCGTCGCGGTGCTCATCGAGTGCCTCACCGACAACCGCAACCGTGCCGCGTCCGACGTCCGCGTCGCCATGACCCGCAACGGCGGCTCGATGGCCGACCCGGGCTCGGTCTCGTACCTGTTCAACCGCAAGGGCGTCGTGATCGTCCCCAAGGGTGAACTCTCCGAGGACGACGTGCTCGGCGCGGTGCTCGACGCCGGCGCCGAGGAGGTCAACGACCTCGGTGACACGTTCGAGGTCCTCAGCGAGGCCACCGACATGGTCGCCGTCCGCACCGCGCTCCAGGACGCCGGCATCGACTACGACTCGGCCGAGGCGAACTTCGTCCCGACCATGCAGGTCGACCTCGACGAGGAGGGCGCGCGCAAGATCTTCAAGCTGATCGACGCGCTGGAGGACAGCGACGACGTGCAGAACGTCTTCGCCAACTTCGACGTCTCCGACGAGGTCATGGAGAAGGTCGACGCCTGAGTCGCGCCCTGCGCAGCTTCCGGGGACGGGCCGACGGGGACACACCCCGTCGGCCCGTCGCATTGTCAGTGCGAGCCGATAGCCTGCGGGAACAGTTGACCGATAGGCAGGGAGGGGGCGAATCGTGCGGGTACTCGGCGTGGACCCCGGGCTCACCCGGTGCGGTGTCGGAGTCGTCGAAGGCGTCGCGGGCCGGCCCCTGACGATGATCGGCGTGGGCGTCGTGCGCACAGCGGCCGACGCGGAGCTCGGCCACCGGCTGGTGGCCATCGAGCGCGGCATCGAGGAGTGGCTCGACGAACACCGGCCCGAGTACGTCGCCGTGGAGCGGGTGTTCGCCCAGCACAACGTCCGTACGGTGATGGGCACCGCCCAGGCCAGTGCGGTCGCCATGCTCTGCGCGTCCCGCCGCGGCATCCCGGTCGCCCTGCACACCCCCAGCGAGGTCAAGGCCGCCGTCACCGGCAGCGGACGCGCCGACAAGGCGCAGGTCGGCGCCATGGTCACCCGGCTCCTGCGTCTGGACGCCCCACCGAAACCGGCGGACGCCGCCGACGCCCTCGCCCTCGCCATCTGCCACATCTGGCGCGCCCCCGCGCTCAACCGCCTCCAGCAGGCGCACGCGGCGGCCGCAGCGGCTGCCCGCACCCCGCGCGTCCCGCGCACCGCAGCAGCTCCCGTCCGGAAGGTCCCCCGATGATCGCCTTCGTCAGCGGCCCCGTCGCCGCGCTCTCCCCGACCACGGCCGTGATCGAGGTCGGCGGCATCGGCATGGCCGTCCAGTGCGCACCGAACACCCTCGCCGGCCTCCGTTTCGGCAAGGAGGCCAAGCTCGCCACCTCCCTCGTCGTACGGGAGGACTCGCTGACGCTCTACGGCTTCGCCGACGACGACGAACGGCAGGTCTTCGAGCTCCTCCAGACCGCCAGCGGCGTCGGACCACGCCTCGCCCAGGCCATGCTCGCCACCCACAGCCCCGACGCCCTGCGCATCGCCGTGGCCACCGGCGACGAGAAGGCGCTCACCGCCGTGTCCGGCATCGGCAAGAAGGGGGCCCAGAAGCTCCTGCTCGAGCTGAAGGACAGACTCGGCGAGCCGGTCGGCGCCCACATCGGCCAGCAGGGCATCGGCACCGCGGTCTCCGCCGCCTGGCGCGACCAGCTCCACGCCGCACTGATCGGCCTCGGCTATGCCACCCGCGAGGCCGACGAAGCCGTGTCCGCCGTGGCACCGCAGGCGGAGGCGGCCCTCGCCGAAGGCGCCCAGCCGCCCGTGCCGCAGCTGCTGCGCGCCGCCCTGCAGAGTCTCAACCGCGCGCGCTGAGCGGACCCGGGCACACACCCCTGACGCCGGGCCCGGCACCCCACGGCCCGGCACCGAAACACCCGAGGCGGGACTGACGAGATGAACTGGGACGAGACCGGACCCGACACCGACGAGCTCGTCGACGAGCGGCTCGTCGACGCCGGCGCGGACGGCGAGGACACCGCGGTCGAGGCTGCGCTGCGCCCCAAGGACCTCGACGAGTTCGTCGGCCAGGAGAAGGTCCGCGAACAGCTCGACCTCGTCCTCAAGGCGGCCCGCGCCCGCGGCGCCACCGCCGACCACGTACTGCTCTCCGGTGCCCCCGGCCTGGGCAAGACCACCCTCTCGATGATCATCGCGGCGGAGATGAACGCGCCGATCCGGATCACTTCCGGCCCCGCCATCCAGCACGCGGGCGACCTGGCGGCGATCCTGTCCTCGCTCCAGGAGGGCGAGGTCCTCTTCCTCGACGAGATCCACCGCATGTCCCGGCCCGCCGAGGAGATGCTCTACATGGCGATGGAGGACTTCCGGGTCGACGTGATCGTCGGCAAGGGCCCCGGAGCCACCGCCATCCCGCTGGAGCTGCCGCCCTTCACCCTGGTCGGCGCGACCACCAGGGCCGGACTGCTGCCGCCCCCGCTGCGCGACCGCTTCGGCTTCACCGGGCACATGGAGTTCTACGCCCCCACCGAACTGGAACGGGTGATTCATCGCTCGGCAGGCCTCCTGGACGTCGGGATAGACGTCGAGGGCGCCGCCGAGATCGCCGGGCGCTCCCGCGGCACGCCCCGTATCGCCAACCGGCTGCTGCGCCGCGTCCGGGACTACGCCCAGGTCAAGGCCGACGGCAGGATCGACCGCGAGATCGCCGCCGCCGCCCTGCGGGTGTACGAGGTCGACGCCCGGGGGCTGGACCGGCTGGACCGGGCGGTCCTCGGCGCCCTGCTGAAACTCTTCGGCGGCGGTCCGGTCGGTCTGTCCACGCTCGCGGTCGCCGTGGGCGAGGAGCGCGAGACGGTCGAGGAGGTCGCGGAGCCCTTCCTCGTACGGGAAGGCCTGCTGGCCAGGACGCCGCGGGGGCGGGTCGCCACCCCGGCGGCGTGGGCGCACCTCGGGCTGGTTCCCCCGCAGCATGGCGGAAAGGGACAACAGGGCCTGTTCGGGGCGTGATGCATCACAGGTTGACCCACAGAGGAACCACGGTGCCATGCTGGGCGTTGTTCCATCGATGCGGACTCGCTTAGACTCCGCCGATGCCGCCCTTAAAGGTCGGTGTACCCACCCCCGTAGATCAGGCCGCCTTCCAGCGCGGTCGTGCGAAGGAAAATCGTCCCGTGAATCCCGTGACTCTCCTCCCCTTCATCGTGCTCATCGGGGCCATGTTCCTGATGACGCGGTCCGCCAAGAAGAAGCAGGCGGCGGCTGCGAACATGCGCAATGAAATGCAGCCCGGCACCGGCGTCCGGACGATCGGGGGCATGTACGCCACCGTCAAGGAGCTTCACGAGGACACGGTTCTCCTTGAGGTCGCCCCCGGCGTCCACGCGATCTACGCGAAGAACGCCATCGGCGCCGTTCTCGACGACGCGGAGTACAACCGCATCGTCCACGGTGACGTCGAGGAGCTCGACGTCGACGGCACCCTCGTGCCGGACGACGCCTCCTCGCTGACCGGGGCCGACGCCGCGGACGAGGCCGCCGACGCCGACGACGCGAAGACCGACCTGGTCAAGAAGACCGAGTCGGACGACGCCGAGCAGGCAGACGACAAGGCCGACAAGAAGTCCGACGGCAAGTCCGACGGCGAGTCCGACGCGAAGTAGCACACGACCCGGGGATGCCGTGAGCCCACAGGCATCCGGCCATCCCCGGACCGTGCGGTCTTCTGCGGGGGCGGGTCCCCACTAAACTTCGTGGCCGCTCGGGCGCGTACCCGGCGCGGGGCGGTTGGACAGGGAGAAACGAGAAGGTGGCAGCACCGAAGAAGGGCCGAGGACCGGCCGGCGGTCAGGGCAGGCCGGGGCGTTCCCTGGCTCTGATCCTGATCGCCATGGTCGCTCTCACCGGCGGGATGTTCCTGGCCGACCAGCCGACGCCGCGACTCGGCATCGACCTGGCCGGCGGCACGTCCATCACGCTGGAGGCGAAGGCCGAGCCCGGCCAGGAGTCGGCGATCAACAAGACCAACATGGACACGGCGGTCCAGATCATGGAACGCCGCGTCAACGGTCTTGGTGTCTCCGAGGCCGAGGTCCAGACCCAGGGCGATCGCAACATCATCGTCAACATCCCCAAGGGCACGAACTCCGCCCAGGCCCGTGAGCAGGTCGGTACGACCGCGAAGCTCTACTTCCGGCCGGTGCTGACCGTCGCCCAGGGGACGCCGACGCCCGCGCCGAGCGCCTCGTCCACCGACAAGGCCAGCCCGTCCGCCAAGCCGAGCACCTCCGCCTCGGACAAGGCGAGCAGCCCGTCCACGAAGCCCAGCGCGACCGCCACCACCCAGGGCCGCGCGGTCACCGGCGCCCTCAAGGCGGACTCCACGCCCACGCCGAAGGCCAGCACCACGCCGAAGGCGAGCTCCACACCGACCGCCTCCGCCGAGGAGCAGGCGGCAGCGGCCGATCTGCAGAAGAAGTTCGAGGCGCTGGACTGCTCCAGCAAGGCTTCCCGTTCCAAGGCGAGCCAGGGCACCAAGGCCACCGACACGGTCGTCGCCTGTGAGCAGGACGGCAGCTTCAAGTACGTGCTCGGCCCGGCCGAGGTCGACGGCACGGACGTCGACAGCGCCAAGGCCGCGATCAACCAGCAGACCGGTCAGTGGATCGTCCAGATGGAGTTCACCGACGGCGGCGCCAAGAAGTTCAACAAGACCACGGGCAAGCTCGCCCAGCAGCAGCAGCCGCAGAACCAGTTCGCCATCGCGCTCGACGGCGAAGTCGTCTCGGCGCCCTCCGTGAGCCAGGCGCTGAGCGCCAACGCCGAGATCTCCGGCAGCTTCACCCAGCAGTCCGCCGAGGACCTCGCCAACGTGCTCTCCTACGGTGCGCTGCCGCTCTCCTTCCAGGAGCAGAGCGTCACCACCGTCACCGCCGCCCTCGGCGGGGAGCAGCTCCGCGCAGGCCTCATCGCCGGTGCCATCGGCCTGGCCCTGGTCGTCATCTACCTGGTGGCCTATTACCGCGGCCTGGCGTTCATCGCCCTGCTCAGCCTCCTGGTCTCCGGCATCCTGACCTACACGATCATGTCGCTGCTCGGCCCGGCCATCGGCTTCGCGCTGAACCTGCCGGCGGTCTGCGGCGCCATCGTGGCGATCGGTATCACCGCGGACTCGTTCATCGTGTACTTCGAACGCATCCGGGACGAGATCCGCGAGGGCCGTACGCTCCGCCCGGCCGTCGAGAGGGCCTGGCCGCGCGCCCGGCGCACCATCCTCGTCTCCGACTTCGTGTCGTTCCTGGCCGCGGCGGTCCTGTTCGTGGTCACCGTCGGCAAGGTCCAGGGCTTCGCGTTCACGCTGGGTCTCACCACCCTGCTCGACGTGGTCGTGGTCTTCCTCTTCACCAAGCCCGTCATGACGATCATGGCCCGCACGAAGTTCTTCTCGAGCGGTCACCCGTGGTCCGGACTGGACCCGAAGCGGCTCGGCGCCAAGCCGCCGTTGCGCCGTTCGCGCCGTGTCAACGCCCCCACCGACCCGAAGGAGGCGTGAGATGTCGCGACTCGGCAATCTCGGCGCCCGTCTCTACCGCGGCGAGGTCGGCTACGACTTCATCGGCAAGCGCAAGATCTGGTACGGCATCTCGATCCTGATCACCATCACGGCCATCGTCGGCCTGGCGGTCAGCGGCCTGAACATGGGCATCGAGTTCAAGGGCGGCGCGGTCTTCACCACCCCGAAGACGAGCGTCTCCGTCTCCGAGGCGGAGGACCTGGCGACCGAGGCCTCGGGACACCAGGCCATCGTCCAGAAGCTGGGCAACGGCGGTCTGCGCATCCAGATCACCGAGGTCGACACCGCGAAGTCCGACCAGATCAAGGGCGAGCTCTCCAAGGGCCTCGACGTCTCGGAAGAGAAGATCGCCGCGGACCTGGTCGGCCCCAGCTGGGGTGAGCAGATCGCCAACAAGGCCTGGACCGGCCTCGGCGTCTTCATGGTCCTCGTCGTGATCTACCTGGCGATCGCCTTCGAATGGCGCATGGCCATCGCGGCCCTCGTCGCGCTGATCCACGACATCACCATCACGGTCGGCATCTACGCGCTGGTCGGCTTCGAGGTCACCCCGGGCACGGTGATCGGTCTGCTGACGATCCTCGGTTACTCCCTCTACGACACGGTCGTCGTCTTCGACAGCCTCAAGGAGGGCACGAAGGGGATCACCAAGCAGACCCGGTGGACGTACAGCGAGATCGCCAACCGCTCCATCAACGGCACACTGGTCCGTTCGATCAACACCACGGTCGTCGCCCTGCTGCCGGTCGCCGGTCTGCTGTTCATCGGTGGCGGTGTCCTCGGCGCCGGCATGCTGAACGACATCTCGCTGGCCCTCTTCGTCGGCCTCGCCGCCGGTGCGTACTCCTCGATCTTCATCGCCACTCCGCTGGTCGCCGACCTCAAGGAACGCGAACCGCAGATGAAGGCGCTGAAGAAGCGGATCCTCGCCAAGCGCGCCGCCGCCGCAGCCAAGGGAGAGCTGAACGAGGCCGAGCAGGAGGAGGAGCGGTCCCCCGAGGACACCGCGCCCGCCGGTGCGGTCGTCGGCCAGCGCCAGGAGCCCCCCAGGGGCCACGGCCGGACCCCGGGGAAGCGTCGATGACCAGCACCACCGACAGCACCAGGGACCTCCTGCTCAGCCGTATCCGTGACGTGGCGGACTACCCGAAGCCGGGCGTGATGTTCAAGGACATCACCCCGCTGCTGGCGGACCCTGTCGCGTTCACGGCCCTCACCGACGCCCTCGCGGAACTGTGCGTACGGCACGGCGCCACGAAGATCGTCGGTCTGGAGGCCCGCGGCTTCATCCTGGCCGCACCGGTCGCGGTACGGGCCGGCCTCGGCTTCATCCCCGTGCGCAAGGCCGGGAAGCTGCCCGGAGCCACGCTCGGCCAGGCGTACGAGCTGGAGTACGGCACCGCGGAGATCGAGGTCCACGCGGAGGACCTGTCGGCCGACGACCGCGTCATGGTCATCGACGACGTCCTGGCCACCGGCGGCACCGCCGGTGCCTCGCTGGAGCTGATCCGGCGGGCCGGAGCCACGGTCGCCGGCGTCTGCGTCCTCATGGAGCTCGGTTTCCTGGCCGGGCGCGAAGCACTGGCACCGCACCTTCGGGGCGCCCCGCTGGAGGCCCTGATCACGGTCTGACCGGCTGCCGGACGGCAGGCGGCACAGCCACGCGCGCACCGAGACGGGCACCCGGGAACAACCGGGTGCCCGTCTCGCGTTGTGAGGGCTCTCACCGTCCCCGGGGGAGCTCCGGCCGCAGGGTCGATACGATGGCCTTTCCGGGTGTCCGGATCCGCACGAGGAGCGCTCTTGCCAGACGAGGCCCAGCCAGTCGCCGCCCCGCAGCCCGACAAGCCCGCGGCGGCCCCAGCCACGCCCGCGAAGCAGCAGCCCGCGGAGAAGCCGAAGCCCCCGGCGCCCGAGCCCGGCACGGGCCCGGCACCCGCCGAGGCGAACGGCCCCGCGCCCGCCGCCCCCGCGCAGCCGGACGTTCCCGCCTCCCCGGCCCCCACGGCCCCGAAGCCGCCCGCCAAGCCCGCGACCCCGGTCGCCCCCACGGGCCCGGTCGCCCGTACCGGCGGCGGCTCGTCCAACCGGGTCCGGGCCAGGCTGGCACGCCTCGGCGTCCAGCGCTCCAGCCCGTACAACCCGGTACTGGAACCGCTGCTGCGTACCGTCCGCAGCAACGACGCCAAGATCGAGTCTTCCACGCTGCGCCAGATCGAGAAGGCCTACCAGGTAGCCGAGCGCTGGCACCGCGGGCAGAAGCGCAAGAGCGGCGACCCGTACATCACGCATCCGCTCGCCGTGACGACGATCCTCGCCGAGCTGGGCATGGATCCGGCCACCCTGATGGCGGGACTGCTGCACGACACGGTCGAGGACACCGAGTACGGCCTGGACACCCTGCGCCGCGACTTCGGCGACCAGGTCGCCCTGCTGGTCGACGGCGTCACCAAGCTGGACAAGGTCAAGTTCGGCGAGGCCGCGCAGGCCGAGACCGTACGCAAGATGGTCGTCGCCATGGCCAAGGACCCCCGGGTCCTCGTCATCAAGCTCGCCGACCGGCTCCACAACATGCGCACCATGCGCTATCTCAAGCGGGAGAAGCAGGAGAAGAAGGCCCGCGAGACGCTGGAGATCTACGCCCCGCTCGCCCACCGCCTGGGCATGAACACCATCAAGTGGGAGCTGGAGGACCTCGCCTTCGCGATCCTCTACCCCAAGATGTACGACGAGATCGTCCGCCTCGTCGCCGAGCGGGCGCCCAAGCGCGACGAGTACCTCGCCATAGTGACCGACGAGGTCCAGTCCGACCTGCGCGCCGCCCGTATCAAGGCGACCGTCACCGGACGGCCGAAGCACTACTACAGCGTCTACCAGAAGATGATCGTGCGGGGCCGGGACTTCGCCGAGATCTACGACCTGGTGGGCATCCGGGTGCTCGTCGACACGGTCCGCGACTGCTACGCGGCGCTCGGCACGGTGCACGCGCGATGGAATCCGGTCCCCGGCCGGTTCAAGGACTACATCGCGATGCCCAAGTTCAACATGTACCAGTCACTGCACACCACGGTGATCGGCCCCAGCGGCAAGCCCGTCGAGCTGCAGATCCGCACGTTCGACATGCACCGCCGCGCCGAGTACGGCATCGCCGCGCACTGGAAGTACAAGCAGGAAGCCGTCGCGGGCGCCTCCAAGGTGCGCACAGACGTCCCCAAGAACACCGGCCGCGGCCAGGACACCGTCAACGACATGGCGTGGCTGCGCCAGCTCCTGGACTGGCAGAAGGAGACCGAGGACCCCAGCGAGTTCCTGGAGTCGCTGCGCTTCGACCTCTCACGCAACGAGGTCTTCGTCTTCACGCCCAAGGGTGACGTCATAGCGCTTCCAGCGGGGGCGACACCGGTCGACTTCGCGTACGCCGTCCACACGGAGGTCGGCCACCGCACCATAGGGGCACGGGTCAACGGGCGGCTCGTACCGCTCGAGTCGACGCTCGACAACGGCGATCTGGTCGAGGTCTTCACCTCCAAGGCGGCAGGCGCGGGCCCCTCCCGCGACTGGCTCGGCTTCGTCAAGTCGCCGCGCGCCCGCAACAAGATCCGGGCCTGGTTCTCCAAGGAGCGCCGGGACGAGGCGATCGAGCAGGGCAAGGACTCCATCGCGCGGGCCATGCGCAAGCAGAACCTGCCGATCCAGCGGATCCTGACGGGCGACTCCCTGGTCACCCTCGCCCACGAGATGCGCTACCCCGACATCTCGTCCCTCTACGCCGCGATCGGTGAGGGACACGTGGCGGCGGCCGGCGTCGTGCAGAAGCTGGTCCAGGCGCTCGGCGGCCAGGACGAGGCCAACGAGGACCTCGCGGAGAGCTCCCCGCCGTCGCACGGCCGCAACAAGCGCCGCTCCAACGCCGACCCGGGCGTGGTCGTCAAGGGCGTCGAGGACGTCTGGGTCAAACTGGCCCGCTGTTGTACGCCCGTGCCCGGCGACCCGATCATCGGCTTCGTCACCCGGGGCAGCGGCGTCTCCGTGCACCGGGCCGACTGCGTCAACGTCGACTCGCTCTCGCAGCAGCCGGAACGGATCCTGGAGGTCGAGTGGGCCCCCACCCAGTCCTCGGTCTTCCTGGTCGCCATCCAGGTCGAGGCCCTGGACCGCTCCCGGCTCCTCTCGGACGTCACCCGCATCCTGTCCGACCAGCACGTCAACATCCTGTCCGCGGCCGTGCAGACCTCCCGCGACCGGGTGGCCACCTCGCGCTTCACCTTCGAGATGGGCGACCCCAAGCACCTGGGACACGTCCTGAAGGCCGTACGCGGCGTGGAGGGCGTCTACGACGTCTACCGGGTGACCTCGGCCCGCCGCCCGTAGCGGCGAGCCCGAGGCGGGCCTCCCAGGGCATGGAGCGGGGGCCCGGGCCCCCCCGGCGCCCGGGGCCCCCCCCCGCCCCGCGGGGGGGGGGGGGGCCCCCCCCCCCCCCCCCGCCCCGGGGGGCGCGGGGGGGGCGCGCCCGGCGG
>NZ_JBIAIU010000016.1:0-47701 GCF_042871565.1 Streptomyces sp. NPDC005775 | reverse complement strand
CGACTTCTCCGGGGGCCCGTCGGCCCGCCGCCGGTGGGGGCGAGCGCGTGGGGGGCCTCCCTGGGCTTGGTGCGGGCCCCGGTACGCGATGCGTACGGGGGCCCGCTCCATGCCCTGCTGCGGCTCGGTCAGCCGCCGAACTCCTCCAGGCCCTTGAGCGCCTGGTCCAGGAGCGCCTGCCGGCCCTCCAGCTCACGGGCCAGCTTGTCGGCCCGTGCGTTGTTGCCCGAGGCGCGAGCGGTGTCGATCTGCGTACGCAGCTTGTCGACGGCCGCCTGGAGCTGCCCGGTCAGACCCGCGGCACGGGCCCGCGCCTCCGGGTTCGTCCGGCGCCACTCCGACTCCTCGGCCTCCTGGAGCGTGCGCTCCACCGCCTGCATCCGCCCCTCGACCTTCGGGCGGGCGTCACGCGGCACGTGGCCGATGGCCTCCCAGCGCTCGTTGAGGGCCCTGAACGCGGCCCGGGCCGCCTTCAGGTCCTTCACCGGCACCAGCTTCTCGGCCTCGACGGCGAGCTCCTCCTTGAGCTTGAGGTTCTCGCCCTGCTCCGCGTCCCGCTCGGCGAAGACGCCACTGCGAGCGGCGAAGAAGACGTCCTGGGCGCCGCGGAAGCGTTCCCACAGCTCGTCCTCGGCCTCCCGCTGGGCGCGGCCCGCCGCCTTCCAGTCGGTCATCAGGTCGCGGTAGCGCGCAGCCGTCGTGCCCCAGTCCGTGGACTTGGAGAGCGCCTCGGCCTCGACGACCAGCTTCTCCTTGACCTTGCGGGCCTCCTCGCGCTGGGCGTCCAGCGCGGCGAAGTGGGCCTTGCGGCGCTTTGAGAACGCCGAGCGCGCGTGAGAGAAGCGGTGCCACAGCTCGTCGTCCGACTTGCGGTCGAGCCGCGGCAGGCCCTTCCACGTGTCGACGAGCGCGCGCAGCCGCTCGCCCGCGGAGCGCCACTGCTCGCTCTGCGCCAGCTCCTCGGCCTCGACGACCAGCGCCTCCTTGGCGTGCTTCGCCTCGTCGGTCTGCTTCGCCTTCTGGGCCTTGCGCTCCTCACGCCGCGAGTCGACCGTCGCGACGAGCCCGTCCAGCCGCTTGCGCAGCGCGTCAAGGTCGCCGACGGCGTGATGCTCGTCGACCTGTCCGCGCAGATGCTCGATGGCGGTCGTCGCGTCCTTCGCCGACAGATCGGTGGTCTTCACCCGCCGTTCGAGGAGGCCGATCTCGACCACAATGCCCTCGTACTTGCGCTCGAAATAAGCCAGGGCCTCCTCCGGAGAACCGGCCTGCCACGATCCGACGACCTGCTCGCCCTCGGCTGTACGCACGTACACGGTGCCTGTCTCGTCGACACGGCCCCACGGGTCGCTGCTCACAGCGCCTCCTCCACCTGATGCCCGTGAGGGGGTTCGCCCCCCTGGCATCGTCCACAGTTTCCTGGGGCGGGCCGCGCCCGCCCTGCACCACGCCAATCTAGGCGACGGGCCGCCCGGCTGTCCGCACTCAGCGCGGCCGAAATTATCCGGCCGCACCGAGTGACGGGCGGGCCGATCATGCCGGGCCCGCCGCGGATCAGCCCTTGTCGACGGTCGCCTTCGAGATGTTCACGGCCTTCTTGGGCGCACCGTCGGCGCCGCCGCCGTCCACCCCCGCCTTGCCGATGGCCTCGACGGCCTTCAGGGAGTCCTTGTCCATCGTGCCGAACGGCGTGTAGCTGGGCGGCAGTTTGCTGTCCTTGTAGACGAGGAAGAACTGGCTGCCGCCGGTGTGCGCCTGGCCGGTGTTGGCCATCGCCACCGTGCCGGCGGGATACGTCACCGTGCCCTCGGCGCCCGCCTTGCCCAGCGCGGTCAGGTTCTCGTCGGGAATCGTGTAGCCGGGACCACCGGTTCCGTCGCCCTTCGGATCACCGCACTGCAGGACGAAGATGCCGTCCGTGGTCAGCCGGTGACACTTGGTGCCGTCGAAGAACTTCTTGTCGGCGAGCGCCTTGAAGGAGTTCGTCGTGTGCGGGGTCTTCGCCGCGTCCATCGCGAACGATATGTCGCCCTGGCTCGTCTTGAGCGACATCGTGTACGCCGACTTCTTGTCGATCTTCATCGCGGGCTCGGGCGCGGCCTCCTCGCTCGCCGAGGGAGTGGGCGAGGCCGAAGGACTCTGACTCGCGGCCGCGTCGGCCTTGTTGTCCTTGTCGTCGTCGCCACTGGTGGCGAAGTACGTAGCACCACCGATGACCGCGACGACGGCCACCGCGGAGGCGATGATGACCGTCAGCCGCCGCGTCCTGTGGCGGGCCTCCTCCCGGCGCTGCTGCTGCCGCTCGAACTTCTCCCTGGCGAGCTGCCGCCGCCGCTGATCGCTGCTGACCACCGGGTGATCTCCTTGTACGTCGTGTGATCGGGCCTGGGTTGCCCCGTACCGTATATGGGTTAGCTGTGGAATGAGGAGCGCCGGTAGGCTCTGAACTGCTGCGACCTCGCAGCCGACCTCCCTCGTCGGACGACCATTAAGGACGATCGTGCTCATTGCCGGGTTCCCCGCCGGGGCCTGGGGGACCAACTGTTACCTGGTCGCCCCCGCCGCAGGTGAGGAGTGCGTGATCATCGACCCGGGCCACCAGGCCGCCACCGGGGTCGAGGAAGCGCTGAAGAAGCATCGGCTGAAGCCCGTCGCCGTCGTCCTCACGCACGGCCACATCGACCACGTCGCGTCGGTCGTCCCGGTGTGCGGCGCGCACGACGTCCCCGCCTGGATCCACCCCGAGGACCGCTACATGATGAGTGACCCGGAGAAGGCCCTCGGCCGCTCCATCGGGATGCCGCTCATGGGCGAGCTGACGGTGGGGGAGCCGGACGACGTCAAGGAGCTGAGCGACGGCGCGCGGCTGCTGCTGGCGGGCATGGAGTTCGGCGTCTCGCATGCGCCCGGCCATACCAAGGGGTCGGTGACGTTCAGGATGCCCGAGGTCGCGGATGTTCCGCAGGTCCTCTTCTCGGGCGATCTGCTCTTCGCCGGCTCCGTCGGACGCACCGACCTGCCCGGTGGCGACCACGCCGAGCTCCTCGAGTCGCTGGCCCGCGTGTGCCTGCCGCTCGACGACTCGACCGTGGTGCTGTCCGGCCACGGCCCCCAGACGACCATCGGCCGCGAGCGCGCCACCAATCCGTATCTGAGCGGTATGGACGCGCCCCGACGAGGAATGTGACGAGAGCGAAATCGTGAGCACCTTCAAGGCCCCCAAGGGCACGTACGACCTGACTCCGCCCGACTCCGCGAAGTACCTCGCCGTGCGCGAGGCGATCTCCGCACCGCTGAAGAACTCCGGCTACGGCTACATCGAGACCCCGGGCTTCGAGGACGTGGCCCTCTTCTCCCGCGGCGTCGGTGAGTCCACCGACATCGTGACCAAGGAGATGTACACCCTCACCACCAAGGGTGGCTCCGAGCTCGCGCTGCGCCCCGAGGGCACCGCGTCCGTTCTGCGTGCCGCGCTGGAGGCCAATCTCCACAAGCTCGGCAACTTGCCGGTCAAGCTCTGGTACTCGGGCTCGTACTACCGCTACGAGCGCCCGCAGAAGGGCCGTTACCGCCACTTCTCGCAGGTCGGCGCCGAGGCGATCGGTGCCGAGGACCCGGTTCTGGACGCCGAGCTGATCATCCTGGCCGACCAGGCGTACCGGACCCTCGGGCTGCGCGAGTTCCGCATCCTGCTGAACTCGCTGGGCGACAAGGAGTGCCGGCCCGTCTACCGCGACGCGCTCCAGGGCTTCCTGCGCGAGCTCGACCTCGACGAGGAGACCCGCCGGCGCATCGAGATCAACCCGCTCCGGGTCCTCGACGACAAGCGCCCCGAGGTCCAGAAGCAGCTGACCGGCGCACCCGTGCTCCGCGACTACCTGTGTGACGCCTGCAAGGCGTACCACGAGGAGGTCCGCGACCTGCTCAACGCGGCAGGTGTCGCGTACGAGGACGACGAGAAGCTCGTCCGCGGGCTCGACTACTACACCCGCACCACCTTCGAGTTCGTCCACGACGGTCTGGGCTCGCAGTCGGCGGTCGGCGGCGGCGGCCGGTACGACGGCCTGTCCGAGATGATCGGCGGCCCCGCGCTGCCGTCGGTCGGCTGGGCGCTCGGCGTGGACCGCACCGTGCTCGCCCTGGAGGCGGAGGGCGTCGAGCTCGAACTGCCCTCCACCACCAGCGTCTTCGCCGTACCGCTCGGCGAGGAGGCGCGGCGCGTGCTGTTCGGCGTCGTCACACGGCTGCGCCGCGAGGGCGTGGCCGCGGACTTCGCGTTCGGGGGCCGCGGTCTCAAGGGCGCGATGAAGAGCGCCAACCGCTCGGGAGCGCGCTTCACGATCGTGGCGGGCGAGCGGGATCTGGCCGAGGGGATCGTGCAGCTCAAGGACATGGAGTCCGGCGAGCAGACGGCCGTCCCGCTGGCCGAGGTCACCGAGGCGGTCCGCGCGCGCCTCGCGTGAACCATCCGTCGCGGGCGGGCATGCCGCCTGCCCGCGGCGGGGGAGCGCCCCACGCAGGGCCGTTTCCCCTGCCGTCAACCTGGCGCACGGGCGTTCATCCTGCCGGGCGATTCCGGTCCCGGGCCGGCAGTGGGGGCGCGTGGCGGGCCGCACCGCGTCCGAACTCGGGGACGGCCCCGCTCGTCGCGGTGAAGACGGCCCCGACGCCCCCTCGTTCCGATCCCGGTGGACCCGCACCGTGCGCGCATCTTTATGTTCATCGAACGGAAGACCGGTGCGCCCGTACGGCACAATGTCCGTGCCCCAGCAGGCCACTCACTGACGGAACGGCGATATGACGACTGCAGCGGTTGACCATCCCTCCTCCGATCAGGACGAGGACAGCGGGAAGAGGACCATCGGCGGCGGTCGCGCGCTGGCACTGCTGCTGGTGATCACGGGCGCTGCCGGACTCCTCGCCGCCTGGGTGATCACGCTCGACAAGCTCAAGATGATGGAGGACCCCTCCTTCGTCCCGGGCTGCAGTCTCAACCCCGTCGTGGCCTGCGGCAACATCATGAAGAGCGAGCAGGCATCGGCCTTCGGCTTCCCCAACCCGTGGCTCGGCATGGCCACCTACCCCGTCATCATCGGGATCGGTCTGGCGCTGCTCGCGGGAGCGCGGTTCCGCGGCTGGTACTGGCTGGGGATGAACGCGGGCACGCTGTTCGGCGTCGGCTTCTGCACCTGGCTGCAGTACCAGTCGCTGTACAACATCAACTCGCTGTGCCTGTGGTGCTGCCTGGCCTGGGTCGCCACGATCCTCATGTTCTGCTACGTCACCACGCACAACATCAAGCACCGGATCATTCCCGCGCCGAACTGGCTGCGCAACGGGCTCACCGAGTTCCACTGGGTGCCCCCGGTCCTGTGGATCGGCATCATCGGCATGCTGATCCTGACCCGCTGGTGGGACTTCTGGACCAGCTGAGCGGTCTGCCCGGGCGCCGGCCCGCCGTCCCGCCCCGGCCGGGATGTCAGTGCGGTGACATAGGCTTCAAAACGTGGAGCCCGACCTTTTTACCGCAGCTGCCGAAGACCGCCAGGAGAAGGACCCGTCCAGCAGCCCTCTCGCTGTCCGGATGCGTCCGCGTACCCTCGACGAGGTCGTGGGCCAGCAGCATCTGCTCAAGCCGGGATCGCCACTGCGCCGCCTCGTGGGCGAGGGGAGCGGGGGACCGGCCGGCCCCTCTTCGGTGATCCTCTGGGGCCCGCCCGGCATCGGGAAGACGACCCTGGCGTACGTGGTCAGCAAGGCCACGAACAAACGATTCGTCGAGCTCTCCGCGATCACCGCCGGCGTCAAGGAAGTACGGGCCGTGATCGAGGGCGCCCGTCGCGCCACCGGCGGCTACGGCAAGGAGACCGTCCTCTTCCTGGACGAGATCCACCGCTTCTCCAAGGCGCAGCAGGACTCCCTGCTCCCGGCCGTGGAGAACCGCTGGGTCACGCTGATCGCCGCGACCACCGAGAACCCGTACTTCTCGATCATCTCCCCGCTCCTGTCGCGCTCCCTGCTGCTGACGCTCGAGTCGCTGACCGACGACGACCTGCGCGACCTGCTGGGCCGGGCCCTGACCGACGAGCGCGGACTCGGCGGCGCGGTGACGCTGCCCGAGGACGCCCAGGAGCACCTGCTGCGCATCGCGGGAGGCGACGCGCGCCGGGCGCTGACGGCTCTGGAGGCGGCGGCCGGTGCGGCGCTGTCCAAGCAGGAGGGGGAGATCACCCTTCTCACCCTGGAGGAGACCGTCGACCGGGCGGCCGTGAAGTACGACCGGGACGGCGACCAGCACTACGACGTGGCGAGTGCGCTGATCAAGTCGATCCGCGGCTCCGACGTGGACGCGGCGCTGCACTATCTGGCCCGGATGATCGAGGCGGGGGAGGACCCGCGGTTCATCGCCCGCCGGCTGATGATCTCGGCCAGTGAGGACATCGGTCTCGCCGACCCCACGGCGCTGCCCACCGCGGTCGCGGCGGCGCAGGCGGTCGCGATGATCGGTTTCCCGGAGGCGGCGCTCACCCTCAGCCACGCCACCATCGCGCTGGCGCTCGCCCCGAAGTCCAACGCGGCGACGCTGGCGATCTCGGCGGCCCAGGACGACGTACGCAAAGGGCTGGCGGGGCCGGTCCCCGCCCATCTGCGGGACGGCCACTACAAGGGCGCGGCCAAGCTGGGCCACGCGCAGGGTTACGTCTATCCGCACGACGTCCCCGGCGGCATCGCCGCCCAGCAGTACGCCCCCGACGCGGTCCGCGACAAGCGCTACTACCGGCCCACCCGCTACGGGGCCGAGGCGAGGTACGCGGATGTCGCGGACCGGGTCCGTGAGCGTCTGGGCCACACGGACACCGGCGCCACGGGCGCGCCGGACAGCCCGTAGGGGCCGGTCTCAGTGCGCGGCAGCATCGAAGAGGGTGCGCATGGCGTGGCGCAGTTCCACCACATCGCGCACCGGATCGGGGAACTCGAAGCGGGCGTCGAAACAGGGGCCGTTGCGCTCGAAGACGCGGACCCGCAGTCCTAGGCGGTCCAGCGCGACCGGAACGACGGACGGCGGGTTTCCGCCGCCGGCCCGCACCGCCCGTTCGCCGAGCAGCTCGCACAGCGTCCCCAGCCGGTCGCCGTGCGCCGCGTGCAGATGCTGCAGCAGCTCCGCCTCGTGTGCGGCGAGCGGGTCGGCGGCCGCGTCCCGCAGTTCCTCCGGCTCGACCGCCTCCGCCCCCCAGAGGTCCTCGACGTGGGCCTCGCCCGTCTCCAGCCGCAGCAGCATCCGGCCGGGGCCCGCGATGCCGGGCACCGACGTGAGCCATCCGCAGACGCGGGCCCGGCCGCGGATGCGGTGGGGTACGGCGACCGGGGCGACATCCGTGATCTCCAGCACGGCCGTCAGCTCGTCGTCCTGGGCATGGGCCGCGGCCCGCACGGCCGGGGAATCAGCGGGGAATTCGAGGAAGAGGTCGCCGTCGGGACCCACGGTCCGGGAGAGCGGCATCAGGTGGTCCGAGCCCGCGGTCTCCAGCCCGGGTACGAGCAGCACCGCGGAGCAGGTACTCTGTACGAGAGTTCGTGTGCGCTCGGCTGCTGACGGCATCCGAGTGTTTTCAAGCCCGCTGGGACGCGGCTGACCACGATCAGATCGGCCTTCCGTCGTAGCAGCACTTTCATGTGTGCTGCCGCTGTCTGTGCTGTCCGTGACGTGTGTGGTGTTCCCAGGGCGAGACATGCGATCTCCTTGAGTAAGGTGAGCCTAACCTAACCTACAACGGAGGTCTGGAGAACGTGCCTAATCAGTCGCGTCCCAAGGTCAAGAAGAGCCGCGCGCTCGGCATTGCGCTGACGCCGAAGGCCGTCAAGTACTTCGAGGCGCGCCCCTACCCGCCGGGCGAGCACGGCCGTGGCCGCAAGCAGAACTCGGACTACAAGGTCCGTCTGCTCGAGAAGCAGCGTCTGCGCGCCCAGTACGACATCAGCGAGCGCCAGATGGCGCGTGCCTACGACCGCGCCAAGAAGGCCGAGGGCAAGACGGGCGAGGCGCTCGTCGTCGAGCTCGAGCGCCGTCTCGACGCGCTGGTCCTGCGTTCCGGCATCGCCAAGACGATCTACCAGGCCCGCCAGATGGTCGTCCACGGCCACATCGAGGTCAACGGTGGCAAGGTCGACAAGCCGTCGTTCCGTGTCCGTCCCGACGACATCGTGATGGTCCGCGAGCGCAGCCGCGAGAAGTACCCCTTCCAGGTTGCCCGCGAGGGTGGTTACGACACCGACGGTGAGACCCCGCGCTACCTGCAGGTGAACCTGAAGGCCCTGGCCTTCCGCCTTGACCGGGACCCGAACCGCAAGGAAATCCCCGTGATCTGCGACGAGCAGCTCGTCGTCGAGTACTACGCCCGCTGATTCAGGCGTAGCCGCTCAACACCGGCGCTCAGGCCCGCCCCTCCCCGATCGGGGAGGCGGCGGGCTTTCGCGTGTTCGGGGACGACGTCCCCGACGGCCCCTCGCGTCGCCCGCCGGAACGGCCCGCCAGGGCCCTGGCCACCACCACGTCCGTGCCCAGCTCCACCCCGGCGCCCCGCTCCGACGCGTACAGCGTCTCGCCCAGCTCACCGCGGGCCAGCTCCTCGCACCGGACCCGGGGTCTGCCGTAGTGCGCCGAACCGAACAGCGGCAGCCCCACCGACGGCCAGATCCGGTCGGCGGCCCCCTGCAGCAGGGCCGCCTCCGCCGCGTCGCCCTCGACCACCGTGACCAGCGCCAGCAACTCCAGGCTGAGCACGGTGCCCAGACGGTCGTGGAAGGCGTGGCTGATGGCCAGCGACTCCCCGAGCAGTTCCCGGGCCCGGGAGGGGACGCCCCGCTGGAGAGCCGCGAAGCCCAGGACGTACAGCGCGTAACTGAGCGCCCACCGCTCCCCGTGGTCCTCGCAGATCTCCCGTACCTCTTCGCAGATCACGACCGCGCCGTCCAGATCGCCCTGGAAGCCCACCGTCATGGCCAGCTCCACCTGGGCCATCAGCACATTGCTGTTCAGCTCGCCGAGTTCCCGGTAGCGGCCGAGGGCCTCCTGCAGCAGTTCGTGCGCGCGCGCCATGTCGTCCGTGACGAGGGCCAGACAGCCCGTGCGGTGCACCGCGTACGCCGACGCGATGGCGTCCCCCGCCAGATCGGCCTCCTCCCGGCACTCGGTGAGCGCCGAGATCGCGCCCACCGGATCGCCCTGGAGGACCGCGACGTACCCGAGCACCCACAGCGCCTTCAGCCGGGAGGTGTCGTACGGCGTGTCCTCCTCCCGTACGTGGTCCAGCCAGTGCCGTCCCTCCGAGAGGCGTCCGCAGCCGACCCACAGGAACCAGAGCGTGCCCGCCAGGTACTGCGCGAGGTGCGCCTCCTCGGGGCTCTCCAGCGAACACTCCATGGCCCGCCGCAGATTCGGCAGCTCGCTCTCCACCCGGGCGGCGACCTCCGCCTGCCGCGGGCTGAACCAGTCGAGCTCGCACCAGGTCGCGAGTCCCAGGAACCAGTCCCGGTGACGGCGGCGCAGCCGGTCCGTGTCGCCCGTCGCGGCGAGCCACTCGGCACCGTACTCCCGCACCGTGTCCAGCATCCGGTAGCGGGCGCCGACGGCCGACTCCTCCCGCAGCACCACGGACTGCGCCAGCAGCCCGGACAGCACGTCCAGCACCGAGTCGGCCGGCAGATCGGGGCCGCTGCAGATGTACTCGGCCGCCTCCAGGTCGAACTGCCCGGCGAAGACGGACAGCCGGGCCCACAGCAGCCGCTGCTCCGGGGCGCAGAGTTCGTGGCTCCAGCCGATGGCCGTACGGAGTGTCTGGTGGCGGGCGAGCGCGCTGCGGCTGCCGCCGGTCAGCAGCCGGAAACGGTCGTCCAGCCGCTGCAGCACCTGCTCCGTCGACAGCGCGCGCAGCCGGCCGGCGGCCAGTTCCAGTGCGAGCGGAATGCCGTCGAGACGCCGGCAGAGCTCCAGAGCGGCGCCGCGGGTGTGCTCGGTCAGCCGGAACCCGGGCTGCACCGAGGCCGCCCGCTCGGCGAAGAGCAGCAGCGCGTCGTCGTCGTTCATCGTGGCGAGCGGGTAGCCGCTCTCGCCGTCGAGATCCAGCGGCAGCCGGCCGGCGGCCAGCACCCGCAGCCCCGGGGCGCGGCGCAGCAGGTCCTGTACCAACTCCGCACAGGCGTCGACCAGATGCTCGAATCCGTCGATCACCAGGAGGAGCCGGCGCTCGGCACAGTGTTCGAGGAGTGTCGAGCGGGGCGGACGGCTCGTGTGGTCCGTGAGGCCCAGCGCGTCGACCAGGGCGTGCTCCAGCAGCGCCGCATCGTGGACCGCCGACAGCTCCACCAGCCAGACACCGTCGCAGTACCGTTTCTCCAGGAGCGTCGCCACCCTGCTGACCAGCCGGGACTTGCCGACCCCTCCCACCCCGACGACGGTGACGAGCCGCGACCCCTCCAGCAGCCCGACCACCTCGGCCAGCTCACCGTCACGCCCCACGAACCTGTTCAGCTCCGCCGGGAGGTTGCCCGGCTGACAGGGCGCGGGCGCTTCGGAGGAGGCGGCCGGAGGGCGTGGATCGTCGGGAGACGGAAAGGGGCGCTGAGTGCGTCGCATGAAACACGCAGAGTACTGGCCCGAAAGCGCTCCGTACAATCTCGGTGCGTGAAGTCCCGCGGTGCCGACCGGTAATGCGGTACGGGGCGTGAGCCCCGGCGCGATAGGCTCGGGGGACGGTGACCGGCCGCCGCGACGGCCTCGCCGAACAGCAGGAAACAAGACAGACAGACGACAAGCCAGAGAGCGGTGCACTGTGTCCGGTGGTGAGGTGGCCGGAATCCTGGTGGCCGTCTTCTGGGCGATCCTGGTTTCGTTCCTCGCCGTCGTGCTGGTGAGGCTCGCCCAGACGCTCAGGGCGACCACGAAACTCGTGGCGGACGTGACCGATCAGGCCGTCCCGCTGCTCGCCGACGCCTCCGCGACCGTACGCTCCGCGCAGACCCAGCTCGACAAGGTCGACGCGATCGCGACGGACGTCCAGGAAGTCACCTCCAACGCCTCCGCGCTCTCCTCCACCGTCGCCTCCACCTTCGGCGGCCCGCTCGTCAAGGTCGCGGCGTTCGGTTACGGCGTCCGGCAGGCCATCGGCCGCAAGGCGAGCCCGGAACCGGAGGCGCGTGCCCGGCGCTCGGTGATTGTCGGCCGGACCGTGCCGTCCGCGCGTGCCAAGAAGCGCAACGGCAGAAACTCCCGCGGATCGAAGGACTGACGCAGCGATGTTCCGCCGTACGTTCTGGTTCACCGCCGGCGCAGCCGCCGGTGTGTGGGCCACCGCCAAGGTCAACCGGAAGATCAAGCAGCTGACCCCCGAAAGCCTCGCGGCGCAGGCCGCCGACAAGGCGGTCGTGGCCGGTCACAAGCTCAAGGACTTCGCGCTGGACGTCCGCGAGGGCATGGTCAGACGCGAGGCCGAGCTGGGCGAGGCACTCGGGCTCGAGGCGCCCGTCGACCCCGATCTCCCCGTGCGGCGCCACTTCGCCGTCGAGGCGGCCGAGACCGAGGCGCCCCGCAGGCTGCCCCCCACGTCACGCACCTACAACTCGTACAACCGGAATGAGGACCACTGATGGAGTCGGCAGAAATTCGCCGCCGCTGGCTGAGCTTCTACGAGGAGCGCGGTCACACCGTCGTCCCTTCGGCGTCGCTCATCGCGGACGACCCGACTCTGCTGCTGGTCCCGGCCGGCATGGTGCCCTTCAAGCCGTACTTCCTCGGTGAGGTCAAGCCGCCCGCCCCGCGCGTCACCAGCGTGCAGAAGTGTGTCCGTACGCCGGACATCGAAGAGGTCGGCAAGACCACCCGGCACGGCACCTTCTTCCAGATGTGCGGGAACTTCTCCTTCGGCGACTACTTCAAGGAAGGCGCCATCGAGTACGCCTGGGAGCTGCTGACCAGCTCCGTGGCGGACGGCGGCTTCGCCCTCGACCCCGAGCGTCTGTGGATCACGGTCTACCTCGACGACGACGAGGCCGAGCAGATCTGGCGCGACAAGATCGGTGTCCCCGCCGAGCGCATCCAGCGCCTGGGCAAGAAGGACAACTTCTGGTCCATGGGCGTCCCCGGTCCCTGCGGCCCCTGTTCCGAGATCAACTACGACCGCGGCCCCGAGTTCGGCGTCGAGGGCGGCCCGGCCGTCAACGACGAGCGTTACGTGGAGATCTGGAACCTGGTCTTCATGCAGTACGAGCGCGGCGCCGGCGACGGCAAGGACGACTTCCCGATCCTCGGCGACCTGCCGTCCAAGAACATCGACACCGGTCTCGGCCTCGAACGCCTCGCGATGATCCTGCAGGGCGTGCAGAACATGTACGAGACCGACACGCTGCGCGTCGTCATGGACAAGGCCACCGAGCTCACCGGCGTGCGCTACGGCGCGGCCCAGTCCACGGACGTCTCGCTCCGCGTGGTCGCCGACCACATCCGTACCTCCGTCATGCTCATCGGCGACGGCGTCACCCCCGGCAACGAGGGCCGCGGCTACGTGCTGCGCCGGATCATGCGCCGGGCCATCCGCAACATGCGGCTGATGGGTGCCACCGGATCGGTCGTGAACGAGCTGGTCGACGTCGTGATCGACACCATGGGGCTGCAGTACCCCGAGCTGATCACCGACCGCAAGCGCATCGAGACCGTCGCCCTCGCCGAGGAAGCCGCCTTCCTCAAGGCACTCAAGGGCGGCACCAACATCCTCGAGACCGCCGTCACCGAGACCAAGGCCGCCGGCGGCCGGGTCATCGCCGGTGACAAGGCGTTCCTGCTCCACGACACCTGGGGCTTCCCGATCGACCTCACCCTGGAGATGGCCGCGGAACAGGGCCTCTCCGTGGACGAGGACGGATTCCGCCGCCTCATGCAGGAGCAGCGGGCCAAGGCCAAGGCCGACGCCAAGGCCAAGAAGACCGGTCACGCCGACCTGTCCGCCTACCGCGAGGTCGCCGACAACTCGGGCATCACCGAGTTCACCGGTTACCTCTCCACCGAGGGCGAGTCGACGATCGTCGGCCTCCTCGTCGACGGCGTCTCCTCGCCCGCCGCCTCCGAGGGCGACGAGGTCGAGGTCGTCCTGGACCGCACCCCGTTCTACGCCGAGGGCGGCGGCCAGCTCGCCGACCAGGGCCGGATCCGGCTCGACAACGGCGCCGTCATCCAGGTCCGCGACGTCCAGCAGCCGGTCCCCGGCGTCTCCGTGCACAAGGGCTCGGTCCAGGTCGGCGAGGTGACGGTCGGCGCCTCCGCCCTCGCCGCCATCGACAACACCCGCCGGCGCGCGATCGCCCGCGCCCACAGTGCCACCCACCTCACGCACCAGGCGCTGCGCGACGCGCTCGGCCCGACGGCCGCCCAGGCCGGTTCGGAGAACTCCCCGGGCCGCTTCCGCTTCGACTTCGGCTCGCCCGCCGCCGTACCCGGCACGGTCCTCGTCGACGTCGAGCAGAAGATCAACGAGGTCCTCTCGCGGGAGCTCGACGTCCAGGCCGAGGTCATGTCGATCGACGAGGCCAAGAAGCAGGGCGCCATCGCCGAGTTCGGCGAGAAGTACGGCGAGCGGGTCCGCGTCGTCACCATCGGCGACTTCTCCAAGGAACTGTGCGGCGGTACCCACGTCCACAACACCGCGCAGCTCGGCCTGGTCAAGCTGCTCGGCGAGTCGTCCATCGGCTCGGGTGTGCGCCGCATCGAGGCCCTCGTCGGCGTCGACGCGTACAACTTCCTCGCCAAGGAGCACACGGTCGTCGCCCAGCTCCAGGAGCTGGTCAAGGGCCGCCCCGAGGAGCTCCCGGAGAAGATCGCCGGAATGCTCGGCAAGCTGAAGGACGCCGAGAAGGAGATCGAGAAGTTCCGCGCGGAGAAGGTCCTGGCGGCCGCTGCCGGGCTGGTCGACTCCGCCAAGGACGTACGGGGCGTCGCCCTGGTCACCGGCCAGGTGCCGGACGGCACCTCCGCCGACGATCTGCGCAAGCTGGTCCTGGACGTCCGCGGCCGCATCCAGGGCGGCCGGCCGGCCGTCGTGGCCCTGTTCACCACGGCCAACGGGCGCCCGCTGACCGTGATCGCCACCAACGAGGCCGCCCGCGAGCGCGGTCTCAAGGCCGGCGACCTGGTCCGTACGGCCGCCAAGACGCTCGGCGGCGGTGGCGGCGGCAAGCCGGACGTCGCCCAGGGCGGCGGACAGAACCCGGACGCCATCGGTGACGCCGTCGCCGCTGTCGAACGCCTCGTCACCGAGACGGCGTGACGCCGGACATGACGCAGATGCGCCGCGGTCGCCGACTGGCGATCGACGTCGGGGACGCCCGGATCGGGGTCGCCTCGTGCGACCCCGACGGGATCCTGGCCACGCCGGTGGAGACCGTGCCGGGACGCGACGTCCCGGCCGCCCACCGGCGGCTCGGGCAGATCGTCGCCGAGTACGAGCCGATCGAGGTCATCGTCGGTCTGCCACGGTCCCTGGGCGGCGGTGAGGGACCGGCTGCGGCCAAGGTCCGCGCGTTCACCGATGTGCTCGCCCGTGCGGTCGCACCCATTCCGGTGCGGTTGGTGGACGAGAGGATGACCACAGTGACGGCCACTCAGGGGCTGCGCGCATCGGGCGTGAAGTCCAAAAAAGGCCGATCCGTCATCGATCAGGCTGCCGCTGTGGTGATTCTCCAGAACGCTCTGGAGTCCGAACGGGCTTCGGGCAAGCCGCCCGGCGAGGGCGTCGAAGTGGTTGTCTGATCGCGATACGGTAACGTTCCGCGCGATGCGGCAGTGTTCGAACAAACACCGCACAGCAAAGAGACGGAACGTCGTCTCGCGGCTCAAGGGGATCGATGACTGAGTATGGCCGGGGCCCCGGCTCCGAACCGTGGCATCCCGAGGATCCCCTGTACGGGGACCAGGGATGGGGAGGCCAGCAGCCTGCCCACGGCCAGAGCCAGTACGACGGCCAGCCGCAGGACCCGTACGCCCAGCAGCCGCAGGACCCGTATGCCCAGCAGCAGGACCCCTACGCGCAGCAGCACCAGCAGGATCCGTACGCGCAGCAGCAGCAGCACGACCCTTACGCGCAGCAGCAGCATCAACACCAGCAGGACCCGTACGCGCAGCAGCATCAGCAGGATCCGTACGCGCAGGAGCAGCAGCCGCAGTACCAGCAGCAGCCCCCGTACGGCGCGCAGCAGGATCCGTATGGGCAGCACCAGCAGTCCTACAACGGTGGCTGGGACACCGGTCAGCAGCCCCCCGCGATGCCGTACGAGGGTCAGCCTGCCGCCCCGTACGGGCACGGCGAGACGAACGACTACTACGGCACCCCTGAGGCCTACCCGCCGCCCCAGCCTCCGAGCCGCCGCGAGGCCGAACCCGCACCGGCCCCTGCGCAGAACCCGGACTGGGACCCCGAGGTCCAGCCGGAGGAGACCCACCCGTTCTTCACGGGTGCGGACGACGGCAAGGCCAAGGACGACGACGACGAGTACGACGACGACCCGCGTGAGTCCCGCCGCGGGAAAGGGGACGGCGAGCGCCGCGGCAAGGGCAAGAAGAAGAAGGGCCGCAGCGGCTGCGCCTGCCTGGTCGTCTCCCTCGTCCTGGCCGGCGGCCTCGGGGGAGTGGGCTACTTCGGCTACTCCTTCTACAAGGACAAGTTCGGCTCTGCGCCCGACTACGCGGGTAGCGGCTCGGGCTCGGTCGAGGTGGAGATTCCGAAGGGCTCGTACGGGTACGACATCGGCAACATTCTGAAGAAGGCCGGTGTCGTCAAGAGCGTCGACGCGTTCGTCTCCGCGCAGAACGAGAACCCCAAGGGGAAGTCGATCCAGGCCGGCGTCTATCTCCTCCATTCGGAGATGTCGGCGTCCGAGGCCGTGAAGATGATGGTCGACCCGAAGAGCCAGAACCTTCTGATCATTCCCGAGGGTTCCCGGAACGTCACCGTCTACGCGAAGATCGACGAGAAGCTGGGCCTCAAGAAGGGCACGACGGCGGGTGTGGCCGAGTCCAAGAAGTCGGACCTGGGCCTGCCCGACTGGGCGAGCAGGAACAAGGACATCAAGGACCCGCTCGAAGGCTTCCTGTACCCGGCTGCCTATCCGGTGACGAAGGAAACCAAGCCGGAGGCGATTCTCAAGAAGATGGTTTCGCGGTCCAGCGTGGAGTACAAGGACCTTGACCTCGAAGGCGCAGCAAAGAAGTACAAGCTGGACGGCCCGTGGCAGGTGCTGACTGTGGCCAGTCTGGTCCAGGCGGAAGGTCTCACGCATGACGACTTCCGTAAGATGGCCGAAGTCGTGTACAACCGCCTGAAACCTGACAACACGGCGACGAACCGGTTGCTCGAATTCGACTCCGCGTTCAATTACCTCAGTAAGCAGAGCGAGATCAAGATCAACCTCAAGAAGATCCGGGAAAATCCGGATCCCTATAACACCTATTACCATGCCGGCCTTCCGCCCGGTCCCATCAGTAACCCCGGGGACGAAGCCCTGCGTGCGACGCTCAGTCCCACGACCGGCGGGTGGATGTTCTTCATCTCGCTCGACGGCAAGAAGACCGAGTTCACCAAGACGGCTGCGGAGCATGCGAAACTCACAGCGAAATTCAATGAAATTCATGGCATCGGCTGACGTCCGCCGCCGCGCAGCCGTCCTCGGCTCGCCCATCGCCCACTCGCTCTCCCCGGTCCTGCACCGGGCCGCGTACGCCGAACTCGGCCTCGACGACTGGTCGTACGGCCGGTTCGACGTGGACGAGGCGGGGCTCCCCGGCTTCGTCGAGGGACTGGACTCCTCCTGGGCCGGGCTCTCCTTGACCATGCCGCTGAAGCGGGCGATTCTTCCGCTGCTGGATTCCCTCAGCGAGACCGCTGCCTCCGTCGAGGCCGTCAACACGGTCGTCCTCACCGAGGACGGCCGCCGCACCGGCGACAACACGGATATCCCCGGCATGATCGCCGCCCTGCACGAGTGCGGAGTCGAGAAGGTCGAATCCGCCGCTGTCCTCGGCGCCGGAGCCACCGCCTCATCCGCGCTCGCCGCGCTCGCGCACATCTGTACGGGACCGGTCACCGCCTACGTCCGCAGCCGCGAGCGCGGTGACGAGATGCGTGGCTGGGGCGAGCGGCTCGGGGTCGAGGTGCACATCGCCGACTGGACAGAGGCCGAGCAGGCACTGCACGCGCCACTGATCATCGCGACCACGCCGGCCGGTGCCACGGACGGGCTGATGGCGGCCGTTCCCAAGAGCCCGGGCACGCTCTTCGATGTGCTGTACGAGCCCTGGCCCACGGGGCTCGCCTCAGCCTGGGCGAGCCGCCGCGGCGCAGTCGTCGGAGGTCTTGACCTCCTCGTTCACCAGGCCGTCCTCCAGGTCGAGCAGATGACGGGCCGTTCGCCCGCGCCGCTGGCCGCCATGCGGCAGGCCGGCGAAGAGGCCCTCGCCGCCCGCTGATCGCACACCGGACCCCGCCGGTCCGTCCGTCTGCTGGACCGGCGGCGGGCCGGGCGGCCCGGTCGTGGGAGGATCGAGGGCGGCGGGCCAGGGCCGCGCACCCGGTCGCGCCGTTGCAGTTACAGGCGCGAGCATGAGGAGCACCGTTGAGCAGGTTGCGCTGGCTGACCGCCGGAGAGTCGCACGGCCCCGCACTGGTGGCGACGCTGGAGGGTCTTCCCGCCGGTATCCCCGTCACCACGGAGATGGTGGCGGACGCGCTCGCCAGGCGACGGCTCGGTTACGGGCGCGGCGCCCGGATGAAGTTCGAGAAGGACGAGGTCACCTTCCTCGGCGGGGTCCGGCACGGCCTGACCATGGGCTCGCCCGTCGCCGTGATGGTGGGCAACACCGAGTGGCCCAAGTGGGAGCAGGTCATGTCGGCCGACCCGGTCGATCCCGACGTGCTGGCCGCCCAGGCCCGTAACGCCCCGCTGACCCGCCCCCGGCCCGGCCACGCCGACCTCGCCGGCATGCAGAAGTACGGCTTCGACGAGGCCCGGCCGATCCTGGAGCGCGCCAGCGCCCGGGAGACCGCCGCGCGCGTCGCCCTCGGCGCCGTCGCCCGGTCGTACCTCAAGGAGACGGCCGGCATCGAGATCGTCAGCCACGTGGTGGAACTGGCTGCGGCGAAGGCGCCGTACGGCGTCTACCCGGTCCCCGCCGACGTCGAGAAGCTCGACGCCGACCCCGTGCGCTGCCTCGACGCCACCGCGAGCAAGCAGATGGTCGCCGAGATCGACCAGGCCCACAAGGACGGCGACACGCTCGGCGGCGTGGTCGAGGTGCTGGCGTACGGAGTGCCCGTCGGCCTCGGTTCGCACGTGCACTGGGACCGCCGCCTCGACGCCCGCCTCGCCGCCGCGCTCATGGGCATCCAGGCCATCAAGGGCGTGGAGGTCGGCGACGGCTTCGACCTCGCCCGGGTGCCCGGTTCGCAGGCACACGACGAGATCCTGGTGACGGACGACGGGATCAGGCGCGCATCCGGCCGCGCCGGAGGTACGGAGGGCGGACTCACGACCGGTGAGCTGCTGCGGGTCCGCGCCGCCATGAAGCCGATCGCGACCGTGCCGCGCGCGCTCGCCACGGTGGACGTGGTGACCGGCGAGCCCGCCAAGGCGCACCACCAGCGCTCCGATGTCTGTGCCGTACCGGCCGCCGGCATCGTCGCCGAGGCGATGGTCGCGCTGGTCCTCGCCGACGCGGTCGCGGAGAAGTTCGGCGGCGACAGCGTCGCCGAGACCCACCGCAACGTCCAGTCGTACCTCGACCACCTCCAGATCCGATGAGCGGTCCGCTGGTCGTCCTGGTCGGGCCCATGGGCGTCGGCAAGTCCACGGTGGGCGAGCTGCTCGCCGACCGGCTGGGCGCGGCTTACCGGGACACCGACGCCGATGTCGTAGCCACGGCCGGCAAGCCCATCGCCGAGATCTTCTACGACGAGGGCGAGGAGCACTTCCGCGCACTGGAGCGGGAGGCCGTCCGGACCGCGGTCGCCGAGCACGGCGGAGTCCTCTCGCTGGGCGGCGGCGCCGTCCTGGACGAGGCGACGCGCGCCCTGCTCGCTGACCACGCCGTCGTCTACCTCTCCATGGACGTCGACGAGGCGGTCAAGCGGGTCGGGCTCAACACCGCGCGCCCGCTCCTCGCCGTGAACCCGCGCCGGCAGTGGCGCGAGCTCATGGAGGCCCGCCGCCACCTGTACACCGAGGTGGCCCGCGCGGTCGTCGCGACCGACGAACGCACGCCGGAAGAGGTCGCCCAGGCGGTCCTCGACGCACTGGAACTGCCGGACGCCCCGTCCGGCCGGGAGACACGCATGACCGAGCAGGCCCCCACCCGCATCCAGATCGCCGGCAGCGCGGGCACCGACCCGTACGAGGTGCTGGTCGGACGACAGCTCCTCGCCGAACTGCCCTCACTCATCGGTGAGCGCGCCCAGCGCGTCGCGGTCCTGCACCCGGAGGCGCTCGCCGAGACCGGCGAGGCCGTCCGCCAGGACCTCGCGGACCAGGGCTACGAGGCCATCGCGATCCAGCTGCCGAACGCCGAGGAGGCCAAGACCGTCGAGGTCGCCGCCTACTGCTGGAAGGCGCTCGGCCAGACCGGCTTCACCCGTACCGACGTGATCGTCGGCATCGGCGGCGGCGCCACCACGGACGTCGCCGGCTTCGTCGCCGCCTCCTGGCTGCGCGGGGTGCGCTGGATCGCCGTACCCACGACGGTGCTCGGCATGGTCGACGCGGCCGTCGGCGGCAAGACCGGCATCAACACCGCCGAGGGAAAGAACCTCGTCGGCGCCTTCCACCCGCCGGCCGGAGTGCTCTGCGACCTGGCCGCGCTGGACTCGCTCCCGGTCAACGACTACGTCTCCGGAATGGCGGAGATCATCAAGGCCGGCTTCATCGCCGACCCGGTGATCCTCGACCTCATCGAGGCGGACCCGCAGGCCGCGCGCACACCGGCAGGACCGCACACCTCCGAGCTCATCGAGCGGGCCATCCGGGTCAAGGCCGAGGTCGTCTCCAGCGACCTCAAGGAGTCCGGACTCCGCGAGATCCTCAACTACGGGCACACACTGGCCCACGCGATCGAGAAGAACGAGCGCTACAAGTGGCGCCACGGCGCGGCCGTCTCGGTCGGCATGGTCTTCGCCGCCGAACTGGGCCGCCTCGCCGGACGCCTGGACGACGCCACCGCCGACCGGCACCGCGCCGTACTGGAGTCCGTCGGACTGCCGCTCACCTACCGGGGCGACCAGTGGCCCAAGCTGCTGGAGAACATGAAGGTCGACAAGAAGTCCCGCGGCAACCTGCTGCGCTTCATCGTCCTGGACGGCCTCGGCAAGCCCACCGTCCTGGAGGGCCCCGACCCGGCCGTTCTGCTCGCAGCCTACGGGGAGGTCTCGGCGTGACCCGCCGGGTGTTCGTCCTCAACGGGCCCAACCTCGGCCGGCTGGGTTCCCGTGAGCCCGACGTCTACGGAGCCACCTCGTACGCCGGGCTTGTCGACGCCTGCCGCACCCTCGGCAAGGAACTCGGCTTCGACGTCGACGTCCGGGAGACGAACGACGAGGGGGAGCTGATCCGCTGGCTCCACGAGGCGGCGGACGGTTCAATTCCGGTCGTTCTCAACCCGGGTGCGTTCACGCACTATTCGTACGGAATGCGGGACGCGGCCGCCCAGCGCACCGCTCCGCTGATCGAGGTCCACATCTCGAACCCGTACGCGCGCGAGGAATTCCGCCACAACTCCGTGGTCGCACCGGTCGCCACCGGGACCGTGGCCGGATTCGGCATCGGTTCCTACCGGCTCGCCCTGCGCGCGCTCGTGGACGAGCTCGCGGACTGACGCGCCACCGCACCGGAAGGCCGACTGGCCGACGGGGCACTGTGGGCCCTCCCCGGCCGTTGCCTTGATGGCGGCCGGGGAAGGTACGGTTGCCGTTCCACCAGCGCCAGTTGCCTGTACGAGACGGAGTGCCACCGGATGCAGCACGCAGTGGGGGCCCCGCTGCCGCCGCCCCAGGGACCCGGAAACGGACCCGTCGGCTGGTCGCACCAGGCCCAGCACCCCGGTCACCCGGGCCCGCCGGTCCCCGGCCCGGCCGGTCCGCCCGCGCCGCCGGCCGGCCACCCGGGTCCGACGCCCGCGGCGCCGCCCGCGCCGCCGGCCGGACAGGGCTGGGCCGGGCCCGCGCCGCACCACGCCCCGGCCCCGGTCTCCAGGGAGACCACCGGGCACATCCAGCTGCCGCCCGGCGGGCCCGTACCCCTGCCCGCACCGGCCGCCGAGCCCGGCACCGGCAACGCGACCCTCGCCGTGCTCCTGATCGGCCCGGCAGGTGCCGGGAAGACCACGGTGGCCAAGCTCTGGGCGGCCCGCCGCCGTGTCCCGACCGCCCACGTCAGCCTCGACGACGTCCGTGAGTGGGTCTGCTCCGGCTTCGCCGACCCGCAGGCGGGGTGGAACGACCAGTCGGAGGCGCAGTACCGCCTGGCCCGCCGCACCTGCGGCTTCGCGGCCCGCAACTTCCTCGCCAACGGCATCTCCTGCATCCTCGACGACGCGGTCTTCCCGGACCGCCCCGTGGTCGGCCTCGGCGGCTGGAAGCGCCACGTCGGCCCCGGTCTCCTGCCGGTGGTCCTCCTGCCGGGCCTGGAGATCGTCCTGGAGCGCAACGCCGCCCGCAGCGGCAACCGCCGTCTCTCCGACGAGGAGGTCGCCCGGATCCACGGCCGGATGGCCGGCTGGTACGGCTCCGGCCTGCCGATCATCGACAACTCCACGTACGACGTGGAGACCACCGCCCGCGTCCTGGACGACATACTCGCCCGCTCCCTCGCGAGCCCCCCGGCCTGGTAGACGTACGGGCGACGCCCCCACCGTCTGCGGGGCCGCCCCCCGGTCGGGTGCGCTGGCCGGGCGGGCCCGTGCCCGCGCTCGTACGCTCGACGCATGTCAGAGGTGTACGCCGTCCGCCGCGGGCTGCTCCGCGACCGGTGCGCCGCCGTCGGATCCGCGGCCGCCCTGGTCTCCCGCCCCGCCAACGTCCGCTACCTGGCGGGCGGTGCGCCCCCGGGTGCCGTGCTGCTGCTGGGCCCCGCAGAGGACGTACTGCTCTGCGCGGGGCCCCCGACCGGTGATCCGGTGGACGGGCGTACCGACGAACAGCTGCGGGTGGATCTCCTGCCGGTGACCGGCGGCGATCCCGTGGTCGCCGCCGCCGATCTCGCCACCGCCGGCGGGGCGGAGTCCCTGGCCGTCGAGGAACACGACCTGACGGTCGCCCGGCACCGGGCCATGGCCTCGGTCGCCCCGAAGCTCCGGCTGGCCGATCTCGGGGCCAACGTCGAGCAGCTGCGCATCGTCAAGGACGAGGAGGAGATCGGCTGTCTGCGGATCGCCGCCGAGATCACCGACCAGGCGCTGGGCGAACTCCTGGAATCGATCCTGGTGGGCCGCACGGAGCGCCATCTCGCGCTCGAACTGGAACGCCGGCTGGTGGACCACGGGGCCGACGGTCCCGCCTTCGCGACGTCGGTCGCCACCGGCCCCAATTCCGGCCTGGGCCGTCACCGGCCCTCGGACCGACGGGTGGAAGAAGGAGATTTTCTCTCCGTCTGCCTCGGTGCCAACTACCGCGGATACCGGTGCGAGATCGGTCGCACCTTCGTCATCGGAACGGCGCCGGCCGACTGGCAGATCGAGCTCTACGACATGGTTTTCGCCGCTCAGCGGGCCGGACGCGAGGCACTCGTGCCCGGCGCTGCCTACCGTGATGTGGACCGCGCGGCCCGTCACGTACTGGAATCCGCGGGCCATGGTGAGGGCCTCGCACCCCGGACCGGGCACGGGGTGGGACTCGAAATCGACGAGGACCCGCAGTTGGCACCCGCTGCCATGGGTAAACTGGACGCTTGTGTGCCGGTCACCGTCGAACCGGGGGTCCACCTCCCGGGCCGGGGCGGAGTCCGGATCGATGACACGCTCGTCGTGCGCCCCGAGGCGGACGGCGGACCCGAGCTACTCACCATTACGACCAAGGAGCTGCTCGCGCTCTAGGGAACTCCTCGCGGAGACTCCGGCGCGCATCCTTGGCCGTCCACCAGCTTCAGTCCAGGAGATTCCGCAACCGTGGCTTCCACGAACGACCTCAAGAACGGCCTGGTGCTCAAGCTCGACGGAGGCCAGCTCTGGTCCGTCGTCGAGTTCCAGCACGTCAAGCCCGGCAAGGGCCCGGCCTTCGTGCGCACCAAGCTCAAGAACGTGCTGTCCGGCAAGGTCGTCGACAAGACGTTCAACGCCGGCGTGAAGGTCGAAACGGCCACCATTGACCGTCGCGACATGCAGTTCTCGTACATGGACGGCGAGTACTTCGTCTTCATGGACATGGACACCTACGACCAGCTGATGGTCGACCGCAAGTCCGTCGGCGACGCCGCCAACTTCCTGATCGAGGGCTTCACCGCCTCCGTCGCCCAGCACGAGGGCGAGGTGCTCTACGTCGAGCTGCCGGCCGCCGTCGAGCTGACCATCCAGCACACGGACCCGGGCGTCCAGGGCGACCGGTCCACCGGTGGCACCAAGCCCGCCACGCTGGAGACCGGCTACGAGATCGGTGTCCCCCTCTTCATCACCACCGGTGAGAAGATCAAGGTCGACACCCGCTCGGGCGATTACCTCGGCCGGGTGAACAGCTAACCGTGGCTGCCCGGAACACGGCCCGCAAGCGAGCCTTCCAGATCCTCTTCGAGGCCGACCAGCGCGGTGAGTCCGTGCAGACGGTCCTCGCGGACTGGGTCCGGCACTCGCGGTCCGACACCCGCCAGCCGCCGGTCACCGAGTACACGATGGAACTCGTCGAGGGGTACGCGCAGTACGCGGACCGGATCGACGACCTCATCGTCACCTACGCCGTGGACTGGGAGATCGACCGCATGCCGGTCGTCGACCGGAACATCCTGCGGCTCGGTGCGTACGAGCTGATCTGGGTGGACGCGACACCCGACGCGGTGGTGATCGACGAGGCGGTGCAGATCGCCAAGGAGTTCTCCACCGACGACTCCCCGTCCTTCGTGAACGGCCTGCTGGCCCGTTTCAAGGACCTCAAGCCGAACCTCCGCCGGGAGCAGTAGCCCCGACGGTGTTCTGCCGCCGAAGGGCCCACGGTCACCCGACCGTGGGCCCTTCGGCATGTCCGGGGGCCGCCGCGGAGTGAGGGCCGCCCGGAAAACGGAAACGCCGGGTCCGGCAGGGCGCCCGGAAAGGGCCCCGCCGACCCGGCGGTACGTTTCTGCTGGGGTGGTCAGCCCTCGTCGTGAGCGACCGCGCGGCGCGCGTCGGCGTCCAGGACGCCCCAGCTGATCAGCTGCTCCGTGAGTACGGACGGCGACTGGTCGTAGATCACGGCCAGCGTGCGCAGGTCGTCCTGGCGGATCGACAGCACCTTGCCGTTGTAGTCGCCGCGCTGGCTCTGGATCGTCGCCGCGTAGCGCTGCAGGGGTCCGGCCTTCTCCGGCGGGACGTGGGCGAGGCGCTCGAGCTGGAGTACGAGCTTCGGCGGCGGCTCGGCAGCCCCGCCGGGCGTCGTGCCGGGCAGGAGCTCCTGCACGGGAACGCCGTAGAAGTCCGCCAGCTCGGCAAGGCGCTGCACGGTCACGGCACGGTCTCCGCGCTCGTACGAGCCGACCACGACGGCCTTCCAGCGGCCCTGTGACTTCTCCTCCACGCCGTGGAGGGAGAGGCCCTGCTGGGTGCGGATGGCGCGGAGCTTGGCCCCGAGCTGTTTTGCGTATTCGCTGGACATAAGGCTCCCCGGACGCTGGAACATTGTGCGGCTCCGCCGCGTGGCTGGTAACTCACTGTGAGGTTACGCAGCGTTACTTGGGTGCGTCAAGCTGAATGGTCCGGACCGGCACCTCCCGGGGGTGGGGCCAGGGCCCTGCTCAGGCCCTGGTAACGTGGATGACGCAAATTCGACGTCCTTTAAGATCCGTCCGGTGAGGCGGAGAAGGAGGTCCGTTTCTTATGGACGCACAGCACGACGCCACCGGCAATGCGGCACGCCCCGTTCTCGAGGCTCCCGACATCGCCCGAGTACTGACCCGCATCGCCCACGAGATCGTCGAACGCGCCAAGGGCGCCGACGACGTGGTGCTCCTCGGCATCCCGACCCGGGGCGTCTTTCTCGCCCGCCGGCTCGCCGACAAGCTCGAAGAGATCACCGGCCGGAACATGCCGGTCGGATCGCTCGACATCACCATGTACCGCGACGACCTGCGGCTGCGCCCCGCGCGCGCCCTGGCCCGCACCGAGATCCCCGGCGAGGGCATCGAGGGCCGCCTGGTCGTCCTCGTCGACGACGTCCTCTTCTCCGGCCGCACGATCCGCGCCGCACTCGACGCGCTCGGCGACATCGGCCGGCCCCGCGCGGTGCAGCTCGCGGTCCTCGTCGACCGAGGACACCGCGAACTCCCGATCCGTGCCGACTACGTCGGCAAGAACCTCCCCACGTCGCTGCGGGAGACGGTCAAGGTCCAGCTCGCCGAGGAGGACGGCCGCGACGCCGTGCTGCTCGGGGTCGAGCAGGCCGCCCCGGCGGTCGAGCGCTAGCTGTTCTCCGTACGGCCCACCTGCCGTACGGCGGCTTCCGCACGCCCCCACGCCTGAATCCTCCAGCCACCCGGAGAACACCCAGATGAAGCGCCACCTCATCTCGGCCGCCGACCTCACCCGCGACGACGCCGTCCTGATCCTCGACACCGCCGAGGAGATGGCCAGGGTCGCGGACCGGCCGATCAAGAAGCTTCCGACCCTGCGCGGCCGTACCGTCGTCAACCTCTTCTTCGAGGACTCGACGCGTACGCGCATCTCCTTCGAGGCCGCCGCCAAGCGGCTGTCCGCCGACGTCATCAACTTCTCCGCCAAGGGCTCCTCGGTCTCCAAGGGCGAGTCCCTCAAGGACACCGCCCTCACCCTGGAGGCGATGGGCGCCGACGCCGTGGTCATCCGGCACGGCGCCTCAGGAGCCCCGTACCGCCTGGCCACCTCCGGCTGGATCGACGGCGCGGTCGTCAACGCCGGCGACGGCACGCACGAGCACCCCACCCAGGCCCTCCTGGACGCCTTCACCATGCGCCGCAGGCTGGTCGGGGCCGACACCGGACTCGGCAAGGACCTCGACGGCCGCCGGATCACGATCGTCGGCGACATCCTGCACAGCCGCGTCGCCCGCTCCAACGTCCACCTGCTCACCACCCTCGGCGCCCACGTCACCCTGGTGGCCCCGCCCACCCTGGTCCCCGTCGGGGTCGAGCAGTGGCCCTGCGACGTCAGCTACAGCCTCGACGAGGTGCTGCCCGAGTCGGACGCTGTGATGATGCTTCGTGTGCAGCGTGAGCGGATGAACGCCGCGTACTTCCCGACCGAGCGCGAGTACTCCCGCCGCTACGGCCTGGACGGCGAGCGGATGGCGAGGATGCCCGAGCACGCCATCGTCATGCACCCCGGCCCGATGGTCCGCGGCATGGAGATCACCGCCGAGGTCGCCGACTCCGACCGGTGCACGGTCGTCGAGCAGGTCGCCAACGGCGTCTCGATCCGCATGGCCGTGCTCTACCTGCTGCTCGGCGGTTCCGAGCCCGCCGCACCTGCCGCCCCCGCCGCCCGTACCGAGGAGAACAAGTAACCATGAGCAAGATCCTTATTCGCGGCGCGAAGGTCCTCGGCGGCGAGCCCACGGACGTCCTCATCGACGGCGAGACCATCGCGGCGGTCGGCACCGGCCTCGACGCCTCCGACGCCACCGTGATCGAGGCGGCGGGCCAGATCCTGCTGCCCGGCCTGGTCGACCTCCACACCCACCTCCGCGAGCCCGGCCGGGAGGACTCCGAGACCGTCCTGACCGGCACCAAGGCCGCCGCGGTCGGCGGCTTCACCGCGGTCCACGCCATGGCCAACACCTTCCCGGTCGCCGACACCGCCGGAGTCGTCGAGCAGGTCTGGCGGCTCGGCAAGGAGTCCGGCTACTGCGACGTGCAGCCCATCGGCGCCGTCACCGTCGGCCTGGAGGGCAAGCAGCTCGCCGAACTCGGCGCGATGCACGATTCGGCCGCCGGAGTGAAGGTCTTCTCCGACGACGGCAAGTGCGTCGACGACGCGGTGATCATGCGCCGCGCCCTGGAGTACGTGAAGGCGTTCGACGGAGTCGTCGCCCAGCACGCCCAGGAGCCCCGCCTCACCGAGGGCGCCCAGATGAACGAGGGCATCGTCTCGGCCGAGCTCGGCCTCGGAGGCTGGCCCGCCGTAGCCGAGGAGTCGATCATCGCCCGCGACGTGCTGCTCGCCGCACACGTCGACTCCCGGGTGCACATCTGCCACCTGTCGACCGCCGGCTCCGTAGAGATCGTCCGCTGGGCCAAGTCCAAGGGCTGGAACGTCACCGCCGAGGTCACCCCGCACCACCTGCTCCTCACCGACGAGCTCGTACGGTCCTACAACCCGGTCTACAAGGTGAACCCGCCGCTGCGCACCGAGGCCGACGTCATGGCCCTGCGCGAGGCCCTCGCCGACGGCACGATCGACTGCGTCGCCACGGACCACGCCCCGCACCCGCACGAGGACAAGGACTGCGAGTGGGCCGCGGCCGCCATGGGCATGGTGGGCCTGGAGACCGCGCTCTCCGTGGTCCAGCAGACGATGGTGGACACCGGACTCATCGACTGGGCCGGCGTCGCCGACCGCATGTCGTTCCGTCCCGCGGCCATCGGCCGCCTCGACGGACACGGCCGGCCCGTCTCGGAGGGCGAGCCCGCCAACCTCACTCTGGTCGATCCGGCATACCGTGGAGTCGTGGACCCCGCGGGATTCGCCTCCCGCAGCCGCAACACCCCCTACGAGGGACGCGAGCTGCCGGGCCGAGTGACCCACACCTTCCTGCGGGGCCGTGCCACGGTCGTCGACGGGAAGCTCGCGTGACAACACTCAGCCTCAACCACCAGCTGTACCGACTGGCCGCCGAGCAGAAGTCGGCGGAGGTCACCGACTGGTCCGCCCGCATCAGCTGGGTGATCGGACTGATCGTCCTCATCGCCTTCGTCTACTGGCTGATGCGCCAGGGATGGAAGTGGCGAGGCAGCCTCCAGTCCGGTCTCTCCGACCTCGCGACCACCCCGGAGGGCTTCTCGGACGCCGGGAAGCTGCTCACACTGACCGGGCGCTACCACGCCTCGACGACGGCCGGACAGTGGCTCGACCGCATCGTCGCCCACGGCCTCGGCACCCGCAGCCGCGTCGAGCTCACCCTCACCGAGCAGGGCCTCGACGTCGTACGGCCGGGCGCGACGGACTTCTTCGTCCTCGCCGCCGACCTGCGCGAAGCCCGGACCGACAAGGCACTCGCGGGCAAGGTCCTGCCGGAGGGCGGCCTGCTCGTCATCACCTGGGCCCTCGGCGACCAGCTGATCGACTCCGGCTTCCGCTCCGACCACTCGGCCGAGCACGCCGCCTGGGTCGAAGCCGTCAACGGCCTCACCAGTACTCATCTCACCAGCACTACGGAAGGCACCGCACGATGACGATCTCCACCCGGGGAGCGGCCAAAGCTCCCGCCGTACTCGTCCTGGAGGACGGCCGCGCCTTCCGCGGCCGCGCCTACGGGGCTGTGGGGGAGACCTTCGGCGAAGCGGTCTTCTCCACCGGTATGACCGGCTACCAGGAAACGCTGACCGACCCCTCGTACCACCGCCAGGTCGTCGTGATGACCTCCCCGCACGTCGGAAACACCGGTGTGAACGACGAGGACCCCGAGTCCAAGCGGATCTGGGTCGCCGGCTACGTCGTACGCGACCCCGCACGGGTGCCCTCCAACTGGCGCTCCCGCCGCTCCCTGGACGAGGAGCTCGCGAGCCAGGGCGTCGTCGGCATCAGCGGCATCGACACCCGCGCCCTCACCCGCCACCTGCGCGAGCGCGGCGCGATGCGCGTCGGCATCTTCTCCGGCGACGCCCTCGCCGACGAGCGCACGCTGCTCGCCCGGGTACTCGAGGCCCCCGAGATGAAGGGCGCCGACCTCTCCGCCGAGGTCGCCACCAAGGAGACCTACGTCGTCCCCGCGATCGGCACCAAGAAGTTCACCGTCGCCGCGATCGACCTCGGCATCAAGGGCATGACCCCGCACCGGCTGGCCGAGCGCGGCATCGAGGTGCACGTCCTGCCCGCCACCGCCACCCTGGACGAGGTGTACGCCGTGCGGCCCGACGGCGTCTTCTTCTCCAACGGCCCCGGCGACCCGTCCACCGCCGACCACCCGGTCTCCGTCATGCGGGGCGTCCTGGAGCGGCAGACCCCGCTCTTCGGCATCTGCTTCGGCAACCAGATCCTGGGCCGCGCGCTCGGCTTCGGCACGTACAAGCTGAAGTACGGCCACCGCGGCATCAACCAGCCCGTGCAGGACCGCTCGACCGGCAAGGTCGAGGTCACCGCGCACAACCACGGCTTCGCCGTCGACGCCCCGCTGGACAAGGTCTCCGACACCGCCTACGGGCGCGCCGAGGTCTCCCACGTCTGCCTGAACGACCAGGTCGTCGAGGGCCTCCAGCTCCTCGACCGGCCGGCCTTCAGCGTCCAGTACCACCCCGAAGCAGCCGCCGGCCCGCACGACGCCGCGTACCTCTTCGACCGCTTCGTTTCCCTGATGGAGGGCCAGCGTGCCTAAGCGCTCCGATATCCAGTCCGTCCTGGTCATCGGCTCCGGTCCGATCGTCATCGGTCAGGCCGCCGAGTTCGACTACTCCGGCACCCAGGCCTGCCGCGTACTCAAGGCCGAGGGCCTGCGCGTCATCCTGGTGAACTCCAACCCGGCCACGATCATGACCGACCCGGAGATCGCCGACGCCACGTACGTCGAACCGATCACCCCCGAGTTCGTCGAGAAGATCATCGCCAAGGAGCGCCCCGACGCGTTGCTCCCGACCCTGGGCGGCCAGACCGCGCTCAACACCGCGATCTCCATGCACGAGAACGGTGTCCTGGAGAAGTACGGCGTCGAGCTCATCGGCGCCAACGTCGAGGCCATCAACAAGGGCGAGGACCGCGAGCTCTTCAAGGGCGTCGTCGAGGCCGTCAAGGCGAAGATCGGCTACGGCGAGTCCGCACGCTCGGTCATCTGCCACTCCATGGACGACATCATGAAGGGCGTCGACACCCTCGGCGGCTACCCCGTCGTCGTCCGCCCCTCCTTCACCATGGGCGGCGCCGGCTCCGGCTTCGCCCACGACGAGGAGGAGCTGCGCCGCATCGCCGGACAGGGCCTCACGCTCTCCCCGACCACCGAGGTGCTCCTGGAGGAGTCCATCCTCGGCTGGAAGGAGTACGAGCTGGAGCTGATGCGCGACAAGAACGACAACGTCGTGGTCGTCTGCTCCATCGAGAACTTCGACCCGATGGGCGTCCACACGGGTGACTCCATCACCGTCGCCCCGTCGATGACGCTCACCGACCGCGAGTACCAGCGGCTGCGTGACATCGGCATCGCGATCATCCGCGAGGTCGGCGTCGACACCGGCGGATGCAACATCCAGTTCGCCATCGACCCGGCCGACGGCCGGGTCATCGTGATCGAGATGAACCCCCGCGTCTCCCGCTCCTCGGCGCTCGCCTCCAAGGCCACCGGCTTCCCGATCGCCAAGATCGCCGCCAAGCTGGCCGTCGGCTACACGCTCGACGAGATCCCCAACGACATCACCGAGAAGACGCCGGCCTCCTTCGAGCCGACCCTCGACTACGTCGTGGTCAAGGCCCCGCGCTTCGCCTTCGAGAAGTTCCCCTCCGCCGACTCCACCCTCACCACCACCATGAAGTCGGTGGGCGAGGCCATGGCGATCGGCCGGAACTTCGCCGAGGCCCTGCAGAAGGCGCTGCGCTCCCTGGAGAAGAAGGGCTCGCAGTTCGCCTTCACCGGCGAGCCCGGCGACAAGGCCGAACTGCTGGCCGAGGCGGTCCGCCCGACCGACGGACGGATCAACACCGTCATGCAGGCGATCCGGGCCGGCGCCACCCAGGAAGAGGTCTTCGACGCGACGAAGATCGACCCCTGGTTCGTCGACCAGCTCTTCCTGATCAAGGAGATCGCCGACGAGCTGGCCGCCGCCGACAAGCTCGTCCCCGAACTGCTGGCCGAGGCCAAGCGGCACGGCTTCTCGGACGTCCAGATCGCCGAGATCCGCGGCCTGCGCGAGGACGTCGTCCGCGAGGTGCGCCACGCGCTCGGCATCCGCCCGGTCTACAAGACGGTCGACACCTGCGCCGCCGAGTTCGCCGCGAAGACGCCGTACTTCTACTCCTCCTACGACGAGGAGAACGAGGTCGCGTCCCGCACCAAGCCCGCGGTGATCATCCTCGGCTCCGGCCCCAACCGCATCGGCCAGGGCATCGAGTTCGACTACTCCTGCGTCCACGCCTCCTTCGCGCTGAGCGACGCGGGCTACGAGACCGTGATGGTCAACTGCAACCCGGAGACGGTCTCCACCGACTACGACACCTCCGACCGCCTGTACTTCGAGCCGCTGACGCTCGAGGACGTGCTGGAGATCGTGCACGCGGAGTCCCTCGCCGGCCCGATCGCCGGTGTCATCGTCCAGCTCGGTGGCCAGACCCCGCTCGGCCTCGCGCAGGCACTGAAGGACAACGGCGTGCCGGTCGTCGGCACATCCCCGGAGGCGATCCACGCCGCCGAGGACCGCGGCGCCTTCGGCCGCGTCCTGGCCGAGGCCGGTCTGCCCGCCCCGAAGCACGGCACCGCCACCACCTTCGCCGAGGCCAAGGCCATCGCCGACGAGATCGGCTACCCCGTCCTCGTACGCCCGTCGTACGTGCTCGGCGGCCGCGGCATGGAGATCGTGTACGACGAGACCCGGCTCTCCTCGTACATCGCCGAGTCCACCGAGATCAGCCCCACCCGCCCGGTCCTGGTCGACCGCTTCCTCGACGACGCCATCGAGATCGACGTCGACGCCCTCTACGACGGCACCGAGCTCTACCTCGGCGGCGTCATGGAGCACATCGAGGAGGCCGGCATCCACTCCGGCGACTCCGCCTGCGCCCTGCCCCCGATCACGCTCGGCGGCTACGACATCAAGCGGCTGCGCGCCTCCACCGAAGCCATCGCCAAGGGCGTCGGCGTCCGCGGACTGATCAACATCCAGTTCGCGCTCTCCGGCGACATCCTCTACGTCCTCGAAGCGAACCCGCGCGCCTCGCGCACCGTCCCCTTCACCTCGAAGGCGACCGCGGTGCCGCTCGCGAAGGCCGCCGCCCGCATCTCGCTGGGCGCGACCGTCGCGGAGCTGCGCGCGGAGGGCCTGCTGCCGAAGAACGGCGACGGCGGCACCCTCCCGCTGGACGCGCCGATCTCCGTCAAGGAGGCCGTCATGCCGTGGTCGCGCTTCCGCGACATCCAGGGCCGCGGCGTCGACACGGTCCTCGGCCCGGAGATGCGCTCCACCGGTGAGGTGATGGGCATCGACTCCGTCTTCGGCACGGCGTACGCCAAGTCGCAGGCAGGCGCCTACGGCCCGCTGCCCACCAAGGGCCGCGCCTTCATCTCCGTCGCCAACCGCGACAAGCGCACGATGATCTTCCCGGCCCGCGAGCTGGTCGCCCACGGCTTCGAGCTCATGGCGACCTCCGGCACGGCCGAGGTGCTCAAGCGCAACGGGATCAACGCCACGGTGGTGCGCAAGCTGTCCGAGGGCGAGGGCCCGAACGGCGAGAAGACGATCGTCCAGCTGATCCACGACGGCGAGGTCGACCTCATCGTCAACACGCCGTACGGAACCGGTGGCCGGCTCGACGGCTACGAGATCCGCACCGCGGCCGTCGCCCGGTCCGTGCCGTGCCTCACCACGGTCCAGGCGCTCGCCGCGGCCGTCCAGGGCATCGACGCACTCAACCACGGTGACGTCGGCGTACGTTCCCTCCAGGAACACGCGGAGCATCTGACCGCAGCGCGCGAATAGCAGCCCAGAGGGGGACACCGGAAACGGTGTCCCCCTCTTCGCGAGAACACCGATGCGCGACACCGACGCTCCGCGAGAACACCGAGGACGCCCCCGATGTACAAGTTCTTCTTCCAGCTCGTCTTCAAACGGATGGACCCCGAGCAGGCCCACCACCTGGCCTTCCGCTGGATCCGCCTGGCCGCCCGCACCCCCGTCCTGCGCACCTTCGTCGCCGCCGCGCTGGCGCCCCGCCACAAGGCGCTGCGCACCGAGGCCTTCGGCCTGCGGATGCACGGCCCCTTCGGCCTCGCCGCCGGCTTCGACAAGAACGCGATCGCGATCGACGGCATGGCGATGCTCGGCTTCGACCACGTCGAGATCGGCACCGTCACCGGCGAACCGCAGCCCGGAAACCCCAGGAAGCGGCTCTTCCGCCTCGTCGCGGACCGCGCGCTGATCAACCGCATGGGCTTCAACAACGAGGGCTCCGCCGCCGTCGCCGAGCGCCTGGCCGCCCGCAACCCGGTCATCCGGACCACCGTCGGCGTCAACATCGGCAAGACGAAGGTTGTCCCGGAAGCCGACGCCGCCGCCGACTACGTGAAGTCCACCGAGCGCCTCGCCGCGCACGCCGACTACCTCGTCGTCAACGTCTCCTCGCCCAACACCCCCGGACTGCGCAACCTCCAGGCCACCGAGTCGCTGCGCCCGCTGCTGACCGCGGTGCGCGAGGCGGCCGACCGGACCGTCACCGCCCGCCGGGTTCCGCTGCTCGTCAAGATCGCCCCCGACCTCGCGGACGAGGACGTCGACGCCGTCGCCGACCTCGCCGTCGAACTGGGTCTGGACGGCATCATCGCCACCAACACCACCATCGCCCGCGAGGGCCTCGGACTGAAGTCCCCGGCCTCCCTGGTCAAGGAGACCGGCGGACTGTCCGGCGCGCCCCTCAAGGAACGCTCCCTGGAGGTCCTGGGGCGCCTGTACGCGCGCGTCGGGACCCGGATCACCCTGGTCGGCGTCGGCGGCGTCGAGAACGCCGAGGACGCCTGGCAGCGCATCCTCGCCGGCGCCACGCTCGTCCAGGGCTACAGCGCCTTCATCTACGAGGGCCCGTTCTACGCCCGCGCGATCCACAAGGGCCTGGCCGCGCGCCTGGCCGCCTCCCCGTATGCCACCCTCGCCGACGCGGTCGGCGCGGAAACCAGGAAGGCCGCGAAATGACGCAGGAACCCTTCGGCACACGACTGCGCCACGCCATGGACACCCGTGGACCGCTCTGCGTCGGCATCGACCCGCACGCGTCCCTGCTGAGCTCCTGGGGGCTCGGCGACGACGTCGCGGGCCTGGAGCGCTTCACCCGTACGGTCGTCGAGGCGCTGGCCGACCGGGTCGCCGTGCTCAAGCCGCAGTCCGCGTTCTTCGAGCGGTTCGGCTCGCGCGGCGTCGCCGTCCTGGAGAAGGCCGTCGAGGAGGCCAGGGCAGCCGGCGCGCTGGTCCTCATGGACGCCAAGCGCGGCGACATCGGCTCCACCATGGGCGCCTACGCCGCGACCTACCTGGACAAGGACTCGCCGCTGTACTCCGACGCGGTGACCGTCTCGCCGTACCTCGGCTTCGGCTCGCTGCGGCCCGCGCTCGACGCGGCCGCCGTCTCCGGCTCGGGCGTCTTCGTGCTGGCCCTCACCTCCAACCCGGAGGGCGCCGAGGTGCAGCGCGCCACCGCGGCCGACGGCCGCCCGCTGGCCCAGGTGATGCTCGACCACATGGCCGCCGAGAACAGGGGCGTCACCCCGCTCGGGTCGGTCGGCGCGGTGGTCGGCGCGACGCTCGGGGACGCCCGGGCGGACCTCGCGATCAACGGCCCGCTGCTCGCGCCCGGCATCGGCGCCCAGGGCGCCACGCCCGCGGATCTGCCGGGTGTCTTCGGTGACGCGGTCGGCAACGTGGTGCCCAGCGTGAGCCGGGGCGTGCTGCGCCACGGTCCGGACGCGTCAGGGCTGCGCGAAGCCGCCGAACGGTTCGCGGACGAGGTCCGCGCGGCCGTCTCGGACGGCTGACACTGTCACGTAACAGGCTGTTGACGGAATCCTGACCAAAAATCTCGGTACTTATGCCAGGAATGTCCTGGTCGGCTCAGGCTGACCAGGACTTTTCGTCTGTTCTCGCTGACTCCAGCGGTCCTGGCCGCTAGTCTCCGTCGAGAGCCAACGAGCACAGGTTGTTCGCGGCTCACCAGGTGAGGGGCGATCCAGTCGCCTCACCGGTCCGTATCCGACAGATCGACATCCGAGGTGACGTAGGCGTGGCTCTTCCGCCCCTTACCCCTGAACAGCGCGCAGCCGCGCTCGAAAAGGCCGCCGCGGCTCGCCGGGAGCGGGCCGAGGTCAAGAATCGACTCAAGCACTCCGGCGCCTCCCTCCACGAGGTCATCAAGTCGGGCCAGGAGAACGACGTCATCGGCAAGATGAAGGTCTCCGCCCTGCTGGAGTCCCTGCCCGGCGTGGGCAAGGTCCGCGCCAAGCAGATCATGGAGCGGCTCGGCATCTCCGAGAGCCGCCGGGTCCGGGGTCTCGGCTCCAACCAGATCGCATCCCTGGAGCGTGAGTTCGGCGGCAGCGCCGCCTGACGGTCTCAGGCACTCCTGAGAACCGGGATAATCGCTCCATGGTTGCAACATCCCGGGGGACGTCCCCCGTACCCCCGGAAGCCCGTCCGCGGCTGACCGTGCTCTCCGGCCCCTCGGGGGTCGGCAAGAGCACGGTCGTCGCGCATATGCGCAAAGTCCATCCCGAGGTGTGGCTCTCGGTGTCGGCGACGACCCGGAAGCCGCGCCCCGGCGAACGCAACGGAGTCCACTACTTCTTCGTGGACAACGAGGAGTTCGACAAGCTCATCGCCAACGGCGAGCTGCTGGAGTGGGCCGAGTTCGCCGGTAACCGCTACGGCACGCCTCGCCGTGCCGTGCAGGAGCGGCTGGAGGCCGGTGAGCCGGTGCTGCTGGAGATCGATCTCCAGGGCGCCCGGCTGGTCCGGCAGTCCATGGCGGACGCCCAGCTGGTCTTCCTCGCGCCGCCGAGCTGGGACGAACTGGTGCGCCGGCTCACCGGCCGGGGCACCGAGGCGCCCGAGGTCATCGAGCGCCGTCTCGGTGCGGCGAAGGTCGAACTGGCCGCCGAAGCCGAGTTCGATACGACGCTCGTCAACACCTCCGTCGAGGATGTGGCTCGTGAGCTGCTAGCCTTGATGCTGGAGGCTTCCGGCCACCGTGCCGGCGGCGAATGAGCACCATGAACGCAGCGACACGGGGGCACCGGCCACAAAGCCCCTGACTGTCAAAGATTTCTTTGATCTTCACCCCCTTCGGAAGGCAGAGAGTGTCCTCTTCCATCACCACGCCCGAGGGCATCATCAACCCGCCGATTGATGAGCTCCTCGAAGCAACCGACTCGAAGTACAGCCTCGTGATCTACGCCGCCAAGCGCGCGCGCCAGATCAACGCGTACTACTCGCAGCTCGGTGAGGGACTCCTCGAGTACGTCGGACCGCTCGTCGACACCCACGTCCACGAGAAGCCGCTCTCGATCGCGCTCCGCGAGATCAACGCGGGCCTGCTCACCTCCGAGGCCATCGAGGGCCCCGCGCAGTAGCAGGAGAACGCACCTTCACCACAGGCCCGGCGGTCACGACCGCCGGGCCTGTGGTGTGTCCCGGGGTGACGGACACGCGCCGACCGCGGTGAGGCAGCATGGGGGATGTACGGAGCGCGTACGTATCCGAGTGCGGGGAGACGCAGTGGACAAGCCGAAGGTCGTCCTGGGAGTCAGCGGGGGCATCGCGGCGTACAAGGCGTGCGAGCTGCTGCGCCGGCTGACCGAGTCCGGACATGACGTACGGGTCGTCCCGACCGAGTCGTCGCTCCACTTCGTGGGCGCCGCCACCTGGTCGGCGCTCTCCGGCCACCCGGTCTCCACCGAGGTCTGGGACGACGTCCACGAAGTTCCGCACGTGAGGATCGGGCAGCACGCCGATCTCGTCGTCGTCGCCCCCGCCACCGCCGACATGCTCGCCAAGGCGGCCCACGGCCTGGCCGACGACCTGCTCACCAACACCCTGCTCACCGCCCGCTGTCCGGTCGTCTTCGCGCCCGCCATGCACACCGAGATGTGGGAGCACCCGGCCACCCAGGAGAACGTCGCCACCCTGCGCCGCCGGGGCGCCGTCGTCATCGAGCCCGCCGTCGGGCGCCTCACGGGCGTCGACACCGGCAAGGGCAGGCTGCCCGACCCGGCGGAGATCTTCGAGGTCTGCCGCCGCGTCCTGGCCCGCGGCCCCGTCGCCCCCGACCTCACCGGCCGGCACGTGGTGATCAGCGCGGGCGGCACCCGTGAGCCCCTCGACCCCGTCCGCTACCTCGGCAACCGCTCCTCCGGCAAGCAGGGCTACGCGCTCGCCCGCACCGCCGTCGCCCGCGGCGCCCGGGTCACGCTCGTCGAAGCCAACACCGGACTCCCCGATCCGTCCGGCGCCGACATCGTCCGCGTGGGCACCGCGGTGCAGCTGCGCGAGGCCGTACTGAAGGCGGCGGCGGACGCCGACGTCGTGGTGATGGCGGCGGCGGTCGCCGACTTCCGCCCGGCCGAGTACGTGACGGGGAAGATCAAGAAGAAGGACGGCCAGGAGCCCGCGCCCCTCGTCCTCGTACGCAATCCCGACATCCTCGCCGAGGTGGCGGCCGACCGCGCCGCGCCCGGACAGATCGTCGTCGGATTCGCCGCCGAGACCGACAACGTCCTGGCCAACGGAAGGGAGAAGCTCCGCCGCAAGGGCTGCGACCTCCTGGTGGTCAACGAGGTGGGGGAGCGCAAGACCTTCGGTTCGGAGGAGAACGAGGCGGTCGTGCTCGCGGCCGACGGAAGCGAGACCCCGGTGCCCCACGGGCCCAAGGAAGCTCTCGCCGACACCGTCTGGGATCTCGTGTCGGCGCGTCTCGGGTGAATTTCTCGTGTCGTCGCCCGATGCCACGACCCCTTGCGGCACCGGGCGTGACGGGCACGCAGCCGGGCCTGCGGGGCCTCCGGGTGGCGGTGCCGCATGTCACAGATCTCCCAAAGGGCGAGACACGTGGTCCGGTAAGCGGAGCCGACCGATAAACTGGCCCAGGTTCGTACCGGGCGCAGCTCCCGGGCCGTCCGCCAAATGATCAGCCAGCAGCCGCTGCAACCCCAGGGAGCGATGTGTCCCGCCGTCTCTTCACCTCGGAGTCCGTCACCGAGGGTCACCCCGACAAGATCGCTGACCAGATCAGCGACACCATTCTCGATGCACTCCTGCGCGAGGACCCGACGTCGCGTGTCGCCGTCGAGACCTTGATCACCACAGGTCTGGTGCATGTTGCGGGTGAGGTCACGACCAAGGCCTACGCCCCGATCGCACAGTTGGTGCGCGACAAGATCCTGGAGATCGGCTACGACTCCTCGAAGAAGGGCTTCGACGGCGCCTCGTGCGGCGTCTCGGTGTCCATCGGCGCGCAGTCGCCCGACATCGCGCAGGGCGTCGACACCGCGTACGAGAAGCGTGTCGAAGGCGACGAGGACGAACTCGACAAGCAGGGCGCCGGCGACCAGGGCCTGATGTTCGGTTACGCCTGCGACGAGACGCCCGAGCTGATGCCGCTGCCGATCCATGTCGCGCACCGGCTGTCGCGCCGCCTGTCCGAGGTCCGCAAGAACGGGACCATCCCGTACCTGCGCCCCGACGGCAAGACGCAGGTCACCATCGAGTACGACGGCGACAAGGCCGTCCGCCTCGACACGGTCGTCGTCTCCTCGCAGCACGCGAGCGACATCGACCTCGACTCGCTGCTCGCTCCCGACATCCGCGAGTTCGTCGTCGAGCACGTCCTGAACCAGCTGATCGAGGACGGCATCAAGCTCGACACCGACGGCTACCGCCTGCTCGTCAACCCGACCGGTCGTTTCGAGATCGGCGGCCCGATGGGCGACGCCGGGCTGACCGGCCGCAAGATCATCATCGACACCTACGGCGGCATGGCCCGTCACGGTGGCGGCGCCTTCTCGGGCAAGGACCCGTCGAAGGTGGACCGCTCGGCCGCGTACGCGATGCGCTGGGTCGCCAAGAACGTCGTCGCGGCCGGCCTCGCGGCCCGTTGCGAGGTGCAGGTCGCGTACGCGATCGGCAAGGCGGAGCCGGTCGGCCTCTTCGTCGAGACCTTCGGCACCGCGGCGATCGAGACCGAGAAGATCGAGCACGCCATCGGCGAGGTCTTCGACCTCCGCCCGGCCGCGATCATCCGCGACCTCGACCTGCTGCGTCCGATCTACGCCCAGACCGCCGCGTACGGCCACTTCGGCCGTGAACTCCCCGACTTCACGTGGGAGCGCACCGACCGCGTGGACGCGCTGCGCAAGGCCGCGGGCCTGTAGGGCGTGTTTCGAAAGTAGCGCCGGCCGCTCCTGAAGGGCCGTCGCGCGTACGCCGGAGCCCGGATGCCGTCACGGTGTCCGGGCTCCGGCGCGTCCGTCTCTTCCCGGGGTGGCCGCGGATGACCGGCGGCCCCGGCTGTCAGTGCTGTCTGGTAGGAATTTGGCTGTGAGCAGCGACGACGAGCGGTCCGAGGAGCCCGGTGCCGGGGCACCGGAGCAGCTTGCGCTGATCCGGGAGACCGTGCGCCGGGCCGACGTGCCGCGCGCCAAACCGCGGACCTGGCGAGGGGCGGCGCTCGCCAAGGAGCTCCCCGTCGCCCGTGTGCTCGTCAACAAGGGGGCCCTCCACCTCGACCAGTACTTCGACTACGCCGTGCCCGAGGAGCTCGACGCCGAGGCGCAGCCCGGTGTGCGCGTGCGGGTGCGCTTCGGCGCCGGGGGACGCAACGTCCGGGGCGGGCGCCGCGAGGGCGGCGGGCTCATCGACGGATTCCTGATCGAGCGGCTGGCCGAGTCCGACTACAGCGGGGCGCTGGCCGCGCTGGCCTCCGTCGTCTCACCCGAACGCGTCCTGGGCCCGGAGCTGCTCTCCCTCGCACGGGCCGTCGCCGACCGGTACGCGGGCAGTCTCGCGGACGTCCTCCAACTGGCGGTGCCACCGAGGAACGCCCGGGCCGAGGCCAAGCCGTCGCCCGCGCCGCTGCCGCCGCCCCCACCCCCGGAGCCCGGCACCTGGCAGCGGTACGCGCAGGGCCCCGCCTTCCTGTCCGCGCTGGCCGACGGGGGAGCGCCCAGGGCCGTGTGGACCGCTCTGCCGGGACCGCACTGGCCCCAGGAGATCGCCGCCGCCGTCGCCGCGACCCTCGCCTCGGGGCGCGGCGCGCTGGTCGTCGTCCCCGACGGGCGGACGGCCGGACGCGTCGACGCGGCCCTGACCGGACTGCTCGGCGAGGGCCGCCACGCGACGCTGACGGCCGGTTCGGGGCCCGAGAAGCGCTACCGGGAGTGGCTCGCCGTGAGCCGCGGATCCGTCCGGGCGGTCGTCGGGACCCGGGCCGCGATGTTCGCGCCCGTCGCCGATCTCGGCCTGGTCGCGATCTGGGACGACGGGGACTCCAGCCACAGCGATGACAACGCCCCCTTCCCCCACGTCCGCGAGGTCCTGGAGCTGCGGTCCGCGCACGGCCGGTGCGCCTTTCTGCTCGGCGGCACGAGCTGCACCGTGGAGGCCGCGCAACTCGTCGAGAGCGGCTGGGCGCTGCCGCTGCGTGCCGACCGGGAGCAGCTGCGGATCGCCGCGCCCCTGGTCCGTACCGTCGGAGACGGCGAGCTGGCGCGGGACGGCGCCGCCCGGCAGGCCCGGCTGCCCAGCCTCGCCTGGCAGACCGTGCGCGACGGACTGCGCACCGGACCGGTGCTGGTCCAGGTGCCGCGCCGCGGCTACGCCCCCCGGCTGGCCTGCGAGCGCTGCCGGGAGCCCGCGCGGTGCCGGCACTGTGCCGGGCCGCTGGAGGCGCCCGACCAGCAGGACCTGAACTGCGCCTGGTGCGGGCGGGCCGAGACCTCCTGGCACTGCGTCGCCTGCGGCGGCCGTCGGCTACGGGCGCAGATCGTCGGCGCGCGGCGGACCGCGGAGGAGCTGGGCCGCGCCTTTCCCGCCGTGCCGGTACGCACCTCGGGCCGCGACCACATCCTGGACTCGGTGCCCGACCAGCCCGCGCTGGTGGTCAGCACCCCGGGCGCCGAGCCGGTCGCCGAGGGCGGGTACGCGGCGGCGCTGCTGCTGGACGGCTGGGCGATGGTCGGCCGCCCCGACCTGCGAGCCGGTGAGGAGGCGCTGCGCCGCTGGACGTCGGCCGCCGCGCTGGTACGGGGGCAGCCGGAGGGCGGCACGGTGGTGATCGTCGCCGAGCCCACGCTGCGGCCCGTGCAGGCCCTGGTGCGCTGGGATCCGGTCGGCCACGCCCGGCGCGAACTCGCGGACCGGGCGGAGCTGGGCTTTCCGCCGGTGTCCCGGATGGCGTCCGTGACGGGGACGGCCGAGGCGCTCGCCGCGTTCCTCGCCGCCGCGGAGCTGCCGCCGGACGCCCAGGTGCTCGGCCCCGTGCCGGTCCCGGGCGGCGAGCCCGGACGGCCCCGCCGGGCCTCCGACGCGCCCGCCGGGCAGACCTGGGAGCGGGCCCTGATCCGGGTGCCGCCGGGCAGCGGGGCGGCGCTGGCGGCCGCGCTGAAGGGGGCACAGGCGGCGCGGATGTCCCGCGGCGGCGGGGGTGGCGCCTCGGGCGCGGTACGGATTCGGGTGGACCCGCCGGACATCGGGTGACGGGTGGTTGCCCCGGTCCGGGGCCGGGGTTCCGTCCTCAATCGCCGGACGGGCTTGGTGTGGGTCCCCCGAGGGGTCGCTTCTGTCCGGTGGGTGGGGGTCCGGGGTCCCTCCGGGGCGTCTCCTCAGACGACGAACGTTCCGCCGGTACGTAGCCGACCCGGGTATCTGTTCGTCGTCCTGCGGGGACTCCCCTGCACGCCCCCGAACCCGCCCGCCGTGAGTCTGCACCAATCGTCCCACCGGCGTGCAGACGCAGGAGCGACCGGGTGGGGGCGTGCAGGGCAGTCCCCGCAGAAAATGGCGTACGACCCGGGTACCTGCTCGTCGTCGGGCGCACACGCCATTTTTGAGGAGTCTGCCCGGAGGGGCCCCACCCCCACCCGCCGGGCAGAAGCGCCCCCGCACCCCGCGGAGCACCCGCACAAAACCAGCCCGTCCGGCGCTTGAGGACGGAACCCCGCACCCCGGGGACCGGCTACCGCACCCGCCAACCCGGAAGGGTCAGCCGTTGCGGGGACCCGGGAAGGCGCCCGGGCGCAGGTCCTCGCGCAGCGGCGGGCGCTCCGTCGACTGCTGCGACGGCTGCGGCGGCATCGAGCGCGCGGCCGGGACGGTGGGCAGCGCGGGAGTGGGGGACCCGGGCACCACCGGCAGCGGACGCTGCGCCACAACCTCGCCCGCGCCCTCGGCCGTCACCGGCTGGGGAGCGACGCGCCGTGCGCCGTAACGGCGGTGGACCGCCTGTTTGGTCACTCCGAGCGCGGAACCCACCGCGTCCCAGGAGAAGCCCAGCGAACGGTCGAAGTCCACCGCCGCCGTGACCAGGGTCTCGACGCTGTCCCGCAGTTCCTGGGCCAGCCTGACGGTGGGGGCCGGGGCCCTGCCGTAGACGACGAAGCCCGCGGAGGGGCCGGAGCGGCGCGGACGGTAGACATTGCCCAGCTGGGCGGTGAGTGTGCGCAGTGCGTCCACCTGCCGCCGAACCCGCTCGATGTCCCGCACCAGAAGATGCAGGCTGGCCCGCGCTTGGGCGTCGTGGGTTGCGTGGTCGGCCATGAAGAAGCCTCTCGAACCGGCGTTGAAAGGGATCGGGCCGCACCAGGGCGGCTCGCTTCGGTCAATCTCTCTTGACCAACGCCTCACCGGGGGATCTGGTCACGCTCCGGGGGCGCATATGCATCTGCGAGGGGCGCGTAACCGTGCGTACGCCCCCCAGCGCCGTGCCGCCGTCCGGGCCCATAGACTTGTGCGTTGCTCGTCACCGTAACGTTTCGGCCTGAGAGGCAGTCAGCCACCCATGAAGCTCGTCTTCGCAGGCACCCCCGAGGTAGCCGTACCCGCACTGGACGCCCTGATCGCCTCCGGCCGCCATGACGTGGCCGCCGTGGTGACCAGGCCCGACGCACCGGCGGGGCGTGGCCGGCGGCTGGTGGCCAGTCCCGTCGCCCAGCGGGCCGAGGAAGCCGGCATCGAGGTGCTCAAGCCGGCCAGGCCGCGGGACGAGGACTTCCTCGCCCGGCTCCGGGAGATCGCGCCGGACTGCTGCCCCGTCGTCGCCTACGGGGCGCTGCTGCCCAGGACCGCACTCGACGTGCCCGCCCGCGGCTGGGTCAATCTCCACTTCTCGCTGCTGCCCGCCTGGCGCGGCGCCGCACCCGTCCAGCACTCCGTCATGGCGGGCGACGAGGTGACGGGAGCCTCCACTTTCCTCATCGAGGAGGGACTCGACTCGGGACCGGTCTACGGCGTCCTCACCGAGGAGGTGCGGCCCACCGACACCAGCGGTGATCTGCTGACCCGGCTGGCCTTCGCCGGTGCCGGGCTGCTCGCCGCGACGATGGACGGCATCGAGGACGGCACCCTGCACGCCGTGCCGCAGCCCACCGAGGGGATCACCCTGGCACCGAAGATCACCGTCGAGGACGCCCAGGTGCGGTGGTCGGCCCCCGCCCTGCGCGTCGACCGGGTGGTCCGGGGCTGCACCCCGGCCCCCGGCGCGTGGACCGTCTTCCGCGGCGAGCGCCTCAAGCTGATCCAGGCCGTTCCCGTCGTGGACCGGACGGATCTGGCGCCCGGCGAACTGTCCGCGGGCAAGAACAACGTGTACGTCGGCACCGGATCGCACGCGATCGAGCTGCTCTGGGTCCAGCCGCAGGGCAAGAAGCCCATGCGTGCGGCTGACTGGGCGCGCGGGGTGCGCATCGTCCCCGGCGAGCTCGTGGGCGGCTGACGGTCCGCGCGGACCGGCGGACCGGCGGGCCGGGCCGGGGACGTAGGCTGGGACGGTTAGCCCCCTCACCATCAGCGGAGCACCTTTCACGTGAACGACCAGCCGCGTCGCCGTCCCGCCAAGCCGCACCGCCGCCCGCAGAAGGACCCGGTGCGCTTCCTCGCCTTCGAGGCCCTCAGGGCCGTCGACGAACGCGACGCGTACGCCAACCTCGTCCTCCCCCCGCTGCTGAAGAAGGCCAGGGCCAAGGGCGACTTCGACAACCGGGACGCGGCGCTGGCGACCGAGCTGGTCTACGGGACGCTGCGCCGCCAGGGCACGTATGACGCGATCGTCGCCGCCTGCATCGACCGGCCGCTGCGCGAGGTCGACCCGCCCGTCCTGGACGTCCTGAACATGGGCGTCCACCAGCTGCTCGGCACCCGCATCCCGACGCACGCGGCGGTCTCCGCGAGCGTGGAGCTGGCCCGGGTGGTGCTCGGCGAGGGGCGCGCCAAGTTCGTCAACGCCGTCCTGCGCAAGGTGTCCGCGGACGACCTCGACGGCTGGGTGGAGCGGGTCGCCCCCTCCTACGAGGACGACGCCGAGGACCACCTCGCGATCGTGCACTCGCATCCGCGTTGGGTCGTCTCGGCGCTCTGGGACTCGCTGGGTGGCGGCCGCGCGGGCATCGAGGACCTGCTCGAGGCCGACAACGAGCGGCCCGAGGTCACCCTGGTCGCCCGCCCCGGACGCTCCACCACCGAGGAGCTCCTCGACGCCCTCGGCGAGGAGAGCGGCCTGCCGGGCCGCTGGTCCCCCTACGCCGTGCGGATGGCCGAGGGCGGCGAGCCCGGCGCCCTGACCGCCGTGCAGGAGGGCCGGGCCGGCGTCCAGGACGAGGGCAGTCAGCTCGTCGCCGCCGCCCTCGCCAACGCCCCGCTGGAGGGCAGCGACACCCGCTGGCTCGACGGCTGCGCCGGTCCCGGCGGCAAGGCCGCACTGCTGGCGGCCCTCGCCGCCGGCCGGGGCGCCGCGCTGCTGGCCGCCGAGAAGCAGCCCCATCGGGCCCGCCTCGTCGAGCGCTCACTGGCCGGCAACCCGGGCCCGTACCAGGTGATCACCGCCGACGGCACCCGCCCGCCGTGGCTGCCCGACACCTTCGACCGGATCCTGATGGACGTCCCGTGCACGGGCCTCGGAGCGCTGCGCCGCCGGCCGGAGGCGCGCTGGCGCCGCCGCAAGGAGGACCTGGAGAGCTTCGCGCCCCTCCAGCGAGGACTGCTCCGCGAGGCGCTGAAGGCGGTGCGGATCGGCGGCATCGTCGGATACGCGACGTGCTCGCCGCACCTCGCGGAGACCCGGGTGGTCGTCGAGGACGTACTCAAGGGCCGCGGCGGCGCGCCCGTCGAGGCCGAGTGGGTGGACGCCCGCCCGCTGATGCCCGGGGTGCCCGCGCTGGGCGACGGACCCGACGTCCAGCTCTGGCCGCATCTGCACGGGACGGACGCGATGTACCTGGCCCTGCTCCGGCGTACCGGCTGATCACCCCGGATGCCCCTCGGCAGGAGCGAAAAGGCCTGGAATGCGCGAACTGTAATGATCCCGTGAGGCTTTGGAGCGCACCGAAGCGGGGAACTGCCGCAGAACATGGCAGGCTTGGCCCCATGGCCCAGATCAACCCCAGCATTCTGTCCGCCGACTTCGCACGTCTCGCCGAGGAGGCGCAGGCAGTCGAAGGCGCCGACTGGCTCCATGTGGATGTCATGGACAATCACTTCGTGCCCAATCTGACGCTCGGCGTCCCGATCGTGGAAGCGCTCAGCAGGGCCACCAGCACGCCGCTGGACTGCCATCTGATGATCGAGGACGCGGACCGCTGGGCCCCGCAGTACGTCGAGGCGGGAGCGGGGTCCGTCACCTTCCACGCGGAGGCCGCGGCCGCCCCCGTCAGGCTCGCGCGGGAGATCCGGGCCAAGGGCGCCCGCGCGTCCATGGCGCTCAGGCCGGCGACGCCCATCGAGCCGTACGAGGATCTGCTCCCCGAGCTCGACATGCTGCTGATCATGACGGTGGAGCCCGGCTTCGGGGGCCAGGCCTTCCTCGACATCATGCTGCCGAAGATCCGCCGCACCCGTGAACTGATCTCCAAGCACGGCCTCGAACTGTGGCTCCAGGTCGACGGCGGCGTCTCCGAGTCCACGATCGAACGGTGCGCGGAGGCGGGCGCGGACGTCTTCGTCGCGGGTTCCGCCGTGTACGGCGCCAAGGACCCGGCTGATGCGGTCCGGGCCCTGCGCGCCAAGGCCGAGGGGGCCATCGCCTCGGCGCAGTGGGCGTGCGGCCACTGACGCCGATGACGGCGCGGGCACCCGCTCCGGCCCCTGATCGCAGGTCGGCCGGGCCAAGAGCAGATGAACGCGGTCCGACGGGACCGATCAAGGATCGCCGTATCTGACAGGATGAACGGCGTATCGAGAGCGTGAACAGCAGTGAGGAGAACGCGGTGTCTGCAATGTCGGCGGGCCGGTCCGCCCTGCGGATGGGGCCCGCGGAGCTGGTGCAGGCGGCGGCCATGGCCCGCCGCTTCTACCTCGAGGGCAAATCCAAGATCCAGATCGCCGAGGAGTTCGGCGTCAGCCGCTTCAAGGTGGCCCGGGTCCTGGAGACGGCTCTGGAACGTGACCTCGTACGGATCGAGATCAGGGTCCCCGCGGAGCTGGACGCCGAGCGCTCCGACGCGCTCCGCGCCCGCTACGGGCTGCGCCACGCGGTCGTGGTCGAATCCCCGGCGGAGGAGCAGGACGACGCCGCCGACCCGGAGAACCTGGGCGAGGTCGCGGCCGACCTGCTCGGCGAACTGGTGAACGAGGGCGATGTGCTCGGGCTCGCCTGGGGACGGTCCACCATCCACATGGCGGCGGCCCTCGACCGGCTTCCTCCCTGCACGGTCGTGCAGCTCACCGGGGTGTACGACGCGGGAACGGCCGAACGCGGTTCGGTCGAGGCCGTGCGGCGTGCCGCACAGGTGTCCGGCGGCGAGGCCCACCCGATCTACGCGCCGATGCTGCTCCCCGATCCGGCGACGGCCGCCGCGCTGCGTCACCAGACGGGCATCGCGCGCGCCTTCGAGTACTTCGACAAGGTGACGGTCGCGGCCGTCTCCATCGGTTCGTGGGAGCCCGGGATCTCCACCGTGCACGACATGCTCTCCGACGCGGAGCGCGAGCACTACGCCTCACTGGGCGTGGCCGCCGAGATGTCGGCCCATCTCTTCGACTCGGACGGACGGCGGGTCGGCCGCGACCTCGGCGAGCGCTGCATCACGGTCGAGGCGGACCGGCTGCGCCGGATCCCCGAGGTGGTGGCGATCGCCGGCGGTCAGCGCAAGGCGGCGGCGATCGGAGCGGTGCTGCGGTCCGGCCTCGTGACCAGCCTGGTGACAGACACCGCGGCGGCCGACTTCCTGCTGACGGACTCGGCGGCCCCGCGCCGGCCGGCACTGGAGCGGGCCGACCCGGACGGGGACTGAGCCGGACGGGAGGGGGGGGGGGGGGGGGCCCCCCCCCCCCCCCCCCCCCCCCCCCCCCCCCGGCCCGGGCCCGGGCCCCGCCCCCCCCCCCCCCCGGCCCCGCCGGGGGGGGGGGGGCCCGGTGGAGGGGCCCCGGGGCG
>NZ_JBIAIU010000015.1:0-254638 GCF_042871565.1 Streptomyces sp. NPDC005775 | reverse complement strand
GGGCTTTCCTCCGGGCGCTTCCCTTCGGTCTTGCGTTTCCGACTCTATCAGACTCTTTCGTGTCCGATTCCCGGTCGAAGCGGGCCTCGCATTTTTGCTTTCCAGTTCTTCGCTTTCGCGCTTTCCCTTTTCAGCGGTTCCAACCTTACCAGACCCATTCCGTCCCGTTTACCGGTCCGAATTTGAATCCAGTGGCCGTTGAAGAGGCCTCGCCTTTCGGCAGATTCGACTTTATCAGAAGCAATAGCGCCAAAATAACCGGCTTCACGCTTCGGAGAGTGGGAATCAATTGGCTCTGCGGAAAATGAGTTCCCGTCGAGAGCGAGGGTGACTCTAACCGTTGGGCTCGAACTTGTCCAGTTCGAGGCAACCGTTCAAATCTACCTCCCCCCATCCGCTGTGTCAACAGTTTTTGGGGCGAGGAGGAGACTAGCAGGCCAGTGGAGCCGTACGCACATCAGGCGGCTACCGGCAGCTCGGCGCTTCGTTCGACTGCTGCGATGTCGCCTGCGTCGCCGGACCGGGACGCCCGGCCACCCAGGATGTAGACGTAGGCGAGGAAGGCCAGCTCGGCGGCGATGCCGATGACAATGCGTGCCCAGGTCGGAAGGCCCGAGGGGGTGACGAAGCCTTCGATGAGACCCGACACGAACAGGACGAGGGCGAGTCCGATCGCCATGCCGAGGGCTGCCCGGCCCTGTTGTGCCAGAGCTGCGCGCCGGGTGTACGGGCCCGGGTCGATGACTGTCCAGCCCAGGCGGAGACCGGTTCCGGCAGCGACGAAGACCGCCGTGAGTTCGAGGAGCCCGTGCGGAAGGATCAGGCCCAGGAACGTGTCGAGCCGGCCCGCCGAGGACATCAGGCCGATGCCGACCGCGAGGTTCAGCACGTTGACGAAGAGGATCCAGATCACCGGGACGCAGAGGAACGCGCCGAGCACCAGGCACATGGCCGCGGCCTGGGCGTTGTTCGTCCAGACCTGGGCGGCGAACGAGGCCGCCGGATGGCTGGAGTAGTACGTCTCGTACTCGCCGCCCGGGCTGGTCAGCCGGCGGAGGTCCTCCGGTGCGGCGATGGCCGACTGGACCTCCGGGTGGGCCCCGATCCACCAGCCCATCAGAGCGGCCAGGAGCGCGGAGAGGACCGCGGTGGGTATCCACCAGTGCCTGGATCGGTAGACCGCTGCGGGAAAGCCTGCCGTGAGGAAATGCGCGGCGTCACGCCAGGAGGCGCGGCGGGTCCCCGTCACCGCGGAGCGCGCCCGGGCCACCAGTTGTGTGAGGCGCGCGGTGAGCAGAGGGTCCGGGGCACTGGACTGGATCAGGGAGAGATGGGTGGCGGTGCGCTGGTAGAGGTCGACGAGTTCGTCGGCTTCCGCGCCCGTGAGCTTGCGCCCGCGGTGCAGGAGGTGGTCCAGACGGTCCCACTCGATGCGGTGGGCGTTGACGAAGACGTCGAGGTCCATGGTCGGCTGCTGCTCCTGGCAGGGGTGTGTACGGGTCCGTACAACTGCGGCGTACAACTGGGGCGCGTTGCGGGTCAGCTTGGCAGACTGTGGCCCCGAGGGGCAGGGATGATCGGCGAAGGGTGGGCGGCGATGAGTGAGTTGGTGACCGGGGACGCGGTCGTGCTGGGTTTGCGGCCGGCGAAACTGCCGAGCCGCGCCCTGGCTCTGGCCATCGATCTGGTGGCGGTGGGGTCGGTGTTCGTCCTGGTGTCGATCGGGTTGGCCATCGCGACGGTCACGCTCGACGAAGCGGCTGTTGCGGCGGTGACCGTGGCGACCTTCCTGCTCGTTCTGGTGGGAGCCCCGGTCGCGGTGGAAACGCTCAGCCACGGCCGTTCGCTGGGGAAGCTCGCGTGCGGGCTTCGGGTGGTGCGGGACGACGGGGGGCCCATCCGGTTCCGGCATGCGCTGGTGCGCGGCGCGATGGGCATGGTGGAGATCCTTGCGACGCTCGGTGCGGTCGCCGCGGTCGCCTCGCTGGTTTCGGCGCGCGGGCGGCGGCTCGGGGATGTCTTCGCGGGGACGCTGGTCGTACGGGAGCGGGTGCCGGCGGGCCGGGCTGCTGCCGTACCGCCTCCGCCGCCCTGGCTGGTCGGGCGGTTCGCCGGACTGGATCTGTCGGCGGTCCCGGACGATCTGTGGCTTGCGGTGCGGCAGTACCTGACGCGGATGCACCAGTTGGACGCCGTCGTGGGCCGGGACATGTCGCAACGGCTGGCCGGGGAACTCGCTGCGCGAACCGGGGTTCCGGCGCCGGTGGGTGTCCCTGCCGCCGCGTTCCTGGCCTCTGTGGTGCACGAACGGCAGGCGCGTGATGCGCGACGGGCGTTCGGCGCGACCCCTGCCGCGGTTCCCACGGCCCACCCCGTCCCCCGCGCTCACCCGGCTCCGGTGTCCCCTCCCGCTCCCGCGCAAGCGCACCCCGCCCAGCCCGTCCTGCCCGAGCGCGCGCCGGAGGTTCAAGGGGCGGACGCCGCGGTGCGGGCGCCCAGCAGTGGATTCGTTCCACCCGCTTAGGGATGGGGCCTGCGTGGCGCTGCCGCCGCCTGGCGGCCCCTACCGGTCCGAGGGCGGGGATTCCAGCTCTTCGAGCTCGATGCCGGGGGCCGAGAGGACTACGTCGCCGGCGAGGTGGACGGTGTACTGCTCACCGGTGTCCAGGGCGCTGACCTGGTACGCGTCCACAGTCAGGGGGCCGTTGTCAGTGGGGTGCGCTTCACTGTTCACCAGGGCCCAGGACTGGTCGACGGTACGGGGGGCGAGCACCGGGTCCGTGAAGGTGACGAGACGGAGCCGGGTGGGCGCGGAGGCGGGGGTGAGGCGCAGCAGCCGTGCGGTGGCGATGAGGAACGCGGGGGACGTGCCGTTGAAGGCGTGGGCGCGGACATTGCCTTCGGTGGCGTGGGTGCCGCTCGGGTCGGTGCGCACCCAGGTGACGCCTTCGAGGGCGGCGCCGCGGACCTGCCAGCTCGCGGCGTGGAGTTCGAGACGAATGGGGCGGCCGAGCTCGTCGAGGGTGAGGTCGACGGATCCGAGGTGATCGCCGGACGGGGCGGTCGACTGGGAGACGTAGCGCCAGCCGGACGGGCCGGGTGCGCAGTGGAAGTGTTCTTCACCGAGGGGGGTGTGGTCGTGGAGATCGTGGAGCGAATATCGGCCGCGTGGCATGGGGTCCTTCGGGTTCCTCGGGCTGTGCGGGTGCGGTACGGCGCAGGCCCCCGGCACGGGGGTGCGGGGGCCTGCGTTCGTAGCTGCTGCTGAGTCACCGGGTCTGCGTACGCGTGCGTGTCCGCAGGCGCTGCGGGGTCTGCCGGTGGCCGGTCCTCACCGACCGGTGGTGGGGGGCCAGGTCACCGGCAGGCCGTCGCGGGCAGCGACCGTCTCAGTAGCGGTAGTGGTCGGACTTGTACGGGCCGTCGACCTCGACGCCGATGTAGGCGGCCTGCTCGGGGCGGAGCGTCGTGAGCCTCACGCCGAGCGCTGCGAGGTGGAGGCGGGCGACCTTCTCGTCCAGGTGCTTGGGCAGCACGTAGACGTCGGTCGGGTACTCCTCGGGCTTGGTGAACAGCTCGATCTGGGCCAGGGTCTGGTCCGCGAACGAGTTGGACATCACGAACGAGGGGTGACCGGTCGCGTTGCCCAGGTTCAGCAGGCGGCCCTCGGACAGCACGATGAGGACCTTGCCGTCGGGGAACGTCCAGGTGTGGACCTGCGGCTTGACCTCGTCCTTGACGATGCCGTCGATCTTGGCGAGGCCGGCCATGTCGATCTCGTTGTCGAAGTGGCCGATGTTGCCGACGATGGCCTGGTGCTTCATCTTGGCCATGTCGGCGGCCATGATGATGTCCTTGTTGCCCGTCGTGGTGACGAAGATGTCGGCCTGCGCGACGACGTCGTCGAGGGTGGCGACCTGGTAGCCGTCCATCGCCGCCTGCAGCGCGCAGATCGGGTCGATCTCCGTGATGATCACCCGGGCGCCCTGGCCACGCAGGGACTCCGCGCAGCCCTTGCCCACGTCGCCGTAGCCGCAGACGACGGCGGTCTTGCCGCCGATCAGGACGTCGGTGGCGCGGTTGATGCCGTCGATCAGCGAGTGGCGGCAGCCGTACTTGTTGTCGAACTTCGACTTGGTGACCGCGTCATTGACGTTGATCGCCGGGAACAGGAGGGTGCCGTCGCGGTGCATCTCGTACAGCCGGTGCACACCGGTCGTGGTCTCCTCCGTGACCCCACGGATCTCGGACGCCAGCTGCGTCCACTTCTGCGGGGACTCGCCGAGGGTCCGGTTCAGCAGCGTGAGGATGTACGCGTACTCCTCGCTGTCCGCGGTCGCCGGGTCCGGGGCCGCGCCGGCCTTCTCGAACTCCACGCCCTTGTGGACGAGGAGGGTGGCGTCACCACCGTCGTCGAGGATCATGTTCGGACCACCGGTGGGGGTGTTCGGCCAGGTCAGCGCCTGCTCCGTGCACCACCAGTACTCCTCCAGCGACTCGCCCTTCCAGGCGAAGACCGGGACGCCGGCGGGGGCTTCCGGGGTGCCGTTCGGGCCCACCGCGATGGCGGCGGCCGCGTGGTCCTGAGTGGAGAAGATGTTGCAGGAGGCCCAGCGGACCTCGGCGCCGAGGGCGACCAGGGTCTCGATCAGCACGGCCGTCTGCACGGTCATGTGCAGCGAACCGGTGATGCGGGCGCCGGCCAGCGGCTGCGCGGCGGCGTACTCCTTGCGGATCGACATCAGGCCGGGCATCTCGTGCTCGGCGAGGGTGATCTCCTTGCGGCCGAAGGCTGCGAGGGAGAGGTCGGCGACCTTGAAGTCCTGTCGATTGGCGACCGTCGTCATAACGGGCTGCTCCTCGTGATGGGTCGAGGGTGGGTAGGGCGGCTCTGCGGCACGCGGGGGCACACGAATGCCCGAGCGGTTCGCAGCGCAGTCCGTCGGAGGCCCTCTCTCCCTCGGCCGGTCCGGCGTACGGACCGATCGACCGCCATCAGCAGCGACGTCTGACACTGCTGACGAATCTACACCGAACGGCCCAGCCGCTCCCAGTCCACCGGGTCCGGAAGCGGCCTCATCGGCGCATCGGAGGTGGTCAGTGACCGGATTCCGTCGGGTCGGCCGGGGCGTCGGGGGTGTCGCCGCGGGTCTGGTCGGCCGCCGGGGCGGCCGGTGCTCCGCCCACCCGCTTGGCCGGGTTGACGCCGGCCGCGGCCGCCGCCTCGTTGTAAATGTCCGGCTCGAGGTAGATGACACGGGCGATCGGGACGGCCTCGCGGATGCGGGACTCCGCGGCGTTGATGGCGTTGGCGACCTCGGTGGCGGTGTCGTCGTGCTGAACCGCGATCTTGGCGGCGACCAGCAGCTCCTCCGGGCCGAGGTGGAGCGTACGCATGTGGATGACGCCGGTGACGGTGTGGCCGTCGACGACCGCGGCCTTGATCTTGTCGACCTGGTCGGTTCCGGCGGCCTCACCGAGCAGCAGGGACTTGGTCTCGGCGGCCAGGACGATCGCGATGACGATCAGCAGGATGCCGATGCACAGGGTGCCGATGCCGTCCCACACACCGTTGCCGGTGCCGAGGGCCAGGCCGACACCGGCGAGCGCGAGGACGAGGCCGATGAGCGCGCCGAGGTCCTCGAGCAGGACGACGGGGAGTTCCGGGGCCTTCGCGCGGCGGACGAACTGGGTCCAGGAGAGCGAGCCGCGGGTCTCGTTGGACTCCCTGATCGCCGTACGGAAGGAGAAGCTCTCGGCGATGATCGCGAAGACCAGGACGCCGACCGGCCAGTACCAGGCCTCGATCGCGTGCGGGTGCTTGATCTTCTCGTAGCCCTCGTACACCGCGAACATGCCACCGACCGAGAACAGGACGATGGAGACGAGGAAGGCGTAGATGTAGCGCTCGCGCCCGTACCCGAAGGGGTGCTGGGGGGTGGCCTCGCGCTGGGCCTTCTTGCCGCCGAGCAGCAGCAGGCCCTGGTTGCCCGAGTCGGCGAGCGAGTGGACGCTCTCCGCGAGCATCGACGACGAGCCACTGAACAGGAACGCCACGAATTTGGCCACTGCGATCGCGAGGTTGGCGGCGAGCGCCGCCACGATCGCCTTGGTTCCGCCTGACGCACTCATGGGTGCCTGGTGTCCCTTCTTCGGTGCTGCGGCTCCGGCGGCCGCGGTACGGCCGGACATTGTTGCAGTCGCTGGTGCGGACGGTACGTCAGGCCACCACAGTGGCACGGAACAACGTACCCGTACCGGACACTTCGGCCTTCTCCCCCGCCCTTACGAAGACCGACTCGCCGGGGCCGAGGCCGAGCGCGCCGGCCTTCGGTGTGCCTGCCGTGCAGAGCAGGATCTGGGGCGTGGCCGCCGTCAGGTCGACCGGGGCGGCGCCCGGGGAGAGGTCGTAGCGGGAGAGGCGGAACTCGTCGACCGGTGTCTCGTAGAGCTCCTCGCCGGACGGGGACGCCTCGGGGCGCAGGATGCCCGGTTCGGTCGCTTCGAAGCGGACGATGCGCAGGAGTTCGGGTACGTCGATGTGCTTGGGCGTCAGTCCGCAGCGCAGGACGTTGTCCGAGTTGGCCATGATCTCGACGCCGAGACCGTCGAGGTAGGCGTGCGGCACACCGGCGCCCAGGAACAGGGCCTCTCCGGGCTGCAGTTGCACGTAGTTCAACAGCATGGCCGCGATGACCCCGGCGTCACCGGGGAAGTGGTGGGCGATGCGGGCGTACGGGGCGTAGGTGCCGCCGATCCGTTCGGCGGCGGCCGCCGCGGCCGCGACCGTGTCGGCCATCTCCGCGGGGTCCGCCGTCAGGATCGCGGTGAGGACCTCGCGCAGGGCGGCCTCGTCCGGGTGGGCGCGCAGCAGATCCGCGTACGGCTTCAGGGAGTCGACGCCCAGCCCTTCCATCGCCTCGGCCGCCTCGACGGGCCGGCGGAAGCCGCACAGGCCGTCGAAGGGGGTGAGCGCACAGATGAGTTCGGGCTTGTGGTTGGCGTCCTTGTACGTGCGGTGGGCGGCGTCGATCGGTACGGACCGGCGCTCCTCGTCCGCGTAACCCCGCTGTGCCTGGGCGAGGTCGGGGTGGACCTGGAGGGAGAGCGGTGCTCCGGCGGCGAGGAGCTTGAGGAGGAAGGGGAGGCGGGGGCCGAACTTGTCGACGGCGGCCTGGCCGAGTTCGCCGACCGGGTCGGCGGCGATGACGTCGGTGAGCGCTTGTTCGGCGGGAGCCGGGGAGGGGATGGCGGATGCGTCGAGGGCGCCGGTGCGGGTTATCCGGGAGGGGGCGCCGGGGTGGGCGCCCATCCACATCTCCGCCTGCGGCTCGCCGGTCGGGGCGACGCCCAACAGGGCCGGGATGGCGGTGGTGGAGCCCCAGGCGTACGGGCGCACGGTGTTGGAGAGCCGGTCCATGAATTCGTCCTCGTGCTGTGTGAGATGCGTGCGCTGGGTGGTGGGTGTGCCTCGTGGTGGGCGTGCTGTGCGGTGGGCGTGCTTTTCGGTGGGTTCGCGCCGTGTGCCGTACGTGGTCGCGTCGTTCACGGGCCGCGGGGTTCAGGCGCGGGCTGCCGAGGCGAGGGCCAGGTAGACGGCGGCGAAGTCGGTGATCGCCAGGAGTTCGGCGAGGGCTTCCAGCGTGCTGCCCTCCTCCGGCTCCAGCTCGCTGATGGGCGCGTCGTGGCCCAGGGCCAGTTCGCGGGCCGCTGGGGCCGCGCTCAGCCCGCCGGTGGGCCGGTCCCGGAGCAGGACGACCCGGGCGTGAAGGGGTTCGGACTCGTCGACCCGGTCCCGGAAGAAGTCGTCGGGATCGGCCCCCGCGGCGAAGGCTCCGGCCAGCAGTCCCCCGTGGGCGGGAAGTGCCTCGGGGAGCTCGGCGGCGAGCGCCGGGCGGCCCGAGAGCTCGGCCAGCACCGCGGCGAACCGGCGCCCGACCGGCCCCGCGGCGTCGCCCTCGGTCCAGACGAGGGGCAGGCTGTCCGCGAGTTCGGCCGCCAGGGTCTTGGCGGGGTTGCTGTACGTGGCGATCGCCGGTCCGCAGCGCTCCGCCGTGCGGTCCAGGCGGTCGGCGACACTCTGCAGCGCCTCGGCGGGCGCGGTGACCAGGCCGACGCGGTCGAGCAGCGCGAGCAGCGGGGTGAACAGGGCCCAGAGGGTGCCGGGGCCCGCGGCCGAGGTCTCGGCGTCGTACTCGCCGTGCGGGGCGGAGGCCATCGGTACGACGAGGCCGTGCACCCCGTCGACCGCTTCGCGCAGCGGCGACTGCCGGGGCGCCACGGCCACGACGGTGCAGCCGCGGCGGTACGCCTGCTCCGCGAGGAGGGCGAGGCCCGGTTCGGAGCCGTCCGCCGTGGCGATGAGGAGCAGGTCGACGGAGCCGGCCCAGCCGGGCAGCGTCCATCGCAACGCGCCCGCTGCGGGGGCGACTCCGGTCGGGCGGATGCGCGTGACCGGTACGGAGGCTCCGGCCAGGGCCGCGATCAGGTCGGCGACGCCGGATGCGGCGGTGCCTGAGCCCGCGACCAGGACGGCGCGCGGGCGGCCCTCCGGGGTCAGACCGGTGATCCCGGCCTCCGTCGCGTGGCGGGCGGCGGTACGGACCCTGGCCCCGGCCTCGGCGGCGCCGCGGAGCAGACCGCGGCGGTCGGCTCGGGCCAGGGCTTCCGGGGCGTCGAGCAACGACTCGTCGAGCATGGGGACGGTCCTCCGATCACGTGCCAATCACCGTGCGGGGTGGGGCCCTGTTATGCGGGGCGGCGGGCCTCGTCGACGAGCAGGACGGGGATGCCGTCCCGTACGGGGTAGGCCAGGCCGCAGTCCGAGCCGGTGCAGATCAGTTCGGGGCTGTCGGCCGCGGACCGGTCGTCGAGGGGGGAGTGGCAGGCCGGGCAGGCCAGGATCTCCAGGAGGCCGGCTTCGAGCGGCATGGGTGGGTGTCCCTTCGGGCGGACGAGGGTGGTGTGGCGTGGGTGGTCAGCCTACCGCTGGGGTGACGGGGGCGCGGCCTGGCCCGGCCGGGGCGGGGACGCCCGCGGCGGGCCTTGTCCCCTGCCCGCCGCTTCCCGTGACCGGGGGCTCCACCCCCGGGCCCCCGCTCCTCGAACGCCCGAGGGGCGGGAGAGGAAGGGCGGGGGCTGGAAGGTGACCAGCGGGCCACGGACCGGGGTGCGGATCCCGGGTCAGGGACGCGCGGCGCGGATCAACGTCAGCACCTCGTCCCGTACCGCCGCCATCGTCTCCTCGTCGCCCGCCTCGACGTTCAGGCGCAGCAAGGGCTCCGTATTGGAGGGGCGGAGGTTGAACCACCAGTCCGGGGACGTGACCGTGAGGCCGTCCAGATCGTCGGTGGTGACGCCCTCACGGGTGGCGAAGGCCGCTCGTACCTCGGCCGTCCGGGCCTGCTGGTCGTCGACCGTGGAGTTGATCTCGCCCGAGTCGGTGTAGCGGTCGTACTGGGCCACCAGAGCCGAGAGCGGCCCCTCCTGGCCTCCGAGGGCGGCCAGGACGTGGAGAGCGGCGAGCATGCCCGTATCGGCGTTCCAGAAATCGCGGAAGTAGTAGTGCGCGGAGTGCTCGCCGCCGAAGATCGCGCCGTGCGCGGCCATCTCCGCCTTGATGAAGGAGTGGCCGACCCGGGTGCGGACGGGGGTGCCGCCGTGTTCGCGGACGACCTCCGGGACCGAGAGGGAGGAGATCAGGTTGTGGATGACCGTGCCCCGGTTGCCGTTGCGGGCCAGTTCCCGGGCCGCGACCAGGGCGGTGATCGCCGAGGGGGAGACGCCCGCGCCCCGCTCGTCCACGACGAAGCAGCGGTCCGCGTCGCCGTCGAAGGCCAGGCCGAGGTCGGCGCCCTCGGCCACCACCCGGGCCCGGAGGTCGACGATGTTCGCCGGGTCGAGCGGATTGGCCTCGTGGTTCGGGAACGTGCCGTCCAGCTCGAAGTACATCGGGACGAGTTCAAGCCGCTGGCCCGCGAACACGGTCGGGACCGTGTGGCCGCCCATGCCGTTGCCCGCGTCCACGACCACCTTCAGGGGGCGGATCGTCGACAGGTCGACCAGGGACAGCAGGTGGGCGGCGTAGTCCTTGAGCGTGTCGCGTTCGGTGACCGTGCCGGGGGTGGTGGACGGCTGCGGTGCGCCGGTCCCGGACCACTTCTCGACCAGGGTGCGGATCTCGGCGAGGCCGGTGTCCTGGCCGACCGGGGCCGCACCGGCCCGGCACATCTTGATGCCGTTGTACCGCGCCGGGTTGTGCGAGGCCGTGAACATCGCGCCCGGCAGGTCCAGTGACCCCGACGCGTAGTACAGCTGGTCGGTCGAGCAGAGGCCGATCAGGGTGACATCGGCCCCGCGGGCCGCCGCGCCCCGGGCGAAGGCTCCCGACAGGGCGGGGGACGTGGGGCGCATGTCGTGGCCGATGACGATCGCGTCCGCCTCGGTCACCTCGACGAACGCCGCCCCGAACAGCTCGGCCAGCGCCTCGTCCCACTGGTCGGGCACGACTCCGCGCACGTCGTACGCCTTCACGAGCTGCGACAGGTCTGCAGTCACGGGCCGGTCCTCCTGAGGTCTCTTCGGACCGCCAAACTACCCGGCGGCCGAGAGCGTCCCACGCCCCGGGGAGGGGCCTTTCAGGAGTCGGGCGAGCGCAGCACGCGGAGGTGGCCCCTGCGGGCGACCTCCACCGGGTCGGCGGTGCGCGGGCCGCCGCCTCGGGTGCCGTCCCCGCGGTCCTGCGGACGCGCGGCTTCCCGTACGGCGTTGGCCAGCGCTTCGAGGTCGTCACCGCTGGGGCCTACGGGCGCGGAGGGGTCGGAGAGCCGGACGACCTCCCAGCCACGTGGCGCGGTCAGGCGCTCACTGTGCTCGGCACAGAGGTCGTAGCAGTGGGGCTCGGCGTAGGTGGCGAGCGGGCCGAGGACCGCAGTCGAGTCGGCATAGACGTACGTCAGTGTCGCGACGGCAGGGCGGCCGCACGCGGTGCGCGAACAGCGACGTACAGGGCTCACGATGTTGGACGGTACCGCACTCTTGAGCGGGCTGCGACGACTCCGCCCCGGCTCACCCCACCGTGTCGCCGTGTGACCCCGGGCCCGGGCCCCTCCCGGGCAACTCCCCTGACCTGGGAGGGAGGAGGGGGGCGCGGTTCGTGGCGGCGATGATTCCGGTCATCACTCGGCACAAAAGCTGTCGTACGGCGGGAGATCAGTGATCAGGTGCGGGGCCTGAAACGGGTCATCCCTTGGCCGGATCAGTCAAGAACGGACAGGGGAACGGACAGGCCGGCTCGCGCCCGGGCAGTCCGAGGCCGCTCACCCCGCGGAAGGCTACGCTGCGTCAGTGATGGACAGTCCCGTACCGCCCCACCCGTCCGAGCCCCGACCGCGGCGCCGAGACCGACACGGCCGCGGCATGCGCGGCCCCGTCGCCCCTCCCCAGGTGCCGCTCTCGGCCAGCAGGGCGGACAGTTTCCGCGATCTCGTGCAGGACTCGGTGGAGCGGCTGGAGCGGCGGTGGCCGCAGCTGGCCGAGGTCGACTTCGTGGTCCTCGACGTGCCGGGGACCTCGGAGGAGATCGTTCCGCTGGGGAGCGCGCTGTCCGCGGAGAAGGAACGGCCCGCGCAGATCGTCGTCTACCGGCGCCCCGTCGAGATCCGCACCAAGAACCGTGACGAGCGTGCGCTGCTGGTGCACGAGGTCGTGGTGGAGCAGGTCGCGGAGCTGCTCGGGCTCTCGCCCGAGTCGGTCGATCCCCGGTACGGGCAGGAGTAGACCGCACGGTGGCGGCGGGCCGCCGCGTGGGCGGATGTCCGGGCGGCCCGCCGACGGGCGTCAGTCGTCGAGGACCGACAGGTCCTGTTCGGCGGCCGGCACCTCGACCGTTCCGCGGTCGTCGGGCAGCGTCTGCACCGTGAACATCGGGATGCCGTCCATCGGGACCGTCAGCGTGCGGGAGGCGTGGACCGGCCCGCCCGACTGCGTCTCGACGGTCAGCGCGTACGTGCCCTTGAGCCCCGCCGGGACGGGCGGGGTGACCGCGACCGTCGTGCCGGCGGCGACCTGGTACGTCTTGCTGACCGGGGTGCCGCCCTTGCTGCCCGCGGACGCCGTGACCTTGACGGTGCCGGCGGAGGCGGGGGCGGTGAGCGAGAGGACCGAACCCTTCGCCCGGTTGTCGGCGGCGGTCGCCTGGGCGCCCACCGGGCCGGTCGCCGGGATGTAGGCGACCTCCTGCTTGTCGCCCTTGCCGCGGACCACCCGCAGTGCGGCCACCACCGGGGTGGCCTTGCCGGCCTCGGTGGGGGTCAGGAGCAGGGAGCCCGGCTCGCCCCTGGTCAGGTTTTTCAGGTCGACGCCGGCGGTCATCCGCGACTTGACGTGGAGGTCCTCGTGACCCACCGGTGAGATCGCGCCCGTCTTGCCGAGCAGCTTCACCGTGAGGTCGGCGTCGTCCTCGCCGGGGGCGAAGGCCACCAGGCGCACCGAGGTCGCGTCCGCCGGAATGCCGGGCAGGACCACGGTGCCGGCCGGCTCGGCGGAGGCGGAGAGCCAGTCGCTGCCGTTCTCGCTGCCCGCGGCCCTGACGACCGCCCCGACGCGTCCGGTCCTGGTGGTGACGTGGACGGTCACATCGTCTTCGGCCTTGCTGGTCAGCGTCGAGATGAGGACGCGGACGCCGGACCGGGCGGGCACCGTGATGCCCTCGCCCACGTCGGACTTGAGGGTGCCGTCCGGACCGTACAGCTCGATGTCGGCGACGGCGGCGGTGTCGTCCGGGTTGGTGAGGTGGACGTAGTCCTCGCGGGACTTCGCCGTGCTCGCGGCCGGGAACCAGAAGTCGGTGTCGGGCGCGGTGCAGCTGACGCCGAGCAGCCCGCGGGAGTCGCCCGCCTCGACGGTGGTCGTCTGCTGGGCGGTCCAGCCGGGGGCCAGCGGGCCCGTGGCGGTGCCGACGAGGGCGGGAGCGTCCGCGCCGGACACCTCGGCGGTGGCCGGTTTGCCGGGCTCCTTGAGGAGGACGACAGGCTTGTCCGGGTCCGCCTTCTTGGTCTTCTTGTCCTTGCCCTTGGCGGTGCTCTTGGCCGCCGTGGAGAGCAGTTCGGCCGTACCGGCCGGTTCGCCCGCGCCGCCCGGTTTCGTCGCGCCGCCGCTCTTCGCCACCGGGGTGAAGGAGGTGTACTCCGTCTCCGCGAGGTCGGACAGGCCGGGGGCCGGGCAGAGCAGGCTGGAGCGTTCGACGGGCAGCCGGACGGCCGTCTTCGCCGCCGTCGTGCCCCCTTCGTCCGGCACGTTGACCGCGGCGAATCCGGTGACGGCCGCGAGGGCCACGGCCCCGGCGATGAGGGACAGGCTGGTGGACTTCACTCGGACTCGCCTCGCGATGCGTTACCGGTCGGCCAGGGGTTCTGGCCCGGGGCGGGGTTCTGGTCGGGGTTCTCGTCGGGGTTCTGCGGGTCGTACGCACCCTGCTCGCCGTACTGGCCCTGGGTGCCGTACTGACCCTGGGCGCCGTACTGCTGACCCTCGCCGTACTGGCCCGCGTCGTACGGAGCGTTGCCGTACGCCGTGTTGGGGTCGTACGGAGCCTGGGGGTCGTACGCCGCGTTGGGGTCGTACGGGGCGCTGTTCTGCTGCGCCGCGTCGCCGTACTGGCCCTGGCCCTGGGCGTACGGGTCGTACTCGCCCTGCTGCTGGTAGCCGTACGGGTCGTAGCCGGCGGCAGCGTCGGGCTGTTGCTGCGGCGCGGCACCGTACTGGCCGTCCTGGTACTGCGGGTAGCCGACGTCCTGGTACTGCCGGCCGTCCCACTCCCCGTACTGCTGCTGCGGCGGCACCGCCGGGTACTGACCGGTGTCGCCGTCCGCCTGCTGGGGGACGAAGACGTCCTGGCCGTCGTCGGTGTCGAGCGGCACCGGGCCGGGCTGCCGGCCGGGGACGTCCTCCGCCCGCTCCCCCGCGTCCTCGTCCGTGTCGAAGCCCTCGCCGTCGTCGCCCTCGGCCAGCGCGGCCGCACGCAGCCTGCGGGCCCGGCGCCCCTCACCGGCGACCGGCTCGGCGGGGACCGCCACGTCCTCCTCGGGCAGGTCGTCGTCGATCTCCCGGCGGCGGCCCGGCAGGGCGAGGACCAGCAGGACCACGGCGAGTGCGGCCTGGATCCAGATCCACACGGAGTGCGTGAAGGGCGTCTCGTACGTGACGTCCAGCCTGCCGCCCCCGGTGGGGAGCTCGAAGCCCTGGGCCCAGCCGTCGACGGTCTTGCGGGTCAGCGGCCGGCCGTCGAGCGTGGCCTGCCAGCCGGGGTCGGCGACGTCGGCGATCCGCAGCACGCGGCCCGCGCCGCCCGGCTCGATCTCGGTGTGCGCCTCGACGGGCCCGGAGCCCACCGGGAGCTGCTCGTCGGCGGCTGCCGACGGGACGATCATGATCCGGGCGACCTGACGGTCCACCCGCCAGAGCGCGCTGCCGTCCAGCTGGCTGAGGCGGCTGAGGCCGGGGGTCGCGTCGAGGACCCGGCTCATCTGCTTCGGCGCCCCGTCCCGTACGAGGACGTAACGGATCGCGAAGCCCCGGAGCTGGCTGCCCTGGTCGGCGCCGGAGCCCGCGACCAGGTTGGCGACGACCTTGTCGAGGTGGCTGTTGCCGTCGCCGGCCGCGGCCAGTTCGGCGTCGCCCAGCCGCGCGCCGGAGCCGCGGACCAGGGTGTACGCGACGGAGGTCGGCGAGGTCCCGCCGAGCACCAGGGTGCGCGGCTGGTCCCGGGTGCTGCTCTCCTCGGCGACGAACGCGGGCACCTGCACCGGGTCGCGGCGCTCCAGGGGGCCCGCCGCGCCGCCGATCATCCAGCCGGCGGCGGCCAGCACGGGGGCCACCCCGGCGGCCAGCGCGATCAGGACGGCGACCGGCTGGCGCCAGCCGAAGCTGAGCTCGGCGACGCGGATCCGGGCGCCGTCCGCGCCGACCAGCGCGGCGGCGATGAGCGCGCCGCCGTAGACGAGGGTGGCGGGCCCCGCCCAGGCGGAGCCGTTGGCCACCCCGGCGAAGGCCAGGGCCACCAGCGCCACGACCCAGGCGGTCCGGGCGGCGAACTGCCGCTCCCCTCGCAGCAGCGCGGCCAGCGCCGCCAGCACGATGCCGAGGAGCAGGATGCCACCGGCCGCCTTGGGCCCGCCGGGGCTGATTCCGAGGAGGTCCAGCGCGGAGGCCGAGCCCGAACCGGTCTCCAGGCCCGCCTCCTTCAGGAAGGACGACGGGCTCGTCAGGAGCGAGAGCGACCAGGGCGCGAGGACCAGCAGCGGGGTGCCGACAGCGGCGAGGAAGCGGAGGCCGTAGGCCGTGATGTCGTTGCGGCGCAGCGCCAGCACCCCGATGCCGAGCACCACGGCGAGCGGCCAGACCACGGGGGTGAACGCCATCGCGAGGGTGAGCAGCAGGGTGTACGCCCAGGTGGCGCGCCAGCTGCCGCGGCTGTCGCCGCCGCCTCGCATGCCGTGCGCGGAGACGGCCGCACGGGCGATCAGCGGGAGCAGGACGGCGAGGACGGCGGTACCGAGGCGGCCGGTCGCGAGGGCGCCGGTCGCGGCGGGCAGGAAGGCGTACGCGACGCTCGCCCAGGCGCGCAGCAGCCGGGAGGGCAGCAGCGGGCGCGTGACGAAGTACGCGGTGAGTCCGGCGAGCGGGACCGAGCAGACCAGCAGCAGGGTGAGCGCGAAGCCGGTGGAGCCGAGGAACAGCGCGGAGAGGGCCGAGATCACGGCCAGGTAGGGCGGTGCGGTCTGGGTGCCGCCGGTGCCGATGGCGTGCCAGCCGTCCGCGTAGCGGCCCCACAGGTCGGAGACGTCGCCGGGTGCGGGCAGCAGGGCGCCGCCGGCCAGCGCGCCGCCGCCGAGGAGGCTGCGGCAGGCGACGAGGGAGACCAGGAGCAGGAGGGCGAAGAGCACCGGGCCCGGCTTGCGTCCGACGCGCTTCAGTTTGGCGAACTGGTCGATCTCCAGGAAGTCGGCGTCGTCGCCGCCCGGTCCGGACTCGACGGCGCCGTGGCGCGAGCCGCCGGAGTCGGCCTCCGAGCTGCCGCCGAAGTTACCGGCGATCTGTTCGACGGTCGCGCGGACGGTGGCGCCGGGCGCGGGGAAGAGGCCGCGCATCTCGGCCGGGTCGACGACCCCCTTGCCGCGGCTCTTCCGGGCCCCGAGGATCCGGCCGGGGCGCAGCAGGGTGCCGAGGAGGCCGGTGACCTCGTCGAGGGCCTGGCCCGGCACCTTGCCGACGAGGTAGGCGAGCGTACGCAGCAGCGTGCCGAGCAGAAGCCTGAGCATCACCCAGGGAAGCCGCTTGCCGGGGGCGTTGACGAGCATGGTGTAGACGGCGCCGGCCTTGTCGACGCGGTGCGGGCTGGAGACGGAGCGCCCGGCGCAGTCGATGGGGCGGCGTTCGCGGGCGGACGCCTCGGCGTGCCGCAGGACGGCGTCGGGGGCGACCAGCACGCGGTGGCCGGCCATATGGGCGCGCCAGCACAGGTCGACGTCGTCCCGCATCAGGGGCAGTCGGCGGTCGAAGCCGCCGAGCTCCTCCCAGACGTCCCGGCGGATCAGCATGCCCGCGGTGGAGACGGACAGGACGGTACGGACCTGGTCGTGCTGGCCCTGGTCCTGCTCGCGCCGGTCGAGGCCGGTCCAGCGGCGCCCGCTGTTGGCGATGGAGACGCCGACTTCGAGGAGCTGCCGGCGGTCGTACCAGCCGCGGAGCTTGGGTCCGACGATCGCGGCGTGCTGGTCGTTGTCGACGACGCGCAGCATCTCGGCGAGGGCGTCGGGTTCGGGGGCGCAGTCGTCGTGGAGCAGCCAGAGCCACTGCACCGGTTCGCCGTGCGGCAGCTCGGGGAGGTCGTAGGCGTCGTCGCGCCAGGACCTGGTGACGGGGTCCCAGCCGCTGGGGCGCTTCAGGTACGGCAGGTCGTCGGGGGTGAGAACGTCCGCGGTGCGGCTCGCCTCGTCGACGGCGGTGCCGAAGCTCGTACGCCGCGCGAGGTGCAGGACGCGGTCGGCGCCGAGCGCCTCGGTGACCAGTCGCGCGGAGTCGTCGGCGCTGCCGGTGTCGGCGGCGACGGCGTTCTGTACGGGGCGTTCCTGCCCGAGCAGTCCGGCGAGCGCGTCGGGCAGCCAGCGTGCGCCGTCGTGGGAGACGAGCACGGCGGTGACGACGTGCCGGGGGAACTCTGGGGCGGCGGCCGCGTACGGCGCCGTCGGTTGGCTGTGCACGGACATCGAGGTACGGGCCCTCCGGCCGGGTCCGGGGGACGTCCCCCCGGGGGCTGCATCGGTGTACACGCGCGCCCTGTCGGGTCGTTGGCGCGTCTCGGACGGGGCCCCACACTAACGGTACGGATAACCGGGGTGGCGCGGAGCGGTTGAACGAGGGCGGCGGCACAGCGGTGGAGGGTGGCCGGCACCCGGTGGCGGAGGGGCCCGGGAGGGCGCCCGGGCACGGCGATGGCCCGCCGCCTGCGGGCAGGGTGCAGGCGGCGGGCCATGGGCGGCTCCGGCCCGGGAGCGGCCCGCTCCCCGGGGTCCGGCTTCGTGCGGCCGGCCTGTGCGGCCGGGGTGTTCTCGTCAGGAGCCGGGTCAGACCGCGGCCTTCTTGAGGCGCCGTCGCTCCCGTTCGGAAAGGCCGCCCCAGATGCCGAACCGCTCGTCCTTGGAGAGGGCGTACTCAAGGCATTCGGACCGGACCTCACAGGCGAGACAGACCTTCTTGGCCTCTCGGGTGGATCCGCCCTTCTCGGGGAAGAAGGACTCGGGATCGGTCTGGGCGCACAGTGCGCGCTCCTGCCAGCCGAGCTCCTCGTCCGCGTCCTCGACCAGCAGTTGCTGGAACAGCTCGGTCATGTGCGCCCCTCGTCCGTCTCTTGCGTCCCCGTGATGCGGCCGTTATCGAATCGGCCTCACGACACGAGTGAAATTACAAGTGTGTAGCTTCGGGCCAGTCAAGCTCAGATCTGCTATTGACCCCGGTATTCACTCTGCGGAACCAAGCGTATGCGTAAAGTGTTCAAATCACCAAAAACCTGACATATGCCATCGGCCCCATCGCGCCGCCACCCTCCCCGAGGAAGAACTCCCGCAGTGCCGGTCACGTTGCGATTCGATCACCGAAGCGACCAAGATCACAGTCGGGTCACAGGCGGCGCGACCATGTTTGCCGCCGGGTTGCTGCGCCACCTGTCCGGCACCGAGGCTGCATAAACCTTTCTCCGCGTGGAGTAACCGGATGAGGTGAAACATTGCGGCCAAATCGGTCATTGGGTTGACAGTCGAAGATTCTCCGGCTCTTCTTGATGTCATGCCAGCGACCTCAGCGATGCGCGCCACCCACATCCGTGGGTTCCGCAGCGCTGTCCAGGCTCGCTGTTGCTGTTCCAGCTGTCTCAGCTGTTGAAGCCCTCGCGCTCCAGCTCGACACGGCTCATCCCGGACCCCCGGACCTCCCCCGCACGGCCTCCCGGCCCCCGCGGTCGCCCGGTCTCCAGGTCCTGCGAAGCCCCCGCATCCGCACTGCACGACTTGCACTCCTGCCGAGGATCACCCGCACCCATGAACAGCGACAGCGACCTCCAGATCGCCGGAGACCTCCTTGAGGTCCGACACCTCCTGCGCCCCGACCGCGAGCACCCCGCCACGGTGGCGGAATTCGCCGGCCTCGCCCGCACCATCGCCGCCGACCGCTCCCAGTGGGCCCCGCTCGTCCGGTACGACACGACCACCCGCTGGTACCACCGGCTCCGCACCGGGCCGGGCTACGAGGTCTGGCTGCTCAGCTGGGTCCCCGGCCAGGGCAGCGGCCTGCACGACCACGGCCCGTCCTCCGGCGTACTGACCGTCCTGGACGGCGAACTGACCGAGCGTACGGAACGGGGGAAGCGGACGCTGGACGCCGGGGCGCAGCGCGTCTTCGCCCCCGGGTACATCCACGAGGTGGTCAACGACTCCCTCGAACCGGCTGTCAGCCTGCACGTCTACTACCCGGGCCTGACCGATATGCCGATGCATGCCGCCCGGTGCGCCCCGGCCGTCGCCACCGTCTGACGGCCTGCCTCCACCCACCGGGCCCCGCCTGACAAACTGTGCGCATGCGCATTGTGGTTCTGGCCGGCGGTATCGGTGGTGCTCGTTTTCTGCGTGGCCTCAAGGAGGCCGCGCCCGACGCGGGCATCACGGTGATCGGCAACACCGGCGACGACATCCATCTGTTCGGCCTCAAGGTCTGCCCCGACCTCGACACCGTGATGTACACCCTCGGCGGGGGCATCAACGAGGAGCAGGGCTGGGGCCGTACCGACGAGAGTTTCCACGTCAAGGAGGAACTCGCGGCGTACGGCGTCGGCCCCGAGTGGTTCGGGCTCGGCGACCGTGACTTCGCCACCCACATCGTCCGTACGCAGATGCTCGGTGCGGGCTACCCGCTGAGCGCCGTCACCGAGGCGCTCTGTGCGCGCTGGAAGCCCGGGGTCACGCTGCTGCCGATGTCCGACGACCGGGTCGAGACGCACGTGGCGGTCGACGTCGACGGCGAGAGCAGGGCCATCCACTTCCAGGAGTACTGGGTGAAGCTGCGCGCCTCCGTCCCCGCGCAGGCGATCGTGCCCGTCGGCGCCGAGCAGGCCAAGCCCGCTCCGGGCGTCCTGGAGGCGATCTCCGGGGCCGACGTCATCCTCTTCCCGCCGTCCAACCCCGTCGTCTCCGTCGGCACCATCCTCGCCGTGCCCGGAATCCGGGAAGCCATCGCCGAGGCCGGGGTGCCGGTCGTCGGCCTCTCCCCCATCGTCGGTGACGCGCCGGTGCGCGGGATGGCGGACAAGGTCCTGGCCGCGGTGGGCGTCGAGTCGACGGCCGCGGCGGTCGCCCAGCACTACGGGTCCGGGCTGCTCGACGGCTGGCTCGTCGACACCGTGGACGCGGGCGCCGTGGACGAGGTGGAGTCCGCGGGCATCCGCTGCCGCTCCGTGCCGCTGATGATGACCGACGTCGCCGCCACGGCCGAGATGGCGCGGCAGGCGCTGGCCCTGGCCGAGGAGGTACGCCCGTGAGCGCCGCCGCCCCGGACGCCGCGCCGTCGTACCGGGTGTGGGCGCTGCCCGGGATGCCCGAGGTGCGGGCCGGGGACGATCTCGCGAAGCTGATCGCCGCCACCGAACCCGGACTGGCCGACGGTGACGTCCTGCTCGTCACCTCGAAGATCGTCTCCAAGGCGGAGGGCCGGATCGTCGAGGCCACCGACCGGGAGGCGGCGATCGACGCCGAGACGGTACGGGTGGTGGCGCGGCGCGGCACGCTGCGGATCGTGGAGAACCGGCAGGGCCTGGTCATGGCCGCCGCCGGGGTCGACGCGTCGAACACCCCCGCCGGCACCGTCCTGTTGCTGCCCGAGGACCCGGACGCCTCGGCGCGGGCGATCAGGGAGGGGCTGCGGGACACGCTCGGTGTCGAGGTCGGCGTCGTCGTCACGGACACCTTCGGGCGGCCGTGGCGCAACGGGCTGACCGATGTCGCCATCGGCGCGGCCGGGGTGCGGGTGCTGGACGATCTGCGGGGCGGCACCGACGCGCACGGCAATCCGCTGAGCGCGACCGTGGTCGCGACCGCGGACGAGCTGGCCTCGGCCGGTGACCTGGTCAAGGGCAAGGCGGAGGGGCTGCCCGTCGCGGTCGTCCGGGGGCTCGGCCGGATTCTGGATCCGGAGGACGCCGTCGGGGCCCGCGCGATGGTGCGGGTCGCGGCCGACGACATGTTCCGGCTGGGAACGTCCGAGGCCGTGCGGGAGGCGGTGACCCAGCGGCGTACGGTCCGCGAGTTCACCGACGAGCCGGTGGATCCGGGGGCGGTACGGCGGGCCGTGGCCGCGGCGGTGACGGCCCCGGCGCCGCACCACACGACGCCCTGGCGGTTCGTCCTGCTGGAGTCGCCGGAGTCGCGGACCCGGCTGCTGGACGCGATGCGGGACGCGTGGATCGCGGACCTGCGGCGTGACGGGAAGAGCGAGGAGTCGATCGCCAAGCGGGTGCGCCGGGGCGATGTGCTGCGCCGGGCGCCGTATCTGGTGGTGCCGTGCATGGTGATGGACGGCTCCCACACGTACGGGGACGCGAGGCGGGACGGGGCGGAGCGCGAGATGTTCGTGGTCGCCGCGGGCGCCGGGATCCAGAACTTCCTGGTGGCCCTGGCGGGCGAGCGGCTCGGCTCGGCGTGGGTGTCCTCGACGATGTTCTGCCGGGACGTCGTACGGGAGGTGCTGGAGCTGCCCGCGTCGTGGGATCCGCTGGGGGCGGTGGCCGTGGGGCGGGCCGTGGAGGCGCCGTCACCGCGGGTGGGGCGCGACGCGGAGGGGTTCGTCGCGGTGCGGTAGGCGCGTTGGGGCGCCGTTCGGGGGGTCCAGGTCCGGCGGGGCGCGGGTTTCGGGGCCCCGCCCCGGGCCCCGGCGGGGGGGGTTCTACAGGCGCGCGATGTTGCGCGGCTGCATGCGTGGTGCGCGGCGGGGCGGGGTGTTGTCCGAGAGCAGGATCAGGCGGGTGGCCCGGTGCCGTTGGCCCTCGTACGGGGCCAGCAGGGCCAGCATCTCCTCGTCGTCGGCGTTCCGGTTGCCGGCCAGCGCGTGGCCGACGATGCCGGGCAGGTGGATGTCGCCGACCGTCACCGCGTCCGCCGCGCCGTTCGCCCGTTGCAGGGTCTCGGCGGCCGTCCACGGGCCGATGCCGGGGATCGCCTGGAGGCGGGCCATGGCCTCGGGCAGCTCCATGGCGGCTGCCTCCTCCATGCGGCGGGCCACCCGGACCGCGCGCAGGATCGTCGCCGAGCGCTTGCTGTCCACGCCCGCGCGGTGCCACTCCCAGGACGGGATCAGCGACCAGGTGCGTGCGTCCGGCGTGACGTAGAGGCCGTACTCCTGCGGGCCCGGCGCGGGCTCCCCGTACGTCCGGACCAGCAGCCGCCAGGCGCGGTACGCCTCGTCCGTGGTGACCTTCTGCTCCAGGACCGACGGGATCAGGGACTCCATCACCAGGCCGGTGCGCAGCAGCCGCAGGCCCGGGCGGCGGTGGTGGGTCACGGCGAGCAGCCGGTGGCGCGGGGCGAAGGCCTCGGGTTCGTCGGACGCGCCCAGCAGTGTCGGCAGCTGGTCCAGCAGCCAGGACGCGCCGGGCCCCCAGGCCGCCGCCTCGATCCGGCCCGCGCGGGCGACGACGTGGAGCGTGCCGGGGCCGGCGGGGGTGCGGCTGGCCCGGCGGACCGAGCCGTCGGCGGACATCCGGAACGTGGGGTCGGCGGGGCCGCGGCGCAGCGGGCCGAGGACGAGGCGCAGGTCGAGTGGGCCCGGCGGGGTCCAGGCGCGGGTCAGCGGCGCCGGTACGGGCGTCGCCGTCTGGTGCGGGACGGCCACGCGCGGGGCGCTACGGGGAGCGAATCGTCCTGCCACGGATGAGGTCCTCGGTCGTCGGGGGTGCCTGTCGAGAGTACGGCGAATTCCGGCCACTCGGGGAGACCACGGGGAGGTGGCCGGTCCGGTCATTCGTCCGAGGAGAACCGCACCGAGGCGGCGGGCAGGTTGGCGCCGCACCAGATGCGGACACCGTCACGCAGTTCGTTGTCGGCGCCGACCTTGGCCCCGTCGCCGACGACCGCGCCCGCCAGCACCGTACGGCTGCCGATTCTGGCACCCGCTCCGACCAGGGAGTCCGTGATCACTGCGCCCGCTTCCACGACGGCGCCCGCGAGCACGGTGGAGCCGTCGATCCTGGCGCCCGCGCCGATGACGGCGTCGTCGCCGATGACCGTACCGCCGGAGAGTTTGGCGTCGGGGGCGACGGAGGCGGACGGCAGGACGAGGCGGTCGCCGCAGCGGCCGGGGACGGCCGGGGAGGGGGCGCGGCCGAGGACCAGGTCGGCGGAGCCGCGTATGAACGCCTGCGGAGTGCCGAGATCCAGCCAGTACGTGGAGTCGACCATGCCCTGGAGGTGCGCGCCGTCGGCGAGGAGTCCGGGGAAGGTCTCGCGTTCCACGGAGACCGGGCGGCCCGCCGGGATGGTGTCGATGACCGACCTGCGGAAGATGTACGCGCCCGCGTTGATCTGGTCGGTGACGATCTCCTCGGGCGTCTGCGGCTTCTCCAGGAACGCGGTCACCTTGCCGGTGTCGTCCGTCGGCACGAGGCCGAAGGCGCGGGGGTCGTCGACCCGGGTCAGGTGGAGGGACACGTCCGCCCCGGAGTCGGCGTGGGAGGTGACCAGCGCCCGGATGTCGAGGCCGGTGAGGATGTCCCCGTTGAAGATGAGGACCGGTTCGTCCGGGGCCGAGGCGAGCCGGTGGGCGACGTTGCGGATGGCGCCGCCGGTGCCGAGCGGTTCGCGTTCGGTGACGTACTCGATGTGGAGGCCGAGCGACGAACCGTCGCCGAAGTAGGGCTCGAAGACCTCCGCCAGGTACGACGTCGCGAGGACGATGTGCTCGACCCCGGCGGCCCGGGCACGCGCCAGCTGGTGCGTGAGGAAGGGGACGCCCGCTGCCGGAACCATGGGTTTCGGGGTGTGCACCGTGAGCGGGCGCAGCCGGGTTCCCTTGCCGCCGACCAGCAGGATCGCTTCTTTTGCCTCTGTCACAGCACTGTCTTCGCTTCCTGCTGGGGCCGGGCCTGGTGAGAAGCTGCTGTCCGGTCTCCGCTGGATCAGCGCGGGACGTCCGGCGCACAGCGGAGACCGGACAGCAGCTTCTTCGGCTGGCAAGTGTATGCAGACCGGTGGAGGGCCCCTCGGTCAGCAGCCCGCAGCAGGCCCCCGGCGCGGCCGGTGCCCGGTCATGGCTCCGCTCGCGTCAGCGGCCCTGCAGCCGGGCCGAAGCGGTCCGGGCGGTGCCGAGCTTCTTGTAAAGACGCGCTCCGGGGCATTCGGTTGCGAATCCGTCCCGGTGGCCGGAGATGACGTTGAGTTTGACCTTCTTCCCCTTCTTGTACTTGTTGCTGCCGCCCGAGGTCAGCGTGACCTTGCCCTTCGGGTTGGCGCCGAACAGCCCGAGCTTCCAGGCGGTGAGCTTCTCGACGGCGGTGACAGCGGCGGCGGGCGGGTTCGACTTGCTGAAGGTCCCGAGCACGGCGATGCCCATGGTGTTGGTGTTGAAGCCGAGGGTGTGCGCGCCCATGACGGCCTTCGTCACACCTCCGGCGCGGCCCTCGTAGATGTTTCCGCACTTGTCGACGGCGAAGTTGTAGCCGATGTCGCGCCAGCCGCTGCTCTTGACGTGGTAGCGGTAGATGCCGCGCAGGACCGAGGGCGCCTGCGAGCACGTGTAGTTGTTGCCGGTGGCGCTGTGGTGGATGAAGGCCGCCTTGACGCTCTTGGTGTACGCGAAGCCGCTCTCGCGGAGCTTCTCGTCGGCGCCCCATCCCTTGCGGGTGATGATGCGGGGCCGCGGCCCGATGTACGGCTTGGCGGCGGGCGCCAGGCCGGCGGCCTCCTCGGTCTCGGTCCTGTTCAGGGCCGGGAGCACGGTGGCGGGGGTGCGGCCGGCGCCCGCCGCGCCGGTGTCCGCCGCCTCCGCGCGGTCGGTGCCGGTGACCTGCCGCGGGTCCTTGCCGGGGTCGACGAGTTCCAGGTGCAGCCCGGCGGGCAGCGGCACGGGTGCCGTGTCCCGGGTGGCGGGGGCCTCGGGACGTACCCGGACCTCGACGCCGTCGCTGTCGCCGACCCAGAGCGGGGCGGTGGAGCCGCGGGCGGCACCCGATTCGCGCTCTTCGGTTCCGGCGTCGGCGGAGTGCTCGGCGTTGTGCGTCTCCAGGTCCTGCCACTGCGACCAGCGGTCGGTGCCGGTGGCGCGGGTGCGGACCTGGGCGGTGCCGTGCAGTTCGGTGTCCACGTCGTCCCAGACGACGCCGACCAGGGAGAACGGCTGGACGTCACGCTCGGGCAGCCCTTGTTCAGCGGCGGCGGGTTCGCCGGTGGCCCGTACAGGAGGGGAGGACATCGGGTTCAGGGCCAGGGACTGCGTCGAACCGGGCACGTGCGCCGGTTCGGATGCCCGGGCGGGAACGGATCCGGCGGCGGCCGGGTGGGCGGGGGTGTCGACGGCGGCGCCCGCAGGCGCGGCGAGCGGCAGTACGAGAGCTGCCGCACAGGTGACACCCATGGAGGATGCAATGAAGGCACGCATACACATGATCCTTGGCACAGGCGCGCCACTCCGGCGACCGGGACTTTTCCGGGCGATTGACGGCCCGTCTGCCGAACCGGTGTACCCGGCTCCCGCCGTACCCGGCCCCTCCCGGCACCGGCGCGTACCCTTCTGCGCATGAACGCCAGCGACCGCACCCCTGCCGACCTGCTGCGTTCCGCGCTCGCCGCGGACCCGGCCCGCCCCATGGTCACTTTCTACGACGACGCCACCGGGGAGCGCGTCGAACTGTCGGTGGCCACCTTCGCCAATTGGGTGGCCAAGACGGCGAACCTGTTGCAGGGCGACCTCGCCGCCGAACCCGGCGACCGGCTCGCGCTGCTGCTGCCCGCGCACTGGCAGTCCGCGGTCTGGCTGCTGGCCTGCGCCTCGGTCGGTGTGGTCGCCGATGTGCAGGGGGACCCCGCCGCGGCCGACCTCGTCGTCTCCGGGCCGGACAGCCTGGACGCCGCGCGGGCCTGCCGCGGTGAGCGGATCGCGCTGGCGCTCCGCCCGATGGGCGGCAGGTTCCCGCAGGCTCCCGAGGGCTTCGCGGACTACGCGGTCGAGGTGCCGGGACAGGGCGACCGGTTCGCCCCGTTCGCGCCCGTCGACCCGGATGCCCCGGCGCTGACCGTGGGCGGCGGTGGGTTCACCGGCGCGGAGCTGGTCGCGCGGGCTCGCGAGGACGGTGCGGCGTGGGGGCTGGGCGCCGGGTCGCGGCTGCTGTCGGGACGTACGTACGACACGTGGGACGGGCTCAGCGCCGGGCTGTTCGCGCCGCTCGCCACCGGGGCCTCCGTGGTGCTGTGCCGGCATCTCGGACAGCTGGGCGCGGACGGTCTCGCCCAGCGCGTCGAGAGCGAGCGGGTCACGCGGACCGTGTGACGGCCGACCGCTGGTGCGGGCGGCCTCAACCGCCGCGACACCGCGGTATGACAAGCGGTCCGAGGGCCACCCGTCCGGCCCAGCGTGGGCCGAGCCCTCCCGGCGATGCGTCAACTCCGGTACATGATCTGCGGTACGGACCACTCAAGGCACAACCAAGCGTGAGGTTCAGCCGTCTACTTGTGCGACCGGCGGCCCAGCGCGCTGCCGAACGTGAAGGATGGACGCAGACGTGACCGAAAGCGCCGGACCGCCGGCCGATCCCGACGACGCGGGCGGGGACCAGGCCCCGACACCGGACGGTTCACCCGGTGCGGAGCCCGGCGAGACGCGCACCCCGGCGGACGCCCCGGGCGGCGAGACGCGCAGCGGGTCCGGCAGCGGGCCGTCGCACGGAGCGCCGCCGAAGGGCCCCGGCGGGCCGGGCCCGGCTCTCGACATCGTCGTCAAGCGCAAGCGTCACTGGCTGCGTTGGACCGCGCTCGGCGCCTCTTTCGTCGTACTGGTCGCCGCGGGCGCCGGCTGGTGGCTGTACAAGAAGCTGGACGGCAACATCAGGACGGACACCTCCGCGGCCGCCGAACTCAGGGCGTACGAGAAGGAACGCCCCTCGTCCGTCGTCCACGACGCGCAGAACATCCTGCTCATCGGCTCGGACAGCCGGGCCGGGGACAACAGCAAGTACGGCCGTGACGACGGCGGCAGCCAGCGTTCGGACACCACGATCCTGCTGCACCTGGCCGCGAACCGGAAAAGTGCCACGGCGATGTCTCTTCCGCGCGATCTGATGGTGCGGATCCCGGAGTGCCACAAGGCGGACAAAAGCATCAGCAAGCCGCAGTTCGCGCAGTTCAACTGGGCCTTCGAGTTCGGCGGAACCGCCTGCACCATCCGCACGGTCGAGAAGATGACCGGCATCCGCATCGACCACCACATGGTCATCGACTTCGACGGCTTCAAGGACATGGTCGACGCGGTGGACGGGGTCGAGATCTGCCTCAAGAAGCCGATCAACGACAGCGCCGCCCACCTCAAGCTCCCGACCGGCCGCCAGAAGCTCGACGGCGAGCAGGCCCTGGGCTACGTACGGGTCCGCAAGTCCATCGGCAACGGCAGCGACACCGAACGGATGGACCGCCAGCAGCAGTTCCTGGGCGCACTGGTGAACAAGGTGCAGAGCAACGGGGTCCTGCTCAACCCCACCCGGCTCTACCCGGTGCTGGACGCGGCCACCAAGGCCCTGACCACCGACCCGGGTCTGGACAGCCTCAAGGACCTCTACGACCTGGTGCGCGGCATGCGCAACGTACCGACCGACAAGGTGCAGTTCCTGACCGTCCCCCGGCAGCCGTACGCCACCAACGCGAACCGGGACGAACTGGTGCAGCCCGACGCGGACAAGCTCTTCAGGCAACTGCGCGACGACAAGCCCGTCGCCGTCGTGCCCGCGGATCAGCTCAAGGATGACGGCGGAAAGAACACTGACGCCGCCGACGCCTCCGGACCGACTCCCACTCCCACCTACTCGGGGAACAATGCGGCAACCGACCTGTGCAAGCAGTAAAGCAATGACCAAGCCGCCCTCAATGTTCGGCGTGCAATGGGAAGAATGCCCGGTTGTAAGGGCCGTGGAATATGTCACGCCCGTCGCTGGACAGCGAACGGGCCGGATAGTGTGACGCGATCCGGTGCTTCCGGCCTCCTGGCCGCGTACTTCCGGAGCGAAAGACTGAGCGCCTTATCGGGGGAGGCGCCTCGCGTGGCACCGACGGAGGACTCAAACAACCGTGGATGCACAAGGCCGTGGGCGGGCGGAAGAAATCGATCCCGCAGACCAATGGGTCCTCAACCCGGACACCGGCGACTACGAACTGCGACTGAACAATTCCGGAGGGGATTCGGGCGGAGCGCCCGGGGTTTCGGCTCCGCGGAGTTCCGGGCGCAGAGGTGCCGTCCGTGAGGGCGACGGGGAGCGTCGCGGTGCGGCGGCGGGTGAGGGATCGCGCCGAGGCCGAGAGGTGCCCCGGCAGGGCGGCCGCCGTGCGGCCCCCGGCCCGCGCGGCCAGGAGGCCACCGCTTCCGCCGAGAACAGCGCGGGCCGGCGCAAGCGCAAGGCCCCCAAGGCCCGCCGCAAGAAGGCGCTGCTCTGGACGGGCGGCGTGATGGCCTTCCTGCTCGTCGGCGCCTCGGCCGGCGGGTACTGGCTGTACCAGCACTTCAACGGCAACCTGAACACCGTGGACATCGGCGACCGCGGCAACAAGGACGTCGTCACGGCCAACGCGCCGCTCAACATATTGGTCATCGGTACGGACAAGCGCACCGGCAAGGGCAACGAGGGCTACGGCGACAAGGGAAGTACCGGCCACGCGGACACGAACATCCTGTTCCACGTCTCCGAGGACCGCACCAACGCCACGGCGATGAGCATCCCCCGCGACCTCATGACCAACATCCCGGACTGCAAGGCGAAGCAGGCGGACGGCTCGGAGAAGACCATTCCGGGCACGCAGAACGTCCGCTTCAACACCAGCCTCGGCCAGGACGGCCGCGACCCGGGCTGCACGATGGACACCGTCAAGGAGCTCACCGGCCTGCAGGTCGACCACTTCATGATGGTCGACTTCAACGCGGTGAAGGAACTGTCCACGGCGGTCGGCGGCGTCAACATCTGCCTGGCCCACGCGGTCAAGGACGACAAGTCGCACCTCGACCTGCCGGCGGGCCCGAGCAAGGTCCAGGGCGAGGAGGCGCTGGCGTTCGTACGGACCCGGCACGCCTACGCCAACGGGAGCGACCTCGACCGGATCAAGGGCCAGCAGCAGTTCATCGGCTCGATGATCCGGCAGATGAAGTCGAACGACACGCTGACGAGCCCGACGAAGCTGTACAAGCTGGCGGACTCGGCGACCAAGGCGCTGACGGTCGACTCGGCCATCGACTCGGTGTCGAAGCTGAGCACGCTCGCCAAGGAGCTCACCAAGATCGACACGAAGAACATCACGTTCGTGACGCTGCCGGTGATCGACAACCCGGCGGAGCCCAAGCCGATCACGGTGGTCGTGGACCCGGTCAAGGCGCCCCAACTGCTCTCGATGATGCAGGCGGACACCTCGCTGACCGAGGTGGCCGCGCAGAAGAAGGCCGCCAAGAGCAAGCAGAACGCGCTCCTCAAGGGAACCAGGGCGGCAGCGGCCGACGTCCGCGTAGACGTGTACAACGGCGGGGAGATCGCCGGCGGTGCCCAGCAGACCGTCTCGTGGCTGCAGAACGACAAGGGAGTCCTGAAGTCCACGAACAAGGCCAACGCCCCGGCGAAGGCTGCCAAGACGACGCTCGAGTACGCGCCGAACCAGGCCGACCAGGCCCGGGCGCTCGCCGAGATGATGGGCCTTCCCGCCACGGCGATGAAGCCGGGCACGAAGGACGCCGTGGGGCTGCAAGCGATGGTGCTGACGCTGGGGGCGGACTTCAAGGGCGCGGGCACTCCCATCACCGGGCCGACGAAGATCGACATTCCGAAGGCCAGCGCCGACAAGGAAGTGTGCGCCAAGTGACACCAGGTCACTGCGCGATATCGCGAGTCTGAACAGCAGGGGGGTCCTGGTGGGACGGAGCAGCACGCCCGGGGAGGGGACACGACCACGGGCTTCACACGCCCGCGCCCTGGGGAGGGACGAAGGCCTCCCCACCGACGACGGCCCGCACCCGCGCACCGACGAGAACGAGGGCGGCGGGAGCGGGGGCGGCCGGGCCGGCCATCGGCGCGGCAAGTCACGTAAACGGGCGGCCACGAAGTCCCGTAAACGCCGCGTGTTCCGTTGGATCGCGATCGCGCTGGCGCTGCTGGTCCTGGGCACGGCCACCGCCGGATACCTGTACTACCAGCACCTCAACAACAACATCCGCAGCAGTGCGCGCAGCGGCGGCGAGAGCGGCGTGAAGAAGGCCGCACCCAACGCCGCGGGGCAGACCCCGATCAACATCCTGCTGCTCGGTTCCGACAGCCGCAACAGTGCGGAGAACGTGAAGCTCGGCGGCAGCCGGGACTCCGTCGGTGACAAACCGCGGGCTGACGTGCAGATGCTTCTGCACATCTCGGCGGACCGGAAGAGCTCCTCGATGGTCAGCATCCCGCGTGACACGATCGTCGAGATCCCCGAGTGCAAGGACGACGAGACCGGCCAGTCGTACCCCGCCACCGACAACAAGCCGATCAACGAGTCCCTGCAGCGCGGCGGTCCGGGCTGCACGCTGACCACCTGGGAGAAGCTCACCGGCGTCTACATCAACCACTGGATGATGATCGACTTCGCCGGTGTGGTGGCGATGGCGGACGCGATCGGCGGCGTCGACGTGTGTGTGAAGACCGGCGTGTGGGACCGGCCGACCCGCATGGTCAAGGGGGGCTCCGGCCTCAAGCTGCCGGAGGGGACCAGCACGGTCCAGGGCGAGGACGCGCTGAAGTGGCTGCGCACCCGGCACGCCTTCGGCAATGACCAGAACCGGGCCAAGGCCCAGCACATGTACATGAACTCGATGCTCCGCACGCTCAAGAAGCAGAACGCGTGGTCGGACGCGGGCCGGCTGATGAACCTCGCCGAGACGGCCACCGAGGCCCTCCAGGTCTCCGACGAGATCCGCTCGGTGAAGAAGCTCTACGACCTGTCGACGCAGCTCAAGAACGTGCCGATCAACCGCATCACGACGACGACGATTCCGACGGTCGAGTGGTCGCAGGACAAGAACCGGCTCGTGATGGTGGAGAAGTCCGCCGACCAGATGTGGCAGATGCTCCGTGAGGACGTCGCCTTCGACAAGAACGGCAAGCCGAAGGCGAAGGCCTCACCCTCCGCGACGGCGCCCGGTCCGCCCGCGGCGGCCCCGGGGACCCTGAACGTCTCGGTGGCCAACGGCACGGGTGTCGGGCAGCCGGCGAAGGACGGCCGGGCCACCGAAGTCGCTCAGCTCCTGAACGGCAAGGGCTTCGGCCTGGCCAAATCCGCTCAAACCGGGGAGCCGGTCAAGACCACGGTCGTGCGGTACCCGCAGGAGGACGGCGATCAGGGCAAGTCCGACGCGGAGTCCGTGGCCAAGGCCCTGGGGCTGCCGACGACGGCCGTCAAGGCCGACGCGGAGGCCGGCGAACTGACCCTCGTCGTCGGCGCCGACTGGCGCGACGGGACCGTGTACGAGGCTCCCGCGACGGCGGAGGCGGGTGACCTCCCGGACGGCGCGGATGAGGCGAACGCCGCCGACAAGGAGTGCATGGACGTCTACTCCGTCTACCGGTGGGACGGCGCCAAGAGCTGACGCGGCGGTGTTCCGGTCCCGGCGGCGCGACGCCCCGGGACCGGGACCTGGAGCGCCGGTACGGGCGGTCCCGTAACGGGCGAGGCCGCCCGGTGCACCATGCACCGGGCGGCCTCGTTCGCTCCCCGAAGGGATCAGACGTGCTGCGGCCCCGCCTGCACCGCCGGGCGGCGGCTGGCGATGACGCGCTTCGCCAGTGAGCGCGGGCTCGTCAGGAAGCCGTAGCCCCACGACATGTGCATGGTCGCCAGCGCCACCGGGATCTGCGCCCGTGCCTTCAGCGGCAGGCCCTTGCCCGCCGGGAGGGACCCGGCGACGATGGCCGCGACGTAACCGGCAGGGACGACCAGCGCCCACGGGGTGACCGCGGCACCCACCACGAGACCGGCCGCGATCGCGACGACGGCGGTCGGCGGGGCCAGATAGCGCAGGTTGATCGAGCCGGGGTGGTAGCGGGCGACGACGTGGCGCCAGCGGCCGTAGTCCTTGTACTGCTTGGCGAGCGCCCGGACGGAGGGGCGCGGGCGGTACTGCACCCGGAGCTCGGGCGAGAACCAGATCAGGCCGCCGGCCTCGCGGATGCGGAAGTTCAGCTCCCAGTCCTGGGCGCGGATGAACTCGATGTTGTACCCGTCCGCCCTCTCCAGGGCCTCCCGGCGGAAGACGCCCAGGAACACGGTCTCGGCCGGTCCGGCCTCGCCGCCCGTGTGGAAGGCCGCGTTGCCTACGCCTATCTTCGACGTCATGGCCGCGGCGACGGCGTCCTCCCAGGCGTTCTCGCCCTCGGCGTGCATGATGCCGCCGACGTTCTGGGCGCCCGTCTCCTCCAGGAGCCGGACGGCGGTCGCGATGTAGTTCGGCGACAGCATGCCGTGGCCGTCCACGCGCACGACCACGGGGTGGCGGGAGGCCTTGATCGCGGCGTTGAGCGCGGCGGGGGTGCGGCCGGTGGGGTTCGGCACGGTCTGGACCCGGGGATCCTCCGCGACCAGCTCGGCGGCGATCTCGTCCGTACGGTCCGTGGACGGGCCGAGCGCGATCACCACCTCCATCTCACCGGCGTACTCCTGCTCCAGGATGTGCCGGACGGAGTTCCGCAGATGCCGTTCCTCGTTGAGTACCGGCATGATCACGGAGACGGCGGGGTGCTGCGCGGCAGACATGTGGTCCTCGGGGGTTCCTCGGGAGCGCCGGGGGTCTCGCACCCCACCAGGCGGCGTCATTCGGCCGCCACGTTACCGCGAATGGGGGACAGCGGCGCGCGCCGCCGGCCTGCTGCCCGGGATGCAGATCGTATGTGCCTACTGTGCGAACGGTCCCCCTTGCACCGCGGAGGTGTCCCCGTGCCCACGCCGCACCGCTCCCCCCGTCCACCGAGGCCCCGCGCCGCTCCCCCGCGACGCGGACGGCCCAGGAAGCAGGACGAGAGACCACGCTGGGGCATGAGGGTGGCGACCACGCTCTCCGTGCTGGTGCTCGGCGCCGGCGGCATCGGCCACGCCGTCGTGACCGGTCTGGAGTCCGGGATCGACCGGATCGACCCGTTCAAGGACATGAAGAACCGGCCCGCGGGCGGTCACGGCATGAACCTGCTGCTGGTCGGCACCGACGGCCGCGACAAGATCACCAAGGACGAGAAGCGGAAGTACCGGCTGGGTGGCGCGCCCTGCCACTGCACCGACACGATCATGCTGGTGCACCTGTCCGCGGACAAGGAGCGCGCCAGCGTCGTCAGCCTGCCGCGCGACAGCTACGCGGAGATCCCCGAGCACCGGGACACGACGACGGGCAAGGAACGCGCGGCCCACCCGGTGAAGCTGAACGCGGCCTATGCCGAGGGCGGGCCGAACCTGACCGTGCGGACCGTCGAGCACATGACGGGCGTCAAGATCGACCACTATCTGGAGATCGACTTCACCAGCTTCATGACGACGGTCGACACCCTCGGCGGGGTGAAGATCTGCACCGCCCGGCCGATGAAGGACTCCTACACCGGTCTCGACCTCGCGGCCGGCACCCATGAGCTGGACGGCGGCCAGGCGCTCCAGTACGTGCGCTCCCGGCACATCGACGGCGCCGCCGACCTGGGCCGGATGCAGCGCCAGCAGAAGTTCATGGCCTCGCTGATCGAGCAGGCGACGAGCAGTGGGGTACTGCTGAACCCGGTGAAGTTCCAGGAGGTCGCCTCGACGATGCTGAAGTCGGTACGGGCCGACCGGGGCTTCGGCACGGAGCGGATGCTGGAGCTCGGCCAGGCGATGCGGGGGTTCTCCGCCTCCTCGACCGAATTCACCTCGGTGCCCATGGGCGACGTCGCGTACCAGGTCAAGGGCATCGGTTCGACGGTCAAATGGGACCCGAAGAAGTCGAAGGCGCTGTTCCGGGCGCTGCGCGACGACCGGCCACTCACCACCGCGCGCCCCAAGGAGGCTCCGGCGAAGAAGGTCGACGTCCCGCCGCGGCAGATCCGGGTCCAGGTCTACAACGGAACCCCGAAGGACGGCCTCGGCTCCACCGTCGACGCGGCACTGCACGCCACGGGCTTCGACACCACCCGCGCCCCGCTCACCGCGCCGCAGCGGGACCTCGAGCACACCCTGGTCACGTACGACCCACGCTGGGACCGGTCGGCGAAGTCTCTGGCGGCGGCCCTGCCGGGGGCCGACCTGATGGCCGTGAAGGGGCAGGGCAGCACGATGAAGGTGACCGCCGGCGCGGACTACCGCACGGTGGAGCGGGTCCGGGCCGAGGAGCCCGATCCGGGCACGTTCGGCGCGGTGAAGGGCGACGAGGTGGTCTGCCCGTAGGGAGTGTCCGCCCGGAGGGCCGTTCGCGGCCCTCAGTCCTCGATGCCGTCGGCCGCGCGCTTCTCGCGCAGCTCCTTGATCGCGCGGCGCCGGGCGAGGCGGTGGGTGCGCCGGATCTGCGCCTCCTGGTAGCGCCGGTTGTCGCGCTCGGTCTCCGGGATCACGGGAGGTACGCGGCGCGGCCTGCCGTCCGCGTCGACCGCGGCGAACACCAGGTACGCGCTGCCGACCTGCGAGGCGGGGGTCGACTCGTTCCAGCGCTCGGCCATGACGCGGACCCCGACCTCCATGGAGGAGCGGCCGGTCCAGTTGACCTGGGCGCGGACGTGAACGAGGTCACCGACGCGGACCGGCTCCAGGAAGACCATCTCGTCCATGGAGGCCGTCACGGCGGGCCCGCCTGAGTGCCGGCCGGCCACCGCGCCCGCCGCGTCGTCGACCAGCTTCATGATCACGCCGCCGTGCACCGTACCCAGCAGATTGGTGTCGCTGCCGGTCATGATGTGGCTGAGGGTGGTCCGGGAGGCCGCTGTGGGCTTGCCCGGAATGTCGCCCTCCGGGCGCGGGGCCTGATCTGTCATGCCCTCCACCTTATGCGGGGGATCGGAGACGTTCCGCCGGGGCGGGAGCACGTCGCAATGCATCAGCTTCGCAACAGCCCTGGTCCGATTTCCCTCACACCCTGTATGAGCAGTGGCCCGGACCTGCACACTGGGTCGCATGAACGATTGGCCCGAGGGCTGGAACGGCGACAACCGCGGCGGAAACGGCTACGGGCAGGGCAGCGCGAGCGGCCGGCCCGAGAGCGCCCGCTCGATGCCGCACGTCCAGCGGCGCCCCACCCCGCCGCAGCAGCGCCCGGCGCCGCCGAGGCAGCCGCAGGTGCCGCAGCAGCCCGGCGGCTACGGCGACGCCCCTGAGTACGACAGCGGCTACAACACCGGACAGGTCTACGGCAGCGGCCAGGACGGCCGCGGCGGTGGCGGTCACGGCGGCGGGCCCGGCGACCGCGGATACGTCCAGGGCCGCCCGGCGGCCCCCGACTGGCGTCGGCGCATCAAGATCGGCGTGCTGAGCCTCGTGGTCGTGGTGCTCGCCGTCTCCGTGGGTACGTACTTCTGGGCCGACTCCAAGCTGAAGCGCGAGGTCGACCTCTCCAAGGTCATCGAGCGGCCGAAGTCGGGCGACGGCACGAACTATCTGATCGTCGGGTCGGACAGCCGCGAGGGCATGACGTCCGAGGACAAGAAGAGGCTCCACACCGGTTCCGCCGAGGGCAAGCGGACCGACTCGATGATGATCCTGCACGACGGCTCCAACGGCCCGACGCTGGTCTCCCTGCCCCGTGACTCGAACGTCGAGATCCCCTCCTTCGTCGGCTCCGAGTCCGGCAAGAGGTTCGAGGGCAAGGGCCGTACGACGAAGCTGAACGCCGCGTACGCCGAGGACGGCCCCGAGCTCCTCGTCCGTACGGTCGAGTTCAACACCGGGCTGCACATCGACCACTACGTCGAGATCGGCTTCGGCGGCTTCGCCAAGATCGTGGACGCGATCGGCGGCGTGGAGCTCGACATCCCCAAGGCCTTCAAGGACAAGTACTCCGGCGCCGACTTCCAGGCCGGCAAGCAGTCGCTCGACGGCCAGCAGGCCCTCGCCTTCGTCCGGACCCGGCACGCCTTCACCTCGGACCTGGACCGTACGAAGAACCAGCAGAAGTTCCTCGCGGCGCTGGCGAGCCAGACGGCGACGCCGTCGACGGTCCTCAACCCGTTCAAGCTGTACCCGACGATGGGCGCCGGTCTCGACACCCTCATCGTGGACAAGGACATGTCGCTGTGGTCCCTGGGCCAGATGTTCTTCGCCATGAAGGGCGTCACGGGCGGTGACGGGACGTCGCTGAACATCCCGATCTCCGGCTCCTCGGGCGGCAACCTGCTCTGGGACAAGGCGAAGGTCAAGCAGCTGGTCGAGCAGCTCAACAACGACGAGAAGGTCACGGTCACCGGCAACTGACCGTACCCCTCGGACAGGCGCGGGCCCGGACGGCTGAACCGTCCGGGCCCGCGCCTGTGCCGGCGCCTACACCTTCCCGTGGGCGAGCACCGCCACGTGCGGCAGCGCCAGCAGCCCGTCCTCGCCCTCGAACTCCTTGCACAGCACGTCGTACTCCCGCTTCGCCTCCGCCACGCCCTCGGGCCCGCGGCTGTTGACGAGCTGCCCGATCGCGGCGACCCCGGACGCGGGCCCCGCCCACCAGTCCTCGGCGTCGGCCCGGTGGTCCCAGGACAGCGACGCGCTGCGTACGTCCCCGAGTCCGGCCGCCGTCAGCAGGGCGCCCAGCCCCTGCGGGGTGCGCGGGAAGTCGTGCTCCTCGTCGACCGCGGCCAGCCAGCCGGGCCGGGTCAGACCGGCGGCCCCGGCGGCGCGGCCGATCAGCGCCTGGCCGGGGGCGCCCGGCGTCTGCCAGATCGTGACGGCGATCCGGCCGCCGGAGCGGGTGACCCGGCGCAGTTCGACGAGGGCGTCCAGCGGGCGGCCGACGTGGTTCAGCACGAAGTTGGCGACGACGGCGTCGAACTCACCGTCCGCGTAGGGCAGCTGGGGCAGCGAGCCGATGCGTACGTCGACTCCGGGCGCCGCCCGCCGGGTGGCCGCGACCATGCCCGGTTCGGCGTCCACGGCCCGTACGACGGCACCGCGCCCGGCGGCGGCCACCGTCACGCTGCCGCTGCCGCACCCCACGTCGAGCAGACGAGTCCCCGCGGCGGTGGACGCGGAGTCCAGCAGGGCGGGGACCGTATGGGCGCAGAGGCGGGCGAAGGTACGGGCGTAGCTCTCGGCGCGCCCGTCCCAGATCCGCCGCTCACTCACGTCGAACGCGGTCACGCGGCGCCTCCGGACGGGCCCTGCGGCTCCACTTCGTCCAGGTCCTCGTAGAGCGCGTCCAGGATGCGCCCCGTCGGCTCGCCCTCCGGCGACAGTTCGGCCAGACACCAGCCGGGCAACCGCGCCTCGACCTCGGGCGGAAGATCGCCGTCCGCCGGATCGGCCAGCGCGTAGAGGAGACCGAAGGCGGTCTCCTTCGCCACCTCCCGGGCTATCTCCCCCAGTTCGGCCGGCGTCAGCCCGAGCCGCACCGCCCGCTCCACCGCCCCGCCCGCCAGGCCTTCCTTCCGGTAGGCCTGAATCCAGTCGGGGGCCGCCGAGCTCCATGCGTCGATGTCCTGCCAGACCGCGCGCAGGAACCGGTACCGGGCCAGCTGAGGGATGTTCTCCTCGGCCTCCGACTCGGCCCAGCCCGATGCGTCGTCGGCCCCCAGTGCCTCGAACAGGCCGGTGAGCGTGTCGATGTCCGTCATGGAGAGGGAAGGTACGCCATCGCGCCGGGTGCCCGCGCCGGGTTCGGGCGTCGTCCGCGTCAGCCCCACATCGAGGCGGCGATCAGCCCGACGACGGCGACGGCGGCGGCCCACACCAGGACGGTCGTGCCGCGGCCACGTCCGCCTTTCCGGGAGCCCTGCCGTGGGTGGTCCCGGCCCGGCGAGGGGGCCACCGTCTCCGTAGCCCTCGCGCCGGCCGTCTCGGCCAACAGGCCCCGGCAGCAGGCCGCCAGGCGGGCGATGTCGCCGTCGAGGGGGGCGGTGGTCTCGGCACGCGCCGGGGCGGTGGTGCCGCCGTCCAGGATGCGCCCGGCCCGGATCCTCACCCGGCCGGACCCGTGCGGGGCGAGACTGATCCACCGGTCGGCGTCCTCACCCCGGATCACGACGGTGCCGCCGCGTTCGCGGTAGACGGTGTACTGCCGCCAGAGCAGCTTCGCCAGCGGTCCGGGGAGGTCGGCCACCGTCGCCGCCTGCCATCTGTCGTCACTCAACGGCATGGGGCCGCCTGTCGGGTGCTGTGCGTCGGCCGGGGTCTGTGCCCCGGTATGTACGTGGTCAACTCGCCGGTCCTTTCGGGCCACGCCGGTCGGCGCGATCACCGCAGGATTGTAGAGGTACGGCAACGACGCACGTCCACCTGGGAGTTGACAGCCCGTACGTTCCTCTCCGCCGCGGACGACGGGGGGCGCCGCAGCCGCGCCCGCGAGGCCGGGGCGCGGGGTGGCGCGGCGCGCGGGTCAGCCGAGCGGGTTGGCGGTGTCGCGCAGGGCGGCCAGGGCCGGGGCGTACATCCGCGCCTTGATCGTCCCGACGGTGTCGCCGGCCTTGTTCACCTGCGCCTGGGCGATCTCGATCGCGGTGGAGCGCACGGCGTCCTCACCGACCGCCAGGTCGACGATGCCGGCGGCCGCGGCGTCGGACCCGCCGTAGCGGTGGGCGGTGAGCATGGCCTTGTGCGCGGTCTGCGGGGCCAGCCGGGACTGGACGAGGGCTGCCATGCCGGGGGTGAAGGGGATGTTGATGTCCGCTTCGGGCAGGCACCAGTAGCCGCGGTCGGCGCGCATGACACGGAAGTCGTGAGCGAGGGAGAACATCGCACCGGCGGCGAAGGTGTGCCCCTGCAGGGCGGCCACCGTGATGATCGGCAGCGACAGCACCCGGGCGAACAGTCCGTGGACGGAGACGACGTAGTCCTGGTGCTGGTCGGCGTGGGCGAACAGCCAGTCCAGGTCGAGCCCGTTGGAGTAGAACTTGCCGGTGGCGGCGGTGACCAGGGCGCGGGGGCCCTCCGCCTTCTCCACCTCGTCGAGCGCGGCGCCGACGGAAGCGAGCCAGTCGGGGTGGAAGCGGTTCTCCCCGTCCCCGAGGTCGAGGACGAAGACGTTGTCGTGACGGTCGAGCGTGGGCATGGGGGCTCCTTCGGGCTGTGCTGACGTGGGCTGAGTCGAGTGGCCACGCTCTACGGCCGGGGCCGCGGTCCGGCCCCGTAATCACGCGGCGGAGGGGCAGCACCGAGGATCATCCGGTCACGGCTCACACTCCCGCGCGGACTCACCTGCCCACCACTTCCCCGACGACGACGCGGCCCGCCACAGATGGTCTACCTGCCAGTAACTTATGGGCGCGGGAGGGAACAGGCAAGTGGGTCACGGTGATCGTTTGCCGTCCCCTGCCGAAAACCGCCGTAGCGCCCCGCTCACCTGCGACTGTTGCGGGCCATCCAGGGGCTGAGCATCATGCGCGGCACGAGTTCCTTGTACGTCTCGTCACCGGGCAGCGGGACGACGAGCCACTGGCCGGGCGGAAAGAGCTTCCCCTTCACGAACGCGGTGCCGCCGTACACGGAACGCAGGAACGCGGGCACGGAGTCGCGGGGGACGTCCTCGAACTCCACCCCGTCGACGGTGACCTTCACGTCGTCCTCGGGAAAGACCTGCACGGTGACGGCGGGCGCTCCGCCCAGCTCGATGAACGCCTCGTGCGGCAGCGAACCGTCCGTGTCGAGCACCGTGAACGCGCCGGCGGAGGTGCGGCGGGAGGTCTGATCAGCACCGATGTCATCGGTGACGGTCACCTCCAGGTTGTACGTGCTCGCGACCTCACGGACCGCGGCGACGGCGGCCTCGGTGCTCGGGAGATGAGGATGCGGGTGCGGGTGCCTCACGCGGCGCTCATCCCTGCACCGCGTACGCGACGAAGGCCATGGGCGCGCTTGGAGTCGCGGTCGTGGACGGTGCTCGAAGCATCAGCGACCTCGACACACTCGCTGCCGTTGCCGCTGTCGCTGTAGCTGCTCTTGACCCGCTTCAAGGCGGAAGCATCTCCGGCAGACGACTTGCGGATCATGTCTCTCCCAGCACTTTGCTCGATGAAGGCCATCGACTCCCGAGGGCTTGGAGCCCGGGCCCGGATCATTCCATACCGCAGCTCAAGGATTCGGAGCTGCTTCGCATCGGAGACGGGCCGACCGCCGAACCTCGTCATCGGGATCGACGTCCCGGACGGGCTCGTCCGCCCCGCCGTCGCCCCGCTCCGTACCGTCGCCAACCACGCTCGTGCGTGCCCCACTTCCGGCGTGCGTGCCGTTCTTCGCTCAACGGCATCCGTTCCCCGCACGTCACTCCGGACAGCCGGTACAGCACTGGACGAACCCCGGCATCCCGCACCGGGTCGTGGATGCCCGCGCCCCGGTGAAACACGTCCCGGTGAGCCGCGACGCGGCCGCCCACGACGTCTAAAGGCTTGTAAAGAACTCAGGGAAATAACCCCACCAAACCCCACCCGGCCCCCGTCCTGACCTGCATCACTCACGCGAGTGAACAATGGCAACCGGGCTGGATTCGGGACGGGTTGGCCGACATATGCTCGCCGCGACAATCACAGAACATGAGACGGCCCCGGCCGGGACTGAGAATCCCGCCCGAGGCCTGACCACGAGGAAGAAGAGAGCTTCCCGATGGATACGCAGCAGGTTATCGCGCCCCCGCTACGCCACCCGCAAGGACTTCGTGTACGGCGAGGACGTCACCATCGCCGGGTGGACCATCGCGACGACCGACCTCCCCCGGTACGCCTGAAGCCGCCGAACTCACGGCCCGACAGCGCGGCCGCACAACGGTGGAGGCCCCTGGCGGCCGTGGGCACCGTCAGGCCGACTGGCCGGCTCGGGACGCGGGCTCCCTGAAGAGCGGGGCGCGCACGACCCCTGTCCCGCAGACGCCCATCCCGAGGACGCCCACCGCCACCAGGACGGCAGGCAGCGACGGGCGGATCATGAGCAGCATCGCGATCGGGCTGATCGTGCCCGCGGACATCGCCGTGATGAGGGTGACGGCCCAGCGCACGCCGCGTGGGACGGGGCGGGTCAGCACGATGAGTCCGCAGGCGACGGCGACGGCCACGATCGCCACCACCAGGAGCACCCCCCAGGACGCACCCGGGACCTCGGGCCCGAACTCGTGCTCACGGGTCGCGCCATTGCTCACGGCCCATATCCACCCTGCGGCGCCCAGGACTGACGCACCGACCACCCCGTAGAGGAGGTAGTACCTCTTCGTGTGGCGTGCCGCGGTGCTTTTCCCCATGGTCGGTCAGTCCTAGGTTCGAGTGTGCGTGCCGGGTGGACTCCCCTTCACGGCGGGCCGCCGACCCCTCGCGAGGGCGATCACACCGTACGGCGTGCCGCCCTCGCGCGCGACGAAGATGTACCGGCAGCGGACGCCTCCCGCCCTACGCTGAATCCCGTACGTGAGGAAAGAGAGGAACGGGAGGCGCCGATGACCGGGACGACGACGACAGTGGCCGAGGTGATGGCTGAGCTGGCCACGCTCGATGACCCGAAGGCACGCGCGGTCAACGCGCGGCGCGGCGACGATCACGGTGTGAACCTCGGCAAGCTGCGCGCGCTCGCGAAGCGACTGAAGAAGCAGCAGGAACTCTCGGGCGAGCTCTGGAAGACGGACGACACCGCGGCAAGGCTGCTGGCGCTCCTGATCTGCCGACCGAAGGCGTTCGGGCGGGACGAGCTGGACGCCATGCTGCGTGAGGCGCGGGCCCCCAAGGTGCACGACTGGCTCGTGAACTACGTGGTGAAGAAGAGCCCGCACGCCGAGGAGCTGCGCCTCGCGTGGTCCGCCGATCCGGATCCGGTCGTCGCCGCTGCCGGCTGGGCCCTCACCACCGAGCGTGTGGCGAAGAAGTCCGAGGGCCTCGACCTCGCCGGGCTGCTCGACGTCATCGAGGCCGGGATGAAGGACGCCCCGGACCGCCTGCAGTGGGCGATGAACCACTGCCTGGCGCAGATCGGGATCGACCACCCCGAGCACCGAGCCCGAGCGATCGGCATCGGGGAGCGCCTCGAAGTGCTCAAGGACTACCCGACCCCGGCGGGCTGCACGTCTCCGTACGCACCCGTCTGGATCACGGAGCTGGTGCGGCGGCGGCAGGGTAAGTAGGCATGGGCATGGGCCGAAAGAAACGCCCCGCCCCCGGGGACAGTCCGGGGGCGGGGCGGCTGGGGCTGTGCCGTGCGTTACGCCGTTACGGCAGGTTGCGGGCCATGACGATGCGCTGGACCTGGTTCGTGCCCTCGTAGATCTGGGTGATCTTCGCGTCCCGCATCATCCGCTCCACCGGGTAGTCCCGCGTGTAGCCGTAGCCGCCGAGCAGTTGGACCGCGTCGGTGGTGACCTCCATCGCGACGTCGGAGGCGAAGCACTTGGCCGCGGCGCCGAAGAACGTGAGGTCGCCGTCGAGGCGCTCGGACTTGGCGGCGGCCGAGTAGGTGAGCTGGCGGGCCGCCTCCAGCTTCATGGCCATGTCGGCGAGCATGAACTGGACGCCCTGGAAGTCGCCGATCGGCTTGCCGAACTGCTTGCGCTCCTGGACGTAGCCCTTGGCGTAGTCGAGGGCGCCCTGCGCGACGCCGAGCGCCTGGGCCGCGATCGTGATGCGGGTGTGGTCCAGGGTCTTCATCGCGGTGGCGAAGCCGGTGCCCTCCTCGCCGATCATGCGGTCGGCGGGGATGCGGACGTTGTCGAAGTAGACCTCGCGGGTCGGCGAGCCCTTGATGCCGAGCTTCTTCTCCGGGGCGCCGAAGGAGACGCCCTCGTCCGACTTCTCGACGACGAACGCCGAGATGCCCTTGGAGCGCTTGGTCGGGTCCGTGACGGCCATGACCGTGTAGTACTCGGAGACGCCCGCGTTGGTGATCCAGCGCTTCACGCCGTTGAGGACCCAGAAGTCGCCGTCGCGGACGGCCTTGGTCTTCATGCCGGCGGCGTCGGAGCCCGCGTCCGGCTCGGAGAGGGCGTACGAGAACATCGCGTCGCCCTTGGCGAGCGGGCCCAGGTACTTCTTCTTCAGGTCCTCGGACCCGGACAGGATCACCGGGAGCGAGCCGAGCTTGTTCACGGCCGGGATGAGGGAGGAGGACACGCAGGCGCGGGCCACCTCCTCGATCACGATGACCGTGGCGAGCGCGTCGGCGCCCGCGCCGCCGTACTCCTCCGGCACGTGCACCGCGTGCAGGTCGGCGGCGGTCAGGGCGTCCAGCGCCTCCTGCGGGAAGCGGGCCTCCTCGTCGACCGCGGCCGCGTGAGGGGCGATCTTCGCCTCGGCGAGCGCTCGCACCGTCTCACGGAGCATCTCGTGCTCCTCGGCCGGACGGTACAGGTCGAAATCGGTCGAACCCGCCAAGACGCTCACTCCCCAAGATGCTAACTACCGTTAAGTAACCCAATTTTAGGCGCCTCCCCCCGCACAGGCATACGTGCGGGGGCCGTGAGCTTCGCGACAGCCGGAATGGGACGTTTCAAAGGCAGGACTATGCTCGTTCACCGCACGTCTGTCCGCATCTCACAGGAGCACTACATGGCCCTCAGGATCACTGTGATCGGCACCGGCTACCTCGGCGCCACCCACGCCGCGGCCATGGCGGAACTGGGTTTCGAGGTCATGGGGCTCGACGTCGTGCCCGAGAAGATCGAGATGCTGTCCGCCGGCCGGGTCCCGATGTACGAGCCGGGACTGGAAGACATCCTGAAGAAGCACGTCGCCGGCATCGAGGGCTCCACCGGGCGGCTGCGGTTCACCACTTCGTGGGAAGAGGTGGCGGAATTCGGGGATGTGCATTTCGTCTGCGTCAACACCCCGCAGAAGCACGGCGAGTACGCGTGCGACATGAGCTATGTGGAGAGCGCCTTCGAGTCGCTCGCCCCCCATCTGACCCGTCCCGCCCTGGTCGTCGGCAAGTCCACCGTGCCGGTCGGCTCCGCCGCCCGGCTCGCGGCCCGGCTCGCCGAGCTCGCGCCCGTGGGTGAGGGTGCCGAGCTGGCCTGGAACCCGGAGTTCCTGCGGGAGGGCTTCGCCGTCAACGACACCCTCCACCCCGACCGGATCGTCGTCGGCGTGGAGAGCGAGCGCGCCGAGAAGCTGCTGCGCGAGGTGTACGCCGTGCCGGTCGCGGAGGGGTCGCCGTTCGTGGTGACGGACTTCCCGACCGCCGAACTGGTGAAGACCTCCGCCAACTCGTTCCTCGCGACCAAGATCTCCTTCATCAACGCCATGGCGGAGGTCTGCGAGGCCGCCGACGGCGACGTGGTGAAGCTGGCCGAGGCGATCGGGTACGACGAACGCATCGGGAAGAAGTTCCTGCGGGCCGGCATCGGCTTCGGCGGTGGCTGCCTGCCCAAGGACATCCGCGCCTTCATGGCACGCGCCGGTGAACTGGGCGCCGACCAGGCCCTGACCTTCCTCCGCGAGGTCGACTCCATCAACATGCGCCGCCGCGGCCACATGGTGGAGCTGGCGCGCGAGGCCGTCGGCGGCGACTCGTTCCTCGGCAAGCGCGTGGCCGTGCTGGGCGCGACGTTCAAGCCGGACTCGGACGACGTACGCGACTCGCCGGCGCTGAACGTCGCCGGGCAGATCCACCTCCAGGGCGGCCAGGTCACCGTCTTCGACCCGAAGGGCATGGACAACGCCCGGCGGCTCTTCCCCACCCTCGGTTACGCCGACAGCGCCCTGGACGCCGTGCGCGGTGCGGACGTCGTGCTGCACCTCACCGAGTGGAGCGAGTTCTGCGAGCTGGACCCGGAGGCGCTGGGCGAGGCCGTCGGCCGCCGCATCATCCTGGACGGGCGCAACGCGCTGGACCCGGCGGTGTGGCGCGAGGCCGGATGGACGTACCGGGCGATGGGGCGGCCGAAGGCCTGACGCCTGCCGCTCAGCCGCGCTTCGCGCGGTAGGTGCGCATCTTGGCCCGGGCGCCGCACACCGACATCGAGCACCACCGGCGGCGCCCCGCCGGGCTGCGGTCGTAGTACGCCCAGCGGCAGTCCGCCGCCTCGCACGCCTTGAGCCGCACCCACGTGCCGTCGGCCGAGGCGGCGGCGATGGCCGCGGCGACGCGAGCGGTCAGTCCCGGCGGTTCCTCCACGGGACGCAGACAGGCCGCGCCCTCCTCGTCCACCGCGACGCGCAGGGCCGCGTCGGCGAGCAGCCGGTCGAGCACGGACACCGGACCGGCGTCGGGCGGGTGATGACCGGCGTGCGCGAGGCAGGCGGTGCGCAGGGCCTCGCGCAGGGCGCGGGCCGCCGGGACGTCAGGCTCGGCGATGGCGAGGGCGGCGCGCCCGGCAGCCGCGTCGAGGGCGTCCGCACCGGTCCCGACGTTCAGGGTGTTGACCAGGGCTTCGACCAGCGCGAGTCCGCCGGGTGCGGAATCCCTCTCATTCATGGTTGCGACGTTACCCCCATTGGGGGAGCATGCAGTAACGGTGACCGGTTGAGCGGCTTTACCAGTAACCGCGTGTCCGCTTCTGCCGTGCGCGTCTGCCTGCGCGTCTGCCGTGTCCGCATCTGCCCGAGGAGGAAACGTCATGGCCACAGCCACACTGGGTGCCGTCGTCCTGGACTGCCCGGATCCCGTCGCCCTTGCCGGTTTCTACGCCGAGCTGCTCGGCGGGGAGGTCGAGCGGCAGGAGGACTGGGTGAACCTCACCGGGGTCACCGGCGCGCCGCTCGCCTTCCAGGCCGCGCCCGGCTTCGTACGGCCGCAGTGGCCTCGTCCGGACGCCTCGCAGCAGTTCCATCTGGACCTGAGGGTGCCGGACCTGGACGCGGCGGAGAAGGAGGTGCTGGCGCTGGGCGCGACGGTGCTCGAAGCGGAGGACCGGCAGCGGACGTTCCGGGTGTACGCCGATCCGGCGGGCCACCCGTTCTGTCTCTGCGCCTGCTGAGCGCGGGGCGCCCCGGGGCTCAGGCCGCCGGGGCGTCCAGCTGCTCGATCGTGGCGTGGGACGGGCCGCGGCGGGTGCGCAGGTCCCGGGCCACGTCCTCGGCGGCACGCAGGACCCGTACCGCGTTCTGCCAGGTGAGCTTGGCGAGGTCGGCGGTGGACCAGCCGCGGCCCAGGAGCTCCGCGATCAGGTTCGGGTAGCCGGAGACGTCTTCGAGGCCCTGCGGGAGGAACGCGGTGCCGTCGTAGTCCCCGCCGATGCCCACGTGGTCGATACCCGCGACCTCGCGCATGTGGTCGAGGTGGTCGGCGATCGTGGCCACGGTCGCCATCGGGCGGGGGTTCGCCGCCTCGAACGCGGCGTGGACCTTCATCCCGCGCTCGGTGGTGTCGAGGTGGTGCAGGCCCTGGGCGCGCATGTTCTCGTCCGCGGCCTTCGTCCAGGCGACGGCCTCCGGCAGCACGAACTTCGGTACGAAGGTCGCCATGGCGATCCCCCCGTTGGCCGGGAGCTGCGCGAGGACATCGTCGGGGATGTTGCGCGGGTGGTCGCAGATCGCCCGCGACGAGGAGTGCGAGAACATCACCGGCGCGGTCGAGGTGGCGAGCGCGTCGCGCATCGTCGTCGCCGCGACGTGCGAGAGGTCGACCAGCATGCCGGTGCGGTTCATCTCCCGTACGACCTCGTGGCCGAACGGGGAGAGTCCGCCGACGCCCGGGACGTCCGTCGCCGAGTCCGCCCAGGCGATGTTGTCGTTGTGCGTCAGCGTCATGTAGCGGACGCCGAGGGTGTGCAGGGCGCGCAGGGTGCCCAGCGAGTTGTGGATGGAGTGGCCGCCCTCGGCCCCCATCAGGGAGGCGATCCGGCCTTCGGAGCGGGCCGCCTCCATGTCGTCGGCCGTCAGGGCGCGGCGCAGGTCGGCGGGGTGGCGCTCCAGGAGTTCGGCGACCGCGTCGATCTGTTCCAGGGTGGCGGCGACGGCGTCGTCGCCCGCCATGTCGGACCGTACGTAGACGGACCAGAACTGGGCACCCACTCCCCCCGCGCGCAGCCGGGGGATGTCGGTGTGCAGGTGGGCCGACTGGTCGGTGGCGATGTCGCGGGCGTCCAGGTCGTAGTTGACCTGCTCACGCAGTGCCCACGGCAGGTCGTTGTGGCCGTCGACGACGGGGTACTCGGCGAGGAGTTCCCGGGCCTGCTCCAGGCGGTCCGTCATGATGCCTACGTTCCGAAGCCGAAGGTGTCGGGGTTCCCGGCCTTGCTGCGCAGGCGCTTGCCCTTCTCGGTGGCCTGGTCGTTCAGGTCCGAGAGGAATTCCGTCATGCGGGTCCGCAGCTCGGCGTCGTGGGCGGCGAGGATGCGGACGGCCAGCAGGCCGGCGTTCCGCGCGCCCGCGATGGAGACGGTGGCGACCGGGATGCCGGCCGGCATCTGGACGATGGACATGAGGCTGTCCATGCCGTCCAGGTACTTCAGCGGGACCGGCACACCGATGACGGGCAGCGGGGTGACGGAGGCGAGCATGCCGGGCAGGTGGGCGGCGCCGCCCGCACCGGCGATGATCGCCCGGAGGCCGCGGCCCGCGGCGTTCTCGCCGTACGCGATCATCTCGCGCGGCATGCGGTGGGCGGAGACGACGTCGACCTCGTAGGGGATCTCGAACTCGTCGAGTGCCTTGGCCGCCGCTTCCATGACGGGCCAGTCGGAGTCCGAGCCCATGACGATGCCGACGACCGGTGCGGTGGAGGCGGGGGAAGTCATTCGGTGATCGTTCCTCGCAGGTAGTCGGCCGCGTGCCGGGCGCGCTCGCGCACGTCCGCCAGATCGTCGCCGTAGGTGTTGACGTGGCCGACCTTGCGGCCGGGCTTCACGTCCTTGCCGTACATGTGGATCTTGAGCTGCGGGTCGCGGGCCATGCAGTGCAGGTACGCCTGGTACATGTCCGGGAAGTCGCCGCCGAGCACGTTGGACATGACCGTCCAGGTGGCGCGGGGGCGCGGGTCGCCGAGCGGGAGGTCGAGGACGGCCCGGACGTGGTTGGCGAACTGCGAGGTGATCGCGCCGTCCTGGGTCCAGTGGCCTGAGTTGTGCGGGCGCATCGCCAGTTCGTTGACGAGGATCTGCCCGTCGCGGGTCTCGAAGAGTTCGACGGCGAGGTGGCCCACGACGCCGAGCTCGGCGGCGATGCGGAGGGCGAGCTGCTGGGCCTCGCCTCCGAGCTTCTCGCTCAGCCCGGGTGCCGGGGCGATGACCGTGTCGCAGACGCCGTTCACCTGGACCGACTCGACGACCGGGTAGGCGACGGCCTGGCCGTGCGGCGAGCGGACGATGTTGGCCGCCAGCTCCCGTACGAAGTCGACCTTCTCCTCGGCGAGGACCGGGACGCCGGCCCGGAAGGGTTCGGCCGCGTCCGCCTCGGAGCGGACCACCCAGACTCCCTTGCCGTCGTAGCCACCGCGCACGGTCTTGAGGATGACGGGGAAGCCGCCGGCCTCCACGGCGAAGGCCGCCGCGTCGGCCGGGTCCTTCACGATGCGATGGCGGGGGCAGGGCGCGCCGATCTCCGTGAGCTTCGCGCGCATCACCCCCTTGTCCTGGGCGTGCACCAGCGCGTCGGGGCCGGGGCGCACGGGGATGCCGTCCGCCTCCAGGGCCCGCAGGTGCTCGGTGGGCACGTGCTCGTGATCAAAGGTGATCACGTCACAGCCGCGCGCGAAGGCGCGCAGCGTGTCCAGGTCGCGATAGTCGCCCACGACGACTTCGCTCACCACCTGGGCCGCCGAGTCCTGAGCGGTGTCACTGAGGAGCTTGAACTTGATGCCGAGGGGGATGCCCGCCTCGTGGGTCATACGGGCGAGCTGACCGCCACCGACCATGCCGACTACCGGGAACGTCACTCCTCCAGGGTATCCGCACCGTCCGGGGCCTCCGGACGATGCCCCTGGGGGCGGGTGCGGGGGCTCCTCGGCGTCACGGCCCCGCCACACCTGCCCCCGTACTCACAGGCAGCCGACGGGCGGCCTGGTTAGCATGGCCGGGTTGACAGAACCTGAAGCCGAACCGACAGACGGGCTAGCGATCACCATGAGCGAACGGGGCGCACCAGATCCTGTCTGGAGTTCCAGCGCGGGAGAAGGAGCGGCGTTCGGTGCCGTCGATTCCAAGGCGGATGAGGGAGTCGAGGCGGAGCGTCGGCGACTGACGACAACGCCGGAGGCAGCGGTGCCGGACGCCGCGACGCCGCGGGGGAGCTCCGGACAGGGCCTGCGGGCCCGGCTGGATCTGCTGGCCCGGGAGGTCGCCAAGTTCGGCGTGGTCGGCGCGGTCGGCCTGGTCGTGAACATCGCCGTTTCCAACCTGCTGTGGCGCTACACGGACATCCCCACGGTGCGGGCCGGCCTGATGGCGACGTTCGTCGCGATCCTCTTCAACTACGTCGGCTTCCGCTACTGGACGTACCGGGACCGCGACAAGACCGGACGGACCCGTGAGCTGACGCTGTTCCTGCTGTTCAGCGCGGTGGGGGCGGTCATCGAGACCGGTGTGCTGTACGCGGCGACGTACGGGTTCGGCTGGGACACCCCGGTCCAGAGCAATGTCTTCAAGATCGTCGGAATCGGCATCGCGACGCTGTTCCGCTTCTGGTCCTACCGGACCTGGGTCTTCAGGGCGCTGCCTGACAAAGACGTGAGCGTGGACGTGAGCGCGGAGGACGCCGCCCCGGCCGTTTCCGTACCGGCACCGGCGACGGCACCGGCCGCAACCGCGGCCGCGCGGGTCGACGCGGATACGGCCCGGCGCTGACGGCTCACCGGCGACGGCCCGGGGCTGACGGCTGCCCCTAGCGGCTCACCTCACCGGGCGTTCCGGTTCGCCCCTGTCCAGGGCCACCTGGCTGAGGAAGAGGGCGAAGACCGGCGGCTGCTGCTGGAGCAGTTCGAGGCGGCCGCCGTCCGCCTCCGCGAGGTCGCGGGCCACCGCCAGGCCGATGCCCGTGGAGTTGCGGCCGCTGATGGTCCGCTCGAAGATCCGCGCGCCGAGGTCGGCGGGGACTCCCGGTCCCTCGTCCGTCACCTCGATGACCGCCTGATTGCCGGTGACCCGGGTGCGCAGCGCGACCGTGCCCCCGCCGTGCATGAGTGAGTTCTCGATCAGTGCGGCGAGCACCTGCGCGACCGCGCCCGGTGTGCCGACGGCCCGCAGCCCGTGCTTCCCGGAGCAGACGACGGCGCGGCCCTCGCTCCGGTAGGCCGGGCGCCACTCCTCGATCTGCTGCTTGACGATCTCGTCGAGGTCGAAGACGACGGCGGAGCCGGTCCGCGGATCCCTGGCGTTGGTCAGCAGTCGCTGGACCACGTCCGTGAGCCGCTCGACCTGGGTGAGGGCGATGTTCGCCTCCTCCTTCACCGTGTCGGGGTCGTCCGTGACGGAGATCTCCTCGATCCGCATGGAGAGTGCGGTGAGCGGCGTACGGAGCTGGTGGGAGGCGTCGGCGGCGAGCCGGCGCTCCGCGGTCAGCATCCGGGCGATGCGTTCGGCGGAGGAGTCCAGGACGTCGGCGACCCGGTCCAGCTCCGGCACCCCGTACCGCTTGTGGCGCGGGCGGGGGTCGCCCGAGCCCAGGCGTTCCGCGGTCTCGGCGAGGTCGGTGAGTGGCGAGGTCAGTTTGTTGGCCTGGCGTACGGCGAGGAGCACGGCGGAGACGATGGCCAGCAGCGCCACCGCGCCGATGATCATCAGGGTGCGGCCGACCTCGCGGGTCACGGAGGAGCGGGACTCCTCGACGGTGACCTTCTCGCCGTGCTCGCCCTCCTCCGTGGCCGTGATCACGCTGCCGCTGGGGCGGTCGCCGACCTCGATGGGGGCGCGGCCGGGCATCTTGACCAGGGCGTAACGCGAGTCGTCGATCTGTTCGGCGAGCACGCCGGGGTTGATCCGCTCGGCGCCCAGGAGCCGGCTCTCGATCACGCTGATCAGCCGCAGCGCCTCGGAGTCGACGCTCTCCTGGGCGCTGCTGCTGATGGTGCGGGTCTCGACGATGACGAGGGAGACGCCGAAGACGGCGATCACCACGAGCACCACGGCGAGGGTGGAGTTGATCAGTCTTCGGCGCATGAGTGCTTCTGTACGTCAGCTCTTCTCGAAGCGGAAGCCGACGCCCCGGACGGTGGCGATGTAGCGGGGATTGGCGGCGTCGTCGCCGAGCTTCTTGCGGAGCCAGGAGATGTGCATGTCGAGGGTCTTGGTGGACGACCACCAGGTGGTGTCCCAGACCTCGCGCATCAGCTGGTCGCGTGTGACGACGCGGCCCGCGTCCCGGACGAGGACCCGCAGCAGGTCGAACTCCTTGGCGGTGAGCTGGAGTTCCTCGTCGCCCATCCAGGCCCGGTGCGACTCGACGTCGATCCTGACGCCGTGGGTGGCGGGCTGCGCGGCGGGCTCGGTGGCGCCGCGGCGCAGCAGGGCGCGGACGCGCGCAAGGAGCTCGGCGAGCCGGAAGGGCTTGGTGACGTAGTCGTCGGCGCCGGCGTCGAGGCCGACGACCGTGTCCACCTCGTCGGCGCGGGCGGTGAGCACCAGCACCGGGACCGTGTGGCCTTCGGCACGGAGCCGGCGGGCGACTTCGAGGCCGTCCATCCCGGGCAGCCCCAGGTCGAGGACGACCAGGTCGATGCCGCCCTGGAGGCCGGCGTCCAGGGCGGTCGGGCCGTCTTCGCGGACCTCGACCTCGTAACCCTCCCGACGCAGGGCGCGGGCCAGCGGCTCCGAGATGGATGCGTCGTCCTCGGCGAGCAGTACACGGGTCATGCAGTGATGGTAGTCCGCGCGGACGACAAGGAGTGAGGTGATCCGGAAGCCCTGCGGGTCTGCGACTCGTTCGCGCCCGGACCTTCGAATGTGGGAGCGTGGTTGCGTCTGGACCTGTGATCCATGTCTCAAGTCCTTCCATATGCCGCTCAGTCGTGTCGTATGGTGTTTCAACGCCTGTTGCACTACTCAAGGACCTTTGGGCAGCTATGAGCGCCGAAGGTCCTTCCGCATGTGCGGGACTGGTACCCGCCAGTCCGGAATCCCAGTGAATGACCTGTGGGCCGGGCCCGGTGCGCCGACGAAGGCGCTCCGGGTGTGGATCCCGACGTGGTGGGCGTACCCGCGTCGGTGCCGGCCTCCCCCCACCGGGCGCGTACCGCTCACGAGCGACGCGTCCCGAGCAAGCAAGGATCGATCATGGCGTCCAGCCTGACGAAGGACCCGGCGAGCATCGCGGGCGGCGAGAAGACCTTCTTCGGCCACCCCCGCGGCCTGGCCACGCTCTTCATGACCGAGATGTGGGAGCGCTACAGCTTCTACGGCATGAAGGCACTGCTCCCGCTGTACCTGATCGCGCCCGGCGGCATGCACATGAGCGCCACCACCGCGACGGCGATCTACTCCGTCTACATGGCGATGGTCTACCTGCTCGCCATGCCCGGCGGCTGGATGGCCGACCGCTTCTGGGGGCCGCGCAAGACGGTCGCCATCGGTGGCGGTGTCGTCATCCTCGGACACATCACGCTTGCCGTGCCCAACTCGGCGACCTTCTTCGCGGGCCTGGTGCTCGTCGCGCTCGGCTCCGGCCTGCTGAAGGCGAACATCTCCACGATGGTCGGCCACCTGTACAAGGGTCCGGAGGATCCGCGCCGTGACGGTGGCTTCACGCTCTTCTACATCGGCATCAACATCGGCGCCTTCCTCGCCCCGCTGACCATCGGCACCGTCGGCGAGAACGTCAACTGGCACTTCGGCTTCGCGCTCGCCGCGATCGGCATGGCCCTGGGTCTCGCCCAGTTCATGCTCGGCACCCGCCACCTGAGCCCGGAGAGCGACGTCGTCTCCACTCCGGCGACGGAGCAGGAGAAGCGCTCGGTCCTGCGCAAGGGCCTGGTCTGGCTGATTGTCGCGGCGGTCTTCTACAGCCTGCTCGCCATCACCGGCAACTTCGCCGACTGGGCGCTGCTGCCGATCACCATCGCCGGTCTGATCATCCCGGTCGCCGTCCTGGTCCGCATGAAGCGTGACAAGGAACTCACGAACACCGAGCAGTCCAAGCTGTCGGGCTACATCTGGTTCTTCGTGGTCGCCGCCGTCTTCTGGATGATCTACGACCAGAACGGCTCGACCCTGTCGATCTTCGGTGAGAACTCGACGACGAACAGCCTGTTCGGTCTCGACTTCCCGACGTCCTGGTACCAGTCGCTGAACCCGGTCTTCATCATGGCGATCGCCCCCGTGGTCGCCTCCGGCTGGCTGTGGCTGAACAAGCGCGGCAAGGAGCCGAGCACGGCCGTCAAGTTCGCCTCCAGCCTCGTGCTGATCGGCATCTCCTTCGTCGTCTTCATGATCCCGCTGATCGACACCGCGGCCAACGGCGGACGGGTCAGCCCGATGTGGCTGGTGGCGATCTACTTCATCCAGACCGTCGCCGAGCTCTGCCTCTCCCCGGTCGGCCTGTCGGTCACCACGAAGATGGCCCCGGCGAAGTACAGCTCGCAGATGATGGGTGTCTGGTTCCTCGCCGTCACCGCGGGCGACTCCGTGACCGGCCTCCTCACGTCCCCGCAGCTCGGGGTCGATCTGAACACCTCGGGCGCGGTCGCGTTCGAGGCGGTCCTCGCGGTCATCGCCGGTGTCGGCATCTGGATGTACCGCAAGAAGGTCACGCAGCACATGAGCGACGCGGACTGACCCTCCGGTTCCACGCGAAGGGGCCGCCGCACCGTGCCCACGGTGCGGCGGCCCCTTCCGTATGCGTACGGACCCCGGCTCAGCTCACCGGCCCGTGCGAAGCCTGCGCCACGGGGTGAACGTGAACACGGCGCCGCCCAGCAGGATCGCCGTGCCGGCGACCAGGCCCAGTGCGCGCAGGGCGCCGTTGTCCTCGGCACCGGTGGCCGCCAGCCCGCCGCCGGACGCCGTACCGCCGCCCGCTGCCGCCGCTCCGCCGGAGCCCGCGGTGTCACCTCCGGAGGCACCGCCTTCCTGGGCGGCGGTGTCGAGCTCGAGGGACACCTGCGGGGTGCCCTTGACCGTGCACGGAATGTTGATCTTCTGGCCGCCCAGTACGACGTCGATCGTCAGGGCACCGGGGGTGAGGGTGGACTTGCCCGAGGCACCGGGCTTGTACGTGCCGGTCATGTCGGGCAGGTTGACCGGCTTGCCCGTCTCCAGGGGGTCGGGGTTGCCCGGTCCGGTCGCGGTGACGGATCCCTTGTCGGCGCCGCCGATGACGATCTTCATGGACGGCTTGAGCGCTCCGGCGGGCAGCGGAGCGGGACTGTCCATCACGTTCTTGGCGGTCTTGACCGTGAGCGCGTAACTCCCGCCCTTCTTCTTGGCGTTGATCGTCACCTTGGTGGCGATGCCCTCCTGTGGCCCCGGCGACTGGCAGGCGTAGTTCACGACGACTTCCTTGCCCGGAAAGTCGGTCGCACCGCCGGTGCCGCCGGAGGCCGTACCGCCCGTGGTCGTCGTGCCGCCACTGGTGGTGCCGCCACTGGTGGTGCCGCCGGTGGTCGTCGTACCCCCGCTGGTCGTACCTCCGGCGGTCGTCGTACCCCCGCTGGTCGTACCTCCGGCGGTCGTCGTGCCACCCGCGGTCGTCCCGCCGGCCGTCGTGCCCCCGGCGGTGGATCCGCCGCCGTCCGTGACCTTGATCGTCGCGCCCGGCTGGACCGCCTCCTTCGGGGTGCACTTGGTGTCCGTGGAGATCGGCTTGGAGACGTTGAGGGCGTAGGCGTCCGGCGTCAGCGTCAGCTCACCCGCCTTCTCCAGCTTCAGCGTGCCCTTCATGTCCGACACGACCATCGGGCTCTTCTTGGGGATGGGCGGATTCTGCCGCGGTCCTTCCATCTTCAGGTCGCCGGTCGCGGCGCCGCCCAGCTTGATGGTGCCGGTCGGCTTGATGGTGTCCTTGCCGAGATCGAGCACGTCGGGGTTGTCGGACGCACCCTGGATCGTCTTCCACACGACCTCGACCGTGTCCCCGACCTTCGCCTCGGCCGGTGCGGTCAGTTGCACCTTGGTGGTGCCCTGGACGGGCGGCAGTCCGGAGATGGCCGGGGGTATGCACTCCGTCTTGTACGAGATCTCGGCGGCCTGGGCCGGGCTCGCGGCCAGCAGCATGCCCGCCCCGCCGATCATCATCGCGACTCCCGCCGCGACCGTCCTGCGTTGCGTACTCACGAATGTCCCTTCGTCGTCGGTCTGTGCTCTGGCGGTGCGGAATCAGGGGTGAACCACGGCAGTGCGGCCGTGGTGGTGCTCGTGGGCGGCGCGGGGCCCGCGGCCGGAACCGGGGCGCGCCGCAGCTTCGGGAACCGCACGGTCGCGCCGGTGCGCGGGAACGAACGCCGGCCCGCCGCGTGCGCGGAGCGCGGCCGCACCTTGTCGACGATCGCCATGCCGATACGGAAGACGGCCGCGGGCACGACGAGGCAGAGCAGGATCCAGAAGAGCGTCACGCCCCACGGGCGGCCGACCCCCCACGGCTGCTCGGCCAGCACCTTCGTGCCGTACTTCAGCGAGATCTGGTAGTCGCCGTGGGCACCGGCCGTCAGCTCGACGGGCAGTTCGATACGGGCCTTGCGGCCGGGCTCGACGGTCCCGCGCCACTGCCGCTCCTCCCACTGCGCGGCGTAGACGCCGTGCGCGGTGCCGACCCGGAAGACCGGGTCCTTGACCGGCGCGGAGCCCAGGTTGCCGACCGTGAACACGAGCCGTCGCGACGCCGGGGCCCCGAACCAGGTCAGCAGCCCGCTGTCGCCCTCGAGCCGGGTGGCCGCCAGGACGGCGAGCTTCCCGCTGCCGCTCTCCTTCGGCAGCGCGGCGACGGGGTGACCGGCGACCACGAACACCGCTTCGGCCAGAGCCTGTTCACCGGTGACCGTGGCGACGTGGACCACGCAGGGGCAGGGCACCGGCGGCTCGGCGACCGGCAGCTTCTTGCTGAAGGCGCCCTTCTTGTCGGTGGTGACGGCACGGCCGTCCGCGTTGGCACAGGAGTTGGTGCCGCCGATCACGCCGCGGGCGGGGGCGGACTGCCCGCAGACCAGCATCATGAGCAGCGTCTCCGGCCGCCAGTTCCTGCCGCTGACGGTGACCTCTCCGCCCTTGCCCGCCTGCTTCTGCGAGAGGGTGACCACCGGTTTCGGGTCGGCCGCGCCGTGCGCTCGGGCCCCCGCCCCGGTCGCGGTCAGCAGCAGGGCGGGCAGTATCGCGGCCAGCAGTACGGCGAGCAGCGCGGCCGCCCGCCCGTGGCCGTCGCTCCGGAATGCCGCCGGTCCGGTCCGTCCAGTCACGATTCCGCTCCCGCCTTCACCAAGTGCCTCTCGTCGGAGTGCTGTCGATGGCCAGGGGCCGGTGCGGCCCCGTCGTCCGGTGCGCCCCACCGGGCCGCGCGCCGACGCCGGAGGCCGTACAGCACGGCGGCGGCGGTGCCCAGGAGGAGCAGTGCGCCGCCGGTCACCGGCGCCCAGGGCACGAAGGCGGCCGTGGCGGCCGCCTCGCCGTGTGCGCCGCCCGCCGCCGTGACGCGCAGCCGTACGGTGGCGGAGTCCAGGGCGGGGGTGTCGGGCCACGGCTCGGTGAGCCGCGCCCGCTGCCCCGGCAGCAGTTCCACCGGCAGGGTGCGGGCGTCACGCCGCAGCAGGGCCCCGAACACCCCGTCCGCGCTGACGGACAGGCGCGGCACGAGGACCGCGTTGCCCCGGTTGACCAGCGTGTAGTGGATGGTCCCGCCGCTCACCGTCACGTCCTCCACCGTGAGCGCGGCCAGTGTCGGCCCACCGACCCGCAGCTGGACCCGTACGCCCACCGAGCGGCCACCGCCCTCCGCGACGATCGCGCCGGGGTGGTCGCCGGGCCGCGCGTCCTCGGGGACGGTGAAGGAGACCGGCACGTCGGCCCTGGTCCGGCCGGGCACCGTCACCTCGGTGCTCGCCGTCCGCAGCCAGGACCCAATCCCGGTGGAGCCGTGCGCGCCGCGCACCGCGAACCCGCCGTCGCCCGTGTTGTACGCGTCGGCGCCGCGCAGCCGTACGGTGACCGGCTCCGGCCCCGGGTTGGTGACGGAGAGCCGGTCCTGGAGGACGCTGCCGGGCAGGCCCTCCAGGTAGAAGTACGGTCTGCCCTCGTCCTGCCCGGGGCCGCTCGCCGCGGGCCGCGCCGTCCATGCCGGGCCGGACGGCTGCTCGGTGGCACCGGCCACCGCCGCCGTGGCGAGGGTGCACCACAGGGCGGCGAGCAGCGGCAGGACACGGGCGAGACGGCGTGCGGCGGCCGGCGGCCGGACGACGGGCGCCGGGGCGGTGCGGGTGGCGTGACCGGTCAACGGCGGCATGGGCGGCATGGGCGGCTCCCTGGTGCGTAACGGTGGCGGCGGTTCGCGCGGGGAGTCAGCCCGCGGCCCGCTGCCCCCGCCTGGTCAGCCACAGAACCCCGGCCGCGCCGGTCAGCAGCACCGTGCCGCCGAGGGTGCCGAGCGCCACCGCCGAGTCCAGCGGGCCTGTCTTGGGCAGCGAGGTGTCGGTCCCGGGCGTGGTCGTGCCGCCACCCGCCGCGGTGACGTCGAGGGAGAGCGAGGGGCCGGGGTTGTTCGACGGGGTGCAGGTCGTCGTCGTGCCGAGCGCCTTGATGGTGAGCACGCCGGCGGTGAAGTCGACCTTGCCGCTCTTCTTCGGGGTGTACGTGCCCGTCAGATCGCTGATCTTGATGGGGCTGTTGGCGGGTATGGCCGCGGAGTTGGCCGGTCCGGAGACGTGGACCTCTCCCGGGTCGGCGCCGCCCACCTTGATCACCGCGCTGGGGTTCATCGCCCCCTTGCCCAGTTCGACCGGGCTGGAGGAGACGCCCTTCGCCCAGGACATGGTCAGTTTGTAGCCGCTGCCGCTCTTGACGCTCTTGATGTCGATCGGCGAGATGGCCGCCTTGTCACCGATCGGGGTCTTGCACTTGTAGTTGACGTCGACGGCGGTCGCGTGGGCGGCGGGCGCGGCCAACAGCACCACCGCGCTCGCCAGGCCGGACGCCAGCGCGAGAGCTGTTCGCTTCTGGTTCGACACCTCGGGTTCCCCTCATGCCGGGAGTCGCCGCGCGCCGCTTCGGTGCGGCACAAGTAACTGACGACACATCAGATTGGCCGTCAAGGTACGCCCGGGGCGTTGTGGAGGGAAGACAAAGAGCGCGCCGATCCGGCGCGCTCTCAGAAGGGGCGGACAAGCCCGGGGGACGGGCAACGGGAACCCGTGGGGGGCTCCGGCCGTGCGGGGACTTCGGCTGCGCGAGGACTCCCGCTGCGCGGAAGCCCGGGCGGCCACCCGGGGGCTTGGGCCATGTGGAAGCCCGGCCGGCCACCCCGGGGCCTCGGCTACGCGGGGGCGGCCAGCTCCGCCCAGACGGTCTTGCCGGGTTCGCCCGGCACTCGTACGACTCCCCAGTCCAGGCAGAGCCGCTGCACGATGAACATGCCGTGGCCGCCGGGCCGTCCCGACCGGTGCGGGGTGCGGGGCGCGGGCTGCCCCGCTCCGCCGTCCGCGACCTCGACGCGCAGCGCCTTCGGCGTGCACGCGATGCGGAGCTCGTCGGGGCCGTCCGCATGCAGGCACGCGTTGGTGACCAGCTCGGAGACGACCAGCAGGACGTCCTCGGCGGCCGCGCGGCGGTCGGCGGTCGAGGCGGGGAGCCAGCCCCAGTCATGGAGGGCCTGCCGGGCGAAATCCCGGGCCGTCGGCACGATGCCGGCGACCTCCCGCAGCGGCAGCGTGCGCCATTGCCGCTCCGCGGGCTCGGCGGGCGTGACGGAGGGAACGCCGGAACGCGCGTCCGCACGCACACCCGCGTCGGCGCGTGCACCTGCGCCCTCCGGCTCGCGGCCGAGGTCGCCCGGTGGATGCTGCCGGGTGGTGCTCATCAGCGCTTCACCTCACCGATTCACCATGTCGCCATCGAACAGATACAGAAACGAATATTGATACAGCCACTGACACAGATACCGCACAGACACGAATCGTGCAGACCTCCCACGGCTCGCCAAGGAGTCTTCTGCCCGCCCGTTTCGTGACAACACCCACTTCGTCTACGCGGAACGCGTGACACGGGCGACAGGAGGTGCGCCCGGGGTGCCCGACCGCACCACGATCAGGTGTCCAGGGCCTCTTCGAGCGAGTCGTGGACGGTGAATACCGCCCCCGCCCCGGTGATCTCGAAGACCCGTGCCACCACCGGCAGCATTCCGGTCAAATGGACCCCTCCCCCGGCCGCCTCCGCCTTGAGGCGGGCACCGAGCAGCACATTGAGCCCGGTGGAATCACAGAATTCGAGCTGCGAGCAGTCGACCACCAGGCGCACACGCCCTTGCTCGACCGCGTGCTCCAAGGGCTCGCGCAGCAGGTCCGCCGTGTGGTGATCGAGCTCGCCCACCGGCGTCACAATCTCACTGCGGCCCTCGGTCCGGGCCTCGACCTCAAGTCGTCCCCGGTTCGCGCTGCCGACCGTCCCGCGGTCCATGCCCGTCCCTCTTCGCTCGTCACTGTCTGCATCAGTGCGCATGCAGATGCGTTGCAGCTCTCGCTGACACTCCTGAAACAGTACGCGTTCTGTGCGCCACGCGGTAGCCGAAGACCTCAACAAACCGGACATATAGCGTCAATTGGAGGTTGTAACGACCTGCAAGAACCGGGTATGGGTAGGGGGACACCCGAAAACACGGCCGGCTTTGGAGGCGCCGCTTCACCGCAGGAACACGTATGGGCATCGGCAGCCATATGCCGAGAACGATGGAGGAGACCATGTCACCCCGGCTCGACGAACCGCGTACCCACAACGCGACGTCAGCATGTCCTCAGGGACTGACCGAATCAGACTCCCCTGCTGCGGCCGTCCTGGACGGCACGCGCAACAGCATCACCAGCAGTGGCAGTGACACCCGCAGTACCGAAGACGACCTCGGCCCCGAAGACGTGACCGGTCTCGAAGGACTTCCCGAGATCCCGCCCTACTCCGAGGTGGGGCCGCTGGACGCCAGAGCCCTGTCGAAGACGCTCTTCGGCCGGCTGGAATCCCTCGAAGAGGGCTCGCACGAGTACTCCTACGTGCGCAACACCCTCGTCGAACTGAATCTGACCCTGGTCAAGTTCGCCGCCTCCCGGTTCCGCTCGCGCAGCGAACCGATGGAGGACATCGTCCAGGTCGGCACCATCGGCCTGATCAAGGCGATCGACCGGTTCGAGCTCAGCCGGGGCGTCGAGTTCCCGACCTTCGCGATGCCGACCATCATCGGCGAGATCAAGCGCTTCTTCCGCGACACCAGCTGGTCCGTGCGCGTCCCGCGCCGCCTGCAGGAGCTGCGGCTCGACCTGGCCAAGGCGGGCGACGAGCTCGCCCAGAAGCTGGACCGGTCGCCCACCGTGGGCGAGCTCGCCGACCGCCTCGGCATCACCCATGACGAGGTCGTCGAGGGCATGGCCGCGAGCAACGCGTACACCGCGAGCTCGCTGGACGCCAAGCCCGAGGAGGACGAGAACGAGGGCGCGCTGGCCGACCGGCTCGGCTACGAGGACCACGGACTCGAGGGCATCGAGTACGTCGAGTCCCTGAAGCCGATGATCGCCTCGCTGCCGGGCCGTGACCGGATGATCCTCTCGCTCCGGTTCGTCTCCAACATGACGCAGTCGGAGATCGGCGAGGAGCTCGGCATCTCGCAGATGCACGTGTCGCGCCTGCTCTCCCGCACCCTGGTCAAGCTCCGCAAGGGACTGACCCTGGAGGAGTGAGCGAGCACCCCGCGACGCGTCGCGGGGGCCGCCGGATCAAGGACCTGCCCCGCCGGGGGGCAGGTCCTTCCGCGTTTCCGGCGCCGGTTCAGACACCCTGCGGAGCTACGACCCGCTCGCCGCGCCGCCAGACCTCGTGGACGAGGGGGACGCCCGGCCGGTAGGCGAGGTGGACGTGGCTGGGGGCGTCGAGGACCACCAGATCGGCGCAGGCGCCGGGGGTGATCCGGCCGACGTCCGTGCGGCGCAGTGCGGCGGCGCCGCCTGCGGTGGCGGACCAGAGCGCCTCGTCGGGGGTCATGCCCATGTCGCGGACGGCGAGGGCGATGCAGAACGGCACGGACGAGGTGAACGAGGAGCCCGGGTTGCAGTCCGTGGAGAGCGCGACGGTGGCGCCCGCGTCCAGGAGGCGGCGGGCGTCGGGCCAGGCGGCCCGGGTGGAGAACTCGGCGCCGGGGAGCAGCGTGGCGACGGTCTCCGACTGGGCCAGGGCGTCGACGTCCGCGTCGGTGAGGTGGGTGCAGTGGTCGGCGGACGCGGCATCGAGCTCGACGGCGAGCTGGACGCCGGGACCGTGGCCGAGCTGGTTGGCGTGGACCCTGGGGTGCAGACCCCTGGCGCGGCCCGCGGTCAGGATCGCCCGGGCCTGGTCGCCGTCGAACGCGCCCTTCTCGCAAAAGACGTCGATCCAACGGGCGTACGGGGCGCAGGCGTCGAGCATCGGGCCGGTGACGAGGTCGACGTATCCGGCCGGGTCGTCCGCGTAGTCCGGGGAGACGATGTGGGCGCCGAGGAAGGTGACCTCGTCGGTGTGGCGGGCGGCGATGCGCAGGGCGCGGGCCTCGTCCTCGACGGTGAGGCCGTAGCCGGACTTGGTCTCGAACGTGGTGGTGCCCTGGCGCAGCGCCTCGGCCAGGTAGCGGGCGACGTTGGCGGAGAGCTCCTCGTCGGTGGCGGCGCGGGTGGCGGCGACGGTGGTCCTGATCCCGCCCGCGCTGTAGGCGCGGCCGGACATCCGGGCGTTGAACTCCTGGGTGCGGTCGCCCGCGAAGACCAGGTGGGAGTGGGAGTCGACGAAGCCGGGGATCACGGCCCGCCCGCCCGCGTCGACGGCGTTGTCAGTGGCCGGTGCTTTGCTTGATTCACCGGTCCACACGACCCGGTCGCCCTCGATGACGACGGCCGCGTCCTGGATCAGTCCGAGGGGGGAATTGTCACCGAGGGAGGGGTCGTTGGTGACCAGTGCGGAGATGTGGGTGAGGGCGGTCGTCGTCATCGGGGGGCTGCTCTCCTTACGCGAGGGCGGTGGAGGGGCCACCGCCTGGGTGCTCAGTGGTGCAGGGCCGCGATGGCTTGTCCGAGCGCTCCGGGGACGTCTTCGACCGACGTGTGATGTCCGTCGCGGACGATGTGCCGGCCCGCGACCACGGTGTGGCGCACATCGGCCGCGGAGGCGGCGAATACGGCTGTCTCGGCTGCCAGCCGTGGCACCGGCCCCGCTGTTCTGACGGAGTCGAGGGCCACGGTCACCAGGTCCGCGGGAGCGCCCGGTTCGAGGATGCCCGCGTCCGGCCGGCCGAGTGCGGCGTGACCGTCGGCGGAGGCGGCGCGCAGCAGCGCGGCCGCCGTCCAGTGACCGCGGGTGCGGGTGCGCAGGCGCTCGTTGAGCTCCATCGCGCGGGCCTCTTCGAAGAGGTCGATCACGGCGTGGCTGTCGCTGCCGAGCGAGAGCGGCGACCCCGCGCGCTGGAGGGCGGCCGCGGGGCCGATGCCGTCGGCCAGGTCGCGTTCGGTGGTCGGGCACATGCAGGTGCCGGTGGCCGTGGAGCCGATGAGTTCGATGTCCTCGCCGGTGAGGTGCGTGTTGTGGACGCCGGTGGTGCGCGGGCCGAGGACCCCGTGGTCGGCGAGGAGGCGGGTGGGGGTGCGGCCGTGGGCGGTGAGGCAGGCGTCGTTCTCCGCGGTCTGCTCGGAGAGGTGGACGTGGAGCGGTGCGCGCCGCTCCTCGGCCCACTGGGCGACGACGGGGAGCTGATGAGCGGGGACGGCCCGCACCGAGTGGACGGCGGCGCCGATCAGGGTGTTCTCGTCCCCCTTGAGCAGACTGGCGCGCTCCGCCCAGGCGTCGGCGGTGGTGTCGGAGAAGCGCAGCTGGTGCTGGTCGGGCTTCTGGTACTGGGAGGGCCTGCGGCCGAATCCGGCGGCGAGGTAGGCGGTGTCCAGCAGGGTGATGCGGATGCCGGCCTCGCGGGCGGCCGCGATCAGTGCCTCGCCCATCGCGTTCGGGTTGTCGTACGGGGTGCCGCCCGGCGCGTGGTGCAGATAGTGGAATTCGCCGACGGCCGTGATGCCGGCCAGCGCCATCTCGGCGTACACGGCACGGGCCAGGTCGTAGTACGTGTCGGGGGTGAGCCGGGACGCGACCTGGTACATGGTCTCGCGCCAGGTCCAGAAGGTGCCGGAGCCGACCTGGACGGTGGAGCGCAGGGCGCGGTGGAAGGCGTGCGAATGGGTGTTGGCGAGACCCGGCAGGGTGAGTCCGCGCAGCACCGTCGCACCGGGCGGCGGGGTGGGGACGCCGGTCCGCACCCCGGCGATCCGCCCGCCGGACACCTCCAGGACGACGTCCGGCTCGGCATGGGTGCCGAGCCAGGCGTGGGACAGCCAGTACGTCGCGGTGACGGGCTTGCCCGTCGCTTCCGTCACTTCCGTCGTCATCGGCACGCGAGACCTTCCAGTACGTCGGCGAGTGCGATCACCCCGGCCACGCAGTCGTCCTCGGCGGCGTGCTCGGCCGGCGAGTGCGAGATCCCGGTGGGGTTCCGTACGAACAGCATGGCGGTAGGGACCGAAGCGGACAAAATACCCGCGTCGTGTCCGGCTCCGGTGCCGAGTACGGGGACGTCGCGCCCGGTGTCCCGGACGGCGGAGCCCTTGAGGAGCGCGCCCAGCTCGTCGCGCAGGGCGTGCTGGAACTCCACGACGGGCGTGAAGGACTCCCGTACGACGTCGAGATCGATTCCGGCCCGCTCGGCGTGCTCCCGGGCGGCCCGCTCGATGCCGGCGACGACGGTGTCCAGCGTGTCCTGGTCGGCGGCCCGGGAGTCGAGCCAGCCACGCACGAGGGAGGGGATGGCGTTGACCCCGTTCGGCTCGACGGCGATCTTGCCGAAGGTGGCCAGCGCGCCGGCCAGTTCCGCCTCGCGCCGCGCCGCGAGCACGGTCTCGGCGTACGTGAGCATCGGGTCGCGGCGGTCGGCGAGACGGGTGGTGCCCGCGTGGTTGGCCTCGCCCCGGAAGTCGAAGCGCCAGCGTCCGTGCGGCCAGATCGCGGAGGCGATGCCGACCGGGTCGCCGGTGAGGTCGAGGGCGCGGCCCTGCTCGACGTGGAGCTCGACGAACGCACCGATACGGGCGAGCCGTTCGGGGTCCGCGCCGATGGCGTCGGGGTCGTACCCGGCGGCTTCCATGGCCCGGGGCAGCGTGACGCCGTCGCCGTCGCGCAGCCGGTGCGCGGCCTCGACGGTGAGCTGCCCGGCGGCGAGCCGGGAGCCGACGCAGGCGAGACCGAAGCGGGCCCCTTCCTCGTCACCGAAGTTGGTGATGGCCAGCGGCCGGGTGAACTCCACTCCCCTGCGGCGGAGTTCATCGAGCGCGGCGAGGGAGGAGACGACCCCGAGCGGCCCGTCGAAGGCTCCGCCGTCCGGTACGGAGTCGAGGTGCGAACCGGTCACGACGGCGTCCGGTGCCAGGGGGTCACCGAGCCAGGCCCACTGGTTGCCGTTGCGGTCGGTCTCCAGGGTCAGCCCGCGCGCCTCGGCCTGCGCCCGGAACCAGGCGCGGCAGTCGGTGTCGGCCGCGGTCCAGGCGTACCGCCGGTATCCGCCGCTCTCCCGGTGCCGCCCGATCGGTGCGAGCTCCCGCCACATCTCCTGGAACGTCGGGGGCGGGGCCGGCCGGGAGCCCGCACCCGGGGCCGCCGCGTGCGAGGGGATCACGCCCCGTCCTCCGCCATCGGCACGCGTACGCCCTTGTCCGAGGCCACGGACTCCGCGATGTCGTATCCGGCGTCCACGTGCCGGATGACGCCCATGCCCGGGTCGTTGGTCAGCACCCGGCGGATCTTCTCGCCCGCCAGCTTCGTACCGTCGGCGACCGTCACCTGACCCGCGTGGAGGGAGCGGCCCATGCCGACCCCGCCACCGTGGTGGATCGAGACCCAGGAGGCGCCGGACGCCACGTTGACCATCGCGTTCAGCAGCGGCCAGTCGGCGATGGCGTCGGAGCCGTCGAGCATGGACTCGGTCTCGCGGTACGGGGAGGCGACGGAGCCGCAGTCCAGGTGGTCGCGGCCGATCGCCAGCGGCGCCGCGAGCTCGCCGCTCGCCACCATGTCGTTGAACCGCTCGCCGGCCCGGTCCCGCTCGCCGTAGCCGAGCCAGCAGATGCGGGCGGGCAGTCCCTGGAAGTGGACGCGCTCGCCGGCCATCTTGATCCAGCGGTGCAGCGACTCGTTCTCCGGGAAGAGCTCCAGCATCGCCTTGTCGGTCTTGTGGATGTCGGACGCCTCGCCGGAGAGCGCCGCCCAGCGGAACGGGCCCCTGCCCTCGCAGAACAGCGGCCGGATGTAGGCGGGCACGAAGCCGGGGAAGTCGAAGGCCCGCTCGTATCCGGCGAGCTGTGCCTCGCCGCGGATCGAGTTGCCGTAGTCGAAGACCTCCGCGCCGGCGTCCATGAAGCCGACCATCGCCTCGACGTGCCGGGCCATCGACTCCCGCGCGCGCTGGGTGAAGTCGGCGGGCTTCTCGGTGGCGTAGGAGGCCATGTCGTCGAAGTCGACGCCGAGCGGGAGGTAGGCCAGCGGGTCGTGGGCGCTGGTCTGGTCGGTGACGATGTCGATGGGGGCGCCCTCGGCGAGCATCCGGGGGAGCAGTTCCGCCGCGTTGCCGAGCAGGCCGATGGAGAGCGGCTTGCGCGCGTCCCGCGCCTCGGTGGCCAGCTGGAGGGCGTGCTCCAGGCTGTCCGCCTTCACGTCCAGGAAGCGGTGCTCGATGCGGCGCTCGATGGCGCGCGGGTCGCAGTCGACGCAGATCGCGACGCCGTCGTTCATCGTCACGGCGAGCGGCTGGGCGCCGCCCATGCCGCCGAGTCCGGCGGTCAGCGTGATCGTCCCGGCCAGCGTGCCGCCGAACTTCTTCGCGGCGACGGCGGCGAACGTCTCGTACGTGCCCTGCAGGATGCCCTGCGTACCGATGTAGATCCACGATCCGGCGGTCATCTGGCCGTACATGGTGAGTCCGAGCGCCTCCAGGCGGCGGAACTCCTCCCAGTTCGCCCAGTCCCCGACCAGGTTGGAGTTGGCGATCAGGACCCGCGGGGCCCACTCGTGCGTCTGCATGACACCGACCGGCCGCCCCGACTGGACGAGCATCGTCTCGTCCTGCTTGAGCGTCCGCAGGGTCCGCACCATCGCGTCGAACGAGCGCCAGTCGCGGGCCGCCTTGCCCGTGCCGCCGTAGACGACGAGCTTGTCGGGGTGCTCGGCGACCTCGGGGTCGAGGTTGTTCTGCAGCATGCGCAGCGCGGCTTCCTGCTGCCATCCCAGGGTGCTCAGTTCGGTACCGCGCGGTGCCCGTACGGGGCGGGGTCCTGACATGGCAATGCCTCCTCGCGACTGTGATTTTTCTATTCACATCTTGAGTGGCTGAATAGCTCCAGTCAACAGGGCGCAGCCCGCACACCTTCCCGCAGCCCGCGGCGGGGCATTCTCCCGAACCGACCGCATGTACCTATGGAAAATGCCAGAACCTCCACCTGGCGCGAGCACGTTGCGTAACCTCTGGGTCACAGCCGCACGCAGCGTCGGAGGGGAGTCCGCGTGCCCGGAATCGACGAATGCCTGCTCGACGTCATGAGACTGCCCGGTGCCCGTGGCGCCGCCGTGGTCGACTGGACGAGCGGTCTCGCCCTCGGCACCATCGGCGACTCGCCCAACGGCGATCACGAGGCCACCGCCGCCGAGACGGCGGAGGTGGCGCGGATGGCGGCCGAGCAGCCCGCCTTCGCGGTCGGCTTACCCGAGGCGTCGACGGGGCCTGCCGACAAGGGCGTCAACGGGAGCCCACCGCCCGTCGAGGACGTCATCGTCACCACCCGCGCCGGTTACCACATCCTCCGTTTCGTCGAGACGGACTTCGACAGCAGCGTCTTCCTCCATCTGTGGCTGGACCGCGCGGAGGGCAATCTGGCCCTCGCCCGGATACGGCTGGGCGAGATGGCCGAGCGGCTGGTCCTCGCATGAGAACCCCCGCCCCCTCGCCCGCCCAGCCCTCGGCCGCCTCCGCCCCGGCCTCCGTCCTCTCGCCCATGCTTCAGCGCCTCGCCGCGGAACGGGCCACCGGCGCCCTGATGCGCGACCGAGGCACCCTCTACCTGGCCGACGGCAAGGTGGTGCACGCCGAGAGCCCCGCCACCCCGGGCATCGACGTCCTGCTCACCCGGGGCGGCGCCCTGCACCGCGAGGGCTGGTGGGACGCGGTCGCCCAGGCCGGTGCCGGGCAGCGCGTGGGCCGCTACCTCGTGGACAGCGGCCGGGTGCCGGGCGGCGCCCTGGAGCTGTGCCACCTGGGCGCCCTGTACGACGCCGCGTTCTTCGCCCTCGCCCCGACCCGGACACCGGCCCGCTTCCGCTACGGGGTCGCCCACTGGATCGGCCCCGTCCGCCCCGTCCCCGTGGACGCCGTGCAGCGCGAGACGCTCCGGCGCCGGGAACTCCTGGACCGGATCTGGCCGGAGGCGGTGACCGACAGCGCCCCGCTCGTGGCCACCGGAAGCCCGGACGACTCCCCCGTGCCGCCGCGCCAGCGCCGCGTTCTGGAGCGCGTGGACGGGGTACGCACGGCCACGGACATCGCGCAGGAGCTGGGCAGATCGGCGTTCCACACCCTGGTCGACCTGCGCCGCCTGGCGGCCGCCGGACTGGTCGCCGCGGTACGGCAGCCGGCGGATCCGGCCGCCCGCGTCGCGCTCCCCGACGTCACGGCCGACCCCGACGTCGCCCTGCTGCGCCGGCTCCGAGACGCATTGGAGGCCCTGTGATACGCGCGCTCAGACAGCGTGCCGGGAGGAGACAACTGATGGTGGCCGAGGCCGAAGTACGGGATGTCCTGGCCGAGCTCCAGCGGTTACGCGCCCGGGTTCCGCTCCTCTCCGGCGCCCTGGCGGCCAGTACCGACGGTCTCGTCCTGGCCCATGACACCCCGGGGGTGGAGGCGGAGGGCGTCGCGGCGCTGACCGCCGCCGCACTCGGCGTCTCGATCCGGATGACCGACGCGACCGGCCGGGGCGGCTTCCGCGAACTCCTCGTACGCGGCGAGACGGGTTACATCGCGACGTACGCCGCCGGTTCCTCGGCCGTGCTGACCCTGCTCGCCGAGGACCGGATCAACGTCGGCCGGCTCCATCTGGAGGGCCGCAGGTCCGGCACCCGGATCGGCGAGCTCGTCGACACCGCCCTGGAGCGCGCCCCACAACAGCCCGCCCCGAACCCCCGGGCCCCGGTGCCCCACACCCCGCAGCAGCCCGGCACCCTGCCGCACCGCACGACATGACTCCGAACGAGCCCCGCACCACGCAGAAACGGAACCGGTCGTCCCGACCGGTCAGGGAAAGGAAACGAGCACCCATGGCGAACACCGAAGCGGCACTGAAGGAAGCGATGTCGTCCATCGAGGGCACCGTCGGTGTCGCCCTCGTCGACTACACGAGCGGCATGGCGCTGGGCACCCTCGGCGGCGGCAAGGACTTCAACCTGGAGGTCGCGGCCGCCGGCAACACCGACGTCGTACGCGCCAAGCTCCGCACCATGGAGCACCTCGGCATCAAGGACGAGATCGAGGACATCCTGATCACGCTGGGCACCCAGTACCACCTGATCCGGCTGCTCAAGACGCGTGGCAACAACGGCCTGTTCCTCTACCTGGTGCTGGACGGCGGCCGCGCGAACCTGGCCATGGCCCGCCACCAGTTGAGGAAGATCGAGGCCGACCTGGAGATCTGACGCCCGGTCGACGACAGCGCCGGCGTCCACCGGGTGCGGGGTTCCGTCCTCAATCGCCGGACGGGCTCCGGTTGTGGGTGGGGGTCCGGGGGCCCTCCGGGGCGTCTCCTCAAACGACGAACGTTCGGCGGGTACGCGATGGACCCAGGTCGATGTTCGTCGTCCTGCGGGGACTCCCCTGCACGCCCCCGAACCCGCCCGCCGTGAGTCTGCACCAATCGTCCCACCGGCGTGCAGACGCAGGAGCGACCGGGTGGGGGCGTGCAGGGCAGTCCCCGCAGAAAATGGCGTACGACCCGGGCACCTGCTCGTCGTCGGGCGCACACGCCATTTTTGAGGAGTCTGCCCGGAGGGCCCCCACCCCCACCCACCGCACAGAAACGCACCCCGGGGGCCCCGCACACCAGCCCGTCCGGCGATTGAGGACGGAACCCCGCCGCCCCGGAAAGGGGCAAGCGCTCACTCGACGAACAGCCCCCGCACCACCGCACCCGCGTCGAACTCCTCCAGCCGGGCCTGCGCGTCGGGCAGGTGGTCGCACATGGCCTCCAGCAGCACCCGCCCCAGCAGCATCGGCGCACACGCGGTGTCGAAGGCGAGGCCCGTCCCGACGGCGGCGGGGATCAGCAGATCGCTGTGCGCGGCCACCGGGGCGAAGGCGGAGTCCGCGACCGACACCACGACGAGTCCCTGGTCGCGCGCGTGGGCGAGGGCGTCCACGACCTCGCGGGGGTGGCGGGGCAGCGCGAAACAGATCAGCGCGCTCGCCCCGGCCCGCCGGGCCGCGTCGATCCGGTCGTGCAGCATGCTGCCGCCCTCGTCGAGCACCCGGACGTCCGGGTGCACCTTGGCGGCGAAGTATCCGAAGCCCCGCGCCTGCGAGGACGCGGCGCGCAGCCCGAGCACGAGGAGGGGCCGCGAGGCGGCGAGGAGCCTGCCTGCCCGCTCGACGGGCCCCGGGTCGGCGAGCAGTTCGGCGAGGTGGCGCAGATTCTCGATCTCGCCGAGCACCGCCTGCTGGTACTCGTTGTACGCGTCCTCCCCGTCGCCCTCGCCGGGTCCGGCCGGGGCGACCTCGCGCAGGTGCTTGCGCAGCGCGGGATAGCCGTCGAAGCCGAGGGCGACGGCGAACCGGGTGACGGAGGGCTGGCTGACCCCGGCGAGTTCGGCCAGTTCGACGCTGGAGAGGAACGGGGCGTCGCCGGCCCTGCGCACCATCGAGTGCGCGATGCGCCGCTGGGTGGGCGTGAGCCTGCGCCCCTCGAACAGCTGCTGCACCCGCGCGGCCGGGCTGCTCCCGCTCATCATGACCCCTCGGTAGATCCGTCACGCCGGAACCGGCACCGACGAATCCATTCAGCCAGCAAGCCGTCTGCATGTCCATATGCAGAAGCCCCTGCGCACCTATCCGGGCAGGCCCGCCCGCTCCGCCAGCACGGCCAGGGCCTCGTGCAGGCCGTCCCGGGTCGCGTCGTCGAGCCCGGCCGTCAACTCCTCGTCGATGGCGCGGGCCGTCGTCGTGCACAGGGCGAGCAGGTCGCGGCCCCGGCCGGTGAGGGTGAGGACCTGGCGGCGACGGTCGGCCGGGTCGCGCTCACGGGCGACCGCACCGAGCTCCTCCAGGTGATCGGCGAGGCCGACCACCAGGCTGGGCGTCACCCCCATGGCGCGGGCGATCTCCTGCTGCGAGGCTGCCGCACCGCCGGCCAGCAGGGCCATCAGCCCGGCGTGCTTGGGCTTGAGTCCGTGGACGGCGATCCGCTCGGCGAACCGGTCGGCGGTGATCGCGCCGAGCATGCCGAGCCGGAAGCTCGCGGTGTCGGTCAGCTTCTCCTGCTTGACATCCTTCACGCTCCGCACCATATCATCGGCACATCATTCACAGTGTTAATGATTAACGAGGTGACGCTATGCGGCGTACTGTGCTCGTTCTCAACGCGGCCATGGCCGTGGGCTCGGCCGTCTCGGCCGTGATCGGGGTGCTGCACCCCACCCTCGTACTGCCGGCCGGCACCGAGCCGACCGCCGGGCTCCGCATGTACGCCGAGGCGTACGCGGTCCGCGCCGTCCCGCTCGCCGTCGTGCTCATCCATCTGCTCCGGCGCGAACACCGCGCGCTCGTACCGGTCCTGGCCGTGGCCGGCGTCGCCCAGCTCGGTGATCTGTACATCGGCATCGACCAGGGGATCTCGGGCATGGCCGTCGGAGGGGCGCTCGGGGCGGCCCTTCACCTCGCCACCGCCTCCTGGCTGAGCCGGCGCAGGGGGACCGGCACCCTGCGGACCGCGCCATGAGACCGGGATGACCAGCCGCCGGAAACAGGGGGGTTAGCCCCACTGACCCGGCCGACCCCGCTTCGTACCGTGGAACCATGGACGCACCCGACACCGAGCTCAAGAAAGAGCTCAAGGCCACCCTTCAGGCCCGCAGCGAGCTGGGGGCCGAGTACGAGTCCGCGCTCGTCGAGTCGTTCCTCGAGAAGGTCGAGCAGCGGCTCGACGGCACGCTCGACCGCCGGGTCCGGCGCCATCTCGCGGAGCAGCAGATCAACGTCGCCCGGGGCGCGCGCACCCCGCGGCAGCCGCTGGAACACTTCGGTGAGCGCTTCGGCTTCGGGATCATCTCGATGATCCTGGCGATCCCGCTGTCCGCCATCGGCGTCGCGAACGCGGGGATCCAGGGGCTTGTCGTGGCCTGGCTCGGCATCGTCGGCGTGAATGTCGTCCAGGCCGCTCACGGCGGGCGGCTGTTCAAGCGCCGGGAGGACGAGCGGCGGTCGGCGTCCGACTGGGAGGACTGAGCGGAGCGGCCGCCCTCAGGCCTGACGGGTCGGCAGCACGACCACCTGACGCAGGTTGATGTGGCGTGCGCGGCTGGTCGTGTACGCGATCAGGTCGGCGATCTCGTCACTGGAGAGCCCGCCGAGCGCGTCGAACATGCCGTCGAGCTGACCGCTGAGTTCCGCGTTGTCGACGTGTCCGGCCAGTTCGGAGTCGGTGAGGCCGGGCTCGATGTTCGTGACGCGGACATCACGCGGGCCGAGTTCGGTGCGCAGCGAGGCCGACAGGTAGGTGAGGGCGGCCTTCGTGGCCCCGTACACGGCGTAGTTGGGGAACGTGACGTGCGCGCCGATCGACGAGATGTTGACCAGGTCGGCGGTGCGGCCCTCGGCGGCGGCCGCCACCAGGTCGGCCGTGAAGGCCCTGATGATGCGCAGGACGCCCGTGACGTTGGTGTCGAGCATCCGCTGCCACTCGTCGGCGCGGCCCGCGTCGACCGGGTTCGGCAGCATCACACCGGCGGCGTTGACCACCAGGTCCACCGGGCCGAACTCGGCGTGCACCCGCTCGGCGGCGGCGTCCACGGATGCCTGGTCGGTGACGTCGGTGACCACGACGAGCGCCTGACCGCCCCCGGCGGTGATCTTCTCGGCGAGCTCCTCCAGCCGCTCCGCGCGGCGGGCCAGCAGCGCCACCCTGACCCCCTGGGCGGCGAGCAGCCGGGCGGTCGCGTTCCCCATGCCGCTGGCGGCCCCGGTGATGACGGCGGTGCGGCCTGCGAGCGTTGCGTACGACATGTCCGTACTCCTCGGTGCTGTTGCCGCCGGGGCGCTTCCCCGGCGTGGACCCCACTCTGTGACGTCGCGCGGCGGCTACCCAGGGATGCGTCTTTCCTGGGTCCGGCAGTACCAGGCTGGGGAACGGCCCGTCTTCTACGATCGGCGGCATGGACGGCGACCTCGGAGACTTCCTCCGCTCACGACGTGCCCGCATCCAGCCCGAGGACGTGGGGCTGAACTCCTATGGCCGAAGGCGCGTTCCCGGGCTCCGGCGCGAGGAGGTGGCCCAGCTCGCCGGGGTCAGCGTCGACTACTACATCCGGCTGGAACAGGGCCGCGGCCCGAGCGTCTCGGACGCCGTGCTCGACGCGATAGCGCGGGTGCTCCGGCTGGACGGGACGGAGCACGCCTACCTGCGCACGGTGGCCCGCCCGGCCCCGCGCAAGGCGGCTCCGCCCGCCGCGCAGCGGGTACGGCCGGGGCTGCGGCTGCTCCTGGACTCGTTCGACCGGGCCCCGGCCTTCCTCCTGGGCCGCCGGATGGACGTCCTGGCGTGGAACGCGCTGGGTGACGCGGTCGTCGGCTTCTCCCGGATGGCCGCCGGTGAGCGCAACATGCCGCGCCAGACGTTCCTGGAACCGGCGGCCCGTGAGCTGTACCCGGACTGGCCGGCGGTCGCGGCGGAGACCGTCGCGTACCTGCGCCTGGACGCGGGACTCCACCCCGACGACAAGCAGCTCGCCACTCTGGTCGGCGAACTGTCCCTGAAGAGCGAGGACTTCCGCCGGCTGTGGGCGGACCATCAGGTGAAGGCGAAGACGTACGGCGTGAAGCGGATCGACCACCCGCTCGTGGGCGGCCTGACGCTGCCGTACGAGACGCTGGGCGTGCCGGGCGACCCCGATCAGTCCCTCGTCGTCTACACGCCGGAGCCCGGATCCGAGACGGCGGAGCGCATCGCCCTGCTGGCGAGCTGGGCGGCAGCCCCCACGGCACGGGACGGGGACGAGGAGGGGGCGCGCGACCTGCGCGCGTAGACGCCGTAGGCAGACGCCATGGACAGACGCGGATGTGTCGCGGGGACCGCCGCACCCCCGGTTTCCCAGGGGGCGGGACGACGGCGGTCCCCGCGAAGGACGCGGTCCGGGTCAGGGCCGGATACCGCGTCCGGGCGACGGTGGAGGTCCGGGAGCCGCTCCGTAGTCCGTGTCGCCGTTCCGGTGCCGGTGGGCTTCCCCGCCGGCACCCATCAATCTGCCCGAGCCGTGTTAAGCCGGTGCTGCGGCCACGTGTCGCGCTCGTACCGTTTTCGCGAAGCGCGCGTTGCGGACCGCGTTACGCCTTGGGGCCGGGGGCCGGCGCCTCCTTGGCGAGGAAGGCCAGCAGGTCCTGGCGGCTGACGACCCCCTTCGGCTTGCCCTCCACCAGCACGATCGCCGCGTCGGCCGCGCCCGTGCCGCCGAGCACCGCCATCAGGTCCTCGACCGGTTCGCCGGAGCCGACCTGCGGCAGCGGCGGCGACATGTGCTTCTCCAGCGGGTCGGTGAGCGAGGCCTGCTGGGCGAAGAGCGCGTTCAGCAGCTCCCGTTCGACGACCGAGCCGATGACCTCGGCGGCCATCACGTCGGGGTGCCCGGCGCCCGGCTTCACGATCGGCATCTGCGAGACGCCGTACTCGCGCAGCACGTCGATCGCCTCGCCGACGGTCTCCTCCGGGTGCATGTGGACGAGCGTCGGGATCGGACCCGCCTTGTAGTCGAGGACGTCGGCGACGCGCGCGGACGGGCCGGTGTCCTCCAGGAAGCCGTAGTCCGCCATCCACTCGTCGTTGAAGATCTTGCTCAGGTAACCGCGGCCGCTGTCCGGCAGCAGGACGACGACCACGTCCTCGGGCCCGAGGCGCTTCGCGACCTCCAGGGCGCCGACGACCGCCATGCCGCAGGAACCGCCGACGAGCAGCCCCTCCTCCTTGGCGAGCCGGCGGGTCATCTGGAAGGAGTCCTTGTCGGACACGGCGACGATCTCGTCGGTGACCGTCCGGTCGTACGCCGACGGCCAGAAGTCCTCACCGACGCCCTCGACCAGGTACGGCCGCCCGGAGCCACCGGAGTAGACGGAGCCCTCCGGGTCGGCGCCGACGACCTTGACGGCGCCGCCGCTGGCCTCCTTCAGGTAGCGGCCGGTGCCGCTGATCGTGCCGCCGGTGCCGACCCCCGCCACGAAGTGGGTGATCTTCCCCTCCGTCTGCTCCCACAGCTCGGGACCGGTGGTCTCGTAGTGGGAGCGCGGGTTGTTCGGGTTGGAGTACTGGTCGGGCTTCCAGGCTCCCGGCGTCTCACGGACCAGCCGGTCCGAGACGTTGTAGTACGAGTCCGGGTGCTCCGGGTCGACCGCCGTCGGGCAGACGACGACCTCGGCGCCGTAGGCGCGCAGCACGTTGATCTTGTCCGTGGACACCTTGTCCGGGCAGACGAAGATGCACTTGTAGCCCTTCTGCTGCGCGACGATCGCCAGGCCGACGCCCGTGTTGCCGCTCGTCGGCTCGACGATCGTGCCGCCGGGCTGCAGCGCACCGCTCTGTTCGGCGGCCTCGATCATGCGCAGGGCGATCCGGTCCTTGACCGATCCGCCGGGGTTGAAGTACTCGACCTTGGCCAGGACCGTCGCCTGGATGCCGGCCGTGACACTGCGCAGCCTCACCAGCGGGGTATTGCCAACGAGGCTGATCATCGAATCGTGGAATTGCACCGTGTACTCCGGGGTCTCCGAGATGGTGCCGCAAGAGTATGCGTACGGGCACGAGATTGGGCGAAGCGATTGAACGACGGCCACTTGGGGGCAGTTAGCTCTGTGTGAGGCGGTACGACGGTACGGGTGAGGCCGTAAGGCAACGAGGAGGTGGACCGGACTGTGTCGAGGGCGAGGGTGGCACGGCGGATCGCGGCGGGCGCGGCCTACGGCGGTGGCAGCATCGGGCTGCTGGGCGCCGCGGCGGTGGGCGTTCTGCTGGCGGAGGTCCAGCTGGCGAAGCGGCAGGTGGGCGGCGGCACCGCGCCGGTCCCGCCGAGCGCGGACGGGCGGTACGGGGTGGCGTTCGCCGGCCCTACGGATCCGCTGCGGTTCGGGTTGCTCGGGGACTCCACGGCGGCCGGACAGGGCGTGCGCAGGGCCGGGCAGACTCCGGGGGCGCTGCTCGCGTCGGGGCTGGCCGCGGTGTCGGAACGGCCGGTGGACCTGCGTAACGTCGCGCAGCCGGGGGCACGGTCGGACGATCTGGAGCGGCAGGTCTCGGTGCTGCTCGCTGACCCGGCCCGGGTGCCGGACGTCTGCGTGATCATGATCGGTGCGAACGACGTGACGCACCGGATGCCCGCCACCCAGTCGGTGCGCTGTCTGACGACGGCGGTGCGCAGGCTGCGCACGGCGGGGGCCGAGGTCGTCGTGGGCACCTGCCCGGACCTGGGCACGATCGAGCCGGTCTACCAGCCGCTGCGGTGGATGGCCCGGCGGGTCAGCCGGCAGCTGGCGGCGGCGCAGACGATCGGTTCGGTGGAGCAGGGCGGGCGCACGGTGTCGCTGGGCGACCTGCTGGGCCCGGAGTTCGAGGCGAACCCCCGGGAGCTGTTCGGCCCGGACAACTACCACCCGTCGGCGGAGGGGTACGCGACGGCCGCGATGGCGCTGCTGCCGACGCTCTGCGCGGTGCTGGGCCTGTGGCCGGAGACCGACCGTCTGGACGGGGCCCGGCGCGAGGACATGCTGCCGGTGGCCAAGGCGGCCTCCCAGGCGGCCAAGGAAGCCGGTACGGAGGTCACGGGGGCCCGGGCGCCCTGGGCGCTCCTCAAGCACCGCAGGCGGCGGCGCCTGCCCGCGCCCACGGAGCCGCACCCGCACCCGGAGATGCACGGGGAGCCGGGCGGCTCGACGCGGGTGGAACGGCACCCGGGCACGGATACGGACACCGCGCCGCGGCACGCCTGAGGGTGAGGGGTGCGGGCTTCGCACCCCTCGTTCCGGGCGGGACTCCCAGCGGACTGAGCGGTCGCTTAGAAAAGAGGTCCGCATCACACGCCCTGTCGGGTGACCTCAGCAGTACGTCCGGGTAACTTCCAGAGCAGTCCTGCCAGACAGCCTTCCAGCCCTCATGGAGCCGCGTGATGCCCGAAGCCGTGATCGTCTCTGCTGCCCGTTCGCCCATCGGCCGGGCCTTCAAGGGTTCACTGAAGGACCTGCGCGCGGACGACCTGACCGCCACGATCATCCAGACCGCCCTCGCCAAGGTCCCCGAGCTGGACCCGAAGGACATCGACGACCTGATGCTCGGCTGCGGCCTCCCCGGCGGCGAGCAGGGCAACAACCTGGGCCGCATCATCGCCGTACAGATGGGAATGGACCACCTTCCCGGCTGTACGGTCACGCGCTACTGCTCGTCCTCCCTGCAGACCAGCCGCATGGCGCTGCACGCCATCAAGGCCGGCGAGGGCGACGTCTTCATCTCCGCCGGTGTGGAGATGGTGTCCCGCTTCGCGAAGGGCAACTCCGACAGCCTGCCGGATACCCGCAACCCGCTCTTCGCCGACGCCGAGGCCCGCACCGCGGCCCGCGCCGAGGAGTCCGGAGCGAGCTGGCACGACCCGCGCGAGGACGGTCTGGTCCCGGACGCGTACATCTCGATGGGTCAGACGGCGGAGAACCTGGCCCGGGTCAAGGGCGTCACCCGTCAGGACATGGACGAGTTCGGCGTCCGCTCGCAGAACCTCGCCGAGGAAGCCCTCAAGAACGGTTTCTGGGAGCGCGAGATCACCCCGGTGACGACCCCGGACGGCACGGTGGTCTCCAAGGACGACGGTCCGCGTGCGGGTGTCTCCCTGGAGGGCGTGCAGGGCCTGAAGCCGGTCTTCCGCCCCGACGGCCTGGTCACCGCGGCCAACTGCTGCCCGCTCAACGACGGCGCGGCGGCGCTCGTGATCATGTCCGACACCAAGGCGCGCGAGCTGGGCCTGACCCCGCTGGCACGGATCGTCTCCACCGGAGTCTCGGGCCTCTCCCCCGAGATCATGGGCTACGGACCGGTCGAGGCGAGCAAGCAGGCGCTGAAGCGGGCCGGGCTGACGGTCGACGACATCGACCTGGCCGAGATCAACGAGGCGTTCGCCGCCCAGGTGATCCCGTCCTACCGCGACCTGGGCCTGCCGCTGGACAAGGTCAACGTCAACGGCGGCGCCATCGCCGTCGGCCACCCCTTCGGCATGACCGGCGCCCGGATCACCGGCACGCTGATCAACAGCCTGCAGTTCCACGACAAGCAGTTCGGTCTGGAGACCATGTGCGTGGGCGGCGGCCAGGGCATGGCGATGGTCATCGAGCGACTGAGCTGAGCCGAAGCGGAACGGACGCGACCGCAGGAAAGAGCGGCTGAGCCGAGCCGGAGCGAGGAGCCGGGGCACACACGCCCCGGCTCTTCGCAACTCCCGGGAATTCCGTGACTCTCCGGATCCACCGGATCACCCGCCACCCGCCTCCGCCGGGCCCACACCGCCTTCCGGGCCCTTCGGTCCGGCGAAGTGGCCGGTTCCGAGCTCCGACCGTGACCGAATCTCCCCCAGGATGTGACCTATCTCCTGAAGGAGAGTCATTCCCGCAGGTCACACCAGCAACAGGGTTAAACCCTGGGCACAAAGACCTGTCCAATTCGTGACGTAATGCACTGACACAGGGTGCCGGTAGAGGACAAGCTGATGTAGGAAGTCGGGGGATCGATTGAAACCGGGAGTATGTCAGTGAGCGCCATGCCTCTTGCCCTGTTGCTGACCACCGCCGCCGCCACGGCCGTGGGCGCTGCCGCTCTGCACGCCGCTCACGGGCTGCGTCAGCAGGTTGCCGCCCTGCGGAGGGAGCTTGCCGACGGCCGCGCCCATAGTGCAGCCGTACCCGCTCAGAGCCGTAACGAAGCCACCCCTGCCGCGGAAATACGCGCGGCGGTCGCCGAGGCGCTGGCCGAGGAGCGGGAGCGCGAGCTCGCCGAGGCCCGTGCCTTCTGGGCCACCCAGGAGGCGCGCGACGCCGCCGACGCCCCGTCCCTGCTGGGCGGACTGGCCGGGCTGGGCGAGGACGCCCCGTTCTTCATGCCGCGCCAGAGCGACTTCACCGGGCTGGAGTCGATGGACCTCGACGCCACGGAGGCGTTCGAGGAACTGACGGAGCTCGCCGAGCTGACGGAACTGGCCGACATGGCCGAGCTCCCGGAGACGGCCGAGTTCGCCGAGGACTCCCCCGAGCTGGCCGCGGCTCGCCGCCGCCACCCCTCGCACCCCGACTTCGTGCCGGTGCAGACGCCCGTCGTCACCGACCACGAGCGCACGGTGAACCGCCTGGAGGAGCTGGCCGACAGCCGGACGGAACTCTCCGACGTGCGCCCCGGCCCGCTCGGCACGCTCGACGTGTACGTCTTCGCCGACGGCACCACGCTCTGCATGACCCCCGGACACCGCGAGACGGCCGAACAGCTGGCCGCGTCGCTGCGGGCCGGCGAGCACCCCGTGCTCCTGGGAGGTTCCGGCGTCTCCGGCGCGTACGCGCTGACGTTCTCGTGCGGCAAGGACAACGTCTACATACTGGCCGACCGCGTCATCGCGAGCTTCTAGCCCGCGGACCGGTCTCCGGCCCCACCCCGGGCACTGCGGCCCCCGTCGGCCGCTGCCCCAGATCAGCGCGCACTCAGCGCCCGTTCAGCACCGGCCCGCGCGCCCTCACTCGAACGCCCGCGCTGCCGCTTCCTCGACGAACCGCACGGCCTCGTCCAGCTCCACGGACGGGGCCATTTCCAGTGCCACGGCCAGATCCCGGCCCGCGACGGCAAGCTGGTCGCCGATGGCGAAGATCCCGGCGTCCGGCATGATCCGCGGCTCCCGGTCCGGCGCCTCGACACGTTGCGCCCGCACCGCCAGCTCCCTGGCCGCGGCCAGTCCCCCGGCCGCCGCTCCCCGCTGCAGCCTGCTCTGCGGGGCGGCGCGCAGCCGGTCGGCGAATCGGTCCACGGCGGTGATCAGGGGCGTCGTATCGAGCACCCCGCGACCCTACGCGCCCCTCCCGGGCAACGGAAACGGCCCGCGGGCTCCGTGGAGGAGCCTGCGGGCCGTCGCCGCGATCGGACGCAGCGTTATGACTAGTCGTCGCCGCTGAGGATGGAGAGCAGACGCAGCATCTCCAGGTAGATCCACACCAGGGTCATGGTGAGGCCGAAGGCCGCCAGCCAGGACTCCTCGCGCGGAGCGCCGTACGCGATGCCGTCCTCGACCTGCTTGAAGTCCAGAGCCAGGAAGCACGCACCGAGGATGATGCCGACGACACCGAAGAGGATGCCGAGGCCGCCGCTGCGGAAGCCCAGGCCGTCACCGCCACCGAACGCGGCGAACAGCAGGTTGACCACCATCAGGAGCATGAAGCCCATGGCGGCGGCCATCACGAAGCCGTAGAACCGGCGGGTGACGCGGATCCAGCGCATCTTGTACGCGAGCAGGACACCGGCGAAGACACACATGGTGCCCAGCACGGCCTGCATCACGACGCCCGGTGAGATGTACGTGCTCACCGCGCTGGAGATGACCCCGAGGAACACACCCTCGAAGGCCGCGTACGCGATGATCAGCGCGGGGACGGGCGTGCGCTTGAAGGACTGGACGAGCGACAGCACGAAGGCGATCAGCGCGGCGCCGATCGCGATGCCGTACGACTTGCCCAGGTTGGCCTCGTCGACCGGCAGCAGGGCCCAGGCGAGCGCGGCACCGAGCACGACGGTGCCCAGCGTCAGCGCCGTGCGGGTGACGACGTCGTCGATCGTCATCACACCGGAGCGCGCCGGCGCCTGCGGGGCGCCGTACTGGGTGTCCTGCTGGGCGTACGGGTTGGTGGCGTACGGGTTCGGGGCGGTGCCCTGTGCGTACGGGTTGGCACCCGCTGCGGGGGCCCCGGCCTGCGGTGACGCGTTGAAGCCCGCGTGACCGTTGTCGCGGCTGAAGCCCCGTCGCGAGAAGACCGGGTTGCTGCTCCTCATCTCACTCCTCCATGGCCACCCAGCGTGGCCTTGGAACAAGAGTAATGGGTAGGCAAAACAAACTCCCTAGTGCCAGGGGAGGATCTTTCCGCCGCCGCCGGCCGGCGGGAGAGATCGACACACCCGGAGGCGGCACCGCGTACGGCGTGCTCCCGGACCGCTCGTCGCGATCGCTTGACCTGGAGCGCGCTCCAGATCCGAGGATGGGCGGCATGGACACCAAAGACCCCCAGATCATCCTCGGCACCATGGACTTCGGCACCCGCGTCGCCCCGGACCGCGCCTTCGCGATCCTCGATTCCTTCGTCGCCGGCGGCGGTGTCTGGCTGGACACCGCTAACTGCTACTCCTTCTGGAACGACCCCACCGGTGTCGGCGGCGCCAGTGAACGCGTCATCGGCGCGTGGCTGAAGGCCCGCCCCGGAGCGCGCGACACCGTGCGGATCGCGACGAAGGTCCGCCACAACCCACGCGTCCCGCACTCGGCGGAGAGCGCCGAGGGGCTTTCGGCGCGCGCCGTTCACGCCGGTGCGGAGGAGAGCCTGGAGCGGCTCGGAGTCGATCACGTCGATCTGCTCTGGGCCCACGCGGAGGACCGCGGCGTGCCGCTGGAGGAAACCGTCGGGGCGTTCGGCGACCTGGTCGCCAAGGGAGTGGCACTGCGGGTCGGGGCCGCGAACCACGCCGCCTGGCGCGTCGAGCGCGCCCGGGCCCTGGCCCGGGAGCAGGGCGTGGAACCGTGGACGTGCCTGGAACTGCGCCACTCGCTCGTCCAGCCGCGCCCCCTCACCCCGCTCGCGGAGGGCGGCCACCGCATGCTCACCGCCGATGACCTCGACCTCGCACGGTCGGAGGGGCTCGCGGTGTGGTCGTACAGCTCACTGATGTGGGGTTCCTACGTGCGCACGGACAAGCCGCTTCCGTCGACCTATGATCACCCCGGCACCACGCGGGTCCTCGCGGTACTGGACGACCTCGCCGACGAACTCACGGCCACCAGGAACCAGGTCGTCCTGGCATGGCTCATGCGGCAGGGGATCGACCCCATCGTCGGCGCGAGCCGGGTGGAGCAGATCGAGGAAGGACTCGCCGCACGCCGAGTGGCGCTCGGCACCGAGCACCTGGCGCGTCTCGCCGAAGCGCGGTAGCGGCTGTGCCGGAAGGAGCTTCCATGACCACCCTCACTCCGGCGGCTGCCGCCGACCGCACCGGCGTCTCCATCGACACCCTGCGGTACTACGAGCGCGAAGGGCTGATCGGCCCCATCCGGCGCTCCGCCGGCGGACGCCGGGAGTACACGGAGGACGACGTCTTCTGGATCGGTCTCGTCACGTGCTTCCGCGAGGCCGGTCTCGGCATCGCGGACCTGCGCGGGTTCGTCGCCATCCTGCGTACCGCACACGCTCCGCAGGAGCGGGTCGCCTTCCTGCGCGAGCGCCGGACGGCCCTGGAGCAGCGGGTGGCGGCGCTGCACCGGGCCATGGGGGTCCTCGACGACAAGATCGCCTACTACGGCGGATCCACCGGCTGACACCGGCGACCCCGCACACGATGCGGCGGCGGCTGTTACGTCGCAGCCGCCTCCCTGGCCGCTCGCTCCACCCGCTCCCGGTGCCCCGCCCACCAGGCCGCATCGCCGGGCGCCATGTTGGGCCCCTGTTCCCGCTGCCCCGTGGCCCCGTCGATCAGCTCGCGGACGACGTCGGCGTGCCCCGCGTGCCGCTGGGTCTCGGCGACCATGTGGACGAGGGCCCGGTGGAGCGTGAGTTCCCTGCCCTCTCCCCCGGGGAGAGGGCCCGTCGCGTCGAGGTCCAGTGCGTCGATCGTCGCGTCGGAGTGGGCCCACACCCGGCGGTACCGCGCCACCGTCTCCGCGCGGGTCTCGTCCGCCGTCGCCCACAGGTCGGCGTTCGGCTCGGCGTCACCGGCGATCCAGAGGTCCGGCGCGTCGACCGGGCGTCCGAAGACGTCGCCGAAGTAGAACGCCTCGGCTCCGGTGACGTGCTTGACCAGGCCCAGCAGGTTGGTGCCGGTAGGCGTCAGGGGCCGCCGGATGTCGTACTCCGACAGTCCTTCCAGCTTCCACAGGAAAACGTCGCGGGCGTCCTGCAGGTATACGTGCAGGTCCTTCTTGTGGTCAGTCGCGCTCATGGCACCAACGTGCCGGTCACGCGCTCCGGGAGCAACGGCTTATCCGCCGGGGAAGGGCGGGGCAGAGGCGGGTCAGACCCCTACTCCGCCACCGCGGACGCCGCAGCCGTCGACGCCTCGGCCAGGCGCTCGAACGTCTGGTTGAGCACCGCCCTGCGCTCCTCCTTGTAGGCGGGCTTCGGCTCCAGGCCGTCGATCGTCGCCTCCCACACCGCCAGGAACGTCTTCTGCCACGACCGGATCAGCTCGGGCGGCGGCAGGGTCACGCCCACCCAGCCCTGGCGGTCCAGTACGAGCAGCAGTTCCAGGTTGCAGGGGACGGTCACGCCCCCGTACTCGTCCGGTTCGAGCTCCACCGGATCACCGGCCATCGCTTCCGTCACCTCGGCCACCAGCCGGGCGGCCAGGTCCCCGAGATGGTCCGCCGCCGTATCGCTGTCGAAGTTGCCCGCGCCCCACGTGCCCACTGTCCCGCCTCCGCGCCGTGCGTCGTCGCTTCCTGACTGCTCATCACAGCAGAGGGCACTGACAATCGGAGGGACAGCCGGTCAGGAGAACAGGTCGCGGCCAGGAGAAAAGGTGCCGGTCAGGAGAACAGGTTCTCCGGGAAGTCCGTGAGGAACATCAGCAGCACCAGCCCCATCAGCAGCAGGGAGAGGGCCCCCTCGGCCAGCGCGGCGCGCGGGCTGCCCGCCAGGGTGGCCGTCCGTTGCGGGTCGGCGGGGTCGTAGCGGACCGTGACCCGCGCCCCCTCGTGGAAACGCTTGGTGCCGGCGTTTTGGAACTCGACCCACTGCCCGTCCTGTGCCGTGAACGCGAAGACGTGCCAGGCCCGCCGGTCGCCCGACGAGCCCGTCGCCGAGTCGCGCTCGTGCACCCGGACGCAGCGTGCCGGGGCGGACACGCCGGAGCGTGTGCCGCGCAGCTGCTGGACGGTCCGGGTCAGGGATCTGAAGCCCAACAGCGCGACCACAGTGATGAGTACGAGCGACGTGTCCATGGAGTCCTTCTACCCGTTGCGCAGCCTGTCGACCAGGAAGCCCACCGCACAGCCGGCCACCAGGACCACCAGCTGCACCAGGAACGTGATGACCGTGAGATCGCTCCCCTGGGAGAAGAAGATCACCACCTGGAGTACGACGGCGGGGGTGAAGGCCGCGACGAAGTGCCGTATCCGCGACTCCCGCGACGCCCCTCGGTGCACGGCCGCCGCGGCCCAGACGCCCAGCGCGACACAGGCCGCGGACGGCAGGTGCAGCAGAAGGACGGTGCGGACGGGGGACGCCATGCCGGTGACGTCGTCGCCCGTGATGACGTCCCAGACGAGTACGGCGAGGGCGAGCTGCGTCACCAGCGTCACCAGGATGCCCGCGGCCCAGGGCAGCATGAAGTCCATCAGCCGCGGCCGGTCGTGGACGGGCGCGGGGGCGTACCCGCGGCGTGCGTCGTATCTGGACATTCGGCTGCCTCCTCGTCGTGGCCGGGCGCTCGGGGGTCGGGGGCTACTTCACCTGGATGCTGTCGACGATCTTCGTCCGGTCCGCGTCGCTGAGCTTGCCCTCCTGGGCGTCGATGCGGACGGAGTAGATCTTCCCCTCGGAGTCGACGCCCGTGATGACCACGCCGTCGACCTTCGCGCCCTTCGGGGGCGACTGCGGCACACCCGTACCGGTGTAGGTGAAGTCGATGCGCTTGGCATCCTTCGCACCCTTGATGTCCGCGTTCTTGGTGCTCTTGACCTCGGTGGTCGCCATGAGGAGCGCCCGGCCGACCGAGGCGGCGTCGTCACCGGTGGAGGCGTTGGCGAAGCCGCTCTGGATCGACACCTTCACCGTCGGCCGGTCCCCCTCGCTCCGCAGGGCCGCGGCGTCGTTGAGCTTGCCGCGCTCGGCCTTGCTCTGCTCGGTGAGGCCGGGCGGGTAGGCCAGCGACACCGTGGGGCCGGTGAGCTTCTTCCAGCCGCTGGGCGCGGCGGGCGCGGCCGTGTCCGCGCCCTTCTCGCCGCCGCACGCGGCGAGCATCAGACCCGCGGTGAGGACGGCGGTCGTGACGGCGACAGTCCGCACCGTCCGCCGGACGGAAAGCTTGGTCATGATCACGTCTCCTTGTACCGGTGCATCACTTGGCACAGTAGCTGTACGGGAAGAACGAGCGCTGTCCAGCGGAAGGAGCGCCCAGGAACTCGGCCTTGGTCAGGTTCTTCTCCGTCTCGGAGCTGGTGTAGGCGCCGTTGATCCCGGCGACTTCCAGGTTGATGTCGAGGCCGATCTCCTCGGACGAGGAGGATCCGTCGTACTCCTGCTTGCTGACCTGGCCGTGGTTGAACGCGTAGTGGCCGAACGGGTCGCCCGCACCGGGGTCCTTGGTCGGCACCGGTGTCCCGGTGAAGAGGTAGTTGAAGGCGCTGTTCATGCCCTGGCCCGAGAACATCTGGGCCTTGATGGCGTCGGACTCGGCCTGGGACATGTTCTTGTCGTCCAGCGGGACGGTGGTGGTGATGACCTGGGTGGTCGTCCCGCCGCCCTTCTGGTTGCCGTTCACGTCGCCCTTGAGACCGGCGTTGGCCTCGGCCTTGCCCTCCAGGGTCCGCGTCATCGTGATGCTCTTCACCTTGCCGGTCTTGCTGTCGACCGTGACGGTGATGGCGCCCGCCGCCGAACCGGACGCCTCCGCGCCCGCCTTGGCCGGTCCGGCCTCGCCCTTCGCGTACGCACCGCCGGTGGCCTTGGCCTGGTAGGTGTACGCGTCGGTGTTGTTGATGTGGTTCTGCGTCAGCGTGACTTCCTGGGCCTCGGAGATCTTGAGGCCGGCCTCGATGGTGGCGCCGGGCTTCGGGGCCGGGGTGGTCGTGCCGTCCGGGTTGGTCGTGTCGGGGGCGTTCATCCCCGCGCCGAACTGGAAACCGGCCTGGGCGGCGACTTCGAGGCTGATCTTCTGGGTGGTGATGTGCTTGTTGCCGAGCCTGTCCTCGATGTTCTGCTTGAGGCGGCTCTCCTTGGCCTTCGGCCCCTTGCCGAACCAGCTGGCGATCTCCGTGGAACCGCCCACGATGGGGCTGAGGTTGGAGAGCTTGTTCAGCCGGCTGAGCTTCTTGTACTCCTCCAGGTCCTTGCGGAACTGGTCCGCTTCCTCCTGGCTGTCGAAGACCCACGTGTCGCCCGTGGTGACGGTGAGTCCCGCGCCGATCTCGACCTTGTCCTTGCCCACGTCACCGATCTTGATGCGGGCCTTGGGTTTCTCCGTGCCCTTGATCGACCCGGCGTCCGTGAAGGTGAGCGAGACCTGCTCGTCCTTGTCGTCGATCTTTCCGTCTTTGTTGACGTCCGTCTTGGCCTTGGTCGTCGTCTCCTCGAAACCGAACTCGCCGCCGAACTCGACACCGAGCGTCTCGAAGGAGACCCCGAACTTGCCGCCCTGCGTCCCGGACCTGGTCACCGTGGCGCAGGTGAGGGGCTCGAACTCGGCGTTGGGATCGCCGCCCGCCTCCCCGCCCTTGCCGCCGCACCCGGCGCTGCCACCGCCGACCGACGAGACGAGGCACTGGATCCGGTCGCTGATCTGCCCACCGAGGCCGGCCACCGCCATGCCGCCGATGAGGGCCACGACGACCAGAATCGTGCCGAGGTACTCGAACGCGGTGGCCCCCCGGTCACCCCATCTGCTGCTGGGTATGGTCCCCCGATACCTCGTCCGCGGCATGGCTTGTCCTCCCGTATGGCCTTAGGGCAGGGAGGCTATGAGAGGTGCCCCTGTGGCGACACGGGCCCGTGGGCCCAAATCCAGGTCCCAATCGCGGGCCGCGACCGGCCTGCGGGGCCCGCACAGCGGGCGGAGGGCCCAACCGGCAGCGGTACGCACATGAGGCGTCACACACAGTGCCGCAGGGGCCCACGCCGGTACGCCGGCCACCGACCGGCGGACCCAAGCGGCTCAGCAACGCGGACCGGGCTGCGCTCGGCTTGGGGTCCTGCTTCATGCCGACGCTCGTCGCCTTCTCGCGCGGCGTGCCGAACCAGGGCTCCCTGGCCGTGGTGAACCTGCCCGTGGGGCGGACCCCGGTGGGCCGTTTCGTATCGCCGGCCGTGGCGGCGCGCACCACGCTCCGCCAGTGAGCGGGCATCCCGCGACGGGCGTCCCGCCCCCGGCCCACGCGCGCCCCCGTGCGCGCGATGGTGCCCGGAACCGGACTCGAACCGGTACGCCCCCGAGGGGCAGCGAGGTTTAAGCTCGCCGTGTCTGCATTCCACCATCCGGGCTTGGCGCGCGGCTCCGCGTTGGCACATGACCCTATCCGGGGGCTCCCCCCGGCCGGACGGACAGTGGCTCGATGTTGTCTTATTTTATTGATCGCTTGAGGGTCCGTCAGCACACGTGGGAGCCATAGTCACCTGCCCGGGCGGGGTGGCGGGCGCGGCGGCCGCGTATCCGAATTGACGGAAAGTCGCCGCACCCACACAGCCGATGCGCCAGGGCCGCGCCATGGATCGCCAGGGCCGCGCCACCCCTATCGAGTGACGGTCTCGTTGACGCAGCGCAACACCGGGTGCACGCCCAGCGCCTCCGGGTCCGCCAGGACCGCTCCTGTGATCATGAACACCTCGCTCTCCCCGGGCAGCAGCGTGACGAGCATCTCGTCCACCTCGGCCGCCGGGTCCAGCCGGTCGGGGAACAGCGCGAGGTCCCGCACCAGCGTGCGGGCCGTCACCTCGACGCGGTAGCCGGGCGCCTCGCCCCCGCTCTCCGTCACCGTGACGTCGTACCGGGCCGGCGGCAGCGCGAGGCGGGTGTCCTCCTCGTAGAACTGCACCACCCGGGTGTCACCCATGCGCGCGACCAGGAGCTCGCGGGTCCGGTCGAGCGGTTCCGCCACCGACGGCGGCAGCGGGACCCGGCCGACCGAGCGCGCGGCCGTGCTCACCACCACCTCCTCCTCGGCCAGCACCGCCCCGTCCAGGCCGTGCCGGGTCAGCCGCAGCGTGCCGGCCCAGGGCGTGGAGGCGTCGTTGACGAGGTGGACGGCTCCGTCGCGTACGGCGATCAGGCGGTCCGCGTACACCTGCCGCAGGGCGTACCAGAGCGGCTTGCGGCGGCCGTCGCCGTCGATCGCCGACCAGGAGACGACCGGCCAGCAGTCGTTGAGCTGCCACACGATCGTGCCCATGCAGTACGGGGTGTGGGAGCGGAAGTGCCGGATGCCGAACGCCATGGCGCGGGCCTGGTTGAGCTGCGTGAGCCAGTGCCAGTCGTCGAAGTCCGTGCCGGGCTGCGGCAGGTGGTCGCCCAGGCCCCGGAGCAGCTTGGCGTTGCCGTCCTCGGCCTTCTGGTGGTGGGCCAGGAGCGGGGCGTCGGGGGTGAGCGGGCCGCTGACCGCGCGGCGCAGGGTGGCGTACGCGGGCGGGCCCTGGAAGCCGAACTCGGCGACGAAGCGCGGCACCCGGTCCGCGTAGGCGCGGTAGTCGGCCCGGTTCCACACGTCCCAGATGTGGATGGTGCCGTGTGCCGGGTCCTGCGGGTGGATGTCCTCGGTGCCGGAGTAGGGCGAACCGGGCCAGTAGGGGCGGGTCGGGTCGGTCTCGGCGACGATCGCGGGGAGCAGCTCGTGGTAGTAGCCGTGCCCCCAGGTCCGGTCGCCCAGTTCCTTCTGCCAGCCCCAGTCGGCGTGGCCCTCCAGGTTCTCGTTGTTGCCGCACCACAGGACGAGGGAGGGGTGCGGGGCGAGCCGGGTGACGTTCTGGCGGGCCTCGGCCGCCACCTCGTCCCACAGCGGCTGCTCCTGCGGGTAGGCAGCGCAGGCGAACGGGAAGTCCTGCCAGACCAGCAGCCCCTTCTCGTCGGCCAGTTCGTAGAAGTCGTCGCTCTCGTAGAGCCCGCCGCCCCAGACGCGGACCAGGTTGACCCCGGCGGCGACGGCCTGGTCGAGTCGGTCGGAGATCCGCTGCCGGGTGAGGCGGGCGGGGAAGCAGTCCTCGGGGATCCAGTTGACGCCGCGTACGAAGACCGGTTCGGCGTTGACCGAGACGCGGAACGCGTCACTGTCCAGGGTGACGGACCGGAAACCGGTCCTGAGCCGGCGGACGTCGTCACCGACGCGGACCGTCACGTCGTACAGCGGTTGTTCGCCGTGGCTGTGCGGCCACCAGGGCTCGGCCTGAGGGACGGAGAGGGTGACCGAGATCCGGGACTTGTCCTCCGTGGCGACGAAGACGGCCCCCGCTCCGATCACCCCGACTTCGCCGGACAGCGGCACCAGGCCGTCGTGTTCGACCTCCAGTTCGGCGGTCAGCCGCGGCACCCCGTCCGCATCCAGGTCCGGGAGGAGCTTCACCGACGCGATGCGCGGGCCGCTCCACGTCTCCAGGGCGACGGGCCGCCAGATGCCGGACGTGACCAGCGTCGGCCCCCAGTCCCAGCCGAAGTTGCACGCCATCTTGCGGATGAAGGCGTACGGCTCCGCATACGCCCCGGGCCGGTCGCCGAGCCGCTCACGGAGTTCCTCGGCGTACGTGTACGGGGCGGTGAACCGTACGTCGAGGGTGTTGGCACCCTCCGCCAGCAGGGCCCGGACGGGGAAGCGGTAGCCGCGGTGCTGGTTGGCGCCGCGGCCCACCTCGATGCCGTTGAGCAGGACCGTGGCGACGGTGTCGAGGCCGTCGAAGCACAGGTCGGCGTGGTCGTGCCCGTCCGGTGTCCAGTCGAACGTGGTCCGGTACGTCCAGTCCGTGCGGCCGATCCAGGTCAGGCGGTCCTCGTTGTCGTCCAGGTACGGGTCGTCGATCAGCCCCGCCGCGAGCAGGTCGGTGTGGACGCAGCCGGGCACGGTGGCGGGGACGCCTCCTGTGGGGAGCCCGAGGGGCACGGGGCTGTCCGCGGTGAGCGTCCAGCCTTCGTGCAGGGGCAGGTGGCGAAGGGTCACGCGGAGGTCCTTCCGCAGTCGGGGAGCTGGGCGCAGGCGACGAAGTGGTCCGGCTCGGTCTCGTACAGGTCGGTGTCCGGCGAACCCGCCTCGTGGAAGGCGCAGCCTTCCAGCGGTTCGGCCTCGGTCCACGGGGTGTTGAGGCGGGGCACGGCGGCCAGCAGGGTGCGGGTGTACGGGTGGAGCGGGTTGCCGAACACCTTCTGGGTGTCGCCGCGTTCGACGACCCGGCCGCGGCGCAGGACCACGGTCTTCTCCGCCAGGTAGGTGCCGAGCGCCAGGTCGTGGGTGATGTAGAGGACGCCGAGGCCGCGTTCCTTGAGGACGGCCAGGAGGTTGAGGACGTCGATGCGGGTGGAGGCGTCGAGCATGCTGGTGATCTCGTCGGCGACCAGGAAGCTCAGGTCGAGCAGGAGCGCGCGGGCGATGAGGAGGCGTTGCAACTGGCCGCCGCTGAGCTGGTGCGGGTAGCGGCCCAGCACCTGTCCGGGGTCCAGGCGCACGTCGCGTACGGCCTTCTCGACGCGGCCCGCCCATTCCTTGTCGGAGACGCCGGGGTGGTAGGCGCGGCGGATCAGGTCGAAGACGCGGTCGGCCCGGAAGACCGGGTTGTAGCAGGAGAAGGGGTCCTGGAAGACGCCCTGGACGCGGCGGTAGAAGTCCTTTCCGGGGCGGACGGGGCGGCCGTCCAGGGTGAGGCTGCCGGAGCTGACGCCGGTCAGGCCGAGGATCATCCGGCCGATGGTGGACTTCCCGCTGCCGCTCTCGCCGATGAGGGAGACGACCTCGCCGGGTTCGGCGGTGAAGGACACCCGGTCCACCGCGGTGACGGAACCGCCGCCGAACGCCCCGGCACGGTAGGTCTTGGTGACGTGGTCGAGGGTCAGCATCAGGCCTTCCAGCACGCGACGGAGTGACGGGGGGCGATCTCGATGACCGGCGGCTCCTCGGCGCACCGGTCGTCGGCTAGCGGGCAGCGGTCGCGGAAGCGGCAGCCGGCCGGCGGGTTCAGGAGGGAGGGCGGGGCGCCCGCGATGCCCTTGAGGGGCTTGTCGGCGTACCGGGCGCCGACCTCGGGGAGCGAGCCGAGCAGGAGCTTGGTGTAGGGGTGGCGGGGCTCGGTCGTCAGGACCTTCGTGGGCGCCTTCTCGGCGAGCTTGCCCGCGTACATCACCATGATCGAGTCGGCGATGTGCGAGGTGAGACCGAGGTCGTGCGTCACGAAGATCATGCTGGTGACCAGGCCCTTGTCGCGCAGTCCGGTGAGCGCGCCGACGACGGCCCGCTGGGTGGAGACGTCCAGGGCCGAGGTGACCTCGTCGGCGATGAGGACGGACGGGTCGAGGAGGGTGGAGATCACCATGACGGTGCGCTGTTTCATGCCGCCGGAGAGCTCGATCGGGTAGCGGTTCAGGACGTCGTGGTCCAGGCCCACCAGGTCGAGACGGCGGTGCAGTTCGGCGGTATCCACGCTGACGCCCCGGGAGGCGAGCAGCTCACGGATCATGCGTCCGATGCGCCGGGTCGGGTTGAGGGCGCTCATGGAGTACTGCGGTACGAGCGAGATCCGGTGGAAGCGGAAGGCGTTCATCGCCCGGTCGTCGGCGACGGGTACGTCGTCGCCGTCGAGGGTGACGGTCCCGCCCGCGTGCCGCATCCTGCCGTCGAGGCGGATCAGCGACTTGCCGAGCGTCGTCTTGCCGCAGCCGGACTCGCCGGCCAGGCCGAGGATCTCCCCGTCGGCGAGGTCGAAGGAGACGCCGTCCAGGGCCCGCACCTCGCCTCGCAGGGTGCGGTAGTGGACCCGTAGATCGGTCACGGTCAGGGTCATGTGCTCGGGCCCTCCGGGAGAACGGTCATGATCATGTGCTCAGGCCTCCCGCAGCTTCGGGTTGAAGACCTCGTCGAGGCCGACGTTGGCGACGTACAGCGCGCCCACGATCGCGGTGATCCCGGCGCCCGGCGGGACGAACCACCACCACATGCCGAGTTGGAGCGCACTCCACTGCTGGGCGCTCTGCAGCATCAGGCCCAGCGAGACGCCCTCCGTGGGCCCGAGTCCGATGAAGTCGAGCGAGGAGGCGATCAGGACGGAGCCGCCGAAGAGCAGGATGAACATCATGAAGAGGTACGAGCTCATGTTGGGCGCGATCTCGCGGAAGACGATCCGCCAGGTGCCGCTCCCGCTGAGCCGGGCCAGGTCCACGAACTCGCGGGTGCGCAGCGAGAAGGTCTGCGCCCGGATCGCGCGCGCCGCCCAGGGCCACGAGGTGAGGCCGATGAACAGGCCCTGCACGGGCACCGATCGGACCCCGAGGTAGGCGTTGATGATCAGCAGCACGGCGAGCGCGGGCAGCACCAGGACCACGTTGGTGAGCATGTTGAGGATCTCGTCGACCGCGCCCCCGCGGTAGCCGGCCAGGAAGCCGACGAGCATGGCGATGACGGCGGCGATGGCCCCGCCGACGACGCCGACCAGGAAGGTGGCGCGCAGCCCGTGCACGAACTGGGCGTACACGTCCTGGCCGAAGGTGGTGGTGCCCATCCAGTACGTGCCGTCGGGCGGCGCGGCCTGCGGGCCGACGTACTCGTTCGGGTCGGCGTTGTCGAGCAGCGGGGGGCCGATGATGCCGGTGAGCAGGAGCAGCACGACGACGGTGAACCCGATGATGAGCTTGGGGTTGCGCACGGCGTAGTGGAGCGTCTCGCGGCCGGGGCGGGCGGCGGCGGGGGCCGTGGTGGTCTCGGCGGCCGGTTCGGGCACGGTGCTCATGACTGGCCTCCTGCCATGCCGGTACGGGTCCGGGGGTCGACGACGACGTACACGAGGTCGATGAGGAAGTTGGCGATCAGTACGCCGATGACGATGAACAGGAACGCGCCCTGGAGCAGGAAGAAGTCCTGGTTCTGGATCGCGGCCAGGATCAGCGAGCCGAGTCCGGGATAGGCGAAGACGATCTCGGTGACGAGGGCCCCGGCCACCAGGACGCCCAGTTGCAGGGCGAGGCCGGTGATCTGGGGCAGTACGGCGTTGCGGAAGGCGTAGCGGCGGATGAGCCGCTGCGGTGCGCCGAGGGCCGACAGGTAGGACGAGTAGTCGGACTCCAGCTCGTAGATGATCATGTTGCGCATGCCGATGGCCCAGCCGCCGAGCGCCACGAGGAAGAGCGAGAGGAACGGCAGCACCCAGTGCTGGAGCAGGTCCACGGCGAAGGCGGTGGACCAGCTGGGCTGGATGTCGAGGCTGTAGCCGCCGGAGAGCGGGAACCAGCCCGCCTTGGAGCCGAGAGCCCAGGCGAGGATGACGGCGATCCACATGTACGGCATCGCGGTCAGCAGGTACCCCGCCGGCAGCACGGTGTTGTCGAGCACCTTGCGGCGCGCGGCCAGCGCCCCGGCCCAGTTGCCGACGAACCAGCTGAGCAGGACGGCCGGGATCATCAGCCCGAGCGTGTACGGGAGTGCGTCGAGCAGTACGTCGGCGACGGGCTTGGGGAAGACCCAGATGGACAGTCCGAAGTCGCCCTGCAGCAGGGCGCCCCAGAAGTGCAGGTACTGCTGCCAGACGGGTTCGTCGAAGCCGAAGAGGTCGTTGTAGTAGGCGCGCATGGCCTCGACGGCCTCGGGCTGCGAGACCCGGGCCCTGGCCACCATGGCGGCGACCGGGTCGCCGGGCATGAAGCGCGGGATCATCCAGTTGACGGTGACGGCGACGACGAAGGTCAGTGCGTAGATCAGAAGTTTGCGGGCGAAGTAGCGGCGCAAGGGGGCTCCCCGGGGAGAGCCCCGCCGTGCGGGCGACGGTCAGGGCGGCGTGCGCACGGCGGGGCGGTCATGGAATCGGGAGCGGCCGGCGCGCGGCCGGCCGCTCCCCGGGAAGGACCGGCGCGGAGCCGGTCCTTCTCAGAACGGCCGTGTCACTTGGCGGGCTTGAGCTGGGTGAGGGCTTCAAAGCCGCCCATCTCCAGCCAGTTGCGCCACATCGCCGGTGCGTACTTCGGGGCGCCCGCGGCGTCCGACGGCCAGTTCGTCCAGCTGCCGGTGGTGGACTGGGCCCACAGGCCGTTGTACCAGAGGGGGATGACGGGCATCTCCTTGAGCTGGATCGCCTGGATCTTGGAGATGACCTTCTTCATGCCCTCGGTGTCGTCCGTCTTCACGCCGCCGAGTTCCTGGACGAGCTTCCAGGCCTTCTCGTTCTCGTAGCGACCGAAGTTGACCGTGTTCTGCTGCTTCTGAATGGGCAGCTGGAACATGTACTCGTAGTACGTCCACGGGGTGCTGGACAGCTGGCGCTCGTTGTTGACGACGAGGTCGAAGTTGCCCTTGCCGCGCGTCTCGTTGAGGGCGTTCGCGTCGGGGAACTCGGTGGTGATGCTGATGCCCGCGTCCTTGGCGGACGAGGCGATGACCTTGGCGGCCTCCATCCAGTCGGTCCAGCCGGTGGGTACGGCCAGCTTGAGGCTGATCTTGGAGCCGTCCTTGTTCTCCACGAGGCCGTCGCCGTCGGTGTCCTTGTACCCGGCGTCCGCGAGGATCTGCTTGGCCTTGTCGGTGTCGAACGTGAAGCCCTCCCGGGCCACCAGGTCCTGGTCGACGAACTTGTCCCACTGCGGGAGCAGCCCGGTCGGGTTGGCGGGCTTGACCAGTTCCCCGTACACACCCTTGACGATCTTGCCGGTGTCGACCGAGGCGGCGAGTGCCCTGCGGAAGGCCGCGTCGTTCATCGGCTTCTTCGTGGTGTTGGGCACCAGCCAGGCCGTGTTGGCGGAGAGCATGTAGGGCGGCTTGTCGTAGTACGAGACGACCTTCTTGCTCTTGATCAGCGAGGAGGCGCCCGGCAGGAAGTTGTTGCTGAGGTCCAGCTGGCCCTGACCCAGCTGACCGATGACGACCTCGTTGCTCGGGTTGGAGACGTCGACGATGTAGCGGGGCGCGGGCTTCATGGAGAGCGCCTTGACGCCCCACCAGTCGTCGCGCCGCTGCCAGACGACCCGGTCCTGGGAGTGGCTCTTGAGGGTGTACGCGCCGGTGCCGACCGGTTTGTCGTTGACCCCGTCGAGGATCTCCTTCTCGGCGCGCTTGCCCCAGATGTGCTTGGGGACGATCGGCTGCCCGTAGAGGGTGAAGTCCCACTCCTGGTAGCGGGCCTCCTTGAAGGTGAAGCGGACGGTCGTGGCGTCCACGGCCTTGGCGTCCGACAGCCAGCTCCACAGGGTGTGGAAGGACGAGGCCTCGATCTTGCCGATCCCGTAGGAGTACGCGACGTCCTCGGCGGTCAACGGCTTGCCGTCCGACCAGGTGATGCCGGGGCGGAGCTTCACCTCGTACGTCTTGTCGCCGGTCCAGCCGCCCGACTCCGCCAGCCAGGGCGTCAGCTTGCCCGCGTTGGGGTCGAAGTGGAACAGCGTCTCGTAGACCAGCCCCTTGGTGCCGGTGGCGTGGTCCCAGTTGTGCAGCGGGTTGTAGTTGGCCGGCGGCCCCCATTGCGTACCGGTGGTGTAGAGCGTCTCGTTGCGCGGAAGCGCACCGCCGCCTCCGCCGCCCGTACCGCCGGAGCCGCCCGCCGAGGAGCCGCCCCCCGTGCACGCGGTGGCGGCGAGTGCGATCACGGCGAGCGTGGCCGCGGTCCGTCCCCGGAATCCCGTGCCCATCGTCCCTCCTTCTCCCCGCCGTCCCTGCCGAGCGGAGTTACTGAACCGGGTAAGTGCCGTGAAGTTAAGGCCGCCGGAGGGCCGTGTCAAGAGAGCGGGAGCGCTCCCATCCCTTTATTTTCGGGGGCAGTTGGGCGATCATCGTTGCGGTGGACAGCCATACCGAGCAAGACCAGGCAACGAGCGTGTTCGTGTGACACGAACCGGTTAAGTGAGGTCACATTGCCCAGACACCGCCCCACGATCTCCGATATCGCGCGCCGCGCCGGGGTTTCCAAGGTCGCGGTGTCCTATGCGCTGAACGACCGGCCCGGCGTCTCCCCCGCGACCCGCGCCACCATCAAGGCCATCGCCGCAGAGATCGGATGGCAGCCCAACAGCGCGGCCCGGGCCCTCACCCGCGCCCGGGCGGACGCCGTCGGCCTCGCCCTGTGCCGGCCCGCCCGGCTGCTCGGCGTGGAACCATTCTTCATGGAGCTGATCAGCGGCATCGAGAGCGAACTCTCGCCGCGCGGCTGCGCCCTGGTCCTCCAGGTCGTCACCGATCCGGCCCAGGAACTGGAGGTCTACCGCCGCTGGTGGGGCGAGGGCCGGGTGGACGGCGTGTTCCTCGCCGACCTGCGCAGCCCCGACCCTCGCATCGAGGGCGTCACCGAACTGGGGCTGCCCGCCGTGGTGATCGGCCACCCCTCGGCGGCCGGCCCGCTTCCCTCCGTGTGGTCCGACGAGCACACGGCGCTCCGGGACACCCTCACGTACCTGACCGCGCTGGGCCACCGGTCCGTCGCCCGGGTCGCGGGACTGCCCGACCTCAACCACACGCAGCTGCGCGACCGGGCCCAGCGCGAGATCTGCGCCGAACTCGGGCTCGGCGAACCCGTCATCGTCCACACGGACTACTCGGGACAGGACGGCGCGCACGCGACGCGGCGGCTGATCAGTTCCCCGCGGCGCCCCACCGCCGTCATCTACGACAACGACATCATGGCCGTGGCCGGCCTGTCGGTGGCCCGGGAGATGGGGCTCGACGTCCCGGACGACCTCTCCCTCGTCGCCTGGGACGACTCCCAGCTCTCCCGGGTGGTCCGGCCGCCGCTCACCGCGCTCGGCCGTGACATCGCCGCGTACGGAAGCCATGCCGCGCGGACCCTGTTGTCCCTGGTCACCGGCGGCGCGGCAGCGGGCTTCGAGGACGCGGCGGCCCGGCTGGTCCCGCGCGGGTCGACGGGCCCACCGCGCAAACAGCCTTGACCTCAAGCGCGATCGAGCTTCTAGCGTCTCCTCCAGTTGCCCGACCGACGACAGGAGAAGGTACGCATGATGCTCGTAACGGGAGCCACCGGGAACGTGGGACGCGCCCTTCTGCGGGAACTGCACGCGTGCGGTGCCGGGCCGCTGAGAGGGCTCACCCGTGACGCGGCGCGGGCCGTGTTCCCCGAAGGGGTCGAGGCCGTCGAGGGCGACTTCGCGGACACCGCCTCGTTGCAGCCCGCGTTGGACGGGGTGCGCTCGCTGTTCCTCGTGTCGCGCCTGGGTCCCGATGCCGACATCCTCGACGCCGCCCGGCGGGCGGGTGTCGCACACGTGGTGCTCGTGTCGTCCATCACGGTCCAGACGCATCCGCACCTCGGACCGGCGGCCGAGAACCTGGCGGTCGAACAGCTCCTCAAGGACAGCGGCATGGCGTGGACGATCCTGCGGCCGACGCAGTTCGCCTCGAACTCCCTGATGTGGGCGGCGTCGATCCGCGCACACGAGACCGTCCTCGCGCCCTACGCGGACACCGGGCTCCCCACCATCCACCCCTCCGACGTCGCGTCGGTGGCGCGGGTGGCACTGACCGGGACCGGCCACCACGGACAGACATACGCCCTGACCGGTCCCGAGCGGGTGACCGCCCGGCAGCAGGCCGAGGCCATCGGTGCGGCGCTGGGGCGCGAGGTGCCCTTCGCCGAGATCAGCCGGCAGGAGGCCCACGCCCGGATGGCCGCCGTCTTCGGGGACGACGCCGCGGACGCGGTGCTCGACATCACGGGCGGGGACGTCAACGACGGGATACAGGCGGTGCGCGCCACGGTTGCGCAGGTCACCGGCGTCCCGGCCAGACCGTACGGACAGTGGGTCGCGGAGAACACCGCCGCCTTCCGCTGAACCGCCGCCCCGTGGCGGCGCGGAGACCCGCCGGCGGCATCGGGTCGGCCCCGACGGGTACGGAGCGCCCCGCCGGTGTCATCCCGCAGGAGTACGCGAAGGCCCCGCGGTGCGACTCAAGGCTGCCACGGGAACGGGCACCGGGAGTGACGACCGGGGGCCGATCGGCGGAGACGATGAAGGGGTGCCCCTGCCCCGGGCCCCCGCCGCCCGGCGGGGCCGCCGGACGGGGCCCCCGTCCCGTACGAACCCGACCCTGGAGTCTCCCGTGACCACCATGTCCACCGCTCACCGCGCCACCGCGGTGGCCGCCCGCGCCACGGAACTGTCCAAGGTCTACGGAGAGGGCGAGACGAAGGTGACCGCTCTGGACCGGGTCACCGTGGACTTCCCGCAGGGCGAATTCACCGCGATCATGGGTCCGTCGGGCTCCGGCAAGTCCACACTGATGCACTGCGTGGCCGGTCTCGACAGCTTCAGCAGCGGTTCGGTGCGCATCGGCGAGACGGAGCTGGGATCCCTCAAGGACAAGCAGCTCACCCAGCTGCGCCGGGACAAGATCGGTTTCATCTTCCAGGCGTTCAACCTGCTGCCGACCCTGACGGCGCTGGAGAACATCACGCTGCCGATGGACATCGCCGGCCGCAAGCCCGACCAGGACTGGCTGCACAAGGTCATCACCATGGTGGGCCTGACCGACCGGCTGAAGCACCGGCCCACCGAGCTCTCCGGCGGCCAGCAGCAGCGCGTCGCCGTCGCCCGCGCGCTGGCCTCCCAGCCCGAGATCATCTTCGGTGACGAGCCCACCGGCAACCTGGACTCCCGCTCGGGCGCCGAAGTCCTCGGCTTCCTGCGCAACTCGGTGCGCGAACTGGGCCAGACCGTCGTGATGGTGACCCACGACCCGGCCGCCGCCTCCTACGCGGACCGGGTCATCTTCCTGGCGGACGGGGCGATCGTCGACCAGATGACGCACCCCACCGCGGACGGGGTGCTGGACCGGATGAAGGCGTTCGACACCAAGGGCCGCACCAGCTGAGCCCCGGGCCCGTCCCGGGCCCGCGTCGACCACCCTCCGGCACCCCTCCCCCCTCCCAGGACTGACAGCCATGTTCCGTACCGCCCTGCGCAATGTGCTCTCGCACAAGGCCAGGCTGCTGATGACCGTCCTCGCCGTGATGCTCGGCGTGGCCTTCGTCTCCGGCACCCTGGTCTTCACCGACACCCTCGGCAACGCCTTCCGTAACCAGTCGGCGAAGAGCTACGACGGCATCGCCGTCGCCGTCACCACCTACGCCGACCAGCGCGACGAGAAGTCCGGTGCCATCGACGACGCCACCCTGAAGAAGATCCGTGCCCTGGACGGCGTGGCCTCCGCCACCGGCCGCGTCGACGGCTTCGCCGGCGTCGCCGACCCCGACGGCAAGCTCATCGGGAACGGCTGGACCAACACCGGATCCAACTTCGCCCCCGGCAAGGACGGCGAGGACGCCCAGTACACCTTCACCGACGGCTCCGGACCGACCGCCGCGGGCAGCGTCGCCCTGGACAGGGACACGGCGAAGAAGGGCGAGTACGAGGTCGGCGACACGGTGCGCGTCGCCACCACGGGACCGGTGAAGGAGTACACCCTGTCCGGGGTCTTCACCACCGAGGACGGCGCGGTCAACGCCGGCGGCAGCCTGGTCCTGTTCGACACCCCCGTCGCCCAGCAACTGTTCCTGCGGCCGGGCGAGTTCAGGGACGTCACCCTCACCGCCGCGCCCGGCACATCCGACCAGCAGCTGCTGACCGCCGTGAAGCCGCTGCTGCCCGAGAACGCCGAGGCCAAGACCGGCAAGGTGCGCGCGGACGAGCAGGCCGACCAGACCGAGACCGCCCTCAGCAGCCTCAACAAGCTGCTGCTCACCTTCGCCGGCATCGCCCTCTTCGTCGGCGTCTTCCTCATCGCCAACACCTTCTCCATGCTGGTCGCCCAGCGCACCAAGGAGCTCGCCCTGCTGCGCGCCGTCGGCGCCTCGCGCCGCCAGGTCAAGCGCTCGGTGCTGCTCGAAGCGGCCGTCGTCGGTCTGATCGCGTCCGTCGTCGGCTTCGCCCTGGGCCTCGGCCTCGCCGTCGGGCTGCGCTCCGCGATGAGCCTGATCGGCGGGAAGATCCCGGCCGGGCCGCTGGTCGTCGCGCCGCTCACCGTCGTCGCCGCCTTCGCCGTCGGCGTCCTGATCACCGTGCTGGCCGCCTGGCTGCCCGCCCGCCGGGCAGCGAAGATCCCGCCCGTCGCGGCGATGAACAGCCAGTACGCGGTCGCCACGGTGAAGTCCCTGGTGCTGCGCAACTCGATCGGTGGCGTCATCGCGCTGCTCGGCGGCGCGGCCGTCGTGGGCGGCGCGGCCCTGGCCGGGTCGAACGGTCAGATGCTCCTCGCGGGCGGCGCCTTCCTCGCGCTGATCGGCGTCATCATCCTGATCCCGCTGCTGTCCCGCCCGGTGATCGCCCTGGTGCGCCCGCTGCTGCTGCGCCTGTTCGGGGTCTCCGGCAAGCTGGCCGCGCAGAACGCGGTGCGCAACCCGCGGCGTACCGGCGCCACCGCCTCCGCGCTGGCGATCGGGCTCACCCTCGTCACCGGTATCTCGGTACTCGGCGTCACCCTCGGCCAGGCGGTCGACAAGGTGACGACGGACAACATCAGGGCCGACTACATGGTCTCGATGGCCAGCGGTGACGCGCTGGACGAGTCGGCGCTCACCGCCCTGGAGAAGGCCGACGGCGTCACGGCCGTCTCGCCCCAGCAGGCGGTCTGGCTGGACATCGGCGACACCTCGCTCTCGGCGTCCGGCGTCACCCCCGGCGATGTGCAGAAGGTCCTCACCGTCGACACCGTCGCCGGCTCCCTGGACTCCCTGGGCAAGGGCGAGATCGCGGTCTCGGACAAGACCGCGAAGTCGCACGGCTGGAAGACCGGGGACAGCGTCCCGGTCACGTACCAGGACGACAAGAAGGGCAGTCTGAAGGTCGGCGCCCTCTACAAGGACAACGAGTTCCTCTCGCCGGTCCTGATCCCCCGTGACGTCGTGGCCCCGCACCAGGGCCGGGCGGACATCCGCGAGATCTGGGTGAAGACGGACGGCGGCGCGAGCGCGGCCCACGAGCAGGCGCTGGTGGACGCGCTGGGCGACAACCCCGGCATGAGCATCAAGGACCGCCAGGACATCCGCGACATGTTCGGCGGCTCCATCAACCTCGCGATGAACATCATGTACGGCCTGCTGGCCATGGCGCTGATCATCGCGGTGCTCGGGGTCGTCAACACCCTGGCCATGTCGGTGTTCGAGCGTCAGCAGGAGATCGGCATGCTGCGGGCCATCGGCCTGGACCGGCGCAAGGTCAAGCGCATGATCCGGCTGGAGGCCGTCGTCATCTCGCTCTTCGGCGCGGTGGTCGGCATCGGGCTGGGCATGTTCCTCGGCTGGGCGATCGGGCAGACCGTGTCGGCCGAGATCCCGCAGTACGTCCTGGTCGTGCCGTGGGGCCGGATCGCCGTCTTCCTCCTCCTGGCCGGTCTGGTGGGGGTGCTGGCCGCCCTGTGGCCGGCCCGCAACGGCGCCAAGCTGAACATGCTGACGGCGATCAAGACGGAGTAGTCCCCGACGGGACATGGCAGAGGGCCGGTATCCGCCGAGGCGGGTGCCGGCCCTCTGCCATGCCGGGGTCAGCCGCTCGCGTCCGCCTTCCAGTCGCGGGCACGCAGCGGCATGCGGGAGCCCCCGCCCTCGGCGGGACGGACCGCGAGGATCTGGTTCACACCGATCTTGTTGTGCTCGAAGGAGAGCGCGGAGGCGGCCATGTAGAGCCGCCAGACCCTGGCCCGGCCGGGCGAGGTCATCCGCACGGCCCTCTCCCAGTCCCGCTCCAGGTTGGCGACCCAGCGGCGCAGGGTCAGGGCGTAGTGCTCGCGGAGCGACTCGACGTCGCGGGCCTCGAAACCGGCTTCTTCGAGGGTCGCGACGGTCCGGCCCACCGGGGCCAGTTCGCCGTCCGGGAAGACGTAGGCGTCGATGAACTCGTCCACGTGGTACGCGGACTCGTCCTTCTCCGGGCGGCGGGCGATCTGGTGGTTGAGGAGGCGCCCGCCGGGCTTGAGGAGTGCGTAGAGGTCGTCGGCGTACTCGCGGTAGCGCACCGAGCCGACGTGTTCGGCCATGCCGATCGACGAGATGGCGTCGTACGGGCCGTCCCTGACGTCCCGGTAGTCCTGGACCCGGATCTCGATCCGGTCGGTCAGGCCCTCCTCGGCGATGCGCTTCCTGGCGAAGGCGGCCTGTTCGACGGAGAGGGTCACTCCGGTGACGCGGGCGCCGTACTCACGGGCGGCGTGGATGGCCATGGAGCCCCAGCCGCAGCCGACGTCCAGGAGACGGTCGCCCTCCTTCAGTGCGAGCTTGCGGCAGACCAGGTCGAGCTTGTCGCGCTGGGCGTCCTCGAGATTCCCGCCGTCCTCCCAGTAGGCGCAGGAGTAGACCATGGAGGGGCCGAGGACCAGTTCGTAGAAGTCATTGCCCACGTCGTAGTGGTGGCTGATGGCCTCCTTGTCACGGCGCTTGGTGTGCAGGGTGCCGGCGCGGCGGCGTACCTCCTCGGGCGGCGGCGGGGGCGGGGGCCAGGGGCCGGCCAGTTGCACCAGTCCCTTGGCGGCGGCTCTCAGCTTCGGGTCGCGGACCGGGTGGACGCTGTCCTTCGCGTCGCCGCCGCGTTCCCAGATCAGCCCGGCCATCAGGTCCAGTGCCCCGTACAGATCGCCTTCGATGTCGAGCTCCCCGGCCACCCAGGCGCGCGCCAGGCCCAGTTCGCCCGGCTTCCACAGCAGGCGGCGCAGGGCACGGCGGTTCCTGATGACGAGGACGGGGGCGCCGGGGGGCCCGGATTCGCTGCCGTCCCAGGCCCGGATGCGGACCGGTAGGGGTTCTCCCAGCAACTCCTGGGCGAGAGCGGTCAGCCGCAACGCGGCGTCTGCCATGGCGCACACCTCCGTGATGGTGTTTCCCAACGTGCCCAGACATGCCCACACATGTCTCGGACCACGCCCCGGCACCCTTGGTGTCGCGGCGAGGTACACCCCCCACAACAGTTTCCGGCGGCCCGCCCATCCCGCTACCGCGCAATGGAACGGCAAAATACCTGTAGCGCACATGCATCCGCCGGGGCGCTGGCCCCCACTCTCCCGCACCGCCTACCGCTCCGACCTGCACCGATACGCCGAAGGGGCCGTCCGCACCACGGATGGCGGACGGCCCCTTCGGGCGTCGTGCGACTGACTGACGCGGATACGGTGATCCGCGGACCGGGACCGGAGGGCCGGAGCCCTCCCGTCCCCGCCTGCGGGACTAGGAGGCCTTGGCCTTCTCGCCCACGGGCTTGGCGGCGGCGGGGGCTGGCGCCGGCTTGGCGGCCTCGTAGAACTCCTCGCGGGGAGTCTCCATGGCGCCGAGCGAGACGACCTCGCGCTTGAGGAACATCGCCAGGGTCCAGTCGGCGAAGATCCGGATCTTGCGGTTCCAGGTCGGCATCGCCATGCCGTGGTAGCCGCGGTGCATGTACCAGGCGAGACGGCCCTTGAGCTTGATCTTCACCTTGCCCATGACGATCATCGCGACGCCCTTGTGCAGGCCCAGACCGGCGACCGCACCCTTGTTGGCGTGGCTGTAGTCGCCCTGCGGGAAGCCGCGCATCCCGGAGATGACGTTGTCGCCGAGGACCTTGGCCTGACGCAGCGCGTGCTGGGCGTTCGGCGGGCACCAGGCGTTCGGGTTGCCGGCCTTGCGGCCGACCATGTCCGGCACCTGGGCGTTGTCGCCCGCGGCCCAGATGTAGTCGGTGCCCTGCACCTGGAGCTTCTCGGAGGTGTCCACGTGGCCACGCGGGCCGAGCGGCAGACCGAAGCGGGCCAGCGCCGGGTTCGGCTTCACACCGGCGGTCCACACGATGGTGTTGGAGTCGACCTCCAGGCCGTTCTTCAGCACCACGTGACCGTCGACGCAGGAGTCCATGGAGGTCGAGAGGAAGACCTCGACACCACGGGACTCCAGGTGCTCCCGGCCCCAGGTGCCCAGCTTCGGGCCGACCTCGGGAAGGATCTTGTCGGCGGCGTCGACGAGGATGAAGCGCATGTCCTCGCGCTTCACGTTCGTGTAGTACTTCGCCGCGTCGCGGGCCATGTCCTCGACCTCGCCGATGGTCTCCGCACCGGCGAAGCCGCCGCCCACGAAGACGAAGGTGAGCGCCCGGCGACGGACGTCCTCATCGGTCGTCGAGTCGGCCTTGTCCAGCTGCTCGAGAACGTGGTTGCGCAGGCCGATGGCCTCCTCGATGCCCTTCATACCGATGCCCTGTTCGGCCAGGCCGGGGATCGGGAAGGTACGGGAGACGGCGCCCATCGCGATGACCAGGTAGTCGAAGGGCAGCTCGTAGGCCTCGCCGACGAGCGGCGCAACCGTGGCGACCTTGCGGTCCTGGTCGATGGTCGTGACGCGGCCGGTGAGGACCTCGGCCTTGGGCAGCACGCGTCGCAGCGGGACGACGACATGCCGAGGCGAGATGCTGCCGGCAGCAGCTTCGGGGAGGAAGGGCTGGTAGGTCATGTACGACCGGGGGTCGACGACCGTGACGGTCGCCTCGCCGTAGCGCATCTTCTTCAGAATGCGCCGAGCTGCGTACAGGCCTACGTACCCACCGCCTACTACGAGGATCCTGGGACGCTCCGTGGTGCTCATGCCATCGAGTATCCACCCCCCTCGGGGGGCACGCTCGTGAGCCCCTTCACAAGGTATGCGCCACCCTCTGCTACACTTCGCCGCCCACGTGACCCAGGTCATGGCCCCGCAGGGGAACCACGACACTTTGGCGAACGTTGTTCACCGCTTGTGAGCTGGCCCTTGAGCCGCCGAGCAGGGTGGACCAGGCCTCGAATTCACACTCCCGCAACGCGCCCGGAACCCGCCCGTATGCGACACGTGCGGCCCCGCGCACCCCCCTGCGGGCCCGTTCGGCGCAGAAGTCCGGCCCAGAGGGCCCAATTCCTTGTGAAGAAGTTCACGAACTTCGTCGCGGCGTGTCCCCGAAGCCGCCCGGAGGGCGGTTCGGAGCAGCTCAGAAGTGCAGGCCGGAGTGCCGATGAGCAGGGTTCGCGGGCCTCTGCCGACCCGCTCTAACGGGCCGCGTAGAAGGCGATGCCGTCGAGGATGTCGTGCTCGCTGACGACGACCTCCCGCGCCCCGGTCCGCTCCATCAGGGCCAGCAGGATCAGCGCCCCGGAGGCGATCACATCGACCCGGCCGGGGTGCATCGCACCGATCGCCGCTCGCTCGGCGTGGGTGGAGGCCAGGAGGCGTCCGGTGATCTCCCGGACCTGCTCCAGGGAGATCCGGGAGTGGTGGATCGCCTCGGAGTCGTACTCCTCGAGCCCCAGCGCGATGGCGGCCATGGTCGTGACCGTCCCGGCGAGACCGACGAGCGTGGCCGCCGAGGTGAGGGGAACCGTTTCCTCGGCAAGGTCCAGGGCGGCGTCGACGTCGGCCCGGATCGCGTCGATCGCGGCCGGCGCCGGCGGATCGCTGACGACACCGTCCCGCGTGAGGTGGCGCTCGGTCATCCGGACACAGCCGATGTCCACGGAGCGGGCGGCCCGCACCCGGTCGTCGCCGACGACGAACTCGGTGGACCCGCCGCCGATGTCCACGACGAGGTACGGCTTCGCGAGGTCGTCGCGCCCGGCGAGCTCCTTCGTGGCCCCGTCGAAGGAGAACTCGGCCTCCTGGTCGCCGGTGATCACCTCGGGCTCGACGCCCAGGATGTCCAGCACGCCCCGGACGAAGTCGGCCCTGTTCTCCGCGTCCCGGGAGGCGGAGGTGGCGACGAAACGGACCCGCTCCGCGCCGTGCTCCTCGATCACCGCCGCGTACTGCCGGCAGGCGGCGAAGGTCCGCTCCAGCGCCTCGGGGGCGAGCCGCCCGGTCCGGTCGACGCCCTGCCCCAGCCGGACGATCTCCATGCGCCGGTCGAGCTCGACGAGCTCCCCGGTGACGGGGTCGGCGTCCGCGACGAGCAGACGGATCGAATTGGTACCGCAGTCGATGGCTGCCACGCGTGTCATGAATACTCCAGAATCCAGCGAGCGGGGTCCGAGGGCAGAGCCCCCATCCAAGCCCCTCCGGCGATCGAGGAGCGGGAACCGGGGGCGGAGCCCCGGGTACGGACGGTCAGCCCTCGTCCGGCGCGCCGCACGGCGAAACGCACGGCCCCTTGCGCCACCACTCCGGCAGCATCGCGATCGCCTCGTCCCCGAGCGGGTTCACCCCGGGGCCCGCGGCCAGCGAGTGCCCGACGAGCACGTGCAGACACTTCACCCGGTCCGGCATGCCGCCCGCGCTCGGGAAGCCCTCCAGCACCTCGATCGCGTCACGCCGCGCGATGTAGTCCTCGTGCGCGGCCCGGTAGGCCGCGGCCAGCTCGGGGTCCGTGGCGAGGCGCTCGGTCATCTCCTTCATGACCCCGTTCGCCTCCAGCGTGCCGATCGCGGAGGCCGCACGCGGGCACGTCAGGTAGAACGTCGTCGGGAACGGCGTGCCGTCCTCCAGCCGGGGCTGGGTCTCGACCACGTCCGGGTTGCCGCACGGGCAGCGGTGCGCGATCGCGCGCAGCCCGCGCGGCGGGCGCCCCAGCTGCTGCTGGAAAGCGGCGATGTCCGCGTCGGTGGGCGCGGTGGACTCGGTCTGGGGAGGGGGCGTTTCCATGCCTGCCTAGGGATCTGATCGGACTGCTCGAACCACGGTTCTGCAGAGGTGAAGGGGATACGGCTCAGCCGCGGTCGGCGCTGTCGACGCCGTCCCACAGGTTGGAGTGCCAGGGCCGGTCGGTATCCTCCGGCTTCCCGTCGCGCTCCTTGACCGCGTCGGGGTCGACCACGGTGTAGCCGGTCTCCCCGGGAAGAAGGTAGTGCAGGTGCTCGCGGGCCAGCCGCTTGACGTACGCGTCGTCCTGGAGCCGCGCCTTCTCGTCGCGCAGCTCCTCGGTGCGGGCCTCGGCCTCCTGCGCCATCCGCTCCTGGTCGGCGATCTCGTCGCGCTGTGACACGTACTGCCGCATCGGGTACGCGAGGGCGACGATCAGCGAACAGACGATCAGGGCCAGGAACGCGGCCCGGCCGGTGAGCCGGGAGCGGCGGGCCTGCCGGCGGTTCTGGGAACGGTAGACGCGGGCCGCGGTCTGCTCACCGAGCAACCGCAGCCGGGTCGCGGTGGAGAACCGGTCCCGGTCCTTCGCGGCCATGTCTCCGCCTCCCCATTACGCACGTCCGTCCCCGCACACGGTACGGGACCGAGTGCGGGGACGGACGGAGGCCGGGGCACTTGACCCCGCCGGGCTTTGCCGGGCCTGTGTGTCAGCCCTTGAAGCGCGGGAACGCCGAGCGGCCCGCGTACACCGCCGCGTCGTCGAGGATCTCCTCGATGCGCAGCAGCTGGTTGTACTTGGCGACACGGTCCGAGCGGGCCGGGGCGCCGGTCTTGATCTGGCCGCAGTTCACGGCGACCGCGAGGTCGGCGATGGTGACGTCCTCGGTCTCGCCGGAGCGGTGCGACATCATGCACTTGAAGCCGTTGCGCTGGGCCAGCTCGACGGCGTCCAGCGTCTCGGTCAGCGAACCGATCTGGTTGACCTTGACGAGCAGGGCGTTGGCGGAGCCCTCCTCGATGCCACGGGCCAGACGCTCCGGGTTGGTGACGAAGAGGTCGTCGCCGACGATCTGCACCTTGGCGCCGATCTTGTCGGTGATGACCTTCCAGCCGGCCCAGTCGTCCTCGTACAGCGGGTCCTCGATGGAGACCAGCGGGTACGCGGAGACGAGCTCCTCGTAGTACTCGGTCATCTCGGCGGCCGAGCGGGACTTGCCCTCGAACTCGTACTTACCGTCCTTGTAGAACTCCGAGGCGGCCACGTCGAGCGCCAGCGCGATGTCCTTGCCCGGGGCGTAGCCGGCTTCCTTGATGGCCTCGACGATGAGGTCCAGGGCGGCGCGGTTCGACTCCAGGTTCGGCGCGAAGCCGCCCTCGTCACCGAGACCGGTCGACAGGCCCTTGGTCTTCAGGACCTTCTTCAGCGTGTGGTAGACCTCGGCGCCCCAGCGCAGGGCCTCCGAGAAGGACTCCGCACCGATCGGCGCGATCATGAACTCCTGGATGTCCACGTTGGAGTCGGCGTGCGACCCACCGTTGAGGATGTTCATCATCGGGACGGGCAGCAGGTGCGCGTTCGGGCCACCGAGGTAGCGGAACAGCGGCAGGTCCGAGGCCTCGGACGCGGCGTGGGCCACGGCGAGCGAGACGCCGAGGATGGCGTTGGCGCCGAGCGAGCCCTTGTTCTCCGTGGCGTCCAGGTCGAACATCGCCTGGTCGATCAGCCGCTGCTCGGTCGCGTCGTAACCGACGAGCTCCGGGCCGATCTGCTCGATCACGGCGAGGACGGCCTTCTCGACGCCCTTGCCGTGGTAGCGGTTGGGGTCGCCGTCGCGAAGCTCAATGGCCTCGAACGCGCCGGTGGAGGCGCCGGACGGCACGGCAGCACGGCCCGTGCTGCCGTCGTCGAGGCCGACCTCGACCTCGACCGTGGGGTTTCCGCGGGAGTCGAGGATTTCCCTGGCTACGACGACGTCGATGGACGGCACGAGGCATCTCCTTCTGGGATGTGACGCTGGTGGTGCAGGGTCGCTTTGGCCTTGCGCCAAGAGCCTAACCGGCCGGGCCGCCCCAACCGGCCGACCGCCCGTCCCCTGGGACGAAAAAGGACCCAAGGGCAGGCACAGCGGGGCAAACGGCCAGAATTTTACTGGCTAGTAACTACAACAGTTGAACGCTCACCGCCGAAACCGGCCGCCGCACCTCCCCCACACACCGGGGCCCCGGACCAGTACGCACGGGGGGAAGGTGCGCACCGGGCCGGGGCGGCCGGAGAGTTCAGCGAGGAGGGATCGCGACTACTTCGTCAGGTGGAGCTGCTGACCCGGGTAGATCAGGTCGGCGTCCGTGACGATGTCCTTGTTCAGCTTGTAGAGCTGCTCCCAGCCACCCTTGACCTTGTGGGCGGCGGCGATCTCGCTCAGGGAGTCGCCGGTGACGACCTTGTACTCGCCGTCACCCTTGGCGACCTTCTTGCCGGTCGGGGTGGTGACGGTCTTCTTCGGAGCGGCGGCGCGGTCCGAGCGGTTCGTGGCGGGGGCCTCGCTGCGCTCGGCCTTCTTCGGCTCGGCCTTCTGGGCCGGCGCCTCCTGCTTCGGGGCGGTCTCCGTCTTGGCGGCGGAGGAGCCGGTGTCGACACCCGGGTCGACACCGTCGTTGCTCAGGTTGCCGGCACCGGCACAGGACCAGGCGCCCGGGCCCTGCATGTCGAGGAGCTTCTCGGCGACAGCGATCTGCTGCGACTTGGTGGCCAGGTCGGCGCGGGCCGCGTACTGCGTACCGCCGGCGGCCGCCCAGCTGGACTGCGAGAACTGCAGACCGCCGTAGTAGCCGTTGCCGGTGTTGATGGACCAGTTGCCACCGGACTCGCACTGGGCGACGGCGTCCCACGTGGAGACGGAGGCGGCGGACGCGCCGGTCGCACCCATCAGGGGCACGGCGATGGCGGCACCGGCGACACCGGCGAGCGTGGCGATACGGACGGCCTTGGACGGGCGACGGTGCTTGTTGCCCTTGCTGTTGAGCAGCATCGAGACTTCTCCTCACCGACGCCTGCGAGGTGAGCTGTCGGGTTCGGGCCAAGTGAGTTGCCCGGTCGTGCGTCCTAGCGCTCGACTTCACCCCAAGCCGGTCCTGATGCGTCCTGTGACGATCGAGCCCGGCGCTTACCTGGGTCCCCCGCTCCTGCCTACGGCGCTTTACGCGTCTGTTCCCTTCGACCGACGGCAGGATTCGGCGTGACGATCGACGGGGCCCGCGGTGCGAGCGGTTCCGACCGTAAACACACTCAACCCGCATATCCAAAGATAGACATACCGCATAAACAGCCCTTACTTGCACCCCAGGGACCCCTGTTTGCGCAGGTGGGGACGGATGCGACGGGACCTCCCGGACAAGACACGCCAGTTCACGCAAAGAGACCCATGTCTCACTTGGTCAAAAGTGGGACATAGGCCTCTTAACTACCCCAAATTTCGAGGTATTTTCAGCTAATGATCAGACCGCACTCATTCGGCCCCCACGCCCAGATCGAGGCTCTGGCCAGGCAGGATGAGGTCCGGGTCGGAACCCACCTCCGCCTTGTTCGCCTCGTACAGGGCCGCCCACCCACCGGTCAGCTTCTGTGCGTCAGCAATCGCCCAGAGGTTGTCGCCCGAGCGAACGGTGTACGTGCCGTCAGCAGCCGGAATTTCGGTGTCGCGTGCGTCACCGTCACCTCGCGAGGCATGCCGCCCCGCGTCCCGGTCACTGACGCGGCCGCTCTCCCGGGCCCCCTCGGGGGCCGGCGTACCGCGGTGCTTGCCGGCCTTCTGCTGACCGCCGGAGGGGCCCTCCCCGGCATCGGAGGCTTCGTCCGCGGGCTCGGTGGAGGCGGTCGCGGAGGACGTGGCCGACGGGGACGCGGAGGCGTCCGGCTTCTCGCCCTCACCCTTCGACCCGTCTGCCGGCGCGGCCGGCGCCTCCGGTGACGCGTCGTCCGACGCGGTGGCGTCCCCCGAGGGATCGGCACTCGCGGACGGGTCCGCGCTCCCGGCGGGGTCGGCGGACGGCGTGCTGCCCGGATCCACACCCGGCAGACCGGTGTCCACGGCCAGCCCCGAGATGACCGCACAGCTCGGCCACGCCTTCGGCCCCTGGTCGTCCAGGACCTTCTCCGCGACGGCGATCTGCTGCGAGCGGCTGGCGAGGTCCGCGCGCTCGGCGTACGACTCGCCGCCGTACGACTTCCACACCTCCTGGGAGAACTGCAGTCCGCCGTAGTAGCCGTTGCCGAGGTCGGCGCTCCACATACCGCCGCTCTCGCACTCGGCCACCCGGTCCCAGGTCGAGGCGTCGGCGGCGTGCGCACCTGCCGCGCCGAGCAGCGGGATGGCGATGGCGGATCCGGTCACGCCTGCGGCGACGATGATCGCGGGTGCCTGCCGAGGGCGACGGTGTCTGCCGTTCGCGGAGCCCATGGGGATGCCTTCCGTGTGACTGACGAGTGACTGGTGAGTCGAACGGTGAACCTAGCGGGACTCGAACGTGTGTCACAAGTCGATGCAGCAGAGATCACGTGAAAGTCACAGTGTTGACAGAGTGTCACCTTTGGCGAGGGCCGGCCCCGGCGTGAACTCCACCGGCAGCGTGCGCAGTCCGCGCATGATGAGCCCGCCACGCCACCGCAAATCGGCAGGTTCCCCCGCAAGTCGCAGGTCGGGGAGGCGCTTCAGGAGGGTGGCGAGGGCGGCCTGCCCCTCCAGCCGGGCGAGCGGCGCTCCCAGGCAGTAGTGAATGCCGTGACCGTAACCGAGGTGCTGGTTGTCGCGCCGGGAAAGGTCGAGCGTGTCCGGCCCGTCGAAGCGTTCCGGGTCCCGGTCGGCAGCCGCGAGCACGACGAGCACCGGGTCGCCCGCGCCAATGCGTTCACCGCCGATCATCAGCGCCTCGGTGGCGTACCGCCAGGTCGCGAGCTCCACCGGACCGTCGTACCGCAGCAGTTCCTCCACCCCGGTGGCCAGCAGCTCCGCCTCTCCGGCGGCCAGGGAACGCTGGAGCCGCTCGCGCTGCTCCGGGTGGCCCAACAGGGTGTGGACACCGTTGCCGATCAAATTGACCGTGGTCTCAAAACCAGCAAATAGGATGATAAAGGCCATCGCGGCGGCCTCGTTCTCCGTCAGGTGTTCACCGTGGTCGCTCGCCCGGATCAGCCCCGAGATCAGGTCGTCCCCCGGGTTCTCACGTTTGCGGTGGATCAGTTCGAGGAGATAGCCCCGCATCTTCTTCACCGAACGGGCCACCCCGCCGCGAGGGCCGCCACCGTGGCGGATCATCATGCCCGCCCAGTCGCGGAAGTCGTCCTGGTCCTCACGCGGGACGCCGAGCAGGTCGCAGATCGCGTAGATGGGGAGCGGGAAGGCGAACTCGTGGATGAGGTCCGCCTCGCCCTTCTCGATGAACCCGTCGATGAGCCGGTCGGTCAGCTCCTGCACACGCGGTGCGAACTCAGCGATGCGACGCGGGGTGAACGCCTTGGACACGAGCCGGCGCAGCCGGGTGTGGTCGGGCGGGTCGATGTTCAGCAGATGCGTCATCAGCTCCGCCTTGCGCTCGCCCGGGATGCCCGTCTTCCCCTTGGCGTGCGCGGACTCCGCGTGGTGCGCCGGGTTCTTGGACAGCCGGTTGTCGGCGAGGGCCTCCCGGGCGTCCGCGTACCGCGTCACCAGCCACGCCTCGACCCCGCTGGGCAGGGTGGTGCGGTGCACGGGGCTGTGCTCGCGCAGCCAGGCGTAGGCGGGGTACGGGTCGGTGGCGAACTCCCACGTGAAGAGTTCGGGCGCGGGCGGCGTCGCGTGCGCGGGGCAGCCGGCGGGGGCGGGGTCGGAGCTGTCGTTCACCCTCCGACGCTATCCGCCCGTCCCGTGCGGCTGGCGGACGCCCTCCGCCGCCCGGATCGCGTCCCGGTACGCACGCCCCGCGGCGCGCAGGGAGGCCTCCGGGTCGATGCCGTCCTCCTGGGCGCGCACGGCCAGCGCGAGGAGCCGGTAGCCGATGTCGTCGCCCTCGGCGCCGTCCTCGTTGCCGCCCTGGGGGAGCGCCACGTCGAGTCCGGCGGTACGGACCCGGCTCGCGAGCTTCGCGGCGAGCGCCAGGGCGGGCTGGCCGAGCGGCACGCCGTCGGTGACGGACTCGCGCTGCTTCTCGATGGCCTTCGTCCGCAGCCAGTGCGCGTGGACGTCCTCCGGCGTCTCGGCGGTCTCGTCGCCGAAGACGTGCGGGTGGCGGTGGATCAGCTTCTCGACGAGGCCGGCCGCGACGTCGTCGACGGAGAACGGCTCCTCCTCGTCCTCCTCGGCGATGCGCGCGTGGAAGACGACCTGGAGCAGTACGTCCCCGAGCTCCTCGCGGAGCTCCTCGCGGTCGCCGTCCTCGATCGCCTCGACGAGCTCGTACGCCTCCTCGATGGCGTACTTGGCGAGGCCCTTGTGGGTCTTCTGCGAGGTCCAGGGGCATTCGAGCCGGATCCGGTCCATGACCTGGACGAGGTCGAGCAGCCGGGCGCCCGGGAGGTCGTACGAGCCGGGCAGCAGCTCCAGGTTCGGCATCCGCACCCGCCCCGAGCCGGCGAGCCGGGCCAGCCCGTCGGTGAGCGGCTGATTGCCCTCGCCGCCGGTGAGGATGACGACGGTCCCGCCGCCGGCGCACGCGTCCACAAGCTCCTGCGCGTCGGGCACGCCGGGCGTGACGGTGACGCCCGCCTCGCGCAGGTACGGCAGCTGCGGCTGGCCCGGTTCCCCGCAGTGCACCCGGTCGGCGGCGTGCAGGGTCTGCCAGGCGGGCCAGGACAGGAGTCCGGGCGCGACGCGGTGGCTGGCGGTGAGCAGGACGATGCGGCCGGGGTCTTCAGCGTTCACACCGCCGAATCTACCCCGGCCGTCGGACAGTCCTCAGGCCCCGGCCTCCGCGGCCGACTGGGCGGGCTTGGTGACCTGGGTGATCCAGGGGGCCTTGTACTCGGCGAGCTGGATCTGCTGGTTGTTCCAGGTGCCGAAGCGCGGGTTGACGTCGACCTTCAGCGCCTTGGACGCCTTCGTCAGCGCGTCACCGAGCACCTTCGTACCGGCCGGCGTCGTCGGGTCGGCGCCGAGTGCCTGGCCGAGCTTGGTCAGCTGGATCTGCTCGCGCAGGAAGGTGTCGATCTGGTCCGGGGCGATCCAGCGCTCCTGGAGCACCGCGGCGCGCAGCCCGTCCTCCCCCTTGTACTGGGCGACGGCCTGCGCCCGCATCTGCTGGATCTCGGCACGGGTGACGGTCACCCCGGCGTCCGCCGAGGCCTTGTCCAGGACCCGGTCCAGGATCAGCCCGTGCAGCTTGGCGCGGCCGAGCTGGCCGGACTGGTTGGTGATCTGGGCGGCCTGCTCGGAGGCGTCCTGCGCCTTGCGCACGTCCTCCACCTGGCCCTGCACGGTGGCCACCGTGATCCGGTCCCCTCCCACGAGGGCCGCGGCGCCGGGGTGGGCCTGACTGCCGCAGGCGGTGAGGAGTGGCGCCGCGCCGAGCAGTGCGGCGGAGACGGTGAGCGCGGTGCGACGGCGGCGGTGCAAAGGAGCCTCCCGAGGAGATTGTGCGGCGGTGCACAAGGCCTTGCGGTGATCGATGCTAGAGCATCCGGCACTTGGGGGGCGGGAAAAGGAGCGGGTCCGGGTGCGTGCAGCCGCAAGGCGGAGGATTGAGGCATGGCGGAGCCATGGTGATGGACGACAACGCTGCGGATGTGCGTGCCCAGACCCGCGACGCCGCCCCCAAGTGCCGGATGCTCCAGGGCAGTGGAACGGGTCCGGTCCACTGATTCGACCAACGATTCGGCAGGAGTTGGGGATGTGGCCTGCCGGCGGCGCGGCTCAGCCGACCCGTTCGACCGCTTTCGGCGGGGTGTCCGGCCGCAGCATGATCGTGCGCGAGACCACGAACGTGATCGGGATGGCGGCCGCCGCCGCGACGAGCGGTGCGTACCGGCTGCTGAATCCGGCCAGGTCGACCAGCAGGTAGACGCCGCCGGTGGTGATGACGAAGTTGGCGGCGTTGGTGAGCGGGAAGAGCAGGAACTTCCGCCAGGTGGGGCGGGTGCGGTAGGTGAAGTACGAGTTGAGGAAGAACGACCCGGTCATGCTGAGCGCGAAGGCCAGCACATGGGCGGCTATGTACGGCAGCCAGTGCAGCAGGACGAGGTAGAAGCCGTAGTACGTGCCGGTGTTCACGGCGCCCACGAGGGCGAACCGGGCCAGCTGTGCCTTGACCGTCATCGGCGTACGAACTCCATGGGTTCCGGCTCCTGGGCCGGCCGGCGCGCCTGGGTGTTGGTGGCCTTGACCAGGAAGTGCGGGCGGCGCTTCACCTCGTAGTAGATCCGGCCGACGTACTCCCCCACCACCCCGACCATCACCATCTGGACACCGGCGAGGGCGGTGAGGACCACGAGCAGGGTGACGTATCCGGGGGTGTCGACGCCCTTCACCAGGGCGACGCCGACGATCCAGGCGGCGTAGACGAAGGCCAGGGACATCAGGAGCATGCCGAGGTAGAGCGCGGCGCGCAGCGGCTTGTTGTTGAAGGAGAGGAGGCCGTCGAGGCCGTAGTTCAGCAGTTTCCCGAAGGTCCACGCGGAGCGGCCCTGTTCCCGGACGGCGTTCTCGTAGCTGAAGGTGGTGGTGGGGAAGCCGACCCAGGCGAAGAGGCCCTTGGAGAAGCGGTTGTACTCGGTGAGTTCGAGCACGGCGTCGGCGGCCCGCCGCGACAGGAGCCGGAAGTCGCCGACGCCGTCGACGAGTTCCACGTCGACGAGCCGGTTGATGAGCCAGTAGTAGGCGCGGGCGGTGAGGGTGCGGGTGACGCGGTCGCCCTTGCGGGTGCGGCGGGCGATCACCTGGTCGTAGCCCTGCGCGTGCTCCTGGAGCATGCGGCCGACGAGCTCCGGGGGGTGCTGGAGGTCCGCGTCCATGATGACGACGGCGTCGCCCTCGGCGTGCTGGAGGCCGGCCAGCATGGCGGCTTCCTTGCCGAAGTTGCGGCTGAAGGAGACGTAGCGGGCCCGGGGGTCGGCGGCGGCCAGCTCCTGGAGGATCGGGAGCGTCCGGTCCGCGCTTCCGTCGTCCACGTACACGAGCTGGAACGCGTGGCCGAGGCGGGTCATCTCGTCCGTCACACGTTCATGGAAGCGTTCGAGGATGTCTTCCTCGTTGAAGCAGGGCACCACCAGCGAGATCAGCACGAAAGTACATCAGCCGGTCAATGTGTCGAGGGCGGATGGTGTGTGTGGCGTGGGGGCGACGGCTGGGTGAATTGAGCTGGAGGGGGGCGGGGTTGAGCGCGGTGGGGCTCCCGGCTTGGATGAGCACCATGACCCACGACAGACTCATTCACCCCAGCCGCCGCTCCTTGCTCGCGTGGAGCGGCGCGGGCGCGCTCACCGTTGCCGGAGTCTCCGCCGGCACCGGCACCGCCTCAGCCGCCACCCACCCCACGCCGGGCTCGGCGCTGCTGGTGCCTTCGCCCCGGCTCGACCTGAACAGCGCATCGGACAACTGGATACGCCAGAAGTCCCTGCGCGACACGACGATCCTCCAGTCGTTCGGCTACGACAACGCCAACGGCCACGTCTACCTGGCTCAGGTGACGCAGGGCGGGCTGAAACTCTCGGGCGAGTCCGCTGCGGTGAGCAGTGTCGACCGCAACCGGCGCGGCGACCTGACCATCACCAAGTGGGACATGTCCGGCAACACGCTGGGCTACATGTATCTGCGCGGCTTCGGACACGGCATGAGCATCGGTGTCGAGCCGGTCGGCGCCAAGGCCTACCTGTGGACGGAGGCGGACGGCCAGGAGGTCCCGGACCCGGTGCACCCGGACGACCCGACCAAGACCACCAGCCGCGGCAGGCGTCTGGCACGCTTCCCCTTCGTCAGCGGCCAGGTGCTCGACTCCGGCTCGGCCGGGCTCACCATGTACGCGCCGGTCGCGGGCGCCACGACGTACACCGCCTCCGTCGACCCGGTCTACGGCCGTCTCGCCTTCCGCTGCCGCGACACGGACGGCGCGATGATCTTCCAGGTGCACGACCTGGACCTGGCCCGCCTCGGCATCTGGAGCCAGCCGCTCGCGAGTGTCCGCGAACCGAGACTCACCGCGGTTCCCGGCTGGCCGCTGACCACCTACGGCGACCCGTTCCTCCAGGGGTACGCCGTCGTCGGCCAGTACCTCTACATGCTGCACGGCAACAGCTACGGCTCCGTCCAGAAGATCAACGGCCAGGACACGGTGATCTCCGCCCCCGGCGTCGGCAACACGTTCATCACCTCGGTGAACCTCACCACGGGCGCCCTGGACCCCGCGCCGCCCACGCCGTTCAAGGAGACGGTCAACCCGGCCCACACGGCGGCCGCGTACTCGCTGGACTACCGGGAGCCGGAGGGGCTGGGAGTCCACATCCCGGACCCGGCCCAGCCGGGCGTCTTCCGGATCGGGATGGGCTTCGCCTCGGGTGTGGCGGGGGCGCGGGTGGCGACGGTCTACGGCAAGGCGGGGCTCGTTCAGCCGTCCTGACCTGACTGGGCGGGGCGGGGCCGGAGAGCCAAGCGCCCCCGTACCGGCGCCCGGACGCGAGCGCGGGCCCCCGGAGAGTTCCGGAGGCCCGCGCTCATCCCGCTGCCGGGGCTACAGGCTCATCGGCGGACGGCCGAGGTCGAACAGATCAGGATCCTGCTTGGTCAGTTCCTCCTCGAAGACCGGCCAGCCCCTCTCCGTGACGTAGTCCGCCTCGACGCCGTGGAGCGGCACCAGCCACGCCACGGAGACATGCGTCCCGTTCTCCAGGTCGACGGAGAAGAAGGCGTCATCGAAGTAGACCGGCATCGCCGCGTAGAGGTGCGCCAGGGTTCCGCCCGGACGCAGCGGCATCGGCAAGGACACGACATCCCCGCGAAGAACCGCTTTCCCCGTCGCCGCCAAGCGCTCAGCCACCCACTCCAGCACTCCGGGGAACGGCCCGTACTCATCCCCGGCAACGGGGCGAGTACAACCGAGCAACTCCAGGTGCTGAGATTCGCCCGTAGTGGGAGAGACCAGGTGCGTCTGGTGCAGGGTGGTCGTGGCAAAGGACTGAACGCCATCGAAGACGCCGCCGGTGAAATACCCCACCTGTGCGGCACCTTCAGGAGGGCCATCCCTGACCGACCACGCACCGACAAGCTGACCCAGGCGTGATTCGAAATGGTCGATCAGAATAGCCATCTTCGTTGTCCAGACTGTTCCGCGCTACCGGGTGAAGGGCCTGGCGTCGCTCCACTCCCAGTACACGCGCTCCGACTCCCGCTGGGCGGCAAAGAATTCCTGGAGTGCCCGCGAATCGCTCCCGGGGGGAATATCAATGGCGACATGGCGATGACCGCTCCACTCGCTGAGGAATCCCGACCCCTCAGCCAGCTCGTTGACCGAGGCGGAAATCTCGGAGATCCCCTCCGCCGAAACGGTGGGAGCGATGAGCCCTCTCATCGTGCGGTGGCTTCCGGAACGGACGATGCGCGACACGACATCGTCGCCGTCGAGCTCCACGACGTCATGCAACGACATCCCGTAGACCCTGAACGGAATACACAGGACTTCATGTGTTCCGTCCCCGTTCACGCCGAGCCATATCTGCTCCATGTGCTGGGCGAAACCAAACGGAGCGAGATCCACCATGGCGATGTACTGGTCGGTGGACATGATCGCCGGGTCGTCATGAACAATGTACTTCTGCGAATCCACTGCGTGGCGCCTTCCTGGGACGGCCCTAAAAGGTCGGGCGCCGCTCGATACGCGGCGCCCGACCCGAAGGGTACTACTTCTTCACATAGGGGGAGAGGCCGTACGTGCTGGCCCACCCGGTCTTCATGTTGGTCGGCCACCACGGCGGCGGCCATGCTCCCTTGTAATTCGCGGGAGGCGTTTTCGGTGCCACGCGCTCCCTCTTCGAACTGTTACACCGCCTGCACGCGGGCGTCGTGTTGAGATCAGTGAGGTCACCCCCACCGATTCTCGCTTCGACGTGATCGACCGCCTGCGCAGGATTCACCCGGCAGTACGAGCAGATGGGCGGAGTGGAGCCGGGGCTCGCATTCACGCCGATGTCGTAACTCCCGAGCAACGCCGCCGGAATGGTGTCACCGGCACCGTGGCCGCCCGAGGAACCTCCGGGAATGTCGTACACGTCATGCCGTCCGTTGACGGTGCACGCGATGGGCGTGTTTTGGTTGTGCACGAGCACCGCGGCGTCGCCGGCGCCCACGTGGTACGTGTGCAGCCCCTCGACACTCAGGTCGTACGTGACGGTCTGCGCCGTGAACGCCTTGACGTCGATCACCACGGCCGGGCGGCCCGACTCGGTCTGGAGCTTCTGGCCGGCCTGGAGATCGACCGCCTGGGTCCAGGCGTTCTTGGTGGCCTCGTAGAACTGGTGGTGCTCAGTCGTGTGGATCGTCTTCGGGCCCGACTTCGTGGACACGGTGATGTCCACGAACGCACGGTCCGTCTTGGTGACGATGACCGCCGTGACCTTGTGCTTCTCCTTCTCCTTCTTACCCGGTTCGGCCGTGAGGACGTAGTCCCCGACCTTGATCTCGGAGATCGGCTTGGTCGTGGTGTTCGCCAGGACCACCGGAGTGGCTCCGGTGAAGCTGTGCGGGGTGCAGCCCTTGCGGCCGCCGACCTTGCTCGCCGCCGCGCCGAACACGCCACCCGTCACCGCGCCGACCGCCGTGGCCTTCGCCGCGCCGGAGACGCTGCAGCCCTCCTCGCTGGCCACGCAGGAGATGCCGTAGCCGACCGCGCCTTCCGCGGCACCGCCCGCAGCACCCATCGCCGCGCCGTTCAGCGCCTTGCCGCCGACACCGGCGAGCAGGCGGCCCACCGCGCCGGAGGCCGCGCCGCCGGCCGCGCCGCCGAGGGCGCCGGTGAGGGCTCCCACGCCGACCGCGGTCGCGAAGCCGGCCAGGGTCTTGGGACCGTCACTCATCGCGTAGCCGACCGCGTTGGCCGCAGCGCCAGCCAGGGCACCGCAGCCGATGACACCCACGCCACCGGTCGCCGCGGTACAACCCGCGAAGACCACCACCCCGACCGCGACGGAGGCGATCGTCGAAGCGTGCTGCTTCACGAAGTTGGCTGTGGCCTTCGCCGCCTTCTTGACGGCCTTGCCGACCTTCTTGGCGGCCTTCACCACCTTGTGCGCCACGCTCTTGACGGCCTTGGCGACCTTGCGGACCGTCTTCTTGACGTGTTTGACGACCTTGTGGACGTATTTCTTGACGCGCTTATAGGTCCGCTTGACGTATCTCTTGACCTTTTTGACGCTGTCGGCGACATAGTGCACGGCCTTGCGCACCACGCGCTTGGCCTTCTTGACGACCTTCTTGACCGCCTTCTTGATCTTCTTGGCGGCGGCCTTGACCTTCTTCGCGACCTTCTTGACCGCGGCCTTGGTCTTCTTGTAGGCCGACTTGACGACCTTCTTGACCTTCTTCTTGACCTTCTTGATGGCCTTGTCGACGAAGCTCGGCCAGTGACCCGTCGGGTCGGTGGCCGTCATCGGGTTCTGGTCCGCGTACGCGTAGCGGTTCGCGGACACCGAGGTCGGCAGCGGGTTCATGCCCACCGTGTCGCGGCTGTTGAACTGGCCGGTCTCCGGTGAGTACCAGCGCGCCGCCATGTTGACCTTGGCGGTCTCCGGGTCCGTCCACCCCGACTGGTAGCCGAGGTGTCCGACCATGCCGGTCGACTGCTCGACCTTCCCGAACGGGGAGTACGTGGTCGAGCCCGTCAGCGCCTCGCCGTCCGCGGTGAACTGGCCCACCACGTCGTCGTGGATGTCGGTCAGTGCGAGCACCGAACCCATCGCCGACTTGATGCCCATCAGCGAACCGTCGACGTTGCGGCTGTAGCTGGTGCCGCCGTCGGACGCCACGTCGTTGCCGGCCCCGCTGTACGCGAAGTCGTACAGCGAGCCGCCCTGGCCGTCGCTCGCCTTCAGCGTCCGGTCCAGGCCGTCGTACGTGTAGGTCCGCTCGCCCTCGCTGATGACGCGGTTGAAGGCGTCCGCCTTCACCGAGGTCTGCACACCGCCCTCGTCGGTGACCGAACTCATCGTGCCGCGCGCGGTGTACGTGTACGTGTTCTGCCCGTCCGAGGAGAGTCGGTTGCGGGCGTCGTACGTGTAGGTGTCACCGCCCACGCGGGTCCGGTTGCCGGACGCGTCGTAGCCGTACTGCTCGGTCGCACTCCCGTTGTTCCAGGACGACAGGCGGTTCGCCCAGTCGTACGTGTACGTGTTCGTGGCGGCCCCGGCGACACCGGTCGTCGTCTTCGACGTCTCGTTGCCGTTGAGGTCGTAGCCGTAGGTGAACGACGCCAGGGACTTGCCCGTGGGTGACGTCAGCTTGTCCGTGGTCAGCTGGCCCAGGGAGTCGTACGAGAAGTCACGCCTGCCCTTGCCCTGGCCGTACTCGATCGAGGTCACGTTGGACTCGGTGTCGTAGCCGTACGTCATCGACGTACCGCTCGCACCGTCCACCGCCGACTTGAGCCGGCCCGCCGTGTCGTACCCGAAGGTCGACGTGCCCGACGCGTCCTTGCGCGAGGTCATCGCGCCATTGCCGTCGTAGGCGAAGGAGGAGGTGCCGGAGGGGCCGTTGGCACTCAGGAGCAGGCCGCGGTCGTCGTAGGAGAAGGTGTTCTTCTCCTCGTCCGCGCCCGCCACCGAGGTGACCTGGTCGTCCTCGTCGTAGGTGTAGGTGTGGTCGGTGGTCTCCGCCTCCGCGCCCGTGCCGTGCTGGCGGACCAGCCGGCCCCGGTCGTCGTACTCGTTGCTGACGACGACCCCGCCAGGGGAGCGCTGCTCCTGGGGGCGTCCCGCCACGTCGTAGATCATCGTGAACGTGCGGTCCACGAGGTCCGGATGCGCCGGAGTGGACGGTTCGATCTCCTTCTCCGCCATGCCCCACGTGTTGTACGTGGTGAGGAAGGCGTTGCCGCGGCCGTCGGTGAAGCGCGTGCGGTTGCCCGCCGCGTCGTAGCCGAAGGTCGTGGTGATCGACTCGGTCGCCGAGACCGGCTGGACCGCCTTGGTGATCAGACCCGTCGCATCGCTCGTGAGCGTGACGGTGTGGCCCCGGTAGTCGGTCACCGACGTCGGGTTGCCCGCACGGTCGTAGGTGGAGCTGCTGGTCCGCAGCACCTTGCCCGTCGCGTCCAGGTCCTTCGTGGCGGTCAGCTGTCCGTAGCCGTCGTAGGTGTTGGCGGTGCTGGTGCCGTCGGCGTCCACCGACGTGAGCGGCCGGCCGTCCATGTCGTACGTGAAGCGGCTGGTGGCGCCCGCGGCGTCGGTCACCTCCGTCGTCTCGCCGAGGACGTTGTACTTGTAGGACTCGCTCACCCCGGTCGGGCTGACCGTCCGGGAGAGTTCACCCCCCGGTGCCTTGTACTCGTTGATGGACGTGTAGGCCCGCTCGGTCGGCTGGCGCACGATGTCCGTGTCCGTGACCGGGCGGCCGAGGTAGTCCCAGGTCGTCTCCTGGCGGGCGCCGCCGGGCCGGGTGGCCGACAGCTGGTCGCCGTTGGCGGTGTACGTGTACCGCGTCGTGGCGCCGCCGGGCTCCTTGACCGAGGCCAGGTCGCCGAGCTGGGTGTAGGTGTACTCGGTGCGCTTGCCCAGCGGGTCGACCTCGGCGGTGACCTGGCCGAGCTTGTTGTACTCGTTCCAGGTCGCGGCCGTGATCGGGGCCGAGGCCCCGGGCGGGGTGTAGTTCGGCATCGTCGTCGAGGACTCCTGGCCCTCGGCGTCGTACGCCGTCGTCACCACGTTGCCCAGCGGGTCGGAGGACTCGGTGTCCTCACCGAACGTGTTGTAGCCGGTCATCGACACCGGGCGGACCGACACCGGGGTGCCACCGCCGGTCTCGCTGTTGACGGCGGGCTCGGTGACGCTGGTCTGCTGACCGGCCTCGTCGTAGCCGTAGTCGGTGGTGACTCCGTTCTCGTCGGTCATGGACAGCGGCAGGCCGCGCTGGTCCAGCTTCCAGGCGTTGGTGCGGACGGAGCTGCCCGCGGCCGGCAGGGTGCCGGCCTTGAGCGCGGTCACCTGCGCGGCGGTCAGCGCCTCGCCGTAGACCTGGATGTCGCTGAGCGCGCCGTTGGTGTTCTCCTTGCCGGGGATCCTCCGCCCGATCTGGAGCGGGCCCGTGGCGTCCCAGGGAGTGGTGAACGCCGTCGAGGTGCCGGCCTGTACGCCGTTGACGTACAGCCGGATCTGGGCCGCTTCCTTGTCGTACACACCGGTCAGGTGCGTCCAGGTGCCCGTGGCCACCGCCGCGGTGCCGGAGCTGGCCCGCACGATGGCCGGGCTCGCCATGTCCGCGCTGTGCCGGTTGAACGTCCACCCGTACGCCGTGGAGTAGTACAGCTGGAAACCGCTGGCGGACTCCCCGGACTGGGCCAGGAAGGTGTTGTTGGCCGCCGTGGAGTTCAGCTTCACCCACGTCGAGACGGTGAACGAGCCGCCGGTGTTGACCACCGCGCCCTTCGTCTCGCCGTAGGCGTTCGTCGTGCCGTCGAAGACCGCGGCGCCGCCGTGCTCGGTGGAGTGGGTGACCCCACTGCCGAAACCGACGCTCCGGTTGCCGCCGGACGAGTCCGCGGCCGAGGTGCCGCTCGTCTCGGCCAGCTTCCAGCGGGCCACCGGTGCGGTGGTGCCGTCGTGGAGGGTGGAGCCGGTGACGTTGCCGAGGTTGTCGTAGAGCGTGTCCTCGGTGCTGGTACGGCCGTCGGCCGGGTCGAGGTCGGTCTCCGAGACGACGTTGTCGTCCGGGTCGTAGCTCACCTTCGTGGTCCGGGCGAGCCCCCCCGGGTCCAGGACCGACGACGTGGTGCGGTCGGAGGCGTCCACCGTGAAGGTGGACACCGTCTGGCCGTCGTTGGTGACCTGCTTGACCAGGTTGCCGGCCGCGTCGTAGGTGTTGGCCTCCTCGGTGAAGGAGAGGCCGTTGGCCGGGTCCTTGCGCATCACCGAGGCGGCGAGGCCGTCGTCGGTGTACGTGTACGCCGTGACGTGGCCCATCGCGTCGGTGATCGACGCGAGGCGGCCCGCCGGGTCGTAGGCGCGGGACTCCTGCACGAGGGTCGTGGGCGACGTCGGGTTCGCCGGGTCGCCCGTGTAGTTCAGCAGGTTGGTGGTGAGGGGCCTGCCCTCGCCGTCGAAGGTGTACGTGTTGACGTTGCCGGCCGGGTCGGTCTCCTTGACCTTGTTGCCGTACACGTCGTACTCGAACGACGTGGTGTCGCCGCCCGGGTCGGTCCTCGACGCCATGCGGTTGTACGCGTCGTACGTGATCGAGGTGGCGCGGGAGGCGTCACCGCCGGTCAGGTCCGCGATCGTCTGCGAGGAGACGTTGCCGTCGGCGTCGTAGACGGTGCTGGTCCGCCCGGTGTGGACGGCGCCGGTGACCCGGTTGGTGACCGGCGGGTCGGTCTCGGTGAGGACCTGGTCGTCCTTGTCGTACGTCAGGGTCGTGGTGAGGCCGCCCGGCTGGGCGTCGGTCACCTCGGTCCTGGTGAGCTGACGTCCGAGGTTGTCGTACGTGCTCCGTTCCTTCGCCCCGTTGGCGTCGGTCGTCTCGGCGACGTCACCGTTGGCGAAGTAGGAGTACGCGGTCTTCCGGCCGCCGGGGGTGACCACCTCGGCGACCAGCCCGGCCGGCGCCTTCGCGGTGCCGCCCTCGGCCGCCGCGGTGGTTGCGGTGGTGTACGTCGTGGTGGCGGTCCGCCCGTCGGGGTGGCCCGGCACCGGCGGCGTCGTCACCGAGGTGAGGTTGCCCGCCGTGTCGTACACGTAACTGGTCAGGTAGGTGTTGTCCGTCGGGCCCGAGGAACGGCCGTCGCGCTCGGTGAGCACCAGGTCGTTGCGCGGGTCCATCGGCGGGAACGCCGTGGTCGAGTCCGGGTAGTACGTGTAGTAGTCGGTGGCGCACTTGCCCGCGGCCGTGTCCTGGCACATGGTCTGGGAGACCGTGTTGCCCCGGATGTCGTGGCCGGTGATCGAGCGGTTGCCGTTGGCGTCGGTCACGGTGCGCAGGAAGCCCGCCGTGTCGTAGCCGTACGTGGTCCGCTTGCCGTTGGTGTCGATCGCGGTCAGCAGACGGTTGCCCATCTCCGCGTCGTACACGTAGGTCAGCGTCTTCTCGGTGGGGTCGGTGAGCTTCACCGTCCGCACCGGGGCGACGCCAGCGGAGGCCTTGTACGCCGACCAGTGCTGTTCGACCTGCTCCTCGGTGAGGCCGGCCGCGTGCACGGCGACCTCGGCGATGGAGCCGGTGAAGTAGCTGATGTCGGCGGGGGCGCTGATCCAGCCCTTGGCGAAGCCCGCGCCGATGTAGGTGTGCTTGTTGTTCTCGTCTCCGGCCGCCCCGTTGTGGACGCCCTGCTTCACACCGTCCAGGTACATCGTCTGGGTGGTGCCGGTGGCGGAGAGCACCGCGTGGTGCCAGCCGTTGTCCGTGACCGTGGACGTGGAACCGAAGTCCGCCGATCCACTGCCGCTCGCGCTCCACCAGTGACCGCGCAGCTTGCCGTCGGCGGCGACGTAGAGCAGCGGGGAGTGCGATCCCACGACCCCTGCGGGGTCGTTGATGGCCTGGTCCTGGTCCGCGACCAGCACGCCCGGCTTCGCCGTCTTGAACCACAGCTCGACGGACCGATCGCCCTTGGCGTGCCAGGTCCCGTAGGGGACCTCCGCGTACGAGCTGGTGCCGTTGAACTGCGCCGCCGTGACATCACCGGCGCCGAACGGCCCGGCCACGCCCTGGGTGACGCTGTTGTACGTGCCGAAGCCGGTGTGCAGCTCGTTGGCGGCCTGCGCGGCACCCTGGGTGTCGTCCAGGCGCCAGTAGCCGGCCGGCGCCGTGCCCATCACCGCGGAGCGGTAGACCTGGGACGAGCCGGTGACGGTGGCGGGGTTCAGCTTCCAGGTACCGCCGTCGCCATCGGTGGCCTGGGCGACCAGGTCGTCCGTGGTGCCGTAGGTGACGGCCGACTGGGTCTTGCCGTTCGGCGTGGTGATCTTGTTGAGCAGTCCTGCGGACCGGGTGGCCGCGAGGTACTGCGCGGTGATGACCGACGGGTCGAGCGCCTCGGTGTAGACGGCGACCTCGGCGAGCTGTCCGGAGTAGTGCCCCAGCTTGTCGGAGGCGTTCATGGCCGGCCAGCCGTCGGTGTTCACCCCGGCGCCGAAGGAGATGTAGGGCTGCTCCCAGTCGTTGATGGTGCCCGCGAGGGTGCCCTGCTTGGCGCCGTCGAGGTAGAGCGTCTGCGTGGTCGCCGCTCCGGTGAGGGCCACGTTGTGCCACTTGCCGTCCGTGACGGTGGCCGTGGACGCGATCGTGGTCATGCACCCGGGGGACATGGCGAGGCAGCCACGGAGCTTGCCGTCCGTGCCGACGTACACCGCCGGGGTGTTCTTCTTCGTGTTCGTGACCGGGTCGGCGTCACTGAGCGGCTTGTCCCCGTAGTAGAAGAGGACACCGCCCGCCTGGGTGGTCTTGAACCACAGCGACACCGTCGTGTACGAGGGCGTGGCGCCGGGGGCGCTCGGGATCTCGACGTACGACGTGGTGCCGTTGAAGGTGGCGGCCTTCTGCGTGGAGCCGGCCAGCGGGCCGGTCCCGCCGAGGGTCACGTTGCGGTACAGGCCGTTGAACTTGCCCTGGTTGAGGTCGACCGTGTCGCTCGCGACCGTGCCGCCGGTCTCCCCCAGCCGCCAGTACGCGAACGGGTCCGCGTCCATGACGGTGGTGCGGTAGTGGTTGCCCGTGGCGTAGCCGTAGACGGTGCACTTGGTGGGGTCGGCGGGCGGGCAGACCTTGGTGAGCTGGTCGCCGGTGTAGCCGTAGTTCCAGACCTGGGCGGTGCTCGCGTCCCCGGCCTTGGCGGGGTCCGTGGTCACGGTCGACACGTGCGGGGCGGTGGCCCCGGAGGGGGTCTGCCAGGCGAAGGACAGCGACCGGTCGGACGTGGTGTTGGTGACCTTGCTGAGCTTGCCGCTCGTGTAGGTGAAGGTCTCCGCCCGGTTCGCGTAGTCCTTGATCGACGAGATCGCGAACGCGCCGGTCCGGCCGGTCACCGCCTGCTGGAAGCTGTAGGTGGTGAAGTCCTTGTCGGTCAGCGTGTAACCGCCGCCCGACGCGGCCGCCGCCAGTCTGGCGTACCGCCCCATCGGAGGCACGAAGGTGCCGTCGGCGTTGCGGCCGAAGGCGACCTGCTCGCCGCCCGGGTAGGTGATCACGACGCTGGTGAGAGTGCCCGCGCCGTCCTTCACCTCCACGGCCGTCATGTCGGTGACCGTCGCCCAGCCGGCGCCGAAGGCACCGTCGGTGCGCGGGTCACGGCTGTTGTACGAGCGCTCCACGGACAGCGACGGGCCGACGACCTCGACCTCGGCGTCGGTGTCCTCGGTGGTGTAGTTGGCGTCGCTCGGGTCGAATTCGTGGCCGTCGGTGTTCTGGGAGAGGCCCGAGGTGACCGGTGGCTGCGGCACCGCCGTGGCGAACCGGCTCGCCGAGTACATCACCGAGTCGTATCCGTCGGTGACGCTGACGTACCAGGCGTAGTTCTTGCTCCACTTGAGCTTGCCGGCGGGTATCTTCCAGCTGCTCTTGGTGATGATCCCGGAGGTGGCGACGGGCGTGGTGCTGTCGCTGTCCGCGTCGTACACCTCGAAGGCGTACGTCAGGGCAGCCATCGGCCACTTGTCGGCGTCGCTCGCGTAGACGAGCAGCTCCGGCTGGAGGGTGTTCGACTGGTGGTTCTCCGGCGGGTACTGGGCGTTGATCTGCGGCGCCTTGTTGGGCGTGTACGTCAGGTCCAGTGCGGGCCGGAAGGCCGCCGTGGTGCTGTTGTCGGAGTGGAACTTCTTCCAGTGCAGTCCGTCGGACGTCGGCGCGGTCAGGGCCAGGCCGTAGTTGGCGCTGCCGGTGGCGACGCCATCGAACCAATCGGTGGACAGCTTGACCGGCATCTTCGTGCCGACGCTCAGGGAGTTGGCGGTGTTGCTGCAGGAGGCCCCGGGGGCGACCGTGGCACTGCCGATCGCGGCGCCGTACGCCGGGCCGGGGTAGGAGGTGACACCGGCCGGGGTCCAGGACTTGGTGATCGGGTGGACCGAGAACGGCTCCGCCGTGCAGGTCGCGGACCAGATCGCGTACACGTTCAGGGTGGCGGCGGTGACCCGCTGGCCCTTGAGCGTGGTGCCCAGCGAGGAGAACTGGAGGAACGAGTTCGTCTTGTTGGTGCCGGAGTCGTAACTGCCGACCTTGATCTGGTTCTCGGTGGAGTGGTCGCCGCCGATGGTGTTCTGCGCGTACGTCGTGTTGCCGGCGGTGATCGTCGGGTCCACGGTGACGGGGTAGGACCGGGCGGGGTCGTCCAGCCAGTCGCGGTCGGCGGTCAGCCGCAGGGCGGGCTTTCCGTCGGCGGTGGTCAGTTCGTAGGTCACCGCGCGGGATATCGCCGCGTCACCGGAGCGGGGGTCGATCCTGGAGTCCTCCATGAAGGCGTGGGGAATGGTGGCGGTCACCTCCCCGTCCCCGTCGGTGAACCGCACGTCGCCGTTGTCCGCGATGCGCGGGGTGAGTCCCCGGATGTCCAGCGGGAACAGCCAGGAGTTCGGGGCCTCGGCCGAGCGCAGGACCAGCCGCTCCTTGAAGCCCTCGGCGAGCGGGGAGAGCAGCAGGTCGGTGTCCGGCAGGACGTCGGCGTACGTCGCCGTGTTGTCGGCGTCGACCGTGGCGGTGGCCTTCTTCGCGCCGCGGAGCGAGTAGGCGAAGCTGCGGCCCTCGCCGAAGTCGACGGAGGCGAGCTGCTGGTCGCCCGCGTCCGGGGCGAACTCGACGTCCAGGGAGTTGGCGGCCTGCTGGAGCCGCCCGTCCTTGTCCCGCGTCAGATCGGTGTCGATCGGCTTCCAGGCGCCGTCGGCGCCCTTGAAGTTGGACCGGCCCGCGTAATGGCGGACGGTGGTCGACCCGTCGGCGTTGACGAAGTAGTCGGAGGTCGCCGTGGACTTCTTCGCGTTCCGCCTGCTCGTCTTCGCGTCGAAGCTCTTGGCGTTGCCCGCTACGGAGTCGGTGACCGCCGTGCGGGGGCGGTCGTCGGGCCGGGTGTAGGCGCCGAGTTCGCCCTTGCCCTTGCCCGCCTTGTGACCGACGGCGAGATCGCTGCTGGTCTGGTCCGCGGTGGCGGTGTGGCTCTTGCCGCGTGCGGTGCCGCTTTCCTGGTCGGGGGTGTGCAGGGGGGATTCGTCCAGCCACTTCCACAGCCCGGACAGGGACATCTTCGGCATCGAGAGCGCCGGAAGGGTCTCACCCGTCGCGGACGCGGTCTCGGTCGTGAGCATGCACGAGAGCGAGACGAGTACGGCGACTGCCGTGCCTCGCGCCCTGCGTCGTCCGACGGGGCCTGGGGGGAACAACGATGATGGTCTTCGCCATCGAGCACGCATCGGAGCTGCTTTCTCTTCACAAGGCCTACATATGGCCTCGCGAGATTGCCCCATGCGCCGACAGCGGATCCACTTATTCCAGAGGGATCTTATGCGATCTTTATCTCATCACCCATGGATCGTCACCTCGGTTACCGCTGAACGGCGTTGACGGCCCGCCCTACGGCTTTAGCGACCTGGTCCGGCACGTCGTCGCCCGGCGCCACCACCGTCACGTTCCCGGCTTCCGCGCCCCCGCCCTCCCCCTCGGATCCGACCACGACGAACCGCACCCCCGGATGGCCGGCCGCCGCCTTGCGGACGGCTTCCGTCTGGGCGCGGCCGCTGGCCAGTACGACCTCGCAGTCCCGCTGGATCAGGCCATTCAGGTGCGGCAGCGCGTTCGCCGCCGACTGCTCACCCATGACCGGGACATGGGTGACCCGGACCCGGGTGTCCCCGGAGAACGCCTCCATGCCCTGCCAGACGGCGGCAGCGGGCGTGCCCGCCTCGATGCCGTCCTCGCCGGTGAGCAGGCACGCGTCCACGTCCTGGTATTGGCGCGCCCTGGCATCCGGCGGGCTCGCCGCCTCGTCGTCGCCACCGAACACCCACACGGCGACGAGGGCGCAGACGACCAGCAGCGCCCCGCCCGCGGTCCAGGCCCCACGGCGCCCGCGCAACAGGGCAGCCGCCGATTCGAGGGCCACCCGCACACGGGGCATGCGGCGACGGGGTGCGGGTGTCCTGCCCCGCCAGGTGCGCCGGGTCCTCATGCCGTGCCTTCCGTGCCCGTACGAGGCATCCGCCACGAGGTCCCGGCAAGCAGGCCGTGGGCCGCGGCACCCAGCGTGGCGACCAGCACCAGCAGCAGGTCCGCCGCGAACTCCGCCCCCCGTGTCTCCTCCGGGGTCAGTGCCGCCCAGAGCACCCAGGCCACGTTGGCGGCCGCGAAGCCGGCGAACGCCGCCCAGTCACCGGCCCGCCGCCGCCGGGCGGCGATGGCGAGGGAGGGCACGAAGGACAGCATGCCCAGCGTGACCACGGGGACCGCGGCCAGCAGGACGCGGGTAGTCGCCCTCAACACCCTCGCGAGCGGTGGACGCGGACCTGCCTCGACGGCGTGGGGCACGGCAGGCTTCACGCTTGTTCCTTAGGGGAGCGAGACGGGCGGCCGGGCATGGAGCGGCTCGGACCGTTCGCACAGACGCCCGATGGATTCGGACGCCGTAGAGTACACCGCTCCTTCACCGGGCCGAAGCAGGGCGTCCCGCAGGCGCCACCCGGGCATCCCATGGCAACCCGTGGGCATCCCACGGAGCAGATCCGCCCGCCGCACGATCGACCGTCGCGCCGCCTCCGAAGGGCCCGGCCGACCTCGGGGCCCAGGCCTCTGAACGCCGTGCCCGCCCCCGGGGGGCGGGGCCGGGCGTCAGTCTCCGCACAGCTCCAGCATGACCTTCTTGTCCGCGGTGGTGACCGGAAGTTCGTACTTCAGCGAGACCTGGGCGAACCGCAGCGCGTACGAGCAGCGCACCGGCTTGTACGGCGGCAGCCAGGACGCGGGGCCGGAGTCGCGCTTGGCGTTGTTGGCCGGGCCGTCGACGGGAAGGAGATTCAGCGGGTCATTCGCGATCTGCTGCCGCTTGGCCTCGTTCCAGCGGGCCGCGCCCATCTGCCAGTCGTACGAGAGCGGCATGACGTGGTCGATCTGGACCTTGGTGGCCTGCTGCTTGCGCCACTCGATGGCGGAGCCGGTGTACGGGTCCATGAGTGTCATGGCGACGACCACGCAGTCCGAGCCGTCCCGGAACCTGACCTTCTGGCCATCGCGATGCAGCAAGTCGTTTCGTGTGTCGCAGCCGTTGTGCGAGAGCGGGACGTCGTCGACCGAGTCCTTCCAGGCGTACCCGAACTTGTCCCGCTCGTAGCCGGTCTTGGGGCCGCGCCCCTTGGTCGCCACCTTCTCGATGACCTTCCGGGCGGCCGCCCGGTCCGCGTCGGAGGTGAGGGGGGCGAGGCCCGGCTTCGTACCGTCCGGGTTGTTCAGCGGGCTGGCGCCGAAACCGGTGGCGGACCGGCCGCCGCCGTTCGCGCTGCTGCTGGCCCCACCCTCGCCCATGGACACCTGGTCCGGGTCGCATCCGGTCAGGGCCAGCACGGCCACCACGCCCAGGGCGGGCACGATCACTCGACAATCGCGGGGAGATATCACTCGTAGCCGTCCTGACGGGGAGAAAGCCGAACCAACCCGGGAATCCTACGGATGTCTTCCCCGCCGGGACGCGTTCAAGACCCCCACCGCCTCCGGATGCGGCCCGGATCACACCTTCCCGATGCCCAGCGTCGTCTCCGACGGCAGCAGTCCGGAACCGAGCACCGCCACCCACAACGGGCCCAGCAACTCCACGAGCCGTTCCCGTTCCTGGTCGGTGAGGACACGCCACGGGGCCGCCGCCGCATCGTCCGTGCGCCGCTCGACCTCGGCGCGCAGAGCCCGGCCCGCCTCCGTCGCCGTACCGTCGTCCGCCAACAGGCCGCGCTTCGCCAGGCGTTCACCGGCCTGCGACCACTCCTCGTCGCTCCACCGCCGGCTCGCGAACACCTCCCGGCGCGCCGCACCGATCGCGGCGAACGAGACCAGTGCCTCGACCGGGTCGAGCTCCGCGTGCGCGAGCGCCGCGAGGTGGCCGTCGCCGCGGTGTTCGCGCAGGACGGTCGCCGCGTGCCAGAGCGCGAGGTGCGGTTCGTCCGGGCAGGGCAGTGCGGCGTTGGCGGCGGCGAGCGGGCGGCCCGTCGTATCGGCGGCCTCAGCGACGCGGCGTACGAGCGCGGCGGCCTCGGCCGTCTCCTGAGCGGTGGCCGCCTCACCCAGCAACGTCCGGTACGCGTGGTCGACCGCCCGTCGCCGCGCGGCCAGCACGTCCTCGGGCGAGGCGACGGACCAGATGGCGGGTACGTACGCGTCCACCATCGCCGGGCTGAAGCTGTAGAAGGTCTCGGTCACCCGGGCGGCCCCCGCCTCCCCCAACGGTGCTGCCCGCCACGCGAAGTAGCTCGGCCAGCGCTCGTCGACCGCGTACCCGAGCGCCGAGGCCTCCTCGAACGCCTCCGGCGCGTAGTAGAGAACAGCGTGCAGAGGCTCCAGCAGGTGCCACATCTGCCGTACGCGACCCAACTCGTCGGACATGTCTCCGCCTTCCGTAACCGCGTCAATCTAGGCATCGACTAGATCCCTATGGCAGTCACAGTGCACCCCGCCCCGCGAACTTGTCAATGACTAGATTCTGCGTAGGGTGCTGTCCATGAGCAGCGACCGCACCTACCACCACGGCGACCTGCGGCGGGCCGTCCTCGCCGCCGCCCTCGACGTCATCCGCACCGAGGGCCCCGCCGCGCTGAGCCTGCGCGATCTGGCCCGCCGGGCCGGCGTCTCACACGCCGCGCCCGCCCACCACTTCAAGGACCGCACCGGCCTGCTCACCGCCATCGCCGCCGAGGGCTACGACCTCTTCGCCGACGCCCTCGCCGAAGCCCCTGACCTGCGGGAACGAGGCGTGCGATACGTACGGTTCGCCGCCGAGCACCCGGCCCACTTCCAGGTGATGTTCCAGCCGGACCTCTACCGCGCCGACGACCCGGACCTGCTCGCGGCGAAGGAGCGGGCGTCGGTGGAGCTGCGCGCGGGCGTCACCGCGCTCCCCTCCGGCGGCGGGGACGATGCCCGGCTCACCGGCGTGACCGCGTGGTCCCTGGCCCACGGCTTCGCCACCCTGCTGCTCAGCGGCAATCTGCGCGGGGCGGTGGGCGACCGGGATCCGGAGGAGGTGTTCCGGGAACTCGCGGCACGCCTCTTCCCCCGCGCCCCGCGCCACCCCTGACACCCTGCGGGCCCCCGGGGTCAACGCGCCGCCGCGTCCGCCTCGCCGGCCATCTCCGTGTCGCCGGGCGCCTCCGCGTCTCCGTCCGGGGCGAGGTCGCGGATTCGGGGTATCGGCGAGGGGAGGAGCCACAGCACCGACAGGGCCCCTCCGACCGCGGCGACGAGGAGGGTCGGCCGCAGGCCGACGAACGTGGCGAGCACTCCCCCGACGACGGCGCCGACGGGGCGTATGCCGTAGTTGATCGTGCTGTACGCGCCCGCGACACGGCTGCGCAGCCGATCGGGGATGACGGACGCCTGGAGCGAGTTGAGGTTGACGTCGAACAGCATGACGCCGACGCCGGAGAAGAACTGCGAGGCCGCCACCGCCCCGGCGCGGATCCAGAGCGGGCCGTCCGCGGCAGCGGCGAGCCCGATCGGCGCGGGGAAGAGTACGGCGCCCACCACGATGCTGCGCCCCACGCCGATCCGGCGCGAGATCACGGGCGCGAGCACCGCTCCGAGCAGGGCACCGGTCGCGCCGATTCCCAGGGCGGCGCCGATCACCCCTGCGGACAGTCCCAGGCTCCGGCTGGCGAAGAGCACGGTCAGGCCGCTGCCCGCGACGAAGGTGAAGAAGTTGACGGTGGCCGCGCAGCCGAGCGTGGCCCGCAGCACGGGGTGGCGTACGACGAAGGCGAGGCCCTCCCTCGCGCGCCGCAGCAGCGGGGCCGTGGCGGTCACCGGCGTTTCCTCCACCGTGATCCGGCCGATCAGGACCGCGGAGACCAGGAACGTCAGAGCGTCCACCACGATCGCCACGGGAGCGGTGAGCGCCTGGACCAACGCGCCGCCGATCGCGGGGCCCGCCACCTGGGAGACCGAACGGCTCGCGCTGAGCTTGCTGTTCGCGTCGACGTAGGAGGCGCGCGGAACGAGGCGCACGAAGAACGACGGGTAGGCGGTGTTGAACAGCACTCCGGCCGCACCCGCCAGAAACGCCACGGCGTACAGCTGCGTCAGAGTCACCGCCCCGAGTACGTAGGCCGCCGGAAGGCTCAGCAGCACCGCGGCGCGCATGAGGTCGGCGAGAATCATCAGGCGGCGCTTACGGGCCTGTTGATCGACCCAGGCCCCCAGGACGATCGCGAGCAGGTTGGGCGTCCAGATGAGCGCCGTAAGCCATGCCACCTGGTTGGCCGAGGCGTTCAGCGCGCCGACGGCCATCAGGGGCAGAGCCAGTTCGGTGATGCGGTCGCCGACCTGCGAGACCGATTGTCCGGCCCAGAAACTGGCGAACCGCCGGTCCCGCCACAGCGATATCGCGGGCGGCCCGTCCTGGCCACCGTTCACGACGACTGCCCCGTCCGCTCCTCGCCCTGTTCCCCGGCACCCTCCGGCAGGACGTACCGCATCAGCCGGACGCCACGGCTGTCCGCGGGGCGGTCGGCCGCGTCCCGGTTGACGTACGGCGCGAGAACGCGCTCCATCTGGTCCTGGATGGCGGCGAGTTCATCGACGGATACCGTGACGCGGGTGTCGGCCAGTCCGGCGCCCGACCGCCATGCCGGATCGAGTCCGGGCTCGATGTCGGCGGCCCAGCGGGCGGGGACGTCCGCATAGCGCAGGAACATCTGCCGCGACAGCTCCCGCGCGGCCGACCGGCCCTCGTCGTCCGCCGGGTCCTGCGGCGTCTCGAACCGGAAGCCGCGCGCCACCGCCTCCCACCGCCGGCTGCGGCGGTCCGGCCCGGGCGCACTGTCACGGACGAGGCCGAAGGACGCGAGGTGGCGCAGGTGCCAGCTGGTCACCGAGGGGGTCGCGCCCACACCCGGGGCGAGCTCGGTCGCGGTCGACGGGCCGTTGCGGTGCAGGTGGTCGAGGATCGCCAGCCGCACCGGATGCGCCAGAGCACGCATCGCCTGCGGATCGGTGATCTCGACGTCGCCCATGCGGTTATTGGAATCCATGACGTGAGAGCATCCTCTCACACATTGTGAGAGTCAACTCTCATATCAGCGGGAACCGGCCGGGCCACCCGCCCGGCCGCCTCGTCAGGACCCCAGGATCGTCGTGAGGAACTCCCCGGTCCACGCCAGCAGTTCGCGTCCCACGACCGGCTTGCCGCCGATCTTGCCCGCGGTGGGGCGCGGCACCAGGATCTGGTGCAGGGCCGGCTTGATGATCGTCTTCGGGTACAGGCGCTTCAGGCGCAGCTCCTGCGACTCGCGCAGTTCCACCGGCGCGAAGCGGATGTTCGACCCCTGGAGCAGGATGTCGCCGACCCCGCAGGCGCGGGCCAGCATGCGCAGTCCCGCCACCAGGAGGAGGTTCTCGACCGGCTCCGGGAGCTTGCCGTAGCGGTCGGTGAGCTCCTCGCGCACCGCCCTGATGTCGTCCTCCGAGTTGGCCGAGGCGATGGCGCGGTAGGCCTGGAGGCGCAGCCGCTCGCCGGGGGCGTAGTCGTGCGGGACGTGCGCGTCGACCGGGAGCTCGATCTTGACCTCCAGCGGCGGTTCCTCCTCCACGCCGCCTTCGAGCGAGGCCCGGTAGTCCGCGACCGCCTCGCCGACCATGCGGACGTACAGGTCGAAGCCGACGCCCGCGATGTGGCCGGACTGCTCGCCGCCCAGGAGGTTGCCCGCGCCGCGGATCTCCAGGTCCTTCATCGCCACGTACATGCCCGCGCCCATCTCCGTGTGCTGGGCGATCGTGGCGAGGCGTTCGTGGGCCGTCTCGGTGAGCGGCTTCTCCGGCGGGTACAGGAAGTAGGCGTAACCGCGGTCGCGGCCACGGCCGACGCGGCCGCGCAGCTGGTGGAGCTGGGAGAGGCCGAAGTTGTCGCCGCGCTCCACGATCAGGGTGTTGGCGTTGGAGATGTCGATGCCGGACTCGACGATCGTCGTGGAGACCAGGACGTCGAACCTCTTCTCCCAGAAGTCCACCACCACCTGTTCCAGGGCCTGTTCGGACATCTGGCCGTGCGCGGTCGCGATCCGCGCCTCGGGGACGATCTCGCGGAGCCGGGCGGCGGCGCGGTCGATCGACTCGACGCGGTTGTGGATGTAGAACGCCTGTCCCTCGCGGAGCAGCTCGCGGCGGATGGCCGCGCCGATCTGCTTCTCCTCGTACGGGCCGACGAAGGTGAGGACCGGGTGGCGCTCCTCGGGCGGGGTGGTGATCGTCGACATCTCGCGGATGCCGGTGACCGCCATCTCGAGCGTACGGGGGATGGGCGTCGCGGACATGGTGAGGACGTCCACGTTGGCGCGGAGCTTCTTCAGCTGCTCCTTGTGCTCGACGCCGAAGCGCTGTTCCTCGTCGACGATGACCAGGCCCAGGTCCTTGAACTTCGTCTCGGAGGAGAAGAGCCGGTGCGTGCCGATGACCAGGTCGACGGAGCCCTCGCGGAGCCCCTCGAGTGTCGCCTTGGAATCGGACTCCGACTGGAACCGGCTCAGCGCCCGCACCTTGACGGGGAACTGGGCGTACCGCTCGGTGAAGGTGCCGAAGTGCTGCTGGACGAGGAGGGTGGTCGGGACGAGGACGGCGACCTGCTTGCCGTCCTGGACCGCCTTGAAGGCCGCGCGGACCGCGATCTCGGTCTTGCCGTAGCCGACGTCACCGCAGATCAGCCGGTCCATGGGGACGGACTTCTCCATGTCCTCCTTGACCTCGGCGATGGTGGTGAGCTGGTCGGGCGTCTCCGCGTACGGGAAGGCGTCCTCCAGCTCGCGCTGCCACGGGGTGTCCGGGCCGAAGACGTGGCCGGGGGCGGCCATCCGGGCCGAGTAGAGCTTGATCAGGTCGGCGGCGATCTCCTTGACGGCCTTCTTGGCGCGCGCCTTCGTCTTCGTCCAGTCGGCGCCGCCGAGCCGGTGCAGGGTCGGGGCCTCGCCGCCGACGTACTTGGTGACCTGCTCCAGCTGGTCCGTCGGGATGTAGAGCCGGTCGCCGGGCTGGCCGCGCTTGGCGGGGGCGTACTCGACGAGGAGGTACTCGCGGGTGGCGCCCTGCACCGTGCGCTGCACCATCTCGATGTAGCGCCCGACACCGTGCTGCTCGTGGACGATGTAGTCGCCCGTCTCCAGCGTCAGCGGGTCGATGGTCTTCCTGCGGCGGGCCGGCATCCGGCCCAGGTCCTTGGTGGCGGTGCGCTGGCCGGTCAGGTCCGTCTCGGTGAGGACCGCGAGCCGGAGCTCGGGGTCCACGAAGCCGTGCTCGATGGCGCCGCAGGAGACGTGGACGAGGGACGGGGTGATCTCGGCGAGGTCCGCGTCCAGGCGGGCCGGGATGCCTTCGCCGCCGAGCACCTCGACGGTACGGGAGGCGAGTCCCTGGCCCTCGGTGACGTACACCGTGCGCCAGCCGTCGGCCAGCCACCCCTTGGTGTCGGCGAGTGCGCGGGCGGTGTCGCCGCGGTACGCCTCCGGGGCGTGCATCCGGAGCTTGAGGGTGTCGCCCGCCGCGGCAGCGCCATATGTCTGCGTCAGCTCGTCGTCGGCCGCGAACGGGGAGACGGACCACCACATCATGTTCAGCTCGCGGGCCCGGTCGCGTACGTCCGCGATGCCGCGCAGCGACGCCGCGCCGACGTCGATGGGGGCCTCGCCGCCGCCGGCGGTGGCCGCCCAGGACGCCTCCAGGAACTCCTGGCTGGTCGCCACCAGGTCCGCGGCCCGGGTGCGGACCCGCTCGGGGTCGCAGACGACGGCCATGGAGCCCTTGGGCAGCACGTCGATCAGCAGTTCCATGTCGTCGACGAGGACCGGGGCGAGGGACTCCATGCCCTCGACCGCGATGCCCTCGGCGATCTTGTTGAGGAGTTCGCCCAGCTCGGGGTGGGCCTCGGCGAGGGCGGCGGCCCGCTCGCGGACCTCTTCGGTCAGCAGCAGCTCCCGGCAGGGCGGCGCCCACAGCCCGTGCTCGGCGATCTCCAGCGACCGCTGGTCGGCGATCTTGAAGTAGCGGATCTCCTCGACGTCGTCGCCCCAGAACTCCACCCGCAGCGGGTGCTCCTCGGTCGGCGGGAAGACGTCCAGGATGCCGCCGCGTACGGCGAACTCGCCGCGCTTCTCGACCAGTTCGACCCGGGAGTACGCGGCTGCCGCGAGTGCCTCGACCGTCTTGCCGAGGTCCGCGCTCTGCCCGATCCGCAGCGCCACCGGCTCCAGGTCGCCGAGCCCCTTGACCTGCGGCTGGAGCACGGACCGGATCGGCGCGACGACGACGGAGACCGGCCCCGTCTCGGGGTCGTCCGCCCTCGGGTGCGCCAGGCGCCGCAGCACGGCCAGCCGGCGGCCCACGGTGTCGGAGCGGGGCGAGAGCCGCTCGTGGGGCAGGGTCTCCCAGGACGGGTACTCCGCGATCGTGTCCGGCGGCAGCAGCGTGCGCAGCGCGGCGGCCAGATCCTCGGCCTCGCGCCCGGTCGCGGTGACGGCGAGCACGGTCCGCCCGGTGTCCCGGGCGAGCGCCGCCACGGCGAAGGGCCGCGTGGCCGGCGGGCCCACCAGGTCGATGTGCATCCGGTGGCCGTCTCCGGCGGCCTTCACCGCTTCGTCGAGCGCCGGATCACGTACGACGACATCCAGCAGACCGTGCAGGCTCATGAAGGGCTTCCGTCCGGGTAACGAGGGCGAGGTCCGACAGCCGGCTGCTGTCGGGGGGCGGCGCTGCTGTCGGGGGCAACGCGAAGGGCCCGACACGTCAGACGGGCCGGGGGTACGACCAGCGTACGACTCCGGGGTGACAGTCGCCCCCGCAACGGGGCTGCGCGCCGCCGGGCGGGACCCCTCATGCACGAAATCCGGCCCCGGGGCGTTTGGAGGAACGCCCCGGGGCCGGAACCGTCAGTCTACGGGGCACCCCCGTCCCCTCCGGCTGTGCTCATCCTCATCCGGCCGGCTCCGCACGCTCGGGACACGCCCGGAAGTCGACGGCCACCCGGCGGCTGGGCCCCATCGCCACGAAGAGCACGGAATTGAGCGCCGACGCGAGCTTCTCCAGCAGATACAGCGTCGGCATGCACCTGCCGCGCTCCAGCCGGGATATCGCCGCCTGGGACATCCCTGCGAGTTCCGCCAGCCTGGCCTGTGTCATGCCGACCTCGCGGCGCCGGTCGCGTACGGCACGTCCGAATGACTCCTCCAGCCCCGGCCGACGGCTCCCGCTTTCCACAGTCCTCATCCGGCCCGGCTCCCGTCGGTGTTCACCCTGCCGTACTCCGGTGCTGAAGTACGGCAATCCGGAGCGTAACCAGCCGGGCCCCGCCCTCATCCTTCGGTCGAGCAGAATCTGAGCAGAATCTGAGCTTCAGGTGCGAGAAGTCCCCGCACCGGTCCACTCGCCCGCACACGGTCTCCCGCGGCGGCGGAATGCGCATACCTGGAGTGGCATATCGGATGCCCGTCAAGTAAAAGCACCTGGCCAGGACTTCGGAATTATCTATTCCGCTTCACGAGCACCTCGGGAATGCCTCAGGAAGCCCTCAAAATGGTTGCCCGCCCAGTCCGGCCCATGCCATGGTGGCCGCCGCAATCAAACGGGAAGGAAACGCAACCTTGACCACCTTGCGTCATTCGATTTCCACCATCGCCATTACGGGAACTCTCGTACTCGGCGCAGCCGCACCTTCGCTCGCCGACTCGGCGCAGGCCCCCGCCTCCGCGTCCGCCGCGGTGACGAAATCCCAGAAGCTGTCGAAGATGGCCTCCATCACGGGCGACTCGTCCGCATCCCAGAACCGCTGGTTCTCGGCGCTCGGCGCCCGCAACAAGGCGTCCATCAAGAAGTACAAGTTCACATGGAAAACCGATGGCTGCTCCTGGGCTTCGGACAGTATCCCCGGAGGCTACGACTTCCACCTCTCGTGCTGGCGCCATGACTTCGGCTACCGGAATTACAAGCAGACCGTCGGCGCGACGAAATTCCGCGCCTCGCACAAGGCGCGCATCGACAAGGCCTTCCTGCACGACATGAACCGCGCGTGCGGGCGGACCTTCTGGGCCGATCCTTTCACCAAGGCCCAGCGCAAGAAGCTGAAGGCGGCATGCAACAAGACCGCCAAGAAGTACTACGACACCGTCCGGGCGTTCCGGTGACGGGCCGGAGCACGCACTGAAATACGAAAAACACGCAGTCGACGGCCCCTTCGGACCGTCGACTGCGTGGTGCTTTTCGCCGACTGCGCGTTGCTTTCCCGTCAGTCCGTCGCGATCGCGTTCAGGACGTTCATCCGGCCGGCCCGGAACGCGGGAACCAGTGCCGCGAACAGTCCGACGAACGCCGCGGCGACGAACACCGTGCCGATGGTCGGCCACGGGATCTCCAGGACGCCGAGCCCTTCCAGCGCCAGCAGTTTCTGCGCCGAGGTGCCCCAGGCCATCCCCAGGCCCAGGCCGAGCAGAGCGCCGAACAGGGCGATGACCACGGACTCCAGCCTGATCATCCGGCGCAGCTGGCGGCGGGAGAGGCCGATGGCGCGCATGAGGCCGATCTCGCGGGTCCGCTCGACGACCGACAGGGCCAGTGTGTTCACGACGCCGAGCACCGCGACGATGATCGCCAGAGCGAGCAGGCCGTACACGATGTTCAGGAGCTGGCCGATCTGGTCCTTCAGTTCCTGCTTGAAGTCGGTCTGGTCGAACACCTTGACCGTCGGGTCGGCGGCCACGGCGACCTTGAGCGACTCGTACGCCTCGTCCTGCTGATCCGCGGCCGCCTTCGCGAACAGGATCGAGTCCAGGGGCATGCGGTCGGCCGGGACGTACCGCTCGGCCGTGCTGAGGTTCGTGTACATCGCCCCGGAGTCGAGCGCGGAGTCGTCGGCGGTGATGGCGGCGATCTTCAGCCGGGCCGTCCTGCCGTGCTCGAAGGCGGCCGTCAGTTCGTCCCCGACCTTGACCCCGTGGCTCTTCGCGAACTTCGAGCCGACGGACATGGCGTCCTTGCCGTAGGCGGCGGAGAGGTCTCCCGAGAGCGTCTCGCGTGACAGGTCCTGCGTGTACGTCGGGTCGGTGGCGCTCAGACCCACCTTCGCGGTGGAGCCGTCCGGCAGGGTGAGCCTGGCCGGCACGTCCTTCGCGTGCGTGACGTGGGCGAGGTGCGGCGCCCCGTCGACCGCCGCGCTGGTCTGCGCGGTGAGCGGCCTCCCGTCACCGCTGCCCACCTGCACGATGAAGTCGGCCCCCACCGACTTGTCCAGCGCGTCCGTGGCCGAGGCGACCATGGAGGAGCCCACCACCGACAGGCAGGCCACCAGGGCGAGGCCGATCATGAGGGCCGCCCCGGTCGCACCGGTCCGGCGCGGGTTGCGCAGGGCATTGCGCTCGGCCAGCCGGCCGACCGGGCCGAACAGCCGCAGGACGACGACGCTGAGCGCCCGTACGACGACCCCTGCGAGCAGCGGGCCGATGACGATGAAGCCGATGAGGGTGAGGACCACGCCCAGGCCGAGGAACGCGGAGCCGTCACTCGCCTCGTCCGCCCGCGTCGTCGCCCACAGGGCGGCGGCACCGGCGCCGGTGAGGACCAGGCCGATTCCGGCCCGGATCCAGCCGGACTTGGCGTCCGCCGGTGTTCCGGCGTCGCGCAGGGCGGCCATCGGGGAGACCTTGCCGGCCCGGCGGGCCGGGACGTAGGCGGCGAGGACGGTCACGATGATGCCGAGCGCGAGACCGATCACCGGCGTCGTCCAGGCGATGGTGAGGTCCTCGGTGGACAGTTCCATGCCCATGGCGCCCATGAGCTGCATCAGCCCGATGGCGAGGCCCACCCCGGCGGCGACGCCGAGGATCGATCCGACGATGCCCAGGAGCACCGCTTCGAGCAGCACCGACCGGTTGACCTGCTTGCGGCTGGAGCCGATGGCCCGCATCAGGCCGATCTCGCGGGTCCGCTGGGCGACCAGCATGGAGAACGTGTTGACGATGAGGAAGATGCCGACGAGGAAGGCGATTCCGGCGAAGCCGAGCATCGCGTACTTCATCACGTCGAGGAAGGAGCCCATCGAGTCCTTGTTGGACTCCGCGGCTTCCTTCTGTGTCTGCACCTTGTACGCGGCCGAGCCGTCCAGCGCCGCGGTGACGTCCTGCTTCAACCGCGTGTCACTGACACCCGGTTCGGCGGTGACGGAGATCTGGGTGAAGACGTCGGGGCTGCCGAGGAGCTTCTGCTGGGCGGTGGCCGTGTCGAGGTAGACGATGGCCGCGCCCGGGTTGGTGACCTTGAAGGTGGCGATGCCGCTGATGCGCGCCCTGATGTCCCCGGTGACCGCGATGGTGCGCAGTTCGTCACCGATCTTCAGGTCGTGCTTGTCCGCGGTGTCGGCGTCGACCATGACCTCGGTCGGGCCGCGCGGGGCGTGGCCGGAGGTGATCTCCATGGAACGCAGGTCGTTGGAGGTCCAGTTGCCCGCGAGCGTCGGGGCGCCCGTGTCGGAGCCCATGTTCTTGTTGTGGCTGTCCACGACCGTGACCGCCGAGCTGGAGACGGCACCCTCGGCCTTCTTCACGCCGTCGGCCTTCTCGACCTGTGCGATCACGGAGGCGGGCAGCGACTGGGGCTTGCCGTTCGCGGGGGTGTCGTCGACCTTCGCCGTCTTCGGGCTGACGGTGACGTCGGCCGACGTCGCGGCGAAGAGCTTGTCGAACGTGGTGTTCATCGTGTCGGTGAAGACGAGCGTGCCGCAGACGAACGCCACCGACAGCAGGACGGCCACGGCGGACAGTGCCATGCGTCCCTTGTGCGCGAAGAAGTTGCGCATCGAGGTCTTCCAGACGGTCATGACGTCCGCCCGCGCGCGTCGAAGTCCTTCATGCGGTCCAGCACCTGGTCGGCGGTGGGGTTGAGCATCTCGTCGACGATGCGCCCGTCCGCGAGGTACAGCACACGGTCGGCGTAGGAGGCGGCGACCGGGTCGTGGGTGACCATGACGATGGTCTGGCCCAGCTCGTCGACGGACTTGCGCAGGAAGTTCAGCACCTCGGCGCCGGCCCGCGAGTCCAGGTTCCCGGTGGGCTCGTCACCGAAGATGATCTCCGGTTGGGCGGCGAGCGCCCGGGCCACCGCGACACGCTGCTGCTGGCCGCCGGAGAGCTCGGTGGGGCGGTGCTTGAGCCGCTCGGCGAGGCCGACCGTCTCGACGACCTGCCGCAGCCATGCGGCGTCCGGCTTACGGCCGGCGATGTCCATCGGCAGCGTGATGTTCTCCAGCGCGTTCAGCGTCGGCAGGAGGTTGAACGCCTGGAAGATGAAGCCGATGCGGTCACGCCGCAGCTGCGTGAGCTTCTTGTCCTTGAGGCCGGTGATCTCGGTCTCGGCGAGGTGGATCTGCCCGGAGGTCACGGTGTCCAGACCGGCGAGGCAGTGCATCAGCGTCGACTTGCCGGAGCCGGACGGGCCCATGATGGCCGTGAACTGCCCGCGGGCGATGTCGACGTCGACGTGGTCGAGTGCGACGACCCGGGTCTCCCCGACCCCGTACGCCTTGACGACCTGTCGCGCCCGCGCAGCGACGGCCGTACGCCCTCCAGTGCCCCCGTGCCTGGGAATGGTTACAGCCGTTGTCACGGTTTTTCTCCTATGTCGGTCGGCAACAGGTCGTCGCCGTCTGCTGTGAAGTCTGGTTGCTGGAGGGGGTCCGGCGCGCTGGTGCCCAGCGCAGTCTTCGAGTGGGGTTTTCCCCACCCCGCCCCCTGTGGCCTGCCGCAATCACGGTGCATGACCACGCTACTGAGCGGGCACGGCCGGGCACGTCCTCCGCCGGGAGGAACGGCCCCTGGGCAGATGTAAGGAGCTACCCCTAGGGGTCTGGTCCCCGGGGTGCACACGTATCTCAGGGACTGCGCCCCTGGGTCCACACCGCCGGGTGGAGAGGCGGAGCCCCGCCGGGGGCGTCAGGGCCTGCGGCCCGCTCCGGCCCTCGGGGCCAGCGCCGCGCGCAGGGCCGGGGTGAGGACGGTGCGCGTCTCGGCCGGGGTGAGGGAGGCGGGGGTGGCGAGCGGATTGAGGTAGCGGGTGTAGATCAGTCCGCCGAGGACCGTCACGACGGCGGTGGCACGGGCGGTCGCGTCCCGGCCGCCGAGGAATTCAACGAGGCGGGCCAGCAGCTCGCGTTCCAGGTACTCGCGGATCACGTCGGCGGCCTCGTCGCCCTGCGTGGTCAGCCGGCGGAAGTCGGCGTCCTCCCACAGGTCCGTCACCGCGTCGATCAGCCGGCCGGGAAGCGTCGCCGGGTCGCCGCCCAGGACCTCCTCCACCGCCAGCGCGTTCGCGCACTGGAACTGCATCACGTCCGCGAACAGGCCCTTCTTGGAGCCGAAGTGGTACGCGATCAGTGCCGGGTCGACTCCGGCGGCCCCGGCCACCGCGCGCAGGGTCGTGGCCCGGTAGCCGCGCTCCAGGAACAGCGCACGTGCCACCGGGACGATCGACTCCCGGGTCGGCGGATTGCCGCGGGGCCGGCCTCGGGGGCGTGTGGGAGTGGTGGCGGCGTTATTCATCAGCGTTGAGCCTGCGTCGCGTACCTCGGCACAGTCAAGGGCGTTCCGGCCACCACACGAAGGAATGACCCACACCATGCGTATCGCAGTCTTCGGCGCCAACGGACCGACCGGCCGCCACCTCACGGGACAGGCCCTGGCCGCCGGTCACGAGGTGGTCGCCGTGACCCGCCGCCCCGGCTCCCTGCCGGCCCGCCCCGGCCTCACCGAGGCCGTCGCCGACGCCACCGACCCGGTGGCCGTCGACGCCGCGATCGACGGAACGGACGCCGTCCTCTCCGCACTGGGCGCCCGCTTCAGCAAGCAGGCCATCACCCTGTACTCGGCGAGCGCCGCGGCCATCACCGACGCCATGGCCCGCCACGGCGTCACACGGCTCCTCGCCATCAGTTCCAGCATCGCCGACCCCGGCTGGCGCCCCACCGGCGCGCACTTCTTCAACCATGTGCTCGACCCGCTGGTGAACCGGCGCCTGGGCCGCACCCTGCACGAGGACATGCGCCGCATGGAGGACGTGATCCGCGCGACCGGCCTCGACTGGACCCTCGTACGCCCCTCGGGCCTCTTCGAGCACCCCGTCGTCACGGACTACCGCACCGCGGCGGTCAGCGCCGACGGCGTCTTCACCGCCCGCGCCGACCTCGCCGCGAGCATGCTGCGCGAGCTGGAGGAGCGACGCCACGTCCGTACGGCGATGGGCGTCATCACCACCTCCGTGAAGCCGAACATCGCCAAGCTGATCTGGAACGAGGGCGTGAAGAAGAAGTGAGCCCGGCGCCTCTCACACAACTCAGCGCCTCTGCACTGGAGTTCCTGAGCCTCCCCCGTACAGCCACCCTCACCACGCTGCGCCCCGACGGCACCCCTCACGTCGCCCCCGTCCGCTTCACGTTCGACGCGGCGACCGGGCTGGCCCGGGTGACGACCAGGGCGGCTGCCCGCAAGGCGCGCAACGTGTCGGCGGGCGGTCCGGCGGCCCGGGTCGCGCTCTGCCGGGCGGACGGTTTCCGCTGGATCACCCTCGAAGGCCGGGCCGCGGTGGGCGACGACCCCGTGCGCCTGGCCGAGGCGGTCGCCCGCTACACCGCCCGCTACCACAGGGCACCACCGAACCCGCCCGACCTGGTCGTCATCGAGATCACCGTCGACCGCGTCCTGAGCCTCGGCCTCTGAGCCGTACGCCACACAGCCCCGACCCCGAAAGCGATGTGACACCGCGATGCCCACCGTTCCCGTTCTCGGCTCCACCCTCCACTACCGCGAATCCGGCGACCCCGACGGGCTGCCGTTCGTCTTCCTGCACGGCAATCCCACCTCCTCCCACCTGTGGCGCGACGTCCTGCCGGCGGTGGCCGCGCCCGACCGCCGGCTGCTGGCCCCCGACCTGATCGGCATGGGCGAGTCCGGCAAGCCCGACCTCGCCTACTCCTTCGAGGACCACGCCCGCCACCTCGACGCCTGGTTCGACGCGCTCGGCCTGGCCGAGGCCGTCCTGATCGGTCACGACTGGGGCGGCGCTCTCGCCTTCGACCGGGCTGCCCGCGTCCCGGGGGCCGTCCGCGGCCTCGCCTTCACCGAGACGATCGTCAAACCGCTGGTCGGCGACGAATTTCCCCCGGCAGGGCGCGAGTTGTTCACCTTGCTGCGCACCCCCGGGGTGGGTGAGAACATGATCCTGGAGCAGTCGCTGTTCATCGAAGGCCTCCCGGACACGTGCGCCACACCGCTCTCCCCCGCCGACCTCGACGTCTACCGGCGCCCCTTCCCGACCCCGGACAGCCGGCGCCCGGTCCTGGCGTGGACGCGCATGATGCCGCTGGACGGCGAACCCGCGGACGTCGTGGCGCGCATCGAGCGCTACGACGCCTGGCTGGCCACCAGCCCCGAAGTCCCCAAGCTGCTCGCCGCGTTCGAGCCGGGGCCGGGCGCGATGACCGACGCGGGTGCGGTGGCCTGGTGCGAGGCGAACATCGCGGGCCTGGAGGTCTCCCGCCACGGCGTGGCCGGCCACCACTCCCCGGAGGACCGCCCCGAGGAGCTCGCCGGGGCGATCGGCGCCTGGGCCCGGCGCCACGGACTGGAATGCCCGCGGGTGGCCGGCTGAGGCGCGGCCCTACGCGGCTACGCCGTCGAGCCGCGCCACCTCCGCCTCGCTGAGTACGGTCTCCGAGGCCCGGGCCGAGTCCTGGACCGACGCCGGCCGGCTGGCCCCCGGCACCGGGACGACCGCCGGGGAGCGGGCCAGCAGCCAGGCCAGGGCGATGCGTTGCGGACTGACTCCGCGCTCGGCCGCGATGTCGTGGAAGGCGGTGCCCCCGGAGGCCGGCCCCGGCGGGCCGTCGAGTGAGCTGCGGGTGATGCCGCCCAGGGGGCTCCACGGCAGGAAGGCCAGGCCCAGTTCCGTACTCAGCCGGAGCTCGGGCTCGCCCCCGCGCACCGCGGGCGAGTACTGGTTCTGTACGGAGACCAGCCCGTCGCCCAGGATCGCGTGCGCCTCCCGGATCTGGCCGGTGGTCACGTTGGAGATCCCGGCGTACCGGATCGTGCCGGCGTCGAGCAGGTCGCGCAGCGCGCCGACGGAGTCGGCCCAGGGCACGGCCGGGTCCGGCTTGTGCAACTGGTAGAGGCCGATGGCGTCCACGCCCAGGCGCTGGGCGGAGGCCCGGGCGGCGCGCTTGAGGTGCTCGGGGGTGCCGGTGACCGTCCAGCTGCCGTCACCGGGCCGGCCGCGACCGCCCTTGGTGGCGACCAGGACGCCGGAGGTGTCGCCGCCGTGGCTCCGCAGGGCGCGGGCGACGAGGAGTTCGTTGTGGCCCCTCTCGTCGGCGTACCAGTGGTAGCTGTCGGCGGTGTCGATGAGCGTGACGCCCGCGTCGAGGGCGGCGTGCACGGTGGCGACGGCCCGCCGCTCGTCCGGGCGCCCCTCGATGGACAGGGGCATGGCGCCCAGACCGATGGCGCCGACCTTGCGGTTCCCGATGGCGCGTTGTCGCATGGCGGGGGTGCTCCTCAGGCCGCAGGGGTGGTGGATACGGGGGTGGCGACGGCTGTGGGCAGCCAGTCGGCGGTGCGGGAGAAGACAAAGCCCAGCGCCTTCGCCCGGGCGTTGCTCATGGCGTAGTACCGGTCCGAGGAGAACGGGCCGGCCGGCTCGCCCGCGGCCACGGTCCGGTACACGGGCAGCCGGCCCGCCTCCCCGGCCAGGGCGGACACGACGTCACGCACGTCCAGCAGGCCGTCGGAACAGGCGTTCAGCGGGCCGGTGAAGCCGGTGGCCGTCGCCGCCCACCGGAGCAGGTCCGCCAGCTCCTCGTAGTGGATGAACACCGTGGGCAGCTCCCGCGCGCGCACGGCGATCTCCCTCCCCCCGGCGACGCGGTCGGCGTAGTACGCCAGCCGGCCGGTGAACTCCAGCGCTCCGCCGCCCAGTACGTGGGCGCTGCGCACGGAGGCGAAGTCGAACCGGCCGTCCCGGGTGAAGACGGCCTCCGCCTGCCGCTTGCCCTCGGCGTAGTGGTCCTCCAGGTAGGCGCCGTCATGCCACGGCAGGTCCGTGCGCACCGCCCACGTCGCCGGGTCGACGCGTTCCTCCGGCACCGGGGTGTCCCGCGCGTCGGCCGGCAGGGCGGCCGTGGCCGGGTCGTAGACCTCGATGGTGGACGTCATGACGTAGCGCCGGGTGCGGCCGGAGAAGACGCGGACGGCGCTCTCCGCCTGCACCGGGGTGTAACAGACCTGGTCGACGACCACGTCGAACGTGCGCGTGCCGAGCGCGGCGAGCAGGGCGGCCTCGTCGTCGCGGTCGGCGACGAGGTGCTCGACACCCGGGGGCGGCTTCGTGGAACCGCGGTTGATGACCGTGACCCGGTGCCCGGCGGCCCGCAGCCGCTGGACCAGGAGCTTGCCGAAGTACCGGCTACCGCCGATGACGCAGATCCTTTGCATGCCCCCATCCTGGAGACGTACCGTCACCGGCAGAAGTGTCGGCCTACTGGTCACGTCATAAGGAAAACTGTTGATCGATGTGCAGCGGCTCCGCGTCCTGCGGGCGGTGGCGGAGCACGGCAGCTTCAACCGGGCCGCTGCCGTCCTGCGCCTCACTCCCTCCGCGGTCTCGCAGCACGTGGCCGCCCTGGAGCGCGGTCTCGGCTCCCAGGTCGTCACCCGCAGCACGCGCGGAGTCATCCTCACCCCGGCCGGCCGGATCATGGTCGGCGCGGCCGAGTCGGTGGCCGCCGAGATCGAGCACGCCCGACAGCGGGTCGCCGAACTCGGCACGGGCCGGGTCCAGCTCACCGTCGCCACGTTCACCAGCGGAGGCAGGCTGCTGCTGCCCGGCGCCCTCACCCGGCTGACGGCCGCTCACCCCGGCACCGTCCTGCACGTCCGGGAGTACGAGCCCGAGGACAGCCTGCCGCTGGTCCGCCAGGGCGCCGTGGACCTCGCGCTCGCCTACCACTTCGACGGGCCACTGCCCGGGCGGCCGGGTGGCAGCACCGCGCTGGAGTGGACCGCGCTCATGGACGACCCGCTGCACGTCGTCCTGCCCCAGGGGCACCACCTGGCCGGACGCGAGGCGCTCGACCTGGCCGAGCTGGCGGCCGAACCGTGGGTGCTCGGCTGTCTCAAGACCGAGGCGTACCTGCGTCGTTACGCCGAGCGGGCCGGTTTCACCCCCGAGGTGCGCGGCACCACGACCGATTACTTCTTCGCCCGCTCGCTCGTCGCGGCGCGCGTGGGCGTCTCGCTGATCCCGTCCATCGCGCTGGCGCCGAAGGTGCCGGGCCTGTGCACCGTCCCGGTGAGGCCGCCGGCTCCGGCCCGGCACATCGGGGTGGCCGTCCTCGGCTCCCGCCGCGCCCGTGCGGAGGTCGCTGCTCTGGTACGCGCCCTGCGGGAGCAGGCGGCAGCCGGGCAGCCGTCCGCCCCTGCTGCCCGTGCCGTCCGGCCGGGCGGCACCGGCCCGGCCGGCGGCTCCCACCCCGCGGACCCGCGGGGCTGACGCGGACGCCCCCGCCCGCAGGCCGGACCGCGCCGCTCCCCGCCAGGTCCGCCCCGGCGCACGGCTCACACCTGGACCGGCGTACCGACGCCGAACGGCCCGGCCACGACCCGCACAGGGGTCGCAGCCGGGCCGTCGCCGTCCGGGGACGCGTGCCGCGGGTCAGCTCTTGGCCGCGGCCACCTCCGGCGTGGCGGTCGCTCCGGCCTTCTCGCCGGCGTCACCCGAACCGCGCAGGGCCGGGATGAACGAGGAGATCACCACGGCGACGAGGGCGACACCGCAGCCGAACATCAGGCCGGTACGGAACCCGGCCTCGGAGGTGAAGCTGTAGCCGGCCGTCTCCGTGGTCATCCCCGCGAGGACCGCACCGATGACAGCGGCGCCGATCGACGTGCCCAGCGAGCGCATGAGGGTGTTGAACCCGTTGGCGGCCGCCGTCTCGGACGCCGGGACCGAGCTCATGATGAGGGCGGGCATCGCACCATAAGCGAGGCCCACACCGCTGCTGCTGACCATGAGGAACAGCATCAGGCCCCAGGCGGAGCCCATCAGGAGGATGCCGAGCCCGTAGGCCGCGGCGATGACCAGTACTCCGGAGACCAGGGTGAACTTGGGGCCGCGGGCATCGGTGAGCTTTCCGCCGAGCGGGGAGATGATCATCATCATGAGGCCGCCGGGTGCCATCCACAGACCCGCCTGCAGCATCGACTGGCCCAGGCCGTAACCGGTGGCCTCGGGGAACTGCAGCAGCTGCGGCGCGATCAGCATGCCGGCGTACATACCGAAGCCGACGAAGAGCGACGCGAGGTTGGTGATCAGCACGCGGGGGCGGGCCGTCGTACGCAGGTCGACCAGCGGGTCCTTGGTGCGCAGCTCCCAGAAGCCCCAGCCGATGAGCACCACGACGGAGGCGGCGAACAGGCCGATCGTCGTCGCGGAGGTCCAGCCCCACTCGGAGCCCTTGGACACGGCGAGCAGCAGGCAGACCAGGCCGACGGCCAGGCCGAGGGCGCCGGGCACGTCGAAACGCTGCCCCTTGGCGGCGGCCGGAACGTCCGGGATCAGGAACCAGATCAGCGCGGAGACGATGAGGGCCAGCACCGCGGAACCCCAGAACAGCACCCGCCAGTTCGCGTACTGGGCGACCGCCGAGGCGATCGGCAGGCCGAGGGCGCCGCCGATGCCGAGCGAGGCGCTGACCAGCGCGATGGAGGAGCTCAGCTTCTCGCGCGGCACCACGTCACGCAGCAGGGCGATGCCGATCGGCACCATGCCCATGCCCATGCCCTGCAGACCGCGTCCGACGATCATCGGGACGACGGTGGACGAGAGCGCGCACACCACCGAGCCGGCGAACAGCGGCACCGAGCAGACGAGCAGCATCCGGCGCTTGCCCAGCAGGTCGCCCAGCCGCCCGGAGACCGGCACGCACACCGCGGAGACCAGCAGGGTCACCGTGATCACCCAGGCGGCATTGGACGACGACGTGTCGAGGAGCTTGGGCAGCTCGGCGATCAACGGCGTGACCAGGGTCTGCATGACCGACGCCACGATGCCGGCGAAGGCCAGGGTGGCGATCACACCGCCTGATCTGGACGTCGGCTGGGGGGCATCCATGAAGAGGGACTCCTTGAGGTCGTGATCCCGTCTACCGGGACAGCGACGTGCATCGTACATGCCCGATGTGTCATACACACCACGTGTCCAGTACACATCGCGTGAGAGCATGAGCCGCCGCTCAGAATCCGACGCGGGACCGACCCCGGCGCAGAAGCAGGAGGCCGCAGACATGTCCAGGCCCACAGAAGAGGTGGAGTACGAGCAGATGCTGCTCGGACGCCACAGCCTCGCCGACCACCGGGGCGGACGCCACAAGTACGCCCTCCTCGACCGGAGCGCCTACATCCTGCTGAGCCGCCTCCGCGTCCAGGGCCCCATGTCCAACGGCGAACTGAGCGACGCCTTCGGCCTCGACGCCTCCACCCTCAACCGCCAGACCGCAGCGGTGACCCGCGCCGGACTCGCCGAACGCATCCCCGATCCCGACGGTGGCATGGCCCGCAAGTTCCGCATCACCGAGCAGGGCACCAAGCTCCTCGACGCGGAACGCGAGCGCGTCGTCCTCTCCCTGGACCAGGTCATGCACGACTGGCCGGAGGACGACATCGCCGCCTTCGCCGCCTACCTCAAGCGCTTCAACAGCAGCATCGAACAACTCTCCAAGCGCCCCTGGCCACGCCCCTGACCCACCACCGGGCACGAGCGGACGAGACCGGGCCCCTGGAGACTGACGCCGGGCCGGGCGGGGCGCCTCAGTCCTCCGCCGGAGTCACCCGCCCGGTGAGCGCCGCCAGCGAATGGCGCACGTGCGCCATGTGCGCCTGCACGTCCTCGCGCCCCTCCTCGTGCTCGCGCAGGATCCGCTCCGTCTCCCGCACCACCCGCTCCTCCCGCACCCGGGCCCCCGCGACCAGCTCGGCCCCCTGCGCCTCGGCGTCCTCCTGACCGTGCCGCGCGGCCTCCTCGGCCTCGGCCAGCGCGCGCCGCGCCGCGGCAAGACCCGCCTCCGCCCGCTCCGTCAGCTCCACGTGCTCCGCCGACTGCGCCGCCTCCGCGTCCGCCAACTCCTGCTCGGCGGCCTTCCAGCGCTCACCGTGCTCCTGCTCCTGATGCGCCAGCACACTCGCCGTACGGCTCACGGTCGCCGCCATCGCGGCCTCCGCCTCCTCACGTACCTGCGCAGCCTCCAGCCTCGCCGCGGCCAGCTCCTCACCCGCCGCGCCCTCAGCAGCAGCCAGCACCTGCTCCGCGCGGCCCGTCGCCGCCGCCCGCATCGCCTCCGCGTCGGCCCTCGCCGACTCGCGCAAGGCCCGTGCCGCCGCGTCCACCTCGTCCCGCAGCGCCTGCGCCTCCTCGGCGGCAGCAGCCCGGAGCGTCTCCGCCTCGCCCTCGGCCAGCGCCAGGATCCGCTGCGCCCGCTCCCCCAGCGACGCGTAGTCCTGCGGCGCCAGCGTGGCGACGACCTCGTCCAGCCGCGCCGACTCGGCCACCAGCGTCTCCACCAGCTCCGTCAGGCGCGCCACCTGCTCCCGCGCCCCGTCCCGCTCCGCCGACAGCGCGGCCACCGTCCGGTCCACCTGCTCCGGACGGTAACCACGGCCGCGTACGCCGACGAAGCCGTGCGCGGACACCGGTGCAGAACTCATCCTTGACGCCTCTTTCCGACTCTCCGACCACCGAGCAATACGTCAAGGATGCGGCAATTGGTCAAGAAGTCGGAATCGTTTCGACGCTTTCCGGACGGAAGCGACAGGCATCACAACCCACAGAAGGGGTGTGGCGCCCCTCCCCCACAGGGAAGGGGCGCCACACCCCGGCACTACCGCAAGGACCGGCCCGTCAGATCAGCCCGTCCCACATCTGCTCCAGCAACACCGACCACCAGCTCTCCGGCGACGCCAGAGCCGCCGGGTCGACCGCCGCCAGCTGCGCCTGGAAATCGACCGTCCAACGACCCGCCTGCTCCGGATTCAGCCCGTACCGCAGCCGCCACATCCGGCCCAGCAACGCCATCGAACGCGCGAACTCCGGCAACCCCGTGTTCACGAACTGCGGCGGCACCGACTGCCCGCCCGGACCCGCCTCCACCGGCACGGCCACGATGTTCGCCGTCCCGTACTGCACACAGATCGCCCGGCCGAAGTCCGAACCCATCACCAGGTACGACCCCGCGTCGGGAGCCGCCTGCACCTGCCGCTGCGCCGCCAGTTCCGCCAGCGTCGGCACGACCGGCTGACCCGGCTGCGCCCAGAAGAACGGCCCGAAGTCGGCGGGCAGCCCCGCCCACACCAGCGTCCGCGCCACGATCTCCGGCACACCCTGCCGGGACACCGCGCGCTGGTCGAAGCGCAGCACCCCCTGGGGGCCGAACGTCTGCAGCATCTCCTCCGCGATGGCCTCCGGCGGCACCTGCACCGCCGGCGGCACCGGCGGCAACGGAGCCCGCACCGGCGCCGGACGCGCCGGACCGTCCGCCACCTGATGCAACTCACCCTGATGCGTCAGCAGATGCTGCATGCCCTGCTGCCGGCTCGCGTGATCCGTTCCGTACGGAGCGACACTCGTGATCCGCACCTGCGGCCACGTCTCACGGATCATCCGGGCGCAGTAACCACCCGGCAGCTCGCACGACTCCAACTCCGTGTGCAGCTCGATGACCTGCTGCGGCGGCACGTTCATCGCCCGCAACTCGTGCAGCATCTGCCACTCGGGGTGCGGAGTACCCGGCGCCGAACGACGGATCAGCTGCTGCTCGCTGCCGTCCGGACCGCGGTACCGCAGCACGGCCTGGTAGCCGGGGCCGACCGTCGGCTGACCGGCCGGCGCCTGCGGATACCCGTACGAGGGCGGCGGAGTGTGACCGGGCGGCGGTACGGGACCGGGGGCGCCCGGTCCCATCGGCGCACCGGGCGGACCGGGCGGGCCGGGCGGCTGCGGAGCCGACGGCCCCACCGGCCCCGGACCCGCGAGCATCGTCGCCGCATGGTGGACATTGCCCCCACCGGGCGGCGGCGTCGTACCGAGCGGCGCGGGCGGACCGGGCGGCGCGGGCGGCTGCGGCGCACCGGGAACGCCGGGCGGACCCGGCGGCCGCGGAGCCGACGGCCCGACCGCACCCGGCTCGGCGAACATCGTCGCCGCATGGTGCACATCGCCGCCACCGGGCGGCGGCGTCGAACCGGGGGGTGCGGGCGGCGCGGGCGGCTGCGGCGCACCGGGCGGACCCTGCTGCGACACGAGCTGCGTCGGCACGTACCCACCGGCCGGAGCACCCGGCGCACCCGGCCCCGAAGGCGGCGGCAACGGCACACCCGGCCGCGCACCCGGCGTACCGGGCGCACCCGGCGGCGGCGGAGTCGTCGAGCCACCACCCCGCGCACCACGGGGCGGGACGACGGCCTTGCTCGTCGCCTCGTCCGCGATATCACCGGAGCCGGGGCCGGCCCCGGGCCCGGACACGGGGCCCCGCCCCGGACCGGCCGGACGACCCGGAGCGGAACCGCCCGGCACCGAACCGCCCGGCCCGGAAGCCGGCGGCAGACCAGGAGCGATCGCCGTCTGCGGCAGCTGGCTGCCCCCCGACATCAACGCCGTCGGAGCATCGGCCGCCACCATCCGAGGCGGCACCCCGTCGTCGTCCGCACCCGAGAGCGGCGGCGCGAACACCGTGGCCGGCAAGCCGACCTCGCCCTCGTCGGACCCCGCGTTCGTATCGGTCCCCGCCCACGGAGTGGCCCCGACCGGCGGCTGCGGCGCCGACGCCGGAACACCCTCGGGAGCCGTCGGCTCATACGGAACGGCCGCAGGGCCGTGCGGAGGCGTCTGCCCCGCCGCCTCCGCACGCCGGTCCGGAATACCCAGCTTGTCCGCCGCCTCCTGGAGCCACTCCGGCGGGCTCAACAGGAACGACGTCTGATTCAGATCGATGCGCTGCGGCGGCTCCGGCTCCGACGGCACACCGGCCACGGACCCGTACTCCTCCTCGTACCGCCGGATCACCTCACCCACCGGCAGCCCCGGCCACAACGTCGCTTCGCCGCTGTCCCGCGCGATCACCAGCCGCTGCCGTCCACCGTCCGACACCGGACCCTCGGCACGGTCCTCGGCCCACACCACGAAACCCAGTTCGAACTCACGCACCCGCACCTCCCGGTGCTGATACGCCGCAACGTCACCGTTGACCCACTCGTCCGCCCGCTCCTGCGCCTGCGCAAAGGTCACCATCGCGCTCACCCCTCCACCGGGACAGCACGCGCGAAGCCGCCATCCACCATCAGGTTCGCCACCGTCTCCAGCTCCGGCGGATTACCCGCGAGACGCTGGAGGAACGCGTCGAAATCAACGCCGCACGGCAACAGCAGCCGGTCCACCCGCTCCTGCACACTCCAGCCGTCCTGATCGCGCGCGTCGTCGTACGCACAGAACCAGACCGAACCGACGCCGTCCCCACGGACCTTCACCGCGAGAATGCCGCCCTGGACGAAACCGACCCCCAGGTAATCCTTGGTCAGGTGGTCCCGCAGGCACTTGTTCACGTACACCAGGTCATTCACCCCGGCTTCCTCACGCACCGTGAAGAACGGCTGATCCACCAGGAGGCCGAGCTCCGCGTCGAGCGCCGCACCCACCGGAGCCGAACCGCCCGCCGCCTTCAGGAACGAACGGTACGCACCCGGCAGCCGGTAGCCGAGGTCCTCCTCGACGCCCTGGATCTGCTGCTCGCTCACCGCCACGGCACCCTTCGGCAACCGGAAGTGCGCGGGCCGGGTCTCCTGCAGCGGACGCGTGCCCCGCTTGTTCTGGTCCACCGCGGTCGTCGCCAGACCACCGTGATGCCGCAGCAACGCCTTCACCTCGACCGGGACCAGCTCCATCCGCCGGCCGCCCGGCACGTGATGCCAGGTCCAGCCGTGCGGAGTGGCCACCGCGGGAATCGTGCCCCACAGCTCGTGACCGCTCGCCGCCAGCGCCGCGTTCGCCGACACGTAGTCCGTGAGCCGCAGCTCATCCACACCGAACCCCTGCGGAGGCTCGGCGATCTCCGCGGCGGCGCGCGCGTACGGCGCGAACTCAGGACAGCCGTTCCCGTCCATACGCACACCTCTGGGGTGGCGGGACGCCCGGACCGGATCCGGGAAGTGCACGAGCTGCCCGGCGTAGGCCGCGTTCGGTGGCGGGGCTTGCTGCCCGAGCCGACCTGTCGTCATGGCGGTTGCCCCCTGCTGCGTCTGGCTGATGAGGACCGACCTGCCCACGGGGGCGGTCCAGGCACAGCCTATGCGGTGAGCCCGTGGCAGACCCCTCCCCTCCGCCCCACGACCACATCCGTCACCAACCGTCACAACGGGGTGACGGACGAGCGACGAACAGGCCACCGAACCGCGACACGCAGACACGTTTCACCGACCCAGCTTTCACAGGACCCGACACATTTGGCAGGCTGTCACCCGCATACACGGGGGCGTGCACATTCGGCAGCAGCCGCTGCGGGCACGGGAGGGACACAGCACCATGCACACCGCACACTCCGCACAGACCGTCACGACCGGGGACCCCCGACTCAGCTGGAGCACCAGCGAGAACGGCCACACCCCGCGTCTGACCCACCGCCGCGACGGCATCCTGCCCGCGGTGGCCGCAGCCCTGTCCGTACGCGGCGAAACCCTCACCTGCACCGCGGGCAAGGGCGACCAGCCACCCGTACTCCACCACCTCGTCCAGGACTTCCTCGACGCCCTTCCCACCGGACAGCGCGAACGCTTCACCGGCCGCTGCCCCGAAGCCATACTGCTCTCCCGGCACCTCACCGCCGCCGAGACCGGCCGCTCCAAACGAGCCCAGCGCAAGCCCCTCACCAACGGCGAAGCCCGGCGCGCCCTCAAACACGCCCGCCTCACGGCACGCCGCATCCGCGAGGACGGCGACCCCCTCCACGGCAGCTACGCGGCCCCCTGCCGCTCCTGCTCCGTCATGCTCGCCCACTTCGGCGTACGTCCCGTCGACCTCACCACGACCGGAGCGGCGGCCACCGCCGAGAAGGGCTGACCGCGCCCCCATGCAGGACCTCCCCGCACAAACAGGCCTCAGTAACCACGACCGCCACAGCTCCACCCGCTTCCCGGTCGCCGTCGACGCCGCCCTGCGCACCGCCGGCTGGCAACCCGGCCGCTGGGACATCCGCCAGGCCGAGGAGTGGGCCGACGCCCTGCGCTCCCACGCCTCACCCGCCGGACACCAGCACGCCGTCTTCCCCGCCGCCGTCGAGGCCTGGGCCGAATTCGGCGGACTCCGCATCACCGCCACCGCGCCCGGCCGGCAGATCGCCCCGCCGAACGTCCGGATCGACCCGCTGAGCGGACTCCACCTCGCCCGGACCCTGGGAGACCTCGGCCGCGCCCTCGAAACCGAGGTCGCGCCGCTCGGTGAAGAAGGAGACGGACAGGCCGTCATCGCCATCGACGCCGAGGGGCGGGTCTACAGCATCGACCACACCGGCGACTGGTACCTCGGCCCGGACATCGACCAGGCCCTCGCCACCCTGGTCACCGGAATCCAGCCGGAACGCCTCGTCCACACCGGCACCCCCGGCACCCAGGCGTAAGCCTCCGTGAGGGGTGGCGCCCCCGCGCCCGCCCTCACACGCCGGACGGACCGCACTCGTCCGGCAGGACCGCCGACACCCGGAATCCACCGGCATCCGTCGGCCCGGACACGAAGACGCCCCCCAGCCCCAGCACCCGCTCCCGCATACCGAGCAGCCCGTTGCCCCCGCTGGGCAGCCCCGCATCCGCCGTCGCCGCGTCCGACGGACCGTTCTCCACCTGCATCGCGACCTCGGCACCCCGGTGCGCGAGACGCACCCACGTCTTCGCCCCCGCCGCGTGCTTGTGCACGTTCGTCAGGGCCTCCTGCACCACCCGGTACGCCGTCTGCTCCACCTCCGGCGCGTACACCCGCGCCTCCCCCTCCACCGACAGCTCCACCGTCATCCCCGCCGCCCGCGACTCCCCCACGAGCGTCTCCATCTCCACCAGCCGCGGCCCGTCCTCCGTCGCCACCGGCACCGCACGCCCCACGGAAGCCAACGGCACCTGCGTCACCCGCGTGACCATGGGCTCTCCCGTACGCAGCACCCCGAGCATCTCGCGCAGCTCGGTCAACGCCTGCCGCCCCATGTCACCCACCAGCGCGGCGTTCCGGACCGCCTTCGCCGGATCCTTCGGCGCCACCGCCTGCAGAGCCGCCGCGTGCACCACCATCAGACTCACCCGGTGCGCGACCACGTCATGCATCTCACGGGCGATCCGGGTCCGCTCCTCCGTACGCGCCCACTCCGCCCGCTCCTCCGCCCGGTCCGCGAGCAACGACAACTCCCGCTCCAGCGAATCCGCCCGCTCCCGCAAGCTCTCCATCAGCCGGCGCCGCGCCCCTATGTAGAGGCCGAACAGCACCGGCGGCGCGCTCAGGCCCAACGCCATGAAGAGGGACACCATCGGCACGTACCAGTCACCGGGCCCGAAGTCCGCGTCGGCGTCGACGCCCTGCCGCAGCCGCACGTACGTGACGATGAACATCCCCACCAGCGACATGCTCATCAGCACCGCGGTGATCCGCCGCGGCACCTCGGACGCGGCCAGTGTGTACAGACCGACCAGGCCCATCAGGAAACCCATCTCGGCCGGCGTCGTCGCGATCGACACCAGCACCACGGCGATCGGCCACTTCCGGCGCACCAGCAGCACGGACCCCGCAAGCAGCCCGAACAGCACGCCCACCGGCACCGGCAGCCCGGTGTCCCCCGCGAACACCACCCCTTCCAACCCACACTCCAGCGCCGAAGCCAGCGCCAGCCCCACATCCAGTGCGACACTCCGTCGCCGTTCCCACCACCAGTAGCCGCGGGTGGTCGGTCCCGCCGCTTCCCGGTCTGCCCCCGTTGCGGTCATGGCATCCAGCGTACGGGCGGGCGCATCTCATTTTCGGGTGACCTGCGCAGCACGTCCGCCGTCGAACGGAATCGAATGAGCGGCGCTTCGCGCGAACAAAAGCGCGGACCTATACCGTCGCATTGAGGGTCGGCGGTACGGCATAGTGTTGCGTGCCGATCCGACGTCCTGACGCAATGTCCGGTTAGTTCGGAGTTATTCCCCCATGGTGTAATTGGCAGCACAGTAGCTTTTGGTGCTATTTGTCCGGGTTCAAGTCCTGGTGGGGGAGCACCTCGTCGCGGGCCCCGACCAACCGGTCGGGGCCCGCACTCATGTCCGTCCCATCGCCCCCCGGTATCCTGCGGATGTCCATCACCCGAAGCCGAAGGACCCATCCGTGAGCTCCGTACGCCCGGCAGCCGTCGTCGTCCTCGCAGCGGGTGAGGGCACCCGCATGAAGTCGAAGACCCCCAAGGTCCTGCACGAGATCTCCGGGCGCTCGCTCGTCGGTCATGTCGTCGCCGCGTCCCGCGAACTGGACCCGCAGCACCTCGTCGTGGTCGTCGGCCACGCGAGCGAGCAGGTCACCGCCCACCTCACCGCCGCGGACGCCCAGGTGCGCACCGCCTACCAGGCCGAGCAGAAGGGCACCGGTAACGCGGTGCGCGTCGGCCTCGACGAGCTGGGCGGGACCGTCGACGGCACCGTGATCGTCGTCTGCGGCGACACCCCCCTGCTGGCCGGCGGGACGCTGGCCGCGCTCGCCGCCACCCACACCGCCGACGGCAACGCCGTCACCGTGCTCAGCGCCGAGGTCCCCGACGCGACCGGCTACGGGCGGATCGTCCGCGACGCGGCGACCGGCGCGGTCACCGAGATCGTCGAGCACAAGGACGCCACCGACGCGCAGCGGGCGATCCGGGAGATCAACTCCGGGGTGTTCGCGTTCGACGGCCGGCTGCTCACGGACGCGCTCGCCAAGGTCCGCACCGACAACAGCCAGGGTGAGGAGTACCTCACGGACGTGCTGTCCATCCTGCGCGAGGCCGGGCACCGGGTCGGCGCCTCGGTCGCCGGGGACCACCGGGAGATCCTCGGGATCAACAACCGGGTGCAGCTCGCCGAGGCCCGACGGCTGCTGAACCAGCGGCTGCTGGAGCGGGCGATGACGGCGGGTGTGACGGTGGTGGATCCGGCGTCGACGCTGATCGAGGTGACCGTGACGTTCGAGCGGGACGCGATCGTGCACCCGGGTACGCAGCTGCTCGGTGCCACGCACCTCGCGGAGGACGCCGAGGTGGGTCCGAACACGCGGCTGAAGGACACCGTCGTGGGTGCGGGTGCGCGGGTGGACAACACGGTCGCGGACCGGGCCGAGGTGGGCGCCGGTGCGACGGTCGGTCCGTTCGCCTATCTGCGGCCGGGTACGAAGCTGGGCGCGAAGTCCAAGGCCGGTACGTACGTGGAGATGAAGAACGCCACGATCGGTGAGGGGGCGAAGGTCCCGCACCTGTCGTACGTGGGTGACGCGACGATCGGTGATCACACGAACATCGGTGCGGCGAGCGTCTTCGTGAACTACGACGGCGTGCACAAGCACCACACGACGATCGGCTCGCACTGCCGGACCGGTTCGGACAATATGTTTGTGGCGCCTGTCACGGTCGGGGACGGCGTCTACACCGCGGCCGGCTCGGTCATCACGAAGGACGTGCCCGCCGGCTCGCTGGCCGTGGCCCGCGGCCAGCAAAGGAATATCGAGGGCTGGGTGGCCCGTAAGCGTCCGGGGAGTGCGGCCGCGCAGGCGGCTCAGGCCGCGGCGGAGGACACCGGCAGCGAAAGCTGACCGGAAACAGGTGCGTCGCGCACGGCGTACCGTGATAGATGCTCACCCCATTTCGGCTGGCTCGTTGCACTTCGGGACATCTGCGTGCAGTGCCAGAAACACGTCTGAGGAGACTGTGCTGTGACCGGGATCAAGACGACCGGCGAGAAGAAGCTGATGCTCTTCTCCGGCCGCGCCCACCCCGAGCTGGCCGAGGAGGTTGCGCACCAGCTGGGTGTGGGCCTCGTGCCGACGAAGGCCTTCGATTTCGCCAACGGTGAGATCTACGTCCGCTTCCAGGAGTCCGCCCGCGGCGCCGACTGCTTCCTGATCCAGAGCCACACGGCTCCGATCAACAAGTGGATCATGGAGCAGCTGATCATGCTGGACGCGCTGAAGCGCGCGTCGGCCCGTTCCATCACGGTGATCGTGCCGTTCTACGGTTACGCCCGTCAGGACAAGAAGCACCGTGGGCGCGAGCCGATCTCGGCGCGTCTGATCGCGGACCTGATGAAGACGGCGGGTGCGGACCGGATACTGACCGTCGATCTGCACACCGACCAGATCCAGGGCTTCTTCGACGGTCCGGTCGACCACCTGTTCGCGCTGCCGATCCTGGCCGACTACGTCGGTGCGAAGGTCGACCGTTCGAAGCTGACGATCGTCTCGCCGGACGCCGGCCGTGTGCGTGTCGCCGACCGCTGGTGCGACCGTCTGGACGCCCCGCTGGCGATCGTGCACAAGCGTCGCGACAAGGACGTGCCGAACCAGGTCAGCGTTCACGAGGTCGTGGGCAATGTGAAGGGCCGGGTCTGTGTCCTGGTCGACGACATGATCGACACGGGTGGCACGATCTGCGCCGCCGCGGACGCCCTGTTCGCTCACGGTGCCGAGGACGTCATAGTGACGGCGACGCACGGTGTGCTCTCGGGTCCGGCCGCCGACCGGCTGAAGAACTCGAAGGTGAGCGAGTTCGTCTTCACGGACAGCCTGCCGACGCCGGGCGAGCTGGAGATCGACAAGATCACGGTGCTGTCGATCGCGCCGACGATCGCGCGCGCGGTGCGTGAGGTCTTCGAGGACGGTTCGGTCACGAGCCTCTTCGAGGAGCAGTAGGCACTTCAGCGTGAGGCGCTCGCCCTCCGGGGCGAGGAGTGTCACGGAAGATCCACTTTGGGTGCGGCCTCCCCGCCGGGTAGACTCAGCGAGTTGCTCGGCGAGGGAGGCCGTACCCGTAGGTACGGCGGTCCGTTATCGACGCGCTCTTCGTAGCAGGCCTGTCGTGGGCCGGGTGACCATCCGTTGTTTGTCACCTTACGAGGAGTGCAGTCATGGCCGAGATCAAGCTCAACGCCGCGGTCCGTTCGGAGTTCGGCAAGGGCGCTGCCCGCCGCACCCGTCGCGCGAACCTGGTTCCCGCGGTCATCTACGGCCACGGCGCCGAGTCGGTGCACATCACGCTTCCGGCCCACGAGCTCGGCCTCGCGCTCCGTACGGCCAACGTCCTCATCGGCCTGGAGATCGACGGCAAGGACGCCCTGGTCATCCCGAAGGCCGTGCAGCGCAACGCCATCAAGGGCAACATCGAGCACGTCGACCTGCTGACCGTGAAGCGCGGCGAGAAGGTCGAGGTCGAGATCGCGGTGCACGTCGAGGGCGAGCTGGCCCCGGGCGGCAACCTGCTCGAGTACGTCCAGAACACCCTGCTCGTCGAGGCCGAGGCCACGCACATCCCCGAGTCCGTCACGGTCTCCATCGCGGGCCTGGACGCCGGTGACTCGATCCTCGCCAAGGACGTCCCGCTGCCCAAGGGTTCCGTGCTGGCCGGTGACGAGGACGCCGTCGTGCTCCAGGTCGTCGCCGCTCAGGTCGAGGAAGCCCCCGCCGAGGACGCTCCCGCCGAGGCCTGAGCCTTGCCCCACCTGCTTGACTGACGGGGTGGCGGATCTCCGCGAGGAGGCCCGCCACCCCGTTTCCCTGTCGCCACCCGCCCGTACGCGAGGAGACCCAGCGCGATGTCCGACGCCACCGACCCCTGGCTGATCGTGGGCCTGGGCAATCCCGGTCCCGAGTACGCGGCGAACCGGCACAACGTCGGTTTCATGGTCGCCGACCTCCTCGCGGAGCGGATCGGCGGGAAGTTCAAGCGGGCCCCCAAGGCGCAGGCGCAGGTGCTGGAGGGGCGGATCGGTCCGCCCGGGCCGTTGAGCCGCCGGGTGGTGGTGGCGAAGCCGATGTCGTACATGAATCTGTCGGGTGGCCCGGTGACGGCGCTGCGCGACTTCTACAAGGTGCCGCTGGATCATGTCGTGGCGGTGCACGACGAGCTGGACATCGACTACGGGACGCTGCGGCTGAAACTGGGTGGTGGCGACAACGGCCACAACGGGCTGAAGTCGATGACGAAGTCGATGGGTCCGGGTTATCACCGGATCCGGTTCGGGATCGGGCGTCCGCCGGGGCGGATGCAGGTCGCGGACTTCGTGCTGAAGGACTTCTCGTCGACGGAGCGCAAGGAGCTGGCGTTCCTGGTGGACCGGGCGGCGGACTCGGTGGAGTGCCTGTTGGCGGAGGGGCTGGAACGCGCGCAGGGCGCGTACAACTCCTGACATACCCGCTGGTAACCGGGCTGTTTTCAGCCACGGCTTGACCGACCGTAGGGGCCTGGCCAAAGATCGGCCCCCATGAAGCGGAGCACCTCCCACCGTGCCGTGCAGTACGGCCGCAGCGCAGCGCTCGGCTGTGTCGTCCTCCTGTTGCTCGTCGCAGGTGTGCTGTCCTCGTGGGACTCGGCGCACCACGTCGTGCTGGCGAAGGGCCGTGAGCACGGGACGATGACGGTGACGGGGTGCGGCAGTGAGGTCTGCACGGGTCCGTACACGCCGTCGGACGGCGGGTCGGCACGTTCCCGGGTGTCGGTCGACAAGTCCGTGGCGGCGAAGAAGGGTGATCGTTTCCCCGTCGTCGTGAAGCCGGACACCTTCGAGGTCGTACGGACCGGGACGCCGGGTTTCCTGCATGCGTGGGTGCCGCTGGGCGGTGCGCTGATCCTGGCCGGCCTGGTGATCGGCGGCGGTCTGCGGCTGCCCCGGGTCGGCTGGGGTACCGGGATCGCGGGCGGGGCCCTGCTGGTGGCGACGTTCATCGCCCTGTGAGAGCGCCCCGCCCGCGCACGCGTCCGAGTAACACCGCCTGATCGGACGGCGTTACTCGGACGGTGTTGACCGGACCGTGTTGATCAGCCGGTGTTACGGAGTCCGGCCGCGACGCCGTTGACGGTGAGCAGCAGGGCGCGGGCGAGCAGCGGGTCGGGTTCCTCGCCGCGTTCGGCCGCCTGGCGCTGGCGGGCCAGCAGGGACACCTGGAGGTAGGAGATCGGGTCCAGGTAGGCGTCGCGGATGGCGAAGGTCTGCTGGAGCACCGGGCTGGTGCTGAGCAGTTCGGTTCCGCCGGTGACCCTGAGGACCTCCTGCACGGTGAGGGCGTGCTCCGCCTCGATGACGTCGAAGACGTGCTTCAGCTCGTCGGGGACGAGGGTGTCGACGTAGTGGCGGGCGATGCGCAGGTCGGTCTTGGCGAGGGTCATCTCGACGTTGGAGAGGAAGTTCTGGAAGAAGTGCCACTGTTCGTGCATCTCGTCCAGGACGGTGTCGAGACCGGCCTCGCGCAGGGCCTTGAGGCCGGAGCCGACGCCGAACCAGCCGGGCACGATCTGCCGTGACTGGGTCCAGCCGAAGACCCACGGGATGGCGCGCAGTCCGTCGAGCGAGACGCCCGAGCCGGGGCGGCGGGAGGGCCGCGAGCCCAGGTGCAGGTCGGCGAGCTGGTCCACCGGGGTGGAGGCGAGGAAGTACGTCGGCAGGTCGGGGTCCTCGACCAGCTTGCGGTACGCGGCGTGGGCGGCGTCGGAGACGGTGTCCATGGCCGCGTCCCAGCGGGCCAGGGCCTCGTCGGACTGGCGGGGCGCGGTGTGCAGCGCGGAGGCCTGGAGGGTGGCCGCGACGGTCAGCTCCAGGTTCTCGCGGGCGAGCGCGGGGATGAGGTACTTGTCGGAGATGACCTCGCCCTGCTCGGTCACCTTGATCTCGCCCTCGAGCGTGCCCCAGGGCTGCGCGAGGATCGCGTCGTGCGAGGGGCCGCCGCCGCGGCCGACGGTGCCGCCGCGGCCGTGGAAGAGGCGCAGGCGTACGCCGTAGCGGTGGGCGACGTCGCGGAGCCGGCGCTGGGCGCGGTGGATCTCCCACTGGGAGGTGGTGATGCCGCCGAACTTGGAGGAGTCGGAGTAGCCGAGCATGACCTCCTGGACGTCGCCGCGCAGGGAGACGAGGCGGCGGTAGGAGGGGTCGGCGAGCATCTCGTCGAGGATGACGTCGGCGGCCTTGAGCTCGTCGGTGGTCTCCAGGAGCGGGACGATGCCGATCTTGGCCCAGCCGCCGTGGAGGTCGAGGAGTCCGGCTTCGCGGGCGAGGACGGCGGCGGCGAAGACGTCGTCGGCGCCCTGGCACATCGAGATGATGTAGGACTCGATGACTTCGGGGCCGAAGCGTTCGAAGGCCTGGCTGATGGTGTGGAAGACGCCGAGGGTCTTCTCGCCGGCGGCGTCGAGCGGGGCCGGGGTGGGGGCGAGCGGCCGGCGGGAGCGCAGTTCCTTGGCGAGGAGCTTCTGCCGGTAGTCGCGCGGCATGTCGGCGTAGCGCCAGGATTCCTCGCCGAGGCGGTCGAAGAGCTGGCCGAGCGCGTGGTGGTGGGCGTCGGCGTGTTCGCGTACGTCCATGGTGGCGAGCTGCAGGCCGAACGCGGCGAGGGTGCGGATGGTGCGGTCCATCCGGCCGTCGGCGACGATGCCGCCCTTGTGCGCGCGCAGGGAGGTCTGGATGAGGGCCAGGTCGGCGACGAGTTCGGCGGTGCCGAGGTAGTCGCAGCCGGGGCGGTGCGGGGTGCCGGAGGCGAGGCGCTCGCGGGTGTTGACGAGCTTCTGCCGGATGCAGGTGGCCTTGAGCCGGTAGGGCTCCTCCGCGTTCAGCCGCTTGTAGCGGGGGCTGATCTCCGGGAGGGCTTCCAGGTCGGCCTGGAGGGAGGCGAGGAGCTCGTCGGTGGCTCCGGTGTAGCGGATGGAGTTGGAGAGCAGTCCGCGGAGCTGGTCGACGAGTTCGAGGGCGTCGGTGATGCCGTGCTCGTGCTGGAGGATCAGTACTTCCCAGGTGACGGCGGGCGTCACGTTGGGGTTGCCGTCGCGGTCTCCGCCGATCCAGGTGCCGAAGGTGAGGGGGCGGGTGCCGGCGGGCAGTTCGACGCCGACGCGCTCGAGTTCGGCGGCCAGGTCCTCCAGGACGTCGCCCACGGCGTTGGCGTGGAGTTCGTCGAGGTAGTAGATGGCGTTGCGGGCCTCGTCGGCGGGCTCCGGGCGGACCACGCGCAGTTCGTCGGTCTGCCAGATGAGGTCGATGTTCTCGGCGAGCCGGATGTCCTGGCGGCGCCGGTCGGCCTCGATGACGGGGGTTTCGAGGAGTGCGGCGATGCGGCGGAGCTTGTTCAGCACGGAACGCCGGGCGGCTTCGGTGGGGTGTGCGGTGAAGACCGGCCGGACGTTGAGGTTCTTGACGGTCTCGCGCAGGTGCTGGGGGTCCGCGTCCTTGAGCCGGTCGGCGGTCCGGGCGAGGAGTCCGCCTTCGGCGGCGCGCCGGTCGCGCATCTCGTGGGCGCGGTGGACCTGCTCGGTGACGTTGGCGAGGTGGAAGTAGGTGGAGAAGGCCCGCACGAGCTGTGCGGCGGTCTCCAGGTCCGTGTCGCCGAGGAGCTCGGCCGCGGCCTCGCCGTCGGTGCGGGTGAGGGCGCGGACGCGCTCGACGAGGTCGAGGAGTTCCTGCCCCTCCTGGCGTACGAGGGTCTCGCCCAGCAGGTCGCCGAGGCGGCGGATGTCGGCGCGCAGCTCGGGGCTGGCGGCGGGGGTCTGGTCGGCACTGCTCACAGTGTGCGGCTCCTTGCAGTGGTTGAGCACGGGATCCGGGGCCGGCGGCTGGCAGCGGGTGCTGACGCGACCCCCCGGGTGGCAGGGTGCGGACCGCGCTGTCCGACCTCTCCAGGATAGGTGTCCGTGCTGTCGGTGCTGTTCGCGCCCCGAGAGGTGTCCGTTGTTCGTGGCGGGTACGTACGGGGTAGGCGTGGAGTCCCCTACCCCGTAGGGGGCCGGTCTGTGCCCGGTCGGTCGTTCTCCCGTGTGGCGGGCCTCCTCGCTGCCATACTTACGACGCCGTAGGTTACGGGTGCGTAGCCCGGACTGTTCGTTGCATTTCTACCCACAGGGGACTCCCCATGAAGTCCAGCCCCGAAGTGATCGAGGCCGCCGAGGCGGCTGACGGTCAGGTTCTTCCCTCCGCCACGCTCGGCGGGGACAACAAGCGGTCGGTCGAGCAGATCGCGCTCCTGCTGTTCATCGTCGTGCCGTTCGTGGCGTTGGTCGCGGCGGTGCCGCTGGCCTGGGGCCGCGGTGTGAGCTGGCTCGATCTGGGCCTGCTGGTGGCGATGTACTACATCGGCTGCCATGGCATCACGATCGGTTTCCACCGGTATTTCACGCATGGTTCGTTCAAGGCGAAGCGTCCGCTCCGCATCGCCCTGGCCGTGGCCGGTTCGCTGGCCGTGGAGGGCCCGGTGGTCCGCTGGGTGGCCGATCACCGCAAGCACCACCGTTTCTCGGACGCGGAGGGCGACCCGCACTCGCCGTGGCGTTTCGGTGAGACGCTGCCGGCCCTGATGAAGGGCCTGTGGTGGGCTCACATCGCCTGGATGTTCGACGAGGAGCGGACTCCTCAGCAGAAGTACGCGCCCGATCTGATGAGGGACCCGGCGATCCGCGGGATCTCCCGCCACTTCCTCTCCTTCACGATCGTCTCGCTGGCCATTCCGCCGCTGGTGGGCGGGCTGGTCACGATGTCGTGGTGGGGTGCGGCGACCGCGTTCTTCTGGGGCTCGCTGGTCCGGGTGGCGCTGTTGCACCATGTGACCTGGTCGATCAACTCGATCTGTCACGCGGTCGGCAAGCGCCCGTTCAAGTCCCGTGACAAGTCCGGCAACGTGTGGTGGCTGGCGGTCCTGTCGTGCGGTGAGTCCTGGCACAACCTGCACCATGCCGACCCGACGAGTGCGCGGCACGGCGTGATGCGCGGTCAGATCGATTCGAGTGCCCGGCTGATCCGCTGGTTCGAGCAGTTGGGCTGGGCGACCGATGTGCGCTGGCCCGACTCCGCGCGTATCGAGTCCCGGCGCCACCCCGTGCGGGCCGACGCGGCATGATTGACGACGTGGCGACCGATGGAAGCACAAGCAGCGAGAACACCCGTGCACCCTCTGCCCGGCGGACCCGCCGGGTGCGGATGACGGGGAAGGAACGCCGCGAGCAACTGCTGGACATCGGTCGCACACTCTTCGCCGACAAGGGTTTCGAGGGCACGTCGGTGGAGGAGATCGCGTCGCGTGCGGGGGTCTCCAAGCCGGTGGTGTACGAGCACTTCGGCGGCAAGGAGGGGCTGTACGCCGTGGTGGTGGACCGGGAGATGCGTCAGCTCCTGGACATGGTGACCAGCGCGCTGACCGCCGGTCATCCGCGTGAGCTGCTGGAGCAGGCGGCGTTCGCGCTACTGGACTACATCGAGACGTATACGGACGGTTTCCGCATTCTGGTCCGGGATTCGCCGGTGGCCCAGTCGACGGGTACGTTCGCCTCGCTCATCAGCGATATCGCCACGCAGGTGGAGGACATTCTGGGTCTGGAGTTCAAGGCCCGGGGCTTCGACCCGAAGCTGGCGCCTCTGTATGCGCAGGCACTCGTCGGGATGGTGGCGCTGACGGGTCAGTGGTGGGTGAACACGCGCAAGCCGAAGAAGGCGGAAGTCGCGGCCCATCTGGTGAATCTGGCGTGGCACGGGCTGGAGAACCTGGAGTCGAAACCGCGGTTGATCGGGCATCGCAGGAGTTGAGCGGGCGTGTCCCGATTGCTTCCTGATTGCCCCTCCCGGGTGTGTCCGATCCGAGACGTCGTTCACTGCTAAAGCACTTCAGTCCCGCTGGTCACAGTTGTAGAGTCTGTGATTATCCCGGGAATGCTTCAGTGCACATGTATCGCACTCGTGAAGGCGTTTCTCCCGGTTCCACCACTTACCCCTGGGGGGGCTTTGTCTTCTGTGGAACCCGGCCGTCGTGTCATGCCCGCGCGCTCGAAGCGCGCCGGCCGGATCGCGGCCTGCACCGCACTCGTTCTCTCGGCCGGCATGCTGCTGGCCGCCCCGGCCTCGGCCGATGACACCGCACCGCACCGCACCGCCGTCGAGCAGTCCGCGCCGACTCTCGACCGGCTGCCGTCCCTGACGCTCCCGAAGCACCCGGCGCAGAAGTCGCGTGCGGCGGGCGTCGAGGGTGCCGCTGCCGCGGTCGTGCCCGCGAAGCCGCGCCTGGACATGGACGGCGACGGGTACAGCGACACGATGTACCGCGCGATCAACGGCAAGGTGTACCTCGAGCCGTCGACCGGCGCGGACTCCTACGAGTACTCGATCTACGGCTCGGACGGCCTGCAGTTCAAGGACCTCGTCGCGCCCGGCGACCTGGACGGCAACGGCAGCCCCGAGTTCCTGACGCTGACCGCCACCGGCACGCTCTCGCTCTACCAGAGCCAGAGCACCTACAGCGGTTACGCCACCTGGTCCGGCCAGGGCTGGCAGATGTACAACAAGCTCGTCGGCGCCGGGGATCTGACCGGTGACGGCCGCGGCGACCTGCTGGCCCGTACGCCGTCGGGCGAGCTGTACCTGTACGCCACCAACGGCGCGGTCGACAGCAACCCGTTCAGGTCCCGGGTCAAGGTCGGCAGCGGCTGGGGTGCCTACGACCAGCTGGTCGGCGCCAACGACGTGACCGGCGACGGCATCGCCGACCTCTTCACCCGTACGCCCGCCGGGGAGCTGTACTTCTACGCCGGCACCGGCAAGGCCGCCCAGCCGTTCGCGGGGCGCGTGATGGTCGGCAAGGGCTGGAACGGCTACAACCAGATCATCGGCGTCGACGACGCCAACGGTGACGGCCTCGGCGACATCATCGCCCGGACGACGGCCGGCGCGATGTACTACTACGAGTCGACGGGCGTGGGCAGCTTCCTCACCCGTACGGGTGGTGGCACCGGCTGGAACGTGGCGTCGCAGTTCGTCGGGGCGGGCGGCAACCCCGACTTCGGCAAGAACGAGATGCTCGGGCTCGACACCAGGGGCAACCTGTACTGGTACTACCCGAAGAACAACGGTCTGTTCGCCGCCCGGCAGCAGGTCGGCAAGAACTGGGGCGGTGCCAACATCACCTTCCCGTCGGCCCTCACCTACAGCGGCCGGTCCGAGATCCTGGAGCTGTTCGCCGGGACGCTGTACAACGGCGACTACACCATCGGCAAGGGCTGGGGCGTCTACAACAGCCTCGTCGGCCCCGGTGACCTCAGCGGCGACGGCAAGGGCGACCTGCTGGCCCGCACCAAGGGCGGCACGCTCTACCTCTACCGGGGCACCGGCACGGGTGTCGGGTTCGCCTCGCGGATCAACGTCGGCGGCGGCTGGGACGCGTACAACAAGCTGGTCGGCGCCGGTGACTACAACGGCGACGGCCGCACCGACCTGCTGGCCCGCACCAAGGGCGGCACGCTCTACCTCTACCCGGGTACGGGCGTCGCGTCGAAGCCGTTCAAGTCACGCGTGAACATCGGCGGGGGCTGGAACACGTACAAGAAGCTGGCCGCGCCCGGCGACATCACCGGGGACGGCAAGGCCGACCTCGTGGGTGTCGACGGCAAGGGCGACCTCTACCGCTACACCTCGACCGGCACCGGCAAGTTCGGCGCCCGGGCCAGGGTCGGCGGCGGTTGGGGTACGTACGCCAACCTGTACTGATCCCTCGCACGACCGCACCATCGCGTTCCGACGGACGCCCGTCACCGGCATCCGGTGGCGGGCGTCCGCGGGCGCTTCACCATGAACCCCTGGGGGGGCTTTGTCTTCTGTGGAACCCGGCCGCCGTGCCATGCCCGCGCGCTCGAAGCGCGCGCGCCGCGTCGCGGCCTGCACCGCCCTCGTCCTCTCGGCCGGCATCCTGCTGGCCGCCCCGGCCTCGGCCGATGACACCGCACCACAGCGCACCGTGACCGAGCGGCCCGCGGACTCGGCGGGCCCGGGGCCGTCCCTGAACCTGCCGGAGCACACCGACCGTCGGCAGGCGGCCGCGGCCTCCGCCGCGAAGCCCCGTGCGGACTTCGACGACGACGGCTACTCCGACCTGGTCTACCGGACGTACGACGGCGAGCTCGACATCACGCCGAGCAGCGTCGAGGGGACTTTCGCGTTCGAGATCCCCGGCAAGGTCGCGACCGCGCACAAGGACATCATTCCGGTCGGCGACCAGACGGGTGACGGGTTCGCGGACCTGCTGACGCTGTCGCCCTACGGCTCGCTCTCGTTCTACTCGGGGATGTCGGGGGCGGGCACCGGCAACGTCGAGTGGACCGGCAAGGGCTGGCAGATCTACAACAAGGTCCTCTCGCCCGGTGACCTCACCGGCGACGGGCGTGCCGACCTGCTGGCCCGCACGCCCGCGGGCGAGCTGTACCTGTACCCGGCCACCGGCGACACGTCCACCGCGCCGTTCGGGTCCCGGGTCCTGATCGGCAAGGGCTGGGGCACCTACGACCAGCTCATCGGGGCGAACGACGTCACCGGGGACGGCATCGCCGACCTCTACGCCCGGACCGTCTCCGGCGACCTGCACTTCTACGCGGGTACCGGTACCGCGAAGGCCCCGTTCACCGACAGTGCCCGGGTCGGGCACGGCTGGCACATCTACAACCAGGTCATCGGCGCCGACGACCTCGACGGCGACGGCCGCGGGGACCTGATCGCCCGGGCGGTGAACGGTGACGTCTTCGTCTACTCCTCCGTCGGCGACAGCGGCGAACTGTCGGTCCGCGTCGCGGGCGGCACCGGTCTGAACGTGGCGTCGCTCCTCGCGGGCGCGGGCGGCGCCCCCGACTACGGCAAGAACGACCTCCTCGGGCTCGACTCCAAGGGCACGCTCTGGTCGTACTGGTCGCTGAACAACGGCAAGCTGAGCGCGCGTGCCCAGTCGAGCGATGTCGGCGGCTGGAAGGGCGCCAAGCCCTTCTACTCGTCCTCGCTCAACGAGAACACCCTGGTCGACCTGATGGAGGTGTACGACGGCGGGCTCTACAACTACAGCTACGCGCCGGACAGCGCCCCCCGGATCAGCAGCGGCTGGGGCGGCTACAACCTCACGGTCGGCCCCGGCGACCTCACCGGCGACGGCAAGGCCGACCTGCTGACGCGTGACACCGGCGGCACCCTGTACCTCCACCCCGGCAACGGCACGGGCAACGGCCTCGCCGCCCGGATCAGGGTCGGCGGCGGCTGGAACGGATACAACGTGATCATCGGCGCCGGTGACTTCACCGGCGACGGCCGCACCGACGTGCTGACCCGCGACTCGGCGGGGCTGCTCAGGATGTACCGGGGCACCGGCGACAAGTACCGGCCCTTCCAGTCCCCCTTCCCCGTCGGCAAGGGCTGGAACACCTACACGAAGCTGGCCGCGCCCGGCGACCTCACCGGGGACGGCAAGGCCGACCTCGTCGGGGTCGACCGCAACGGCAGCCTCTACCTCTACATCTCGAACGGCTCCGGCCAGTTCACCCGCCCGGTCAGGCTCGGCGGCGGCTGGAACACGTACAGCGTCCTGAACTGATCCACCGGCGCGCGGCCGCGACGCGTCCGACGGGGCCCCGTCACCGGACTTCCGGTGGCGGGGCCCCGTCCGGTTCCAGGAACTCCAGCCGGTTGCCCACCGGGTCGTGGCTGAAGAAGCGGCGGTGGCCGGGCAGGTCGCCGTCCCAGCGCACCTCGGCGCCGCGCTCCGTCAGCCGGGCCGCGTACGCGTCGATGTCACGCACCCGCAGGCCCGGATGGGCCTTGCGGGCCGGGCGGAAGTCCGCCTCGATGCCCAGGTGGAGCTGGACGGGGCCGGCCTGGAACCAGCAGCCGCCGCGGGCGGCCAGGGCCGGTGGCTTGGGGATCTCCGTCATCCCGAGAACGTGCGCGTAGTACGTGCGCAGGGCCTCCTCCGAGCCTGCGGGGGCGGCCAGCTGGACGTGGTCGAGGGCGGCGATCATCACTTCTCCCGGTGGGCGACGGCGAAGATGCGGCGGAACGGGAAGACGGTGCCGTGGGGGCCCGCGGGGTACGCGGTGCGCAGCAGGTCGCGGTAGTCGGCGAGGAAGGCGTCCCTGGCGTCCTCGTCGTCGGCGAGGGCGGTGAGGACGGGGCGCAGTCCGGTGCCCTTCACCCAGTCGAGGACGGGGTCCTCGCCGTGCAGGAGGTGGAGGTAGGTGGTCTCCCAGACGTCGGCGGTGCGGCCGGTTCCCGTGAGGCGGTCCAGGTAGCCGGCGGGGCTGAGGACGGCGTCGGTGTGGCGCAGGCGGCCGGCGAGGCGGGTGCGCCAGCGCGGGGACTCGGCGAGTTCACGCATCAGGGTGTGGGAGGGCTGGCCGAAGTTGCCCGGGACCTGGAGGGCGAGGCTGCCGCCGGGGGTGAGGGCGTCCATCCAGCCGGGGAGGCGGTCGGCGTGGCCGGGAACCCACTGGAGCAGGGCGTTGGAGACGATCAGGTCGTACGGTTCCGCAGGGGTCCAGGTCGCGGCGTCGGCCTCGGCGAAGTCCAGCAGTGCGGTGGTGTGGGCGCGGGCCCGTTCCAGCATCTGCGGGGAGTTGTCGTAGCCGGTGATACGGGCCCGGGGCCAGCGTGCGGCGAGCAGGGCGGTGACGTTGCCGGCGCCGCAGCCGAGGTCGGCGATACGGGGGTCGGGGGCGCCCGGCGGGTCGGGGACCCGGGCGAGCAGGTCGTGGAAGGGGCGGGTGCGATGGTCCGCGTGGCGCAGGTACTGCTGCGGGTCCCAGGTGGGTGCGGTCATGCCGTCCAGGATCAACCGCAACTATCTTGATGTCAAGACACTTGAATTCAAGAGACTTCATGTCGACAGACCCTCTACACTGATCCACATGGAGGACGAGGTCGACCGACTGGTCGCTGCATGGCGCCGAGAGCGCCCCGACCTCGACGTGGAACCACTCGAGGTCCTCAGCCGCGTCTCCCGCCTGGCCCGCCATCTCGACCGGGCCCGCAGAATCGCCTTCGCCGAGCACCATCTGGAGCCGTGGGAGTTCGACGTCCTCACGTCGCTGCGCCGCGCCGGCGCCCCGTACCAGCTCTCGCCCGGCCAGCTCCTCACCCAGACCCTGGTCACGTCGGGCACGATGACCAACCGCATCGACCGACTGACCAAGAAGAACCTCGTCGAGCGGCTCCCCGACCCCAGCGACCGACGGGGCGTGCTGGTCCGGCTCACCGCCGAGGGCCGCGACAAGGCCGACCAGTCGCTGGCCGGACTGCTCGCCCAGGAGCGCGCCATCCTGAGCGAACTGTCCGGTCGCCAGCGGGGCGAACTGGCGGGTTTGCTACGCCAGTTGACTGCCCCGTTCGACAACATCCCCTAGCCCCGGGACCTCTGCGTCCAGGTCGGCGGGGCCCACGCCCGCGCGCCGGGCCAGTGCGACGGCCGCCAGCGTCGAGTGCACACCCAGCTTGCCCAGGACGTTCTGCATATGGGTGCGGACCGTGTGCGGGGAGAGGTAGAGCCGCTCCGCCACCGCCTTGCGGCCGAGCCCCGCCACCATGCAGCGCAGCACCTCGCGCTCGCGCGGGGTCAGGGACTCGACGAGCTGTTCGCTCTCGGTGCGGTGCTTGCGGTCCGCCATCAGCTCCCGCAGTACGCCGGTGAGCAGCGCGGGCGGCAGATGCGTCTCGTCGCGCAGCACACCCCGGATCACCGCGAGCAGCCGTTGCAGCGAGCTGTCCTTGGCGACCCAGCCGCAGGCACCCGCCTGGAGCGCGAGCGCGGCCCGGCGCGGGTCGTCCTTCTCGGCGAGCACCACCGTACGCACGGAGGAGCGCAGCGCGCGGATGCCGGCGACCAGGGAGAGGCCGTCGACCGGGCCGTTCACCCCGCCGTTCGGGGCGGGCACCTGGGCGGGGACCGCGGCCGGGCGGGCGGGCGGGCGCAGGACGCCCAGCTCGGCGTCGACGAGTATCACGTCGTATCCGCGGCCCTCGGTCGCCGCGCGTTCCAGGCAGCGCAGGGCGGCCGGCCCGCTGCCCGCCGCGGCCACGTCGACGTCCGGCTCGGCGGCGAGGGCCGCGGCGAGCGACTCGGCGAAAATGCGGTGGTCGTCGACGACGAGAACCCGGATACGGGTCACAGGCACCCCCATGCTGTGTGTTCTGGGGCGCGCGAAGCGTGCGGCCCCCGGCGGGGACGGACCGGCACGGGTGCGACGCCTGAGCGGGGAGTGGGACCGCGGTCCACGGCCGCCGCCGTGGTACCGATTGCCACCCCCTCCGGGCGTCGCACCCGGCTGTCTCGTACCCCTGAATCAGCACCGGCCCCCACCGGTGCTGTGCATCAGGGTACGGGCGGCGGCCTCGGGGGGAAGCGGATTTCACAGAACTGACGGTCAGTCGGGTCCTAGGGTGTGGTACATGTTCCGTCTTGAGACAGAAGTGGACAAAGAACGACGTCAGCTGTTGAACAAGTGGCTGCGTGACGACAACACCGCACGCTCACCGCGGATCCGCGCCCTGCGGGACACGCCCGCCGCGCACCAAGTGCCGCTGGAGGTATGGGCACTGGACGACGAAGGACGGCTCGCCGCGGGGCTGACCGGTCGCACCTGGGCGACCTGGCTCCATGTGGACCTGCTCTGGGTCGATGCCGCCCACCGCGGTCGCGGCCTCGGCTCGCGGCTGCTCGCCGAGGCGGAACGCGTGGCCCGCACCGACCGCTCCTGCGCCCGCTCCCGGGTGGAGACCTGGGACTTCCAGGCTCCGGACTTCTACCGGAAGCGGGGTTACGAGGTGCGGGGGCGGGTGGAGGACTACCCGCCGGGCATCACGGAGTTCACGCTCACCAAGGAGCTCGGCTGAACGGCTCCCGCCGGTTCAGACGAGCCGACGGGCCCCCGCGGACGGCACCGCGGGGAAGACGCCGGGTGCGGCGTAGCCCGCCGCGGTGAACGCCTCCCGCACGGACTTGGTGACCGTGTCCGCCCGCGACTCCTCGACGAGCACGATCGCCGAGCCGCCGAAGCCGCCGCCGGTCATCCGCGCGCCGAGCGCGCCGGACGCGTTCGCCGTGTCGACGACCAGGTCCAACTCCACGCAGGAGACCCGCAGATCGTCCCGGAGCGAGACATGGCCGGCGGTGAGGACCGGGCCGGCCGCGCGTACCTCGCCGGCGTCGAGCAGTGCGATGACCTGCTCGACGCGCTGGTTGTCGCTGACCACGTGACGTACGTAGCGCACGACGGACTCGTCCGCCCCGGCCCCGGCCAGCGTGTCGAGCGCCGCGCCCAGTCCCTCGTACGGAAGCTCGCGGAGCGTACGTATGCCGAGGACCCGGGCCCCCTCCTCGCAGCCGGCGCGGCGCAGTGCGTACGCGCCGTCGCCGAGCGCGTGCTTGACGCGGGTGTCGACGACGAGGAGCTGGAGGCCGTGGGCGGCGAGGTCGAAGGGGACTTGGCGCTGGGTGAGGTCGCGGGTGTCCAGGTGCAGGGCGTGGCCGTCGGTGCAGCAGGCCGATGCCATCTGGTCCATGACACCGCAGGGGACGCCGACGAACGCGTTCTCGGCGCGCTGGGCGAGGACCGCGAGTTCCGCCGCGGTGAGGCCGAGCCCGAAGAGGTCGTTCAGGGCCAGTGCGGTCACCACTTCGAGGGCGGCGGACGAGGAGAGCCCGGCGCCGGTGGGGACGGTGGAGGACAGCTGGATGTCGGCGCCGGTGATCGCGTGGCCGGCCTCGCGCAGCGCCCAGACGACACCGGCGGGGTAGGCGGCCCAGCCGTGGCCGGAATGCGGGGTCAGCTCGTCGACGCGGAGCTGGACGACGCCGCCCGGCACGTCGGTGGAGTGGAGTCGCAGCTCGCCGTCGGTGCGGCGGGCGACGGCGGCGCGTGCGGTGTGCGGCAGGGCGAGCGGCATGACGAAGCCGTCGTTGAAGTCGGTGTACTCGCCGATCAGGTTGACCCGGCCGGGGGCGGCCCAGACTCCCTCGGCGGCGGTCCCGTAGAGCGCGGTGAAGGAGGCGGTGAGCTCGGTGCGGGAGGTGATCGGCTCAGCGTTGTCGGTCATGGTGCGGTGGGCTCCTCTCGGCGGGCGAACGTCCAGGCGTCGGTGACGATTCCGGCCAGGTCGGCGCGGGACGGCTGCCAGCCGAGGCGCTCCTGGGCGGTGGCGGCGGAGGCGACGAGGACGGCCGGGTCGCCGGCGCGGCGCGGGGCCGCGGTCTCGGGGACCGGGTGGCCGGTGACCTGGCGGACCGTCTCGATGACCTCGCGGACCGAGAAGCCGTTGCCGTTGCCGAGGTTGCAGATCAGGTGCTCGCCCGCGGTGGCGGCGTCCAGCGCCAGTAGGTGGGCCTCGGCGAGGTCGGCGACGTGGATGTAGTCGCGGACGCAGGTGCCGTCGGGGGTGGGGTAGTCGTCGCCGTAGACGGAGATCGACGCGCGCTGCCCGAGCGCGACCTGGAGGACCAGCGGGATGAGGTGGGACTCGGGGCTGTGGCGCTCGCCGCAGCTGCCGTACGCCCCCGCCACGTTGAAGTAGCGCAGCGAGACGGCGGCCAGGCCGTGGGCGGCCGCCTCACCGGTGATCATGTGGTCGACGGCGAGCTTGGTGGCGCCGTAGGGGCTGGTCGGGGCGGTGGGGTCGGCCTCGGTGATGGGGCTGGAGACCGGTTCGCCGTAGGTGGCGGCGGTGGAGGAGAAGACGAGGGTGCGCACCCCGGCGTCGCGCATCGCGGCGAGCAGGGCGGTGGAACCGCCGACGTTGTTGACCCAGTACTTCTCCGGGTCGGCGACGGACTCGCCGACCTGGGAGTACGCGGCGAAGTGCAGCACCCCGTCGTAGGAGGGGTCGAGCCACTTCGCGGCGTCCTGGACGCGGCCCTCGATGAACTCGGCGCCGGCCGGGACGCCCTCGCGGAAGCCGGTGGAGAGGTCGTCGAGGACGGTGACGGTGTGCCCCGCCTCCAGCAGGTGCTGGGCGACCACGCTGCCCACGTATCCCGCGCCGCCGGTCACCAGGTACTTCTTCGGGGACTTGCTCACTCGCTCGCTACCTCTCGCAGTCGCTGGGCCGCGGTCTCCGGCGGCACGTCGTTGATGAACACGCTCATGCCGGATTCGGAACCCGCGAGGAACTTCAGCTTGCCGGAGGTACGTCGAATGGTGAAAAGCTCCAGATGGAGCCCGAAGTCCTCCCGCCCCTCGACGCCGAACGGGGCCTGGTGCCAGGCGGAGATGTACGGGGTCGGGGGCTCGCCGGGGCCGAAGATCCGGTCGAATCGCCTCAAGAGTTCCAGATAGACCTGTGGGAACTCCGTGCGGGCGGCCTCGTCGAGCTCCCGGAGGTCCGGGACGCGGCGGCGCGGGTGGAGGTGGACCTCGTACGGCCAGTGGGCGGCGTACGGCACGAAGGCCACCCAGTGCTCGCCGGCCAGGACGATCCGCGAGCCGTCGGCCTCCTCGCGGGCCACGATGTCGTCGAAGAGGTTGCCGCCGGTCGCGGCGCGGTGGGCCGCTGCGGAGCGGAGCATCAGCTCGGTGCGCGGGGTGACGAACGGGTAGCCGTAGATCTGGCCGTGCGGGTGGCCGAGGGTGACGCCGATCTCGGCGCCCCGGTTCTCGAAGCAGAACACCTGGGTGACCTGCGGGAGCTCGGCGAACTCGGCGGTGCGGTCGGTCCACGCCTCCAGGACGAGGGCCGCCTGCTCCTCGGTGAGGTCGGCGAAGGACGCCTGGTGGTCGGAGGTGAAGCAGACGACCTCGCAGCGCCCGGAGTCACCGGCGAGGGAGGGGAAGCGGTTCTCGAAGACGGCGACGTCGTAGTCCGGCTCCGGGATCTCGCTCTGCCGGCCCTCCCGCGAGGGGCAGAGCGGGCACTCGTCGGCCGGCGGGTGGTAGATGCGGCCCTGGCGGTGCGAGGCGATGGCGACGCTGTCGCCGAGGAGCGGGTCGCGGCGGACCTCGGACGAGGTCGAGACGGGGTCGAGCGGGCGGCGGTCCACCGCGTCGCGGACGACGTCGTCACGGCTGTCGTAGTAGATCAGCTCCCGGCCGTCGGCGAGCGTCGTAACCGTCTTCTTCACCAGACTCCTCCCAAACAGAACCAAACACAATGAACCACAAATCAACAGACTCGTCAATGAGTCCAGCGCTGGTGGCGTGACCGGTATCCGGCGGGGTTGAAGGCAAAGTTTTCGGCAATACGATCACAATCCAACAAAGAACCTCATCGGAACTGTTCAGTTTCTGAACACAAGAGCGTAGGTTCCTTCGGGTTCAGTTCGCGCAACGAAGCGAGATACCCCCACATGCAATATCTGGCTGCAGGACTCCGGCTCCCCACGAACGGGCTCGACTACACGATCCTGGCGATCTACTTCGTCGTCGTCCTCGGCATCGGCTTCGCCGCTCGGGCGAGCGTGAAGACGAGCCTCGACTTCTTCCTGTCCGGACGGTCACTGCCCGCGTGGGTGACCGGTCTGGCCTTCGTGGCGGCGAACCTCGGCGCCACGGAGATCCTCGGCATGGCGGCGACCGGCGCGCAGTACGGCGTCGCGGTCGTCCACTGGTACTGGATCGGCGCCATCCCGGCCATGGTCTTCCTGGGCCTGGTGATGATGCCGTTCTACTACCGCTCGAAGGTGCGCTCCGTACCGGAGTTCCTGCTGCACCGCTTCGACAAGTCGGCCCACCTGCTGAGCTCCATACTCTTCGCCTTCTCGGCGGTCCTGATCGCGGGCGTCAACCTGTACGCCCTGTCGATCGTCGTGGAGGCGCTCCTCGGCTGGCCGCAGTGGGTCGCGATCGTGGTCGCGGGCCTCTTCGTCCTGATCTACATCACGATCGGCGGGCTCTCGTCCGCGATCTACAACGAGGTGCTGCAGTTCTTCGTCATCCTCGCCGCGCTGATCCCGCTGACCGTGCTGGGTCTCAAGCGGGTCGGCGGCTGGGACGGGCTGAGCGACTCGCTGGAATCGAGTCACGGCGCGAACTTCATGACGGCCTGGGGCGGCACCGGCATCGGTGACGCCAACCCGCTGGGCGCCAACTGGCTGACGATCATCCTCGGCCTCGGCTTCGTGCTCTCGTTCGGTTACTGGACCACCAACTTCGCCGAGGTGCAGCGCGCCCTGTCCGCGAAGAACCTCTCGGCCGCCCAGCGCACCCCGCTGATCGCCGCGTTCCCGAAGATCTTCATCGTGTTCCTCGTGATGATCCCGGGCCTGGTCGCCGCCGTGGTCGTGCCGAACATCGGCACCGCCGGCTCGGACACGACGTACAACGACGCGATCCCGCTGCTGATGCGGGAGCTGCTGCCCAACGGTGTGCTCGGCATCGCGGTGACCGGTCTGCTGGCCGCGTTCATGGCGGGCATGGCTGCCAACGTCTCCTCGTTCAACACCGTGTTCACCACGGACATCTGGGCGCGGTACGTGAAGAAGGACCAGTCGGACGCGTACTACCTGCGCTTCGGCCGCGGGATCACGGTGATCGGGGTGCTGGCCTCCATCGGCACGGCGTTCATCGCCGCCAGCTTCTCCAACATCATGAGCTACCTCCAGACGCTGTTCTCCTTCTTCAACGTCCCGCTCTTCGTCGTCTTCATCATCGGCATGTTCTGGAAGCGCGCCTCGATGAAGTCCGGGGTCTGGGGGCTGCTGGCGGGCACCACCGCCGCGATGGTCAACTACTTCGTCATCTACAAGCAGGGCATCATCGACATCCCCAGCGACCAGGGCGCCAACTTCGTCTCCGCCATCGTCGGATTCGTCGCCGGTGCGGTCGTCATGGTCGTGGTCACCCTGTTCACGGCTCCCAAGCCCGAGGCCGAACTGGCGGGCCTGGTGTACGGGACCGAGTCACCGGAGGCCGACGAGGTGCCCGAGGAGGGCGACAGCGCCTGGTACCGCCGGCCGGCCCTGCTGGGCTGGAGCGCGATCGTGCTCGCCGCCCTGTGCTACGTCCCCTACTCCTTCTGATCGGAGCGATTCACCATGTCCGACATGCGCAAGGAAGTCTCCGAACTGGAGAAGAAGTCCGCGACAGCGGCCCGCCTCTTCGACATCCGGCGGATCATCGGCGGCCTCTTCGTCGTCTACGGCGTCATCGTCACCATCGCCGGGATCAACCCGTCCGACGCTGACCTGAAGAAGGCCGAGGGCGTCCACATCAACCTGTGGACCGGGCTCGCCATGCTGGCCCTGGGGCTGTTCTTCCTGGTGTGGCTGAAGCTGCGCCCGGCCCAGCCGCCGGCCGCCGCGCCGGACACCACGGACGCGTCCGGCGGCTGACCCCGCCGTCGCCGCCCGCGGGGGCCGGACACCGTCAGCCGACGATGTCCGGCCCCCGCGGCGTACCCAGGGCCGCCCGGTCCAGCAGTCCGGTGCGGGCGGCCAGCGCCGCCGCCTCCAGCCGGGAGCCGACGCCCAGCTTCATCAGCACGCGCTGGACGTGGGTACGGGCGGTGCTGGGCGCGATCCTCATCCCGGCCGCGATCAGCCGGGTGTCCTCGCCCTCGGCGACCCGGATCAGGACCTCGACCTCGCGCGGGGTGAGCATCCGCAGCAGTCTCCGGCCCTCGTCGTCCGGCTGCGCGGCCGGGTTGAGCAGCTCGGCGAAGGCGCCCTGGAGCAGTTGCGGGGCGATCGCCGTCTCACCTGCGCGGGCCTTGACCATCGCCCGCTCGACGCCCTCGATCCGTTCGTCGTGCCGTACGTACCCCGCCGCACCGGCCGCGAAGGCGGCCGCGATGCCGCGTGGACTGGGTACGGGCCCGAGGACCACCACGGCGATCTGCGGGCGTTCGCGCCTGATCCTGACGATCGGGTCGAAGGCGCCCGGCTCGGCGGGTGCCGCCGTGCCGAACAGGCAGATCTCCGGCGCCCTGCTCACGACCAGTTCCGCCGCCCCGGCGGTGGGCGCGGCGGCGGCGAGCACCCGGTGCCCGCGCAGCTTGAGTGCCGAGGCGAGCGCCTCGGCGAGCAGTCGGTGGTCATCGACCACCATGAGCCGTACGCCCATCGAGCAACCCCCATCGCACCGGCAGGCCCCCCGGCCCTATCCAGACCCGGCAAGTTACACGCTTGTTCGAGGCGGCGGGCGGCTTAGTGGCCAGAAGGACAGAGATCGCCGACTTCGGCTGCTTTGAGGATGAGTTGATGACCCATCGTGGCCGAATTGCGCCTGTTGTCATCAGCATGCTGACCACGCTCGACCCGTCCGTGAGGACAAGGCCGCTGACGGTCGTTCGGTGGGTGCGCGCCTGATCACCACCGGCGCTGCCGGCACCGCACGGCGGTGGCCGGAACAACACCGCGCGGATACGGGCGGACACATGCGTGAGGGGGTGGAGCCGGCCGGCTCCACCCCCTCACGCATGTGTCCTGCGGTCAGTTCGTGCTGAACGAGACGACGAGGTACTCCTTGTCGGTCAGCGAACTCTCACGCGGCTTGCTGACCATCGTCTCCGAGATGTACAGCTTGCCGCCGCCGTAGACGTACTCGGCGTAGTCCGCGGAGAAGCTGGTCTCCGCGTCCCGGGCGGCCTCGTCGCCCGGGTTGTCCATCAGCACGGTCTGCTTGAACGTCGTGCCGTCGACCGAGACGACCTGGCCGCCCTTGTCGTAGGGGGGCTCCTTGTACGCGATGAGGTTGCCGCCGTCCATGCGCAGCGGGAACATCGTGTAGCGCTCGCCCGCGTCGGCCCGGTCGCTGGTCGGCTTGCCGGTGGTCAGGTCGAACGAGACGATCTCGTTGGTCCTGCCGTAGTCGTCGGAGGCGCCCTCGTGCTCCTCGGTGGGCACGTAGACGCGGTTGTTGCCGACGGCGAGGTGCTGGCAGCTCTCGACCTCCGTGGAGCGGCAGCTCGCCGCGTACTTCTCGCCGTCCGCCGCGATCCGGGTGATCAGCTTGCCGCTGGCCGCGTCGATCGAGAAGAAGTCCGAGATGCCGCTGCCGTCACCTGCGGTGTCGCCGACGTCTGCGGCGACGACCAGTGGCTTGGTGGAGACGATGCTCGCGTACTCGACGCCGGGCGGCATCTTGTACGAGGAGATCGGCGCGCCCGAGGTCGGGTTCAGGGCCTGGATGATGAGCTGCGGGTCGTCGTACGTCCCGCACTTGCGGACCACGGCGAGGGCCTCGCCGCCGCCGTACCCCTTGTCGTAGCAGCCGTCCGTGCTGACCTTCGGCTTCCAGCGCTCGGCGCCGGTGTTCAGATCGAAGGCCGCGCCGCCCTCGAGGCCGCCGGCGGCGACGGTGCTGCCGCTGACGGTGACCTCGTCGAACCGGACGGGGCGGTCACCACCGGTGGACGCGGTCACCGGCTTGTTCCACATGAGTTTGCCGGTGCCGAGGTCGAGCGCGCCGACCTGGTTGCAGCTGGAGTACTTGGTGGTCGCGGAGCGCTTGGCCTCCTCGAAGACGATGGCCGTCTTGAAGTCCTTGCTCATGTGCCGGGAGGCGGCGCAGAGCTGGCCGGTCAGCGGGATCGACCAGAGCTTGGTGCCCTTGGCCGGGTCGTAGGCGACGATCTCGTTGACGCCCGTCTTCACGTACGCCTTGTCGGTCAGCCAGGAGCCGTTGACCGTGGTGACGTCGGTGACCTTGGGCTGCGGGAGCTGGAAGCCGACCGTGGACTTGGGGTCGGCCGGGGCCTTCTCCTTGCCGCCGCCGGTGCTGCTGCCGGAGCCGCCCTTGCCCTCGCCCGTGGCGCCCTCACCGGTGGTGCCGGAGGTGGAGGCCTCGTCCTTCTTGTCGCCGTCGCCACCGCTCGACGCGAACCAGACGCCGCCGCCGATGATCAGTGCCACGGCGACCACCGCGGCGACGATGATCTGGGCCTGGGTGGAGAACTTCTTCGGTCCGTTGCCGCCGGGCTGCTGCGGCTGGTACGGCTGCTGCATGGGCGTGGTCGGGTAGCCGTAACCCTGCTGGGGCGGCTGGCCGGGCGGGAATCCGTACCCCTGCTGAGGGGGCGGGCCCTGCGGGTAGCCGTAACCGGGCTGCTGCGGCTGGTTCTGCGGGTAGCCGTAGCCGGGCTGCTGCGGGGGCGGGCCCGCCGGCGGCGGGGTGCCGTAACCGCCCGGCGCCGGGGGCGGCGGGGTGGCCGGCTGCTTGCCGTACGGGTCGGCGGGCGGCGGCGTCGGGGCACCGAAACCACCGGGCGGCGGATCCTGGGGAGCACCGAAACCACCGGGCGGCGGGTCCTGGGGCGCGCCGAAACCGCCCTGGGGCGGGTCGTTGGGCGGCGGCTGGGGCGGCTGCGTCATGGCGTTGCGTACCTCGGGGGGAAGGGGGGTCGGTCGGTGGGCCGGAGCCGGTCGCGGACGGGTCTGCCGCCGTCCGCGACCGGTGGTGCTCTGCGGGTGCCGTGGGGAGCCGTTACTCGCCGAAGGCCATCATGGTCTTCGTCTCCAGCTCTTCCTCGTCGTTGGTCGCGCTGACCCGCCCGCTGGCGATGAACGAGCGGCCGCCCGCGTACCGGACCCTCTCGCTCCAGAACGAGCTCTCGATCTCCGACGTGGAGGCCGGGTGCTGGAGCAGCATCTTCGGGGTGCCGCCGGTGGGCGCCAGGGTGGCGATGCCGCCGCCCTTTCCGTAGGCGGCGTCCACGTAGAGGATCACGTTGGCGCCCTCCATCCGCAGCGGCCTCATGGTCTGCTCGGCCGGGGCCTTCGCCTTCCACTTCGTCCTGCCGGTGTTCAGGTCGAAGGCGACGACCTGGTTGGTGCGGGCGGATCCGGCGGTGTCGTCCTCCGTCCGCATGTAGAGCGTGTTGGCGTCGGCGGTGACACCGTCACAGCCGTCGACGGGCTTGCCGAAGATGGCGAAGGCGTTGCCGCAGGACATCGGGAACTTGTCACCCTTGTCGCTGGTGATCTGGGAGCGGAGCGTCCCGTTCTCCCGGAGCGCGAGGATGCTCCACTTCTTGTCCTTGCTGCTGGTGCCCTTGCTCAGCGACACGATGAGCGGGCTCACCGAGTAGATGTTGTCGACCTCCCAGCCGCGGGCCGGCTTGTAGGTCCACTTCGGCTTGCCGCTCTTCGGGTCGATCTCCTCGACCTCGTGCTGCGGGTTGTAGGGGTCATCGGTCCGGCAGTTGGTGGCGGCGATCAGCTTGGCGCCGCCCGCGAAGGCGAACGGCTGGCAGTTCCCGTCCCGCTTGCCGAACAGTTCCTTGCCGTCGCTGACCTGGTAGGCGTTGGAGCTGCCGGAGCGGCCGACCGTCACGGTGTCGCCGCTGATGGCCAGGGAGAGGTCCGACATCAGGTCGAAGAGCCCGCTCTTCTTGACCTCCTTCTTCCACCCCGCCTTCCCCGTGGTGAGGTCGATCAGCTGGAGGGCGGAGCAGTCGGCCTTGTCGGTCGTGCCGTTCTTCACCGCGATGACGATCTTGCCGTCCGCGGTGGTCTGCGACGGCGCGGAGCAGATGTCCGCGGGCAGCTTCAGGGTCCACTTCTGCTTGCCGTCGGCCACCGAGTAGCCGGAGACCGTGCGGTACATGCCCCTGACGATGGTGTCGCCGACGATCCACGGGCCGTACACGTCCGCGCCGTTGCGCGGCAGGTCGACGTCGTTCTTCTGCAGCCAGAGGACCTTCGCCTCGCCGGGCTTGCGCCCGCCGTTCAGGTCGTCATCGCCCTCACGGCCGGTGCCGTTGCCGTCGCCCTCGTCGACGGACGGGGAGGTGGACGGCTTCAGGACCTCTTCGCTCTTCTTCGCGACGGGCTTCTTCTCGTCGTCACCCCCGCTCGTCGCCAGATAGACGCCGCCGATGACCAGGAGCGCGGCGACCGCGGCACCGATGATCACGGCGGGCTTGCCCTTGAACGGGCCGCCGCCCCCGGGCCCCGTGGGACCGGCGGGGGCCGGCGCGCCGGGGTACTGCTGCTGCGGGTAGCCGTAACCGGGCTGCTGCGGCTGGCCGTACGGGCCGGGCTGCTGCGGCTGGCCGTACGGGCCGGGCTGCTGCGGCTGGCCGTAGGGGCCCGGCTGCTGGGTGTACGGGCCGGGCTGCTGCGGCTGACCGTACGGGCCCGGCTGCTGGGGATAGCCGTAACCCGGCTGGGCGGCCGGGGCCTGGGGTGGCTGCGCGGGTGGCGGAGTCTGCGGCGGGCCCTGGGGCGGCTGAGGAACTCCCTGCGGCTGCTCCTGCGGAGCGCCGAAGCCTCCCTGCGGCGGTTGCTGGCTGGGCGGCTGGGTCATCAGCGCGTCCCCCTTCATGCGGTCCGGTGCCCGGTCCGGACTCCCCCGCGATCGCGCCGGCACTCCAGGGATCGGCGAAGACCCCTGAATTACCGGCGAAATGGAGCGAATCGGGCATGGATCCCGCAGTGTTACGTCAGTCGAGCGGGCCTTCTTTGTACCACCCGGCCCGCCAGCGGCCCCGGTTCGGTCCAGCCCTGTTCCCAAGGGAGAACCGGCCCGTGATGCCGCCGTTACGCCTAATCGACCGTCAGTTGCCGAAGGCGGCGATCGATCGCAGTTCGATCTCCTCGTCGTTGTCGCCGCTGATCCTCGTACGCGTGAGGAAGCTGCGTCCGCCCACGTACGAGATGCCCGGTTGGTAGAAGCCGCGTTCGAGGTTCGAGGCCGCCGCCGGGTGCCGCACCACCATGGCCCATGTGCCGCCGGTGGAAGGGAGGGAGGCGATGCCGCCGCCCTTGTTCTTGGCCGCCGCCACATACATCAGCAGCTTGCCGCCCTCCGTCCGCAGCGGGGTGAAGGGCTGGTCCGCCGGCGAGGCCGCCGCCCACTTGTACGTGCCGGTGGACAGGTCGTAGGCCGCGACCTTGTTGCCACTGCCGGCCTTGATGTCGGTGGCCCCGGTCGCCATGTACAAGGCGTTGCCACCGGCGGCCACCCCGACGCAGCTGTCGAGGTTGGCCCCCTTGGTGCGCCGGTCCTTGTCGCATTGCACCGCGAAGTTGCCGGGCCCGCCCGAGAGCTGGGTGCGGTAGGTGCCGTTGGCGTTGAGCACCAGGACGCCCCACTTCTTCCTGTCCTGCTGGAGCGAGATCACGGGGGGATCGGTGGAGTAGATCTGCGCGACCTGCCAGCCCTTCTTGACCTTGTACGTCCACCGCACCTTGCCGGTGGCGGGGTCGATCCGCTGCACCAGGTGTTCCTTGTGGTCGTCCGCCGCGGTCTGGCAGCTGGCCGCGGCGATCGCGACGGGGCCACTGGCGAAGCCGAACGGCTGGCAGTTGCCGGGCAGTTCACCCCACAGCACCTTGCCGTCGCTGACCCGGAAGGCATCGGTCCTGCTGGTACGCCCCACGGTCACGGTGTCGCCGTTGATCGCCATGGCGAGGTCGGAGAGCCCGTCCCAGGCACCCTCGCGGACGTAGCCCTTGCGCCAGCCGAGCTTGCCCGTGGTGAGGTCCACCATCTGCAGGTTCTCGCAGGAGGCGTCCGCCCCCGGGGACTCCTGGATACCCAGGACGATCTTGCCGTCGGCGGTGGGCCGCGTGGGCGCCGCGCACACGTCGGTGGGCAGTCGCACGTTCCACTTGAGGGTGCCGTCGGCGACCGAATAGCCCGTGATCGTGTGGTACATGGCCGTCACGAGGGTGTCACCGGCGAACCAGGGGCCGTACACGTCCTCGCCGTACTCCGGAAGGTCGACGCCGCTCTTCTGGAGCCAGAGGAGCTTGGCCTCCCCCGACGTGCGCTCCGCGTTGACGCCGGCCGCCTCCTCACGGGGGGTGACCGTGCCGTCGTCGTCGCCGTCACCCTTGCCGTCGCCCTGGTCCACGGTGGGCGAGGGGGCCGGCGGGGCGGAGCTGTGGCCGCCGTTCGCCGTGGGCTTCCCGTCGTCGCCGGTGGCGAGCCAGATGCCGCCGCCCGCCAGGAGCACCACTGCGAGCAGGCCGCCGATGATCACCCCGGTCCGGCCGCGGAACCGGCCCCCGCCCTGCGGTCCGCCGGGCTGTGGTCCGCCGGGCTGCGGGTGCTGCGGCGGGTAGCCGTAACCGAAGCCCTGCGTCGGCTGGTTGTACGGGCCGGGCCGGCCGTACGGGCCCGGCTGACTGCCGTAGGGACCGGGCGGGGTGCCGTACGGGCCGGCCGGCTGCGGCGGGGTGGCCGGTGGCGGATACGACCCGGGCGGCGGGTCGTACGGAGCTCCGAACCCACCCTGCGGCGGCTGCTGTCCGGGCGGCTGGCTCATCGGCCCGTCCCCCTGTTCCGTTGTCATTCCGTCGGTGCCGGTGGTGCCTGAGGTGCGACGCGGTCCGGCTGTCGCACCGGGCGAGGTTTCTTTCTACCACCCGCCCCACAGGCCTCACCGGCCACACCCGTCACGGCAGTTGTACCGGCCACGTGACGGGGTGCCCCGGCGAGCGGTCAGGCGTCCTCGGCCAGCTCCAGCCAGCGCATCTCCAGCACATCGCGTTCCGCGACCAGTTCGCGCAGTTCGGCGTCGAGCTTCGCGACCTTCTCGAAGTCCGTGGCGTTGTCGGCGATCTGGGCGTGCAGCGTCGTCTCACGGGTCGACATCTTGTCGAGCTGGCGCTCGACCTTCTGGAGTTCCTTCTTGGCGGCGCGCGACTCCTGCGGCGAGACCGCCGGGGCCGGGGCGGCGGCACGGGAGGACGCGGCGGGTGCGGCGGCGGGCGCGGCCCCGGCCATCTGGAGCCTGCGCTCCAGGTACTCGTCGATGCCGCGCGGCAGCATCCGCAGCGACTTGTCGCCGAGGAGCGCCAGCACCTTGTCCGTGGTCCGCTCGATGAAGAACCGGTCGTGGGAGATCACGATCATCGACCCGGGCCAGCCGTCGAGGAGGTCCTCCAGCTGGGTCAGGGTCTCGATGTCGAGGTCGTTGGTGGGCTCGTCGAGGAAGAGGACGTTCGGCTCGTCCATCAGCAGCCGCAGGATCTGCAGCCGGCGCCGCTCACCGCCCGACAGGTCGCCGACCGGCGTCCACTGCTTCTCCTTCGAGAAGCCGAACTGCTCGCAGAGCTGGCCGGCCGTCATCTCCCGGCCCTTGCCGAGGTCGACGCGGTCGCGGACCTGCTGCACGGCCTCCAGCACCCGGAGGTTCGGGTTGAGCTCCGCGACCTCCTGGGAGAGGTAGGCCAGCTTCACGGTCCTGCCGACGACGATCTTCCCGGCGGCGGGCTGCGCCTCGCCCTGGGTGCGGGCCGCCTGTTCCAGCGCCCGCAGCAGCGAGGTCTTGCCCGCGCCGTTGACCCCGACCAGGCCGATCCGGTCGCCGGGGCCGAGCTGCCAGGTGAGGTGGGTGAGCAGCGTCTTGGGGCCGGCCTGGACGGTCACGTCCTCCAGCTCGAAGACGGTCTTGCCGAGCCGGGCGTTGGCGAACTTCATCAGCGCGCTGGTGTCGCGGGGCGGCGGCACGTCGGCGATCAGTTCGTTGGCCGCCTCGATGCGGTAGCGCGGCTTGGACGTACGGGCGGGGGCGCCGCGCCGCAGCCAGGCCAGCTCCTTGCGCATCAGGTTCTGCCGCTTGCCCTCTTCGGTGGCGGCGATCCGCTCCCGTTCGGCCCGGGCGAAGACGTAGTCGCTGTAGCCGCCCTCGTACTCGTGGACCGTGCCGCGCTGGACGTCCCACATGCGGGTGCAGACCTGGTCGAGGAACCAGCGGTCGTGGGTGACGCAGACCAGTGCGGAGCGGCGGGCGCGCAGGTGTCCGGCCAGCCAGGAGATGCCCTCGACGTCGAGGTGGTTGGTCGGCTCGTCGAGGACGATCAGGTCCTGCTCGGCGATGAGCAGCTTGGCCAGCGCGATGCGGCGGCGCTCACCACCGGAGAGCGGGGCGATGACGGTGTCCAGGCCGTGCTCGAAGCCGGCCAGGTCGAGACCGCCGAAGAGTCCGGTCAGCACGTCGCGGATCTTGGCGCTGCCCGCCCACTCGTGGTCGGCGAGATCGCCGATGACCTCGTGGCGGATCGTGGCCTTCGGGTCGAGGGAGTCGTGCTGGGTCAGGACACCGAGGCGCAGCCCGCCGTTGTGGGTGACCCGGCCGGTGTCCGCCTCCTCCAGCTTGGCGAGCATCCGGATGAGAGTCGTCTTGCCGTCTCCGTTACGACCGACGACACCGATCCGGTCCCCCTCTGACACACCGAGGGACACACCGTCGAGCAGCGCACGGGTGCCGTACACCTTGCTGACCTGCTCGACATTGACGAGGTTGACGGCCACGAACGCTCCAGCTCGAAGGAGAAACACTGACCTTCAGCGTAGTCGCCACGGCGCGGGACTCCTGACGAGCGCCCGCTCACCCGTACGGGCCGGGGCCCTGCACGGCTGCGCGGACACCCCTGTGCGGTACCTTGCGCGGATTGATCAAGGTCCGGGGCCGGTCCCCGGGCCGCACCGGGGTGGGGAACTTCATGACACGACCTACGGTTCGCGGGCTGGTACCCGTTCTGCTGGCAGCCATCGCGCTGACCGGCTGCTCGTCGGGGTCCGGCGACAGTGCGGAGGCGGACACGAAGCCGGGCGGCGGAGCCGCCTCGCAGGGGGCTGACGGCGCGAGCGCGGCCAAGGGCGGCACCGTCGGGGGCTCCGGTTCCGGATGCGAGCTGCCCGTCGTCTTCGACGTGGCGGAGCACTGGAAGGCGGAGGCCGTGGTGCCGGACGAGCCGGGCTCGGATCTCGCCGCGCTCAGCAGGCAGGGCCCGGTGGCCATGGTCTGCGAGATCGACGCGAAGCCCGCCGGGCACATCGGCTTCCTGCGGGTGTGGCAGGGCGCCGGCAAGGGGAGCACGGCCCGCCAGGCGCTGGAGGGCTTCGTGAAGGCCGACGAGAACGCCTCGAAGATCACGTACAAGCAGTCCACCGTCGGGAAGCTGTCCGTGACCGAGGTCGCCTACACGATCTACAGCAAGATCATGGAGGAGTCGCGCCCGAACCGGGCCTTCGCCGTGGCCACCCCGGACGGGCCGGTCGTGGTGCACCTGGGCGGACTGGACGCGACGGAGCACAAGGGGATGCTGCCGGCGTTCGAACTGGCGAGGAAGAGCGTGCGGCTCGGCTGAGGCCGGGCGGGACGCCGCCTCGTCCACCGCGTGGTGGAGGACGAGGTGCGCATCGCCTCCTGCCGCTACCGCTACGGCCGCTGAAGCGTCGCCCCCTGCGCCGGTGACGCCGCGACCCGGGCGGTGCGGCAGGTCCCCGAGGCGGTCAGGGCGTCGGCGAGCGCGCGGGCCGACGCCTCGTCCTCGGTGAGGAACGCGGTGGTCGGCCCGGAGCCCGAGACCAGGGCCGCCCGTGCGCCCGCGACGGTGCCGGCGGCCAGGGTGTGTTCCAGCGAGGGGCGCAGCGACAGCGCCGGGGCCTGCAGGTCGTTGCTGAGCGCGGCGGCGAGCGCACCGGTGTCGCCGGTCCGCAGCGCGTCCAGGAGGGGAGCGGACACCACGGGTTCGGGCACGTGCGTCCCCTCCGTGAGGCGGTCGAACTCGCGGTAGACGGCCGGGGTGGAGAGGCCGCCCTCGGCGACGGCGAAGACCCAGTGGAAGGTGCCGCCCACCTCGACGGGGGTGAGCTGCTCACCCCGCCCGACGCCGAGTGCGGCCCCGCCGACCAGGCTGAACGGCACGTCGCTGCCCAGCTCGGCGCAGAGGGCCAGGAGCTCCTCGCGGGTGGCGCCGGTGGACCAGAGCGCGTCGCACGCCAGCAGGGCGCCGGCCCCGTCGGCGCTGCCGCCCGCCATGCCGCCGGCGACGGGGATGTCCTTGGCGATGTGGATGTGCACGTCGGGCGCGATGCCGTATCGCCCGGCCAGCGCGATCGCGGCGCGGGCCGCGAGGTTGGAGGCGTCCAGCGGCACCTGGGCGGCGTCCGGGCCCGAGCAGGTGACGCGCAGCCCGTCGGCCGGGGTGACGGTGACCTCGTCGTACAGGCCGACGGCGAGGAAGACGTTGGCGAGGTCGTGGAAGCCGTCGGGGCGCGCGGCGCCGACCGCGAGCTGGACGTTGACCTTGGCGGGCACCCGGACGGTGACGCTCTCGCTCATGCGGGCTGCTCCGGCTTGTTCTCGGCGATGGCGGCGAACTCCTCGACGGTGAGGGCCTCGCCGCGGGCCTGCGGCGAGACGCCGGCCGCGACCAGGGCCGCTTCGGCGGCGGGCGCGGAGCCCGCCCAGCCGGCCAGGGCCGCGCGCAGCGTCTTGCGGCGCTGGGCGAAGGCGGCGTCGACGACGGCGAAGACCTCGGCCTTGCTCGCCGTGGTGGCGACGGGCTCGGTCCTGCGTACCAGCGAGACGAGTCCCGAGTCGACGTTGGGCGCGGGCCAGAAGACCTTGCGGCCGATGGAGCCGGCGCGCTTGACGTCGGTGTACCAGTTGGCCTTCACCGACGGCACGCCGTAGACCTTGTTGCCGGGCCTGGCGGCCAGCCGGTCGGCTACCTCGGCCTGCACCATGACCAGGGTCCGCTCGATGCCGGGGAAGCGGTCGAGCATGGTGAGCAGCACCGGCACCGCGACGTTGTACGGAAGGTTGGCGACCAGCGCGGTCGGCGGCGGCCCCGGGAGTTCCCGTACGAGCATCGCGTCGGAGTGGATGAGCGTGAAGCGGTCGGCGCGCCCCGGCATCCGGGCGGCGACCGTGGCCGGCAGGGCGGCCGCGAGCACGTCGTCGATCTCGACGGCGACGACCCGGTCGGCCGCCTCGAGGAGCGCCAGGGTCAGCGAGCCCAGGCCGGGGCCGACCTCCACCACCACGTCGTCCGGGCGGACCTCCGCGGTGCGCACGATACGGCGGACCGTGTTGGCGTCGATGACGAAGTTCTGACCGCGCTGCTTGGTGGGGCGTACGCCCAGCGTCGCGGCCAGCTCGCGGATGTCTGCGGGGCCCAGGAGGGCGTCGGGCTCTGTGGTGCTCACCTGTTAAGCGTACGGGCTGTCGCCAGGGCCTTTCGTGCGGAACGGGCCGGATCAGGGAGCGGGGTCCGGTGCGTGCGGCTGCAAGGCGGAGGAGGGAGTCACTGCGGAGCATTGGCGACCGACGACAACGCGGCAGGTTGCGTGCCGGACCCCGCGAGCCCGGCCTGGTCCAGACGAGAGGCCCTAGTCGGCCGTCCCGGCCGTGCGCGGCCCGGTGCCGGCCTTCACGACCCGGCTGACCGGTTCCCGTACGACCTCGGTGGCCAGTACCCGGGGCTTCTGGCGGACGCCGTTGACGGTCCGCAGGGCGTACATGACGCGGCGTGAACCGTCCTGCCCCTCGCGCTCGACCACCTCCGTGCCGACGGCCAGGGCACCGTCCCCGGACCGCTCCACGGCGTACGGCAGCAGTTCCTCGCGGACCACCCTGGTGGTGGCGATCCGGAGCACCGAGACGGTCTGCCCCTCACGCGGGAAGCTCTCCGGGGCCACGGAGGTGGTGTCCTCGCCGTGCAGAAGGACTCCGGCCCGGGCGACGGCCTCGCGGACGGTGGCGGCGTTGGTGCGGACGGTGTGCTCGCGGCCGTCGGCCATCACGGTGACGGTGCGCTCGGTGCGCACGTCCAGCGTCAGTCCGTTGCTTCCGATCGGGGCGGCCCCGGAGACGGAGAGGTAGGCGCCGTCGGCCCGTACGCCCAGCCGGCGCAGGGCGGCGCCGACGGTGGGCTCGGAGGTCCAGACCCGGCGCCGCACCCCGTCGAGGGTGAGCGTCACCGGGCGCGGCCCGCCGACGGTGATCACGTCACCGTCGCTGATAGGGGTGTCGGGGGCCGGGGACACCGCCGCGCCGTCATCGGCGTCGATGCCCTGTTCGGCGAGGAGTTCGCCCACGTCGTCCGCGAAGGTGTGCAGGGTGCGGGGCTCGCCGTCGACGTCCAGCGTCACCGCCTTGTCCTCGGCGACGAACGCGGTCGTCCCGCCCGCCAGGAACGCGACCACGAGGGCCTGCGGCACCAGGCGGCGCAGTTGCTCGGGACCGACGGGCACCCGGCGCCGCCGGGCACCCCGCCGCGCCGCGGACCTGCCGCCGGGGACCGGCACGGGGAGAGCGGTGACGGTGGTCGCCTGCGCGGTGCGGCCCGCGCCACCGGTCGCGGCCGCCGTCCGCCCCGTCGGCATGTCGACGACGGTCGGCGTCGGCCGGGGCCACGCCGCAAGGGTCAGCTGCTCGTGCGGCGGTACGGGGGACGGGCCCGGCACGACGACGGTGGCGGGTCCGCGCGTCCCGGCCCGCGCCGTACGCCCCCTGCCGCGTGCTGCACGGTGACTGCCCTGCGAATTGCTCACGACGCTCGCTCCAGAAGATCCGTACCGGCCGGCTCGCTCTTGCGCGCCCGGGACGATAGCGGAGCGTGCGTCACCCTCCAAAGCGGCGCGACTACACAGCGTCGCGCGTCACCCGGTCAGTAGTCGAACGCGCGGGCCGTGTTGACGGCGATCGCCGACGCCAGGGTGTCCTCGTCGACGCCCTTGACCGCGGCCATGGCACGCAGCGTGACGGGAATCAGATAGGGCGCGTTAGGCCGTCCGCGGTACGGGGCGGGGGTGAGGAAGGGCGCGTCCGTCTCGACCAGGACCAGTTCCATCGGCGCCACGGCCAGCGCGTCACGCAGCGGCTGGGCGTTCTTGAACGTCACGTTGCCCGCGAAGGACATGAAGTACCCGGCGTCCGCGCAGATCCGGGCCATGTCGGCGTCACCGGAGTAGCAGTGGAAGACGGTCCGCTCCGGGGCACCGGCGTCGGCCAGGACGCGCAGCACATCGGCGTGCGCCTCGCGATCGTGGATGACGAGCGCCTTGCCGTGCCGTTTGGCGATCTCGATGTGGGCCCGGAAGGACTCCTCCTGGGCGGCCATGCCCTCGGGACCGGTCCGGAAGTGGTCGAGCCCTGTCTCGCCGACGCCCCGCACATGGTCCAGGGCGGCCAGCGCGTCGATCTCGGCGAGCGCCTCGTGGAGCGCGGCGGCCCCGCCGGCCTCCCGCGCCCCCTGCCGTGACCAGTCGTCCGGATCCCCGTGCACGATCCGCGGCGCCTCGTTGGGGTGCAGGGCCACGGCCGCGTACACACTCGCGTGCGCCGCGGCGGTCTCGGCGGCCCAGTGGGAGCCCTTCACGTCGCAGCCCACCTGGATGACGGTCGTCACGTTCACCGCGGCGGCCCTGGCCAGGCCTTCCTCGACGGTGCCGTCCTGCATGTCCAGGTGGGTGTGCGCATCGGCGACCGGCACCCGGAGGGGCTCGGGCAGCGGCGGGGCTTCGGTACGGCTCATGGCCACGATCGTACGAGGACCGCGGCCGGTGACGTCACCGTGCGGGCATCACTTGCGGTGGAAGGGGTGGAGCAGGTCGGAGAGGTGCCAGTGGTGGGCGCCCGTGGGAGCGGCGGTGGCGGCCATGGGCTCGTCCTGCGACTCCTCGGCGGGCGGCGGCCCGGCCGGCGTCCGGGAGCGGTCCTGGTGGAGCAGCTGCTGCACCCCCGACACCCGGCCGGACCGCATGATCCGTACGACGTGCCCGCCGCAGTTCGTGCAGGTCGGCGTGGAAAGCGGGGAAGGCACGCGTTCGCCGTCCGCCTTGTAGACCACGAATGCGTGGTTGGAGGTGTCGACGTGGTGCTCTATTTCGTAGGCCTGTTCCCAGCCGTGTCCGCACCTCATGCAGGCGAAGGCGTAGGCCTCGTGCACCGTGGTTGCTGCGATCTCGCTCATGCCTGCTCCTCTTGTCCGCCGGACAAGCACTCCGGAGAATGCGTCCTGGATCCAGTGGACGCCTTTACCGGCGGGAGCGCACCGGGCCCTGTCGAGTGTTGGAGCGGATTTGGCCTTCTCGTGGCAAAAAGGCCCGGAACGCGGCTCGCGCTTTGCTTTTCACGATAGTCCTTTACTCTCCGCTGGGCCGGTCCGAGCCGCATTCTTTGCTGCGACGACCGCGTCGAACACCTCGCGCTTGGGCAGCCCCGCCGCCGCGGCGACGGCGGCGATCGCCTCCTTGCGCCGCTCCCCCGCCTCCTCGCGCACCTGCACCCTGCGCACCAGCTCCTCGGCGTCGAGTTCCTCGGCCCCGGAGTCGGCCGCGCCCTCGACGACGACGGTGATCTCACCGCGTACACCCTCGGCCGCCCAGTCGGCGAGCTCGCCCAGCGGGCCGCGCTTCACTTCCTCGTACGTCTTGGTCAGCTCGCGGCAGACCGCGGCGCGCCGGTCGGCGCCGAAGACCTCGGCCATCGCAGCGAGGGTGTCGTCGAGCCGGTGCGGGGCCTCGAAGAAGACCATGGTGCGGCGCTCGCCGGCGACCTCGCGGAGCTTGCCGAGGCGTTCACCGGCCTTGCGCGGCAGGAAGCCCTCGAAGCAGAACCGGTCGACCGGCAGCCCGGACAGGGCGAGCGCGGTGAGCACCGCCGACGGGCCCGGGACCGCGGTGACCTTGATGTCCTTCTCCACGGCGGCGGCGACCAGCCGGTAGCCGGGGTCGGACACGGACGGCATTCCGGCGTCCGTGACCAGCAGCACCCGGGCGCCGCCCATCAGTGCCTCGACGAGTTCGGGCGTACGGGCGGACTCGTTCCCCTCGAAGTAGGAGACGACACGCCCCGTCGTGTGGATGCCCAGCGCCTGGGTCAGCCGGCGCAGCCGGCGGGTGTCCTCCGCGGCGACGACATCGGCCGTCTCCAGTTCGGTGGCGAGGCGTGGCGGGGCGTCCGCCACATCGCCGATGGGGGTCCCTGCGAGTACCAGCGTTCCAGTCGTTCCAGTCACAACGTCCATCCTCCCAGCACCGGCGGCACCACTCGCACAGATGCGTTCCCTACGATGGCGCGGTGACGAGTACTGCGCCCGAAGCCCGGCAGGGCCAAGACGCCGGGGATCAGCACGGCCCGGAGCCGACTTCCTGGCAGCAGCGGCTGCGCCGCTTCGGCCATTTCCCGCGCCCCGGTATCGGGCTGCGGGAGCGGCTGGTTCCGCCGTACACCCGCCCCGGGGGGCAGTTGTGGGCCGTGCTCGGGGCGCCCCCGCTGCTCGCCGAACGGCTGGTGCGCTGGTCGGCGTGGGGCGGTCCGCTGCTGGTGGCGGCGGTCGCGGGGGTGCTGCGGTTCTGGAAGCTGGGCAGCCCGCACGCGGTGATATTCGATGAGACGTACTACGCCAAGGACTCCTGGGCCCTCATCAAGCAGGGGTACGAGGGGTCGTGGCCCAAGGACGTCGACAAGCTGATCCTCAACGACCCCTCGCAGGTGCCGGTCCCGACCGACCCGGGTTACGTGGTGCACCCGCCGGTCGGCAAGTGGATCATCGGGATCGGCGAGCAGCTGTTCGGTTTCACGCCGTTCGGCTGGCGGTTCATGGTCGCCGTGCTCGGCACGCTGTCGGTGCTGATGCTGTGCCGGATCGGCCGCAGGCTGTTCCGCTCGACGTTCCTGGGCTGTCTGGCGGGCGCGCTGCTCGCGGTGGACGGGCTGCACTTCGTGATGAGCCGCACCGCGCTGCTCGACCTGGTGCTGATGTTCTTCGTGCTGGCCTCGTTCGGCTGTCTCCTGATCGACCGGGACTGGGCGCGGCGCAGGCTCGCCGCCGCGCTGCCGGTCGACGAGGACGGCGTGCTGCGGCCGGACACCGGGGTCGCGGAGGGGCTGCGGCTCGGCTGGCGTCCGTGGCGGATCGCGGCCGGCGTCAGTCTCGGCCTCGCCTTCGCCACCAAGTGGAACGGGCTGTACATCATGGTCGCGTTCGGCCTGATGACGGTGTTGTGGGACGTGGGCGCGCGGCGGACCGCGGGCGCGGTGCAGCCCTACAAAGCGGTGCTGAAGCGGGACCTGCTTCCGGCGTTCGTCTCCACGGTTCCGGTCGCGGTCATCACGTACCTCGCCTCGTGGACCGGCTGGATCATCCACGACGACCCCGACCGGCACGGCTACTACCGGGACTGGGCGACGACCGACGGCAGGGGCGGCAGCTGGACCTGGCTGCCGGACTGGCTGCGCAGCCTGTGGCACTACGAGAACCAGGTCTACGACTTCCATGTGAACCTGACGTCCGGTCACACCTACCAGTCCAATCCGTGGAGCTGGATCGTGCTGGGCCGGCCCGTCTCGTACTTCTACGAGGACCAGAACGGCTGCGTCCAGTCGTCGACGGGCAAGTGCGCGCGCGAGGTACTGGCGCTCGGCACACCCCTGCTGTGGTGGGCCGCGTGCTTCGCGCTGCTGTACGTGCTGTGGCGCTGGCTCTTCCGCCGCGACTGGCGGGCGGGCGCGATCGCGTGCGGCGTGGCAGCGGGATGGGTGCCGTGGTTCCTGTACCAGGAACGCACGATTTTCCTTTTCTACGCGGTCGTTTTCGTGCCCTTCCTCTGCCTCGCCGTCGCCATGATGATCGGCGCGATGCTGGGTCCGGCGGCGGGCACCGGGACGAAACACGAACTGGGCCTGGCGAAGGGCGATCCTTCGGGCGAACGACGGCGGACGCTGGGGGCGGTGGCGGCCGGCGTCCTGGTCCTTCTGATCATCTGGAATTTCATCTATTTCTGGCCGCTGTATACGGGGACTCCGATTCCGGAGGATTCGTGGCGAGATCGCATGTGGCTGGATACCTGGATTTGACCGGACTGTTCACCAAACCGTTCACCGGCCGGTTGCCGCCGTACGGGATCGCATTCCGATAACAAGAGGCCCCGCTGTCACGGCAGTCCCGTAAAGTGCCCCGAACAGCCCCCTGAACACGTTCAAGGGGGCCTCCTGGGGAGGGGGACTGCAGGGATGCGCAGTGGAGCGAAGGTAGCCGTCGTCGGCGGGGTGTTCGCGGTCGTGGTCGGCGGGGTGGGGTACGGGGCGTACAACGTCCTGGACGGGCTCGGCGACAGTGGTGTCGGAGGCGGCTCGGACACCACCGCCAGCTCGACCGAGGTGAAGACGGGCCCGGTCACGAAGGACGAGATCGCCGAGACGTCGGAGAAGTTCCTCGCGGCCTGGGCGAAGGGCGACGCGGCCGTCGCGGCCGAACTCACCAACAACAAGGGCGAAGCCGAACCGGCACTGGCCGCCTACAGCGAGTCGGCCCACGTCACGAAGGCCGTGATCACCCCGGGCCCGGCGACCGGCTCGACGGTGCCGTACACGGTCAAGGCGACCGTCTCCTACGAGGGGACGACGAAGCCCTGGTCGTACGCCTCCGAGCTCACCGTCGTACGCGGCCTGACCACGGGCGCCCCCCTCGTCGACTGGCTCCCCTCCGTCATCCACCCGGAGCTGCACAAGGGCGAGTCGCTGGAGACGGGCGAGTCGAAGACCGCGTCGATCGAGGCGGTCGACCGCAAGGGCAACGTGCTCACCAAGGAGAAGTACCCGTCGCTGGGCGGCATCCTGGACGAGCTGCGCAAGAAGTACGGCCAGAAGTCCGGCGGCACCACGGGCATCGAGACGTGGATCAACAGCGCGAACGCCGACGGTGCGGACAAGACGCTGCTGACCCTGGTCCAGGGGAAGCCTGGCCGGTTGCGGACGACGCTGGACGCGGGGATCCAGGCGGCGGCCGAGAGCGCCGTGAAGAAGTACGCCGAATCGTCCGTGGCGGCCGTCGAACCGTCGAGCGGCGCGATCCGCGCCCTTGCCAACAACCGGGCGGACGGTTACGACGCGGCGCGGAAGGCCTCGGTGGCACCCGGCTCGACGATGAAGATCGTGACGGCCGCGATGATCATCCAGAACGGGCTCGGCAGCGCGGAGTCACCGGTCGAGTGCCCGTCCTCCGTGACGTGGATGGGCGTGCCCTTCCACAACCTGAACAACTTCGACATGTCGAACCCCACGTTGAAGAGTGCTTTCGCCCGGTCCTGCAACACCGCGTTCATCAAGCCGATCGGGCCGCTGGACGACAAGGACAAGGCCGACACGGCGCTCGGCGACGAGGCCTCGCGGTACTTCGGGATAGGCCAGGACTGGCAGACGGGCATCGTGACGGTCGACGGCTCGGTGCCGCCCTCCCAGGGCGCGGAGACCGCCGCGTCGTACATCGGCCAGGGCAAGGTCCAGATGAACCCGCTGAACATGGCGTCCATCACCGCCACCGCCGTCAACGGCCAGTTCCTGCAGCCCTACATCGTGCCGAGGGACCTGGACAACCGGAAGTTCGCCACCGCGAGCCGGCTGCCGGGCGGGGTGTCGGCGCAGCTGAAGGCGATGCTGCACTACACGGCGACCTGGAACCAGGGCACGGCGACCGCCGCGATGGCGAGCGTGGGCGAGAACAAGGGCGGCAAGACGGGCTCGGCGGAGATCGACGGCCACGCCACGTCCGACAGCTGGTTCACCGGATTCAGCAACGATCTCGCGGCGGCGGCCCTCGTCCAGTCCGGCGGCCACGGCGGGGACGCGGCGGGCCCGGTCGTCGCGGAGGTCCTGCGGGCAGGGCCGTGAGTCACGCCTCCTTGGAGGTGTGCCCGGTTGTCCCGTACGCCGCGGAACAACTGGGCACAGCACGGGACGACATGTGATTTTCGATCCACTCGGGACATGCGCCGGGACTATGCGTGCGTGAGCGCCTGCCGGAAGCCCGCGTTCACCGCGGTCAGTCCGCCGTCCACGCACAGCGTCGTGCCGGTGACCCACGCCGCGTCGCGCGAGGCGAGGAACGCGACGGCCGCCGCGATGTCCTCCGGTTCGCCGACCCGGCCGAGCGGGTAGAGGCCGCTCACCTTGGCCAGTTCGGCCTCGCGGCCGGCCCAGGCGTCGGTGCGGACCGTGCCGGGCGTGACCAGGTTGACGCGCACCCCGCGCGGTCCGGCGTGGCCGGCGAGGGTGCGGGTGAGGCTCGCCAGGCCCGCCTTGGCCGCGCTGTAGGCGTGGTTGCCGAAGTCCTGCACACCGTTGACCGAGCCGATGTTCACGATCGCGCCCCGGCCGGAGGCGGCGAGATGCGGGAGGGCCGCCCGCGCGCATCGGTAGGCGCCGCTGAGCGTGACGTCCAGGTCGCGCTGCCAGACCTCGTCCGGCTCGTCCTCGAAGAGCGCGGTGTCCGGGGTGCACGCGTAGGCGTTGTTGACCAGCACGTCGAGCCCGCCGAACGTCGAGACGGCGTGGGCCACGGCCGCTTCGACCGCCGCCCGGTCGCTCACGTCGCAGGCCAGAGCCTCGGCCTCGCCGGCGCTCTCCCGGAGCCGGGCCGCCACGTGCTCCGCCCGGTCTCCGTCCAGGTCGGTGACGAGGACCCGGGCCCCCTCGGAGGCCAGCCGGCGGGCGGTGGCGGCGCCGATGCCCTGGCCGGCCCCGGTGAGGAGCACGCTGTATCCGTCGAAGCGCGAAAGCGCGGCAGAAGTCATAGGGCCGACCGTAGTGCGCGCACCAGTGCCTGGGCACGGGGATCGGCGGTGACTCCCTTCTGCAGACCGTTCGTCACATAGCCGAAGGCGATGCCGGATTCGGGGTCGGCGAAGCCCAGCGAGCCACCCCGGCCCGGGTGGCCGAAGGAGCCCGGGGAGAGCAGCGGAGCCGCCGGCCCGTGCAGCATGTAGCCGAGGCCGAAACGGGTGTTGACGACCAGCACCCGGTCGGGGCCCGCCGACTCCTCGGTGCGCGCGAGGGTGAGGGTGGCCGGGGCGAACAGCCGGTGGCCGTCGACCGGGCCGATCATCGCGGCGTAGCAGCGGGCCAGGCCGCGGGCGGTGGCGGTGCCGCTGGACGCGGGGAGCTCGGCGGCCCGGTAGCCGGGGTGGTTCTCGTCGGGGAACGGGTGGATGGCGCCGAACGCCCGGCGGGTCAGCGACTCCGGGTCGCGGTAGGCGTCGACGACCGAGCGCTTGGGGCGCATCCGCAGCGCGCCCGTGCCGTCCCCCGCGGGCGGCTCGACCGGGCCGATCCGGCCCACCCGGTGCGCCTCGTCCGCCGGGATACCGAACCAGAAGTCCAGGCCGAGCGGGCGGGCGATCTCCTCGGCGACCCAGCGGCCGACGGTCCGCCCGGTGACCCGCCGCACCAGCTCGCCGACGAGCCAGCTGTAGGTCTGCGCGTGGTAGCCGTGGTCGGTGCCCGGCTCCCACTCGGGGCGCTGCGCGGCGACCGCGTGCGGGCCGCTCACCCCGTCGGCCGCCTCGTCGGGCGTCAGGGGCCGGTCCAGGGCCGGGATGCCGGCCCGGTGGGCGAGGAGGTGGCGGACGAGGACGCGTTCCTTGCCGTTCGCCTTGAACTCCGGCCAGTACGTGCCGACCGGGGCGTGCAGGTCGATCTGGCCGCGCTGGTGAAGCATCAGCGGGACGGCGGCGGCGATGCCCTTGCCGGCCGAGCGGACGATCTGCACGGTGTCGACGGCCCACGGTTCGGCGCCGTCGACGTCTCTGGTGCCGGCCCACAGGTCGACGACCTTCTGCCCGTGCCGGTAGACGGTGACCGCTGCCCCACGGTCCCCGCGCTGTTCGAAGTTACGGATGAAAGCATCCCGGACCGGTTCGAATCCGGGCGCCGCCGTGCCCCGTACGTCCACGCCTGCTCCTGCGCTCCCGCTCATGTCCCCATGGTGCATTGCGCCGCAGGTCGCGGGTGGGGCGGGTCACCTCATGTTCACCGACACGGAACGCATCACGGAGCGCGAACCGTCACGGAACCCGAACCGTCACGGAACCCGAACCGTCACCGACCTCGGATCGAACCCGAACGGAAGCTCCAGCCGGTGCGCGCGCATGAGTTCCTCGTCGCACAGGAGGTCCTGCGTGCGGTCGTCCGCGGCGATGACTCCGTCGCTGAGGATGACCGCGCGGCCGCAGAGCTCCAGGGCGTACGGCAGGTCGTGCGTCACCATCAGCACGGTGACGTCCAACGAGCGCAGAATGTCGGCGAGTTCGCGGCGGGACGCCGGGTCCAGGTTGGAGGAGGGTTCGTCCAGGACGAGGATCTCCGGTCGCATGGCGAGGACCGTGGCGACGGCGACGCGGCGGCGCTGGCCGAAGGACAGGTGGTGCGGCGGCCGGGCCGCGTACTCCTCCATGCCGACCTGCTTGAGCGCTTCGGTGACGCGCTCCTCCAGCTCGGCCCCGCGCAGCCCGCCGGACGCGGGCCCGAAGGCGACGTCCTCGCGGACGGTGGGCATGAAGAGCTGGTCGTCGGGGTCCTGGAAGACGATGCCGACGCGGCGGCGGATCTCGGCGAGGTTGCGCTTCTCCACCGGGAGTCCGGCGACGCGGACGGTCCCGGCGCCCGCGTCGAGGATGCCGTTGAGGTGGAGGACGAGCGTGGTCTTGCCGGCGCCGTTCGGGCCGAGCAGGGCGACGCGCTCGCCCCGCGCGACGGTCAGGTCGACGCCGAAGAGCGCCTGGTGGCCGTCGGGGTACGCGTAGGCGAGGCCGCTGACCTCCAGGGAGGGCGGTACGGAAGTGTCGGAGGGCTGGCTCATACGGTCCATCCCAGCAGACACACGACGAGGGCGAGCAGGGGGAGTGCCGCGGCGTACGCCCACTGGGTGCGCGAGGCCGTCACCTCGTCGATGACCGGCATCGAGCCGGTGTAGCCGCGGCTGACCATCGCGAGGTGGACGCGTTCGCCGCGTTCGTACGACCGGATGAAGAGGGCGCCCGCCGATTTGCCCAGGACACCCCACTGCCGGATCCCGCGCGCCTCGAATCCGCGCGAGCGTCGGGCGATGGACATCCGGCGCATCTCGTCGGTGATCACATCGCCGTACCGGATCATGAAGGAGGCGATCTGGACGAGCAGCGGGGGCAGCCTCAGGCGCTGGAGGCCGAGCAGCAGGGAGCGCAGTTCGGTGGTGGAGGCGAGGAGCACGGAGGCGGCGACGCCGAGGGTGCCCTTGGCGAGGACGTTCCAGGCGCCCCAGAGCCCGGGGACGCTGACGGAGAGCCCGAGGACGTGCGTCTGCTCGCCGGGAACGACGAACGGCATCAGCAGCGCGAAGGCGACGAACGGCACCTCGATCAGCAGCCGCTTGAGCAGGAAGCCGGCCGGGACGCGCGCCACGGCGGCGGCGCCCGCGATCAGCAGCGCGTACAGCCCGAAGGCCCACACCGCCTCGCGCGGGGTGGTGACGACGACCACGACGAAGCAGAAGACCGCGGCGAGCTTGCAGTGCGGCGGCAGGTCGTGGACCGGCGAGTGCCCGTGCCGGTAGAGCTTGTGGGCGTGCCCCGCGCCCATCAGACCTTCTCGTCGGTACGGGTGGTGGCACCGGGCTCGTCGTTCGTACGACGGCGGCGGCTGACCACGTAGAACGCGCCGCTGCCGACGACGAGGGTGGCGCCGACGCCGATCACTCCGGCCAGTCCGCCGGACATCCGGGCGTTGGAGACGTCCTTGACGCCGTAGTCGGCGAGCGGTGAGTCCTTGGCGGCGTGGTCCTTGGCCTCCTTGTCGATGCCCTGGTCGGTGGCTACCTTCTCCAGGCCGTCCGGGTTCGCGGAGGCGTAGAAGGAGACGAAGCCGGCCAGCACGAGGGCGGTGACCAGGCCGGTGGCCCACAGGCCACGGGTGGAGCGACGGGCGGGGGCGGGCTCCCGGGCAGGGGCGGGCGCGTCGACGAGTTCACCGTCGACGCGGAGCTTGAGCGGGGCGGTCAGGCCGCGGGCGCCGTGGACCAGGTCGGGGCGGACGGCGATGACGGCACCGACGGTCAGCGCCGTGATCGCGGCCTCCCCGAGGCCGATCAGGACGTGGACCCCGACCATCGCGGTGAAGACCTTGCCGATCGGGATGTCGGTGGTGCCGCCGATCCAGTACACCAGCGTGAACGCGGCGGCCGCGGCCGGTACGGAGACCAGCGCGGCGACGAAGGACGCGGCGGTCATGGAGCGGCGGGTGCGCGGCAGCACGCCGACGAGGCCGCGGAAGAGGGCGTACGCGACGACCGTGGTCACGATGCCCATGTCGAGGATGTTGACGCCGAGCGCGGTGAGCCCGCCGTCGGCGAAGAGGATGCCCTGCATCAGCAGGACGACGGATATGCAGAGCACCCCGGTGTACGGCCCGACCAGGATCGCGGCCAGCGCTCCGCCGAGCAGGTGCCCGCTGGTGCCGGCCGCGACGGGGAAGTTCAGCATCTGCACGGCGAAGATGAAGGCGGCGACCAGCCCGGCCAGGGGCGCGGTGCGCTCGTTCAGTTCGCGCCGGGCCCCCTTCAGGCTGACGGCCACCGCACCGGCGGCCACGACTCCGGTGACGGCGGAGACGGGGGCGTTGATGAATCCGTCGGGTACATGCATGGGGGAGGCTCCGCTTCCTGCGTTCCTGCATTGCTGCGCGGGGTCGTGAACCTCTCAATGATAGGCCCTTGTTGCGAACCATTCGCAAGAGCGAGGGTGTCACAACTGCCCAGACGTCTCACAGTGCTCTTTTGCGAAAATATGGGACATTGGATGACGAAGACGCATATACAGGAGGAGCCGGCCCATGTCCCCCGTGATCAAAGAACATGCCCGCGCCCGGCTCGTCACTGACGCCCGCGACCTTCCCGTGGTGCCCGTCGAGTTGCGATACGACCCCACCGATACGTCGGCCACCGTCCAGATCGCCTTCCCCGGCGGTACGACCTGGGCCGCCGCGCGCGATCTGCTGGAGCGCGGACTGCGCGCCCCCGTCACACACGACAGCCTGCGGATCTGGCCGTGCGGCCGGGCCCAGCTGGTCGTCGAACGCCATACGGAGGACGGCGTCGAGGTGGTGCAGTTCGACTGCGCGCCCCTGATCCGCTTCCTGCGGCGCACCCACCGCGAGGTCAGAGCGGAGAGCCGCGAGAGCAAGGCGGAGACCGCACCCGCCTGAGCGGCGACGACATGACGAGAGCCCCCGCGCACCTGGTGCACGGGGGCTCTCGTCGCCCCGGTCCCCCGTCCCCACAGGTAACCGGCGCTTCCGGGACCGCGTTCCGCTCAGACACGGCCCCGGAGGTTCAGCGGCTCACGGCCGGGCTCAGACGCGGCTCAGCTCGCGCTCGCCCCCGGCGTCCGGGCCGGAGTCGGCGGCGGTGCCGGCGAGCTCCTTGCGCAGGCCCTCACCCTCGACGTCGACGTTGGGCAGGACCCTGTCCAGCCAGCGCGGCAGCCACCAGGCCCGCTTCCCGAGCAGCGCGAGGACCGCGGGCACGATGGCCATGCGGACGACGAACGCGTCGAAGAAGACGGCGATGGCGAGCGAGAAGCCGATCATCTTGATCATCGACTCACTGGAGCCGATGAATCCGGAGAAGACCGCGATCATGATCACGGCCGCGGCCGTGACGACCCTGGCCCCGTGCTTGAAGCCGGTGACGACGGCCTGGCCGGGCTTCTCGCCGTGGACGTACGCCTCACGCATCCGGGTGACGAGGAAGACCTCGTAGTCCATCGCGAGACCGAAGACGACACCCACCATGAAGATCGGCATCATCGACATGATCGGACCGGTCTGCTCGACCCCGAAGAGCGAGCCGAGCCAGCCCCACTGGAAGACCGCGACGACCGCGCCCAGGGCGGCGACGACCGAGAGCAGGAAGCCGAGCGCCGCCTTCAGCGGCACCAGGATCGACCGGAAGACCACCATCAGCAGCAGGAAGGCGAGGCCGACGACGAGCGCCAGGTAGGGCAGCAGGGCGTCGTTCATCTTCTGCGAGAAGTCGATGTTCATCGCGGTGGCACCGGTGACCAGCACACTCGCACCGGTGTCGGACTTGATGTCCGCACCCGCGTCGCGGATCGCGTGGACCACGTTCTCCGTCTCCACGGAGCTCGGCCGGTCCTCCGGGACGACGGTGATCATCGCCGCGTCGCCGGCCTTGTTGAAGGTGGCCGGGCTGACTTCGACGACACCCTTCATGCCCGAGATCTCGTCGGTGACCTGCTTGGCGGCGGTCTTGCCGTCGGAGCTGTCCGCCGTGTCGACGACGACGAGCAGCGACCCGTTGAAGCCGGGGCCGAAGCCCTCGGACAGCAGGTCGTAGGCGCGGCGCTGGGTGGTGCTGGTGGGCTGGGAGCCGTCGTCCGGCAGACCCATCTCCAGCGAGGCGGCCGGTACGGCGACGGTGCCCAGACCGATCACGCCGATCAGCAGCACCCACACCGGCTTGCGCAGGACGAACCGCGCCCAGCGGGTGCCCATGTTCGGCTTGGCCTCGGGCTTGTTCTCCGCCTCGGCGGCCTTGCGCGCCTTGCGTCCCATGACCCGCTTGCCCGCGAAGCCCAGCAGGGCCGGGACGAGGGTGAGGGCGATGAGGACGGCGATGGCGACCGTGCCGGCCGCGGCGAAGCCCATCTTCGACAGCATCGGGATGTTGACGACGGCCAGGCCGACCAACGCGATGACGACGGTGAGCCCGGCGAAGACGACCGCGGAACCGGCCGTGCCGACCGCGCGGCCCGCCGCCTCCTCGCGCTCCCGGCCCTCGGCCAGTTCGGCGCGGTAGCGGGAGACGATGAAGAGCGCGTAGTCGATGCCGACCGCGAGGCCGATCATCATCGCCAGGGTGGAGGTGGTCGAGCCCAGGTCCAGCACATTGGCCAGCGCGGTGATGGACGAGACGCCGATCCCGACACCGATCAGGGCGGTGAGCAGAGGCAGCCCCGCCGCGATGAGCGAGCCGAAGGTGATGACCAGCACCACCGCGGACAGTGCGATGCCGATGACCTCGGTGGCGCCCGTCTCCGGCATCACCTGGAGCGCGTCACCGCCGATCTCCACGGTCATCCCGCTCTTCTGCGCGTCCGCGCCCGCGTCCTTCAGGGCGTCCCGGGTCTCGTCGGTCAGCTCCATCGAGGCGACGTCGTACGCCACCGAGATGTACGCGGTGGAGCCGTCCTTGGAGACGGCGTTGCCGGTGTACGGGTCGGCGACCGAGGCGATCTGGTCCGAGCCGGACTTCAGCTCTGCGGTGATCTTGTTGACGTCGGCCTTGTGGGCCGGGTCCGTCATCTTCTCGCCCTCGGGGGCCTTGAAGACGATGCGCGCGGTCGCGCCGTCGGCGCTGGCCGCGGGGAATCGCTGTTCCAGCAGGTCGAAGGCCTTCTGGGCCTCCGTACCCGGGATCGAGAAGGAGCTGGAGGTGGCGGTGGACGCGGTGGCCGCGCCGACTCCGGCGACCGCCAGCAGTGCCACCCAGATCAGGGCGACATAGCGGCGGCGCCGGAAGGCGAGCCGTCCGAGTTTGTAGAGGAATGTGGCCACGGGGGCGTACTCCCGGTCAGGTCGTTGAGTGGAAAAGGGCGTGAGGAACCAGCCCGACGACGAGAGCGGCGTGTCAGGTGGGGCGTTGGCGCTTCGGTGCTTCGGGGAGAGGGCCGTGGGGACGGCTGGTCAGACGCCGAGAGCGGGGAGGATCACGGAGTCGACGTAGTCGAGAAGGAAAGCCTGGTCGACGGCGCGGTCCTCGACCAGTTGGCGCGCGACGAAGGCGCCGATCATCATGTGGGGTACGTACTTCAGCGCCGGGTTGTCCGGACGCAGCTCCCCCCGGTCCACGGCTCGGCGCAGCAGGATGTCGAGACCGGTCATCTCCGGCTCGATCAGCAGTTCACGCAGGGCCTGGTGCAGGTCGGGGTTCTCGTGGACGGCATGGCTCAGGCCCCGCATCAGCGCGGAGTCCTTCTCCATCTGACAGTCGTCACTACGGCTCAGGACGGCGTGGAAGTCACCGCGCAGCGAGCCGGTGTCGACCTCGCCGAGCGACACGGGCTTGTTGTGCCGCATAGCCTTGACGACGAGCTCGGGCTTGCTCCCCCACTGGCGGTAGAGGGTGGCCTTGCTGGAACGGGTGCGAGCGGCGACGGCGTCCATGGTGAGGCCGTCGTAGCCGACCTCGCGGAGCAGGTCGAGCACGGCGGCGTACAGCTCGCTCTCACGCTCGGGCGTGAGCCGTGTGCGTGCCATGGGTCGACCTCCTGTTCCATGAGCTCGTGCGCTTCGTACGTCAGTCAATCGAACGAAACTGTTTCGTACACTTCGACGGTACCCCGGCCGCCCAGCGAAACGAAATCGTTTCGCTTGTGTTCCGCACCACAAGTTGCCGCGCCCCCCTCGCACAGAAAGCATTGGGGGGTGAGTGACGACGTCTCGTATCTCCGGTTCCCGCACCTCCACGAGGATCTGCTCTGCTTCGCGGCGGAGGACGATCTCTGGGTGGCTCCCCTCGTCCCCGAGGGCGAGGTGCCCGGGCGCGCCTGGCGGGTGACCGTCGACCGCACGAGAGTGAGCCATCCGCGCTTCTCGCCCGACGGGACCCGGATCGCCTACACGACGTGGCGCAGCCTCGATCCGGAGATCCATCTGGCGCCGGTCACCGGCGGCCCGTCCCGTCGGCTCACCTACTGGGGATCGACGGACGCCCGGGTCTGCGGCTGGACCCCCGACCCCGGCGACAGCGCACAGATCCTCGCCGTGTCCTCGCACCGGCAGCCGTTCTCGTACTTCTCCTGGGCCTACGGCGTGCCCACGGACGGCAGCCCCGGGGGCAGGCTGCCGTGGGGCCCGGTCTCCGACATCGCGGTCGGCGAGATCGACGGCGAGCGCCGCACCCTGCTGCTCACCGGAAAGCCGCCGCACGAGCCGGCCGCCTGGAAGCGGTACCGGGGCGGCGCGACCGGACGCCTGTGGCTGCACGGCGAGCGGCTGCTCCCGGACATCGGCGGGCACCTCGACTCCCCGATGTTCGTCGCCGGCCGGATCGCGTTCCTCTCCGACCACGAGGGCGTCGGCAACCTCTACTCATGCCGCCCCGACGGCACCGGACTGCGCCGCCACACGGACCACGACGCGTTCTACGCCCGGCACGCCTCCAGTGACGGCCGCCGCGTCGTCTACCAGTGCGCGGGCGAGGTGTGGCTGGTCGACGACCTCGAATCGCCCGATGCCGTCCCCCGGAAGCTGGAGGTCCGGCTCGGCGGGCCGCGCGCCGGCCGACGTACGTACCAGGTACCGGCCGCCAGCAACGTCGACTCGCTCTCCGTGGACGAGACCGGCCGGGCCAGCGCCGTCTCCGTACGCGGCAGCCTGTACTGGCTCACCCACCGCGACGGACCGGCCCGCACCATCACCGACACCCCCGGCGTACGGGTACGGCTGCCGGAGATGCTCGGCAGCGGCGGCCAGGTCGCCTACGTCACCGACGCGGACGGCGAGGACGCGATCGAGATCGCCACCCTGCCGCGCGCCAGCGGCGACCGTGCCCCGCGCCGGCTCGCCTCCGGCCGCGTCGGCCGCGTCCAGGAACTGATCGCCGACCCGGACGGCGAACGGCTCGCCATCGCCTCGCACGACGGCCGGCTGCTCCTCCTGGACACCGACGAGGAGACGTCCACCGGCGAGCCCACCGAACTGATCCGCTCCGTCAACGGCCCGGTCCGCGATCTGGCGTTCTCCCCCGACGGCGCGTGGCTGACCTGGTCGCACCCCGGCATCGGCCGCTCCCTGCGCAAGATCAAGCTCGCCCGCATCCTGGGCCCCGGCGACCCCACCGTCGTCGACGTCACCAACGGCCGCTTCGAGGACGAGAACCCCGTCTTCACGGGGGACGGCCGCTATCTCGCCTTCCTCTCCTGGCGCGGCTTCGACCCCGTCTACGACGTGCACACCGGCGACCTCTCCTTCCCGCTCGGCTGCCGCCCCTACCTCGTCCCCCTGTCCTCGGCGACCCCGTCCCCCTTCGCCCTCTCCCCCGACGGCCGGCCGGCCGCGGGCGGCCTCGACCCGGTGGACACCGCCGAGACCGGTGCGACGGAGGGCTCCACGGTCTCCGTCGAGTTCGAGGGCCTGGAGAGCCGGGTCACGCCGTTCCCGGTGTCCGCCTCCAAGTACTCGGCGCTGTACCCGGTCAGCGGCGGCGGCCTCGTCTGGCTGCGCTGGCCGATCTCCGGCGCGCTCGGCGAGACGTTCGCCAACCCGGCGGACATGTCGGGCCGGCCGACCCTGGAGTACTTCAACATCGCCAAGGCGAAGAAGACCGAACTCGTCGACCACCTCGACTGGTTCGCCGTCAGCGGCGACGCCTCCCGCCTCGTCGTGATGGACGACGGCGAACTGCGCGCCGTCCCCGCGACCGAGCCCGGCGACAACGACTCCACGGTCTACATCGATCTGCGCCGCATCCTGCACGAGGCCGACCCGGCGGCGGAGTGGCGGCAGGCGTACGGCGAGGCGGGCCGCCTCATCCGCTCCTACTTCTGGGAGCCGGACATGTGCGGCATCGACTGGCCGGCCATCCTCGACCAGTACCGCCCCCTGGTCGAACGGGTGGCCACGCCCGACGAGTTCGCCGACCTCCTCCGCGAGGTCCTCGGCGAACTGGGCACCTCGCACGCGTACGTCTCCCCCGCCCGCCGCAACGAGGGCCCCCCGCACTACCAGCGGGCGATCGGCCTGCTCGGCGTGAACTTCGTGTGCCGGGACGGCGACTGGACCATCCAGCGCATCCTGCCCGGCGACTCATCGGACTCCAAGGCCCGTTCACCGCTGGCCGGTACGGGCATCCGCGAGGGCGCGGCCCTCACCCACGTCGACGGCCGCCCGGTCGACCCGGTCACCGGCCCCTACCCCCTGCTCTCCGCGGCGGGCGGCACCACGGTCGAGCTGACCTTCAGGCCCGCCGAGGGCGAGGGCCGCTCCCGCCGCGTCGCGATCGTCCCGCTGGTGGACGAACGCCCGCTGCGCTACCAGGACTGGGTCGCCAAACGCCGCGAGGTCGTACGGGAGTTGAGCGGCGGCCGCTGCGGCTACCTGCACATCCCCGACATGGGCGGCTCGGGCTGGGCCCAGTTCAACCGGGACCTGCGCCTGGAGGTCTCCCGCCCGGCCCTGATCGTGGACGTGCGCGGCAACGCGGGCGGCCACATCAGCGAACTGGTCGTCGAGAAACTCACCCGCACGATCCTCGGCTGGGACCTCACCCGCGACGCCCAGCCCGTCAGTTACGCCTCCAACGCCCCCCGCGGCCCGGTCGTCGCCCTGGCCGACGAGGCGACGTCCTCCGACGGCGACATGATCACCGCCGCGTTCCGCCTGCTCAAGCTCGGCCCCGTCGTCGGCCAGCGCACCTGGGGCGGGGTCGTCGGCATGACCGGCCGCCACCGCCTGGGCGACGGCACGGTGATCACGGTGCCGATGAACGCGGCCTGGTTCGACACGTACGGCTGGTCGGTGGAGAACCACGGCGTGGAACCGGACCTGGAGGCCCTGCGCACCCCCCTCGACTGGGCGGAGGGCCGCCACGCGGTGCTCGACGACGCGGTCCACGTCGCCCTGGACCTCCTGGCCGCGCATCCACCGGCAACGGCTCCGACGTACGACACGGCCCCGAACCGAAGGCGCCCACCGCTGCCGCCCCGGTAGACGATGGCGTCAAGTGCTGCTACTTATGCGTGAGTTGCGGGCACGCCCTACCGTCGCAAGGTGCCCCGGGCGGACGCGTTGACCGCTCCCGGCGCGGTGACCTGCCGCGATGCCCAGTCGCTCCGGCCGTCCGGCAGCCGCTGAGGCGCCCTCGGTCGCGTCCTGGTACGGGAGCGCGCGACCTCATGGGGTCAAAAACGCCTGCCCTCGGCACGGCCTGCGTCACGGCGTGACGATTCCGATCCTCTCCCCACGAAATCGGACCCGGTCGAAGTTCGTACGACATATCGCGAACCGCCTCCGCCAACTCACCGTCTACCAAGCGGCGTGTTCACCTTCCTTCGGCAGGCCGTGCAGCGATTGGATGGGGATTGATCCACGGCTCTCCTCCTCACGCGCCCCGGGGGTTTCCGCCCGCCGGGAAAGCGCTGTCCGAACCGCCTGCCGCGTCAGGGGGAGGCATGCACCGTTGGTCGTCCCTCCGTTCCCGAGCACTCCTCAGAGCTCGACCTCATACACAAGGAGCACAACCGAATGCCAGAGCTGCCGAGGCGCAACGTCAACAGGTCCGGCAGCTCCCGGCCGGCCAAGCCCCCGCAAAGCAACGATGCGTTGAACCTCGACTCCGCCCGCGCCGCACTCGCTCGCGCGATCGCGGCGCAGCGCGCCGAGAGCGCCGGAACCGAGACGGGCGGGAGCGCGCCGGCGCAGGGCCCCGCGGAGCCCGGTCTCCCGCGGTCCTCCGCAGAGTCGGAGTCGACTCATGAGATAGCGCCGACCGCTTCCCCCCGCCGCTGGGCGTTCCTGCGGCGGAGGTGGGTTCTGGCCACGGCCGCCGCCGTGGCCGTCGTCGCTGTCGTCGCGGGGGTGGCCGTCACGGTCGGCGGGGGCTCCGACAGCTCCGGCCGCCGGGCCGATACGTCCGCCGACGAGCTCGTGGAGTCCGACGGCGCGTACGAGGGGGCCGGGGGCCAGTCGCTCCTGCCGGGAGTTCCGACGGCGGAGCAATCAGCATCCCCCTCCGTCACCCGTTCCGCCGACCCCTCGTCTACATCGAGCAGGAGTGCCCAGGCCACGCCCCACCCGGGCAGGAGCACCGCCGCCGCGGGGTCCGACTCGTCGCGGGCGCCGGACGACCCCGGTACGGACACCGCCGCGAAACCGGGCAGCGACCACCCCAGCGGCTCGACCACGGTGACCGGCGTCGCCCTGGCCGTACAGGCCTCGGGCAAGTGTCTGACCGGCGCGGGCTCGGGATCACAGCTCGTGGCTGCCGTCTGCGGGGGTTCGGCCGCCCAGTTGTGGAGCCCCCAGCCCGACGGCAGTCTGCGGCAGGGCGGCCTCTGCGTGACCGTCACCGGAACCGAGGACCGGACCCCGGTCGTCCTGGCCGCCTGCGACCGGTCTTCCGTCCAGCGCGTCAGCCTGTCCGGTACCGCGCTGGTGTCCGCGTCCACCGGAAAATGCCTGGATCTCTTCGGGGGCGCGAGCGGCACCCAGATCGTGCTCTGGGAATGCAACGGCCGTGACAACCAGCACTGGAGTGCCGCCTGACCGCCGTGCGGAGGCAAGCCCGGACGCCCGCGCGCCCCACCATGAGCGTCTCGCCGTGGGTGCCCCGCCGTGAGGCGCCCCGTCCTGGGCGCCCCGCCGTGAGCGCCCGTCCTGGGCGGCGTCCGTCGCCCCGTGTCCCCCGTCCGAGCTACGCGAACCGTCCACTCAGGGGTGATTCGCAGACGTCGCCGCTCTCGTAGCGTTCTTGGCATGCCGCCGGAAGGCACGCGGCCGATGTCATACGGAGATCACCTTGCATACGACTCACATCGCGTCGCCCCCACCCACACACCAGGAGGGTGGCACACACCAAGAACGCGGCCGCTTCTTCCGGTCCCCCCTCGTCTGGATGCTGATCGGCATGGTCGGTGTGGGCCTGGCGTCCAGCCTGGCCTCGGTGGGTGGGGTCGTCGCCGTCGTGGGTGCGGCCGCGGCGGTCGTCATCTACTGGGCGGTCATGCGCTACGTCGCCCGGCGGAGCATGCCGGAGATCGCGAAGTCGGGTGCCGTGACACAGGCGTTGTCCGGTGTCGCGATCGGCTTCGGGTTCATCACCGTGTCGATGCTCATGCTCCTCACCGAGTTCTCGTTCGACGAACGGCCGGGCAACGGCCTGTCGATCGTGGCGAGCATGGCCGCGATGTCGTTCGGTGCCGCCGTGACCGAGGAACTGATCTTCCGTGGTCTCGCCCTCCAGGCACTGGAGAAGCTGTGCGGCAGCTGGGCGGCTCTGACGATCACCGCGGTGCTCTTCGGCGGGCTGCACCTGGCCAACCCGGGTGCCACGCTGTGGAGCTCGCTCGCGATCGCCATCGAGGCCGGCGTCCTCCTCGGTGCCGCGTTCCTGTGGAAGCGCGACATCTGGTTCGCCGTGGGCCTGCACTTCGCCTGGAACACCACCCTGGGCCTGATCGGCATCCCCGTCTCCGGCCACGCCTCCGAGGGCCTGATGACCACCACCCCGGACGGCCCCGACCTGCTGACCGGGGGAGACTTCGGCCTGGAGGCGTCAATCGTGCCCGTCATCGTCAGCCTGCTGATCGCGATCCCCCTGCTCATCGGCGCCCACCGGCGCGGCAACCTGGTGCCCCTGCGCCGCGGGCTCCGCTGAACACCCCTCGCCCGGCGGACACGGGGTCCGGCACGGTCTCCGGCCGCCCCCACCCCGCAGCACGCCGCATCCGCCGCGCGGAAGGGGCGCGCCCCGTAAGAACTGGGCGCGCCCCTCACCATGCGACGCGGAGAACGCGTCAGTCGTGCGTACGTCAGTGGTCGAAGCGCTCACGCATGTCGTCCGACGCACCCTGTGCCCTGTCACGACCCTGCTCGGACGCCTGGCGGGCCCGGTCGGACGCGTCCTGGCGACGGTCCTGACCCTGGCGCTCGCCCTGGCCCTGGCGCTCACCCTGGCCCTGGCCCTGGCGCTGGCTTTCGCCCTTGCCGCCCTTCATCTTCTTCTGACCCTGGTCGGCGAGCTCCTGCGCCTTGTCCTTGAACTGGTCGGCGATGCCCATGCTGTTCACTCCTATGTGGGGTGCGTGGGGGATGGCCCTGTGGGGCCTCGACCAGACTTACACGCGCGGACATTCAACGCATTTCGATCACTTACGCTGCGTGTCCGTCGTCCGGCGCGACGCCCGTTCGTCCTGGTCAGCCGCACCTCCGGCGCCCACGAGACCCCTGCCGACGCCCTCCAGACGGGGGCCGAAACGCTTCATCTCCCGCTGGCCGACCGCGCCGATCAGGCTCGGCAGGTAGCCGCGCACGGACTGCATCCCGCGCAGCCACCACTGGGCGTAGACGTGCGCCGAGCGCCGCTCGATGCCGGCCACGATGCGGTCGACGGCCGGGCCCAGCGGGTACGTGCGGTTGGTCGGCCACGGCAGCCGCCCCCGCAGTTCCCGCATCACGTCGTCCTCGTCCGCGCCCCGCACCATGTCCGTGTCGGTCCAGGAGAGGTAGCCGACGCCGACCTTCACGCCCCGGTAGCCGACCTCCGCCCGCAGGCTGTGCGCGAACGCCTCCACGCCCGACTTGGAGGCGCAGTACGCCGTCATCATGGGCGCCGGGGTGATCGCGGCGAGGGAGGCGATCTGGAGGAAGTAGCCGCGGCTCTCCATCAGGACCGGCAGGAACGCCCGGCCGGTGACCGCGCCGCCGATCAGATTGACCTCGATGACCCGCCGCCAGGCGACGGGGTCGGAGTCGACGAACGGGCCGCCCGTGGCGACGCCCGCGTTGGCGACGACTATGTCGACCTTCCCGAAGCGCTCCTTGACCTCCTGTGCGACCCGCTCCATCGCCTCGTGGTCGGTGACGTCGGCGTGCCAGTGGTCGCTGTCCCCGTGCAGCCGCTCGGAGACCTTCTTCAGCTCGTCCGGCTCCAGGCCGACCAGGGCCAGCTTCGCCCCGCGCGCCGAGAGCTTGCGCGCCAGCAGCTCACCCACGCCGCGCGCCGCGCCCGTGACGACGACGACCTGCCCTTCGAGACTGTTCCTGCCGCTCATACGACCTCCTCCTTGCCCTCGATCTTGTCCTCGGCCGCGGCCGCCCGCCGTACCGGGAGGTACGCGGTCACCAGTTCCCGGATCTTCGCCGTGACGACCTCCGGCGCCTCGACCGGCGTCATGTGGCCCATGCCCGTCAGTTCGGTGAGGCCGAGGCAGTCGGGCAGCGCCGCCGCGATGGCCCGGGCGTGGACGGGCGGCGTCAGCCGGTCCTCCGTCCCCGCGATCACCGCGGTGGGCACCCGCAACTCCCGTACGCCCTCTTCGAGATCGAGGTCAGCGAGCACGTGCCCCCAGGCGACCCGGGCCGCTCGCGGGCAGTCGTGCACGATCCGTGCGCAGGCATCGACCCGCTCCGGGGCCGAACCGGCTCCCATCGTCCCGTACTTGAGAATCCGGCGGGAGACCGGGGTGACCGGCCCGAGCGGCGCACGCGCCCCGAGGATCGCACGCGTCATCCGGGTCCGCACGGCGCCGGGCCGCAACGGCACGACGAGGGACTCCGCGAGCAGCCGGGAGCTGCCCGTGCTGCACAGCAGGGCGGCGGCCGCGTGCTCGCGCAGTCCGGCCCGGCGCGAGGCGGACATGATCGTCATGCCGCCCATGGAGTGCCCGGCCAGTACGGCCTTCTCCCCCGGTGCGAGGGTGGCGGCGAGCACCGCCTCGAGGTCGTCGGCCAGCGCGTCGGTGGTGTAACCGGCGCGCCCCACGGCGGGCGAGGTGCCGTGGCCGCGCTGGTCGTAGGCGATGACGCGGTGGTCCACCGCGAGGTCCCGGATCTGGGCGTCCCAGAAGTGGGTGTTGCAGGTCCAGCCGTGGGCGAGGACCACGGCCGGGGCGCCGTCCTGTCCGTGCACCTCGACGTGGAGGCGGGAGCCGTCGGCGGAGACGGCCATCAGTTCGCGGGCGGGCACCGGCCTGGGGTGTGCGCTGCGCAGCGGCCGGCTCATCCCGCCACCTCCTCGGCGACGGCCTTCTCCGCGTGCCGTTGCGCCGGCACCCGTACGACCTGGTACTCCGTGAGGTCGACGTCCCGCGTCACCTTGCGGAACTCGGCGGTGGTGCCGGGCCAGACCGTGGTGTTGCGGCCGTTGGCGTCCAGGTACCAGCTGTCGCAGCCGCCGGTGTTCCAGACCGTGCGCTTCATGCGCTCCTGGACGCGGCGGTTCCAGGCGCCGACGGACGAGGGGCGCGCGTCGAGTGCGACGCGGCCGCCCAGCACGTCCAACTGCCGCATGTAGTCGGCCATGTAGTTCAACTGGGCCTCGATCATGAGGATCATCGAGGAGTTGCCGAGCCCGGTGTTGGGGCCGATGATCGTCATCCAGTTGGGGAAGCCGGCCGCGCTCGCGCCGCGCAGCGCCTGCATGCCGTCCTTCCAGGACTCGGCGAGCGTGATGCCGTCCGCGCCCACCACCCGTTCGGCGATCGGCATGTCGGTGACGTGGAAGCCGGTGCCGAAGATGATCGCGTCGACCTCGGTCTCCGTACCGTCGGATGCCACGACGGTGGAGCCGCGCACCTCGCTCAGGCCGGAGGCGACCACGTCCACATTCGGTTGGGCGAGGGCCGGGTAGTAGGTGCTGGAGAGCAGGATGCGCTTGCAGCCGATGCGGTACGAGGGGGTCAGCTTGGCCCGGAGCGCCGGGTCCTTGATCGCCCGGGCCATGTTGGACTTGGCTATTCGCTCGACCAGACCCAGTTCGTTCGGGTGCTTGGTGAAGGCGCTGACCTGCAACTCCCTTATGCCCCACAGCAGTCCGCGGCGCGCGGTGCCGGTGAAGGGGAGCGTGCGGTGCAGCCAGCGTTCGGCGCCGCCGATCTTGCGGTCCATCCGGGGCATGACCCAGGGCGGGGTGCGCTGGAAGAGGGTCAGCTTGCCGACCTCCCGCTGGATCGCCGGCACGATCTGGATCGCGGAGGCGCCGGTGCCGATCATCGCGACGCGCTTGCCGGCCAGGTCGGCGTCGTGGTCCCAGCGGGCGGAGTGGAAGACCTTGCCGGGGAAGTCGGCGAGCCCCGGTATGTCGGGCGTCTTCGGGTCGGAGAGCGGGCCGGTCGCGGAGACGACGACGTCGGCGACGATCGTGGCGCCGTTGGCTGTCTCGATGACCCAGTGCAGTTCTTCGTTGTCCCAACGCATCACGCTCACCTCGTGGTTGAACCTGAGGTGCGGGCGCAGCCCGAAGGTGTCCGTGACGTGCTCCAGGTAGGCGCGGATGTGCTCCTGCCCGGAGAAGGTGCGCGGCCACTCGGGGTTGGGCGCGAACGAGAACGAGTAGAGGTGGGACGGTACGTCGCAGGCGCAGCCCGGATAGCTGTTGTCGCGCCAGGTGCCACCGACCGAATCGGCTCGCTCCAGGATCACGAAGTCGGTGATGCCTTCGCGGCGCAGCCGTACGGCGGCCCCAAGACCTCCGAACCCGGATCCGATCACCGCCACTCGTACGTGCTCGTGCTGGGCCATGCTGCCGCCTCCCGCGCTACGTCCCACGACTCTGCCAGCAATCACTGGCATTGTTGGGAGAGTAGAGCAGCTTCGTACCGATGGGTAGGGGTCCGGCGAAGGAAAGTTACCGGCGGTACAACAAGCGGCGCCCGTCACGGGGAGGCCGGTAGGGTGCGGGGGTGGCAGAAGGAAGCGGGCACCGCGAATACCGCATGGAGGAGCTGGCCGAGGCGGCCGGCATCCCCGTGCGGACCCTGCGCTTCTACCGGGAACGCGGCCTGATCTCGCCACCCCGGCGCGAGGGCCGCATCGCCTGGTACGACGACCACCACCTGGCCCGCCTGCGCACCATCGCGGGCCTGCTGGAGCGCGGCCACACCCTCACCGGCATCGCCGACCTGGCCCGCACCTTCGAGAGCGGCCGCGATGTCGCGGAGGTGCTGGGCCTGGGCGAACCGACCGAGGAGACCCCGGTCCGGCTCACACCCGAGCAGCTCGCGGACTACTTCGAGGGCGAGTCCACCCCGGAGAACCTGGCGGCCGCCATGGAGCTGGGCTACCTCGGCACCGACGGCGACGAGATCGTGCACATCAGCCGCCGCCTGCTGGAGGTGTCGGCCGAGCTCGTACGCGAAGGGGTCCCGCTCGCCGAGGTACTCGCCTCCGGCCGCCACGTCCGCGAGCACGCGGACGCCCTGGCCGACCTCTTCGTGACCGCCCTGCGCGCCCACAGCACGGAGCCCGAACCACCCCAACTCCGCCCGCTGGCCCGGGCGGTGGTGGACGCGGAACTCTCCATGGCCCTGGACCGGCGGCTGCGCCGCGACGCGGAGACGCCGCAGCCGCCGGCGTAACCGCGCCTACTGCTCGCGCGTCACCGTCACCGCGCCTGCTGCTCGTACACCACCGTCACCGGCGCGTGGTCGCTCCACCGCTCCCCGTGCGTGGCGGCCCGCTCGACCCACGCCTTCACGGCGCGCGCGGCCAGTCCGGGGGTCGCCACCTGGTAGTCGATGCGCCATCCCGTGTCGTTGGCGAAGGCGCGCCCCCGGTAGGACCACCACGAGTACGGCCCCTCGACGCCCGGGTGCAGGGCGCGCACGACGTCGACGTACGCGGCCTCTTCGAAGACCCGGGTGAGCCACGCCCGCTCCTCCGGGAGGAAGCCGGAGCTCTTGCGGTTGGCCTTCCAGTTCTTGAGGTCGGCCTCCTGGTGGGCGATGTTCCAGTCGCCGCACACGACGACCTCGCGACCCTCGGCGGCGGCCCGCGCCTTCAGGCCGGCGAGGTAGGGCAGGAAGGCCGCCATGAAGCGTTCCTTCTCGTCCTGCTTCTCCGTGCCGACCTCGCCGGAGGGCAGGTAGAGGCTGGCGACCGTGACGCCCGACAAGTCGATCTCGACATACCGGCCGCTCGCGTCGAACTCCTCGCTCCCCGCGTCCCCGAACCCACCGAAGCCTATCTGTACGCGCTCCGGGGCCCGGCGGGAGTAGAGCGAGACCCCGGCCCGGCCCTTCGCGGCGGCCGGCGCGTGGACGGTGTGCCAGCCCTCGGGCTCCCGCACCTCCTCGGGCAGCTGCTGCGCCTCGGCCCGCACTTCCTGGAGGCAGATCACATCGGCGTCGGTCTGCGCCAGCCACTCGACGAAGCCCTTTTTCGCGGCGGCGCGGAGACCGTTTACGTTTACGGAGGTCACGGTGAGCATTCCGGCACGATACCGATCCGACCTACCGCATACATGTACCATCATTCGCATGCTTATCCATCCACGGGCTTACGATCACCCGGACGCCGTGAAACTCAACGATCTCGTGCAGCTCGAGTACGCCGAGCGCTACGGGGACGAGGGCGACATCACACCGCTGGACGCCACGATGTTCGACCCGCCGCACGGTCTGTATCTGCTCGCCTACGATCCGTCGGGCCGCCCCGTCGCCACCGGCGGCTGGCGTTCGCAGGAGCGCAACGCCGAGGGCTACTCGGACGGCGACGCCGAGCTCAAGCGGATGTTCGTGATAGCCGAGGGACGGGGGCAGGGCCTGGCCCGCCGCATCCTGGCCGCCCTGGAGGACGACGCCCGTGCGGCGGGCCGCACCCGCATGGTGCTGGAGACCGGAGATCAGCAGCCCGAGGCCATCGCGCTGTACCTCTCCAGCGGCTACACGCCCTGCGAGAAGTTCGGCCACTACCGGACGTACGACAGCAGCCTCTGCTTCGCGAAGCCGCTCCGGCCCGAAGCCGCTCTAGCCGGCTGACGCCAGGAAGCCCAGCAACGCTTCGTTGAACGCGTCGGGCCGCTCCAGAGACGGCAGGTGCCCGGCCTTCTCGACGACCACCAGCTCCGCCCGCGGGATCAGCCCGTGCAGGGCCCGGGCCTCCGCGACGGGCGTGTAGACGTCGTCCGCGCCGACGGCGACGAGGACCGGCACCCCGGCCCCGGCGAGCGAGTCGCGGTAGTCGGGCCGCTCGGCCCGGCCCCGCAACGCGGCCGCAGCCCCCTCGGGAGCGGTGGTGCGCATCATGCGCAGGACCCGCGCGGCGACGTCCGGCAGCCCGGTGACGTTGTACGGGGCCAGCATCTTGTCGATCACCTCGTCCGCGTACCCGTCCATCCCCTCGGCGAGCAGCCGGTCGGCGAGGCGGTTGCGGAATGCCTTGCCGTCCTCGGTCTCGGCGACCGGCGACGTGTCGGCCAGGACCAGCGCCGCCACCCGCTCCGGGTACACACGGTGGAACTCCATGGTGATCTGCCCGCCCATGGAGACCCCGCCGACCACGGCCCGCGCGATGCCGAGGTGATCCATCAGCCCCGCGAGGTCGTCGGCGAACTCCTCGAACAAGGTGCGCCCCGGGACGACACCGCTGTCGCCGTACCCCCGCAGATCGGGCAGGACCACCCGGTACCCCGCCGCGACGAGCGCGGTGGCCTGTGGCTGCCACATGGTCCGGTTGAACGGATGCCCGTGGACGAGGAGGACGGGCGGCCGGCCGGTGTCCGCCGCTCCCATGTCGTCGTACGCGAGCGCCGTCCCGTCCGCGGCCGTGAACCGGGTGCTCATCGGACCACCCGCCCCACACCCACGTAGAAGCCACTGCGCTCGACGACCGGTGCCGGCCCCTCCCGGTACCACTCGGCCGCCGGGACGAGCCCCGGCTCGACGAGTTCCAGCCCTTCGAAGAACGTCTCCACCTCCGCCCGCGTACGTATCTGCAGCGCGATGGCGCCCTTCTTGTACGCCGACTCCATCTCCTGCCGCAACTCCGGGTGTTGATCGGCGGTGCCGTGCGACAGGGCCAGGTAACTGCCGGCGGGCAGCGCGTCGACCAGGGTGCGGGTGATGCCGTACGGGTCCTGGTCGTCCGGCAGGAAGTGCATCAGCGCGATCAGCGACAGGGCGATGGGACGCTCGAAGTCCAGCAGCCCTTTCGCCTGTTCGAGGATCGCCTCCGGCTCCCGCACATCGGCGTGGAGGTAGTCGGTGGCCCCTTCGGGCGTGCTGACGAGGAGGGCCTCCGCGTGCCGGAGGACGATCGGGTCGTGGTCCGCGTAGACGATCCGGGCCGTCGGCGTGATCGCCTGCACGATCTGGTGGAGGTTGGGCTCCGTGGGGATGCCGGCGCCGATGTCCAGGAACTGGTCGATCCCCTCGCGCGCCAGCCAGGCGGAGGCCCGGTGCATGAACGCCCGGTTCCGCGCGGCGTTGCCGCGCGTCTCCTCGGGCAGCGTCCGCGCGAACTCCTGGTCCGCCGGGTAGTTCTCCTTGCCGCCCAGGAACCAGTCGTAGACGCGGGCGGGGTGAGGCTTGCTGGTGTCGATCCGGGGCTGGGGCTCAGGTATGCCTGCCGTCACAAATCGCTCCTCGGTGGCGAGTGCTTCACATGCGGGTCAACGCTTTCAGCGTAGGCGACGGCGGTCGGCGTCCCGGTGGCCGAAGCCTCGGTTCCTCCTCGGACAATCCGGCTGTCGCCCGGCAGAGCCGCCGGGGCCCGTAGGCCCTCCCCCGGCCTCCGCCTCGGAGCGGGGCCGTCTTCCCGGGCCCCTCTTTATCGGTCACGGTGGCCGCATGTGAGCGCTCGCGAGGAACTGCCTTCAGGTATAGGGAAAGTCAAATTTGGCAGACAATACGGGCGCCAACGGCGCTCTATAACCGATTCAATACCGCACAACCGACTGATTATGTGAAGATGAGGCCGACCGCTACACCGGAAACGTAGCCATACGGGGGCCGTGCTGTGTTCTGTCGCTCCTTCCCTCCACCGCCGAGAACTTCCGCGGAATCCGCGCGTTCCGGGCGTCATTCCTTCCGGCGACGAGTCATCCGCGGCCCCCACGTGCTCAGGAACTGATTGTTCGCACCACCACGACGGCCGGGACGACGGGACCGCTGATCCAACGGCGCCCCGCCCCCGGTGGACGACGCATCGACAGGTACATCCCGCGTCGACCGTACGCGTGCTCATCCTTTGGCCCACGCCTACCGGGATCAGGTGCTGAACAAAAATGGTGCAGCGTGATATCGAAGTGAAGCTTCTCCGCACCCTCGTTGCCATTGTCGACGAGAACGGATTTGCCCGAGCGGCTCAGACCCTGCACGTGACGCAGCCGACCGTGAGTCAGCAAATGCAGCGCCTGGAGTCCGTAATCCAGGCTCCTCTGTTCCAACGCGGTAAACGGCCTGTGCGGCTGACTCCGGTCGGCCGGGAGCTGGTGGCGCACGCCCGCCGCGTCATCCTGCTGAACAGTGAAGTCCTCAGCGAATTGTCAGCCATTCACAGCCATCAGTCGTTCAGCATGGGGTGTTCGGTCCACCTTGCCGACGGGCTGCGCAGCATGATCAGCCAACTGGCTGTGGAGCGACCCCAGTTGCGTGGGGCGATGACGACCGGCCTCAGCTCCGCGCTCGCCGAAAAGCTCGCCCGGGGGGAGTTGGAGGCGGCCCTGCTGCTGGGGACGGAGACGCCCCGCAGCGAGGTGCTGGGGCGGCTGAGTCTGGCCTGGTTCGGCGAGGCCCCCCTCGCCGCCGGGAACAGCTTCCCGATGGCGATCGACAGCGACCGTTCGGCGCTGCGCACCCGGATCATGGACACGCTCGCCGAACGCGAGATCACCTGGCACTCGGTCCCCTGGTGCTCCGACCCGCTGTCGATCCGCGCCTCCGTTCAGGCGGGACTGGCCTACACGGCCCTTCCCGCGAACACCCATCACAACCACCTCTCCCTGCGTCCCACCCCCGCCGGTCTGCTCGGGCCCCCGCCCGAACCCCTCCTCGTACACCTGGCCTTCTCCGCCACGGCCGGCAAACCCGTCCTGGAGGCGGCGCGCGCCGTGGCCCGCGCGACGCTCAGGGGCCTGCCCGTCCTGCCGCTGTGAGGTGAGGGCCGGACGGGCGGCCCGGTGTCCGCGTCCCGCCGGACGCGAGGGTGCACCGGACCGCACCGGCCGGGTCAGTACGAGGTCCGGCCCGCGCCGCGCTGCACCAGCTTGGGGCCGTAGGGCGCGGCGTCCAGCCAGGCCCCCGCCTTCAGCCCGGCCGAGGCCACGGCGGCGGCTGCCCGCCGCCGCAGACGGACCGTCGGGCGCTCCGCCAGCATGTGTTCGAGGGCCGCGCTCGCACAGGCCCGGTTGTACGCGGCGGCTTCCTTGCGCTCGTCGGCGAACCGCCCGATCTCCGCCCGCGCCGCGCCGTCGCTCCCCGCCGACAGGGCCGCTCCCACGGCCTGCACCGCCCGGACCGCGTCGGGGATGCTGGAGTTCATGCCCCGCGCGCCGAAGGGTGCGAACAGGTGCGAGGCCTCCCCCGTCAGCAGCACCCGCCGGTGGTCGTCCGTGAAGGTGGCGGCCACCTGCTGGGCGAAGCGGTAGGTGGACACCCAGCGCACCCGTTCCCCGTACGCCTCGGGCATCACCCGGGGGATCCACCGCCGCAGCCCCTCGGGCGAGACGTACGTCGCCGGGTCGTCGTTCACCAGGAGGTTGAGGTCGACCCGCCAGCCGCCGGCGAACGGGACGATCAGCACGTTGCGGCCGCCGGCTCCCGGGTGGTGGTAGTGGAAGACCCGTTCGATGGGCAGCGGGTGCGCGGGGTCGTCGTCGAGGTCCACCACGACGAAGGTGTTCCGCGAGCGCGGACCCTCCAGCGGACTGCCGATGGTGGACCGCAGCGGCGAGCGCGACCCGTCCGCGGCGATCACGTACTCCGCCTGCCACTCGGTGCCCGCGGAGTCCACCAGCCGTACGCCGTCCGGACCGCTGCGGGCCGACGTGACCTCCACGCCCCAGTGGAACTCCACCCCCTGCTTCTCGCAGGCGGTGGCCATCAGGTCCTCCGTCTGCACCTGCGGCAGGCTGGTGAACGGCGGCAGCCCCTCGCGGTGCAGCGGCGGGTAGGTGTGCGCGTATATCTCCCGCCCGGCCCAGAACGACCGCTTGGTGGACCACATCAGGCCCCGGCCGGCGATCTCCTGGCCGAGCCCCGGGCTGAGCCGCTCCAGCTCGCGCAGCGACGCTCCGTGCAAGTACGCGGCGCGGCTGCCGGGCCGCACCGTGTCCTGGGCACGCTTGTCCAGCACCACCGCGGGCAGGCCGGCGGCGCGCAGCGCCAGCGCGGCGCTGAGCCCGGCCGGGCCGGCGCCGACGACCAGAACGGGATGGCGGGAGGCCGCTCCGGTACCGGTGCTCATGCCTCCTCCCCCGCGGCCAGGTGGACGACGTCCGGCGTGAAGGAGACGATGCGGCCGTCGAGGCCGCCGGTCAGCATGGCGTGCCACAGGGCGGGGCGCATTCCGGTCTCCTCGCGACGCAGGACCACTTCGCGGTCCTCGGTGGTCAACTCCAGGTAATCGCCCACTTGGTGGACGTCCATCCCGGCGGTCCGCGCGGTGTGGACCACGGGTGCGAACTCCGGTACGTCGAGCACGTACACCGACACCGTCATGCGCCCGGCACCTCCGCGTTCTTGCGTATGAGCTCCGCCTTGCGCTGCCACAGCGCCTGTGCCGAGGGCCGGGGGGACTCGCAGACGTCGGCGAGCGCGGCCAGGGTCAGCTCCGCGTCGCGGGAGTCGATCCCGGACATCTCGCGAAGCGGCCGGGTGATCTCCAGCTGGATCCCGTTGGGGTCGTCGAAGTAGATCGATTCGATCAGCTCGTGCCCCATCGGCCGGGTGACCCGGACCCCGTGCGCCTTCAGCCGGTCCCGCCACGCCAGGAGCTCCTCCTCGGTGTCGACGTGGAAGGCGACATGGCGGGAGCGGTGCATGAGGTCGCTCGGCGGCTCCTCGGCCGGCAGGCCGAAGTAGTAGAAGAACGCGATGCGGTTCCCCCGGCCCATGTCGAAGAAGAAGTGCACGAAGTCCGGGTAGTCCTCGGTGACCCAGCCCGTCGCCGTGATGGCGTGGATCAGGGGCATGCCGAGGGCCTGGGTGTAGAACTCCTGGGTGGCGCGCGGGTTCCAGGTGACGAAGGCCAGGTGGTCGACGCCGTCCAGACGCGGGCCCGGCCGGCGGCTCTGCGGGGGCGGTGGTGCGCTCTCCAATGTTCCTCCTCGTTCATGGGGGCGGGCACGGGCGGGATCGCGACAACCGGCGCGCTGCCGGGTGGATGGACGGGTGGACGGGTCAGCGTGCGGGAGAAGGGCTCTTCCCGCGCAGTCCCGTGCCGGTGACGAGGGCGCCGATCAGCAGGGCCGCCCCACCGGCGACCAGGGCCCACCGGGTCCCGTCGGCGTTGGTCGGGGCGAGGTTGAGGATCACGCCGAAGGCGGCGACACCCAGCGAAGCCCCCACCTGACGGGCCGAGTTGAGGGCCCCCGCCCCGATGCCGGCGAGGTCCACCGGGATCGAGCTCGCCATCCCGGCCACCAGGGCGGGCAGGGCGAAGGAGATCCCGAACCCGAAGGCGAGCAGGCCCACCACGGTGACGGCGAGATCGAAGCCGGAGTTGCCCGTGAACGGCGCCTGGAGCAGCGCTCCGGTCCCCATCAGGACGAAGCCGATCGTGGCGGGGCGGCGCGGACCGATGCGGCCGACCAGCCGGCCCGTGTAGATCGGGTTGAACGCGGTCGGCAGCGTCAGCGGGAGGAAGGCGAGGCCGGCGGCGAAGGAGGAGTAGCCCCGGCTGTCCTGGAAGAACAGCGACAGGACGAACAACAGCCCGGAAAGACCGAAGTTGGCCAGCAGACCGGCCGCCAGCGCGGCCGAGAATCCACGGCTGCGGAACATCCGCAGCGGGAGCATCGCCGCGTCACCGGCGCGCGACTCGGCGACGAGGAAGGTCACCACCGCGATCGCCGTCAGTGCGAAGGCGATCAGCACGCCACCGTCCGACCAGCCCTTGGAGGGGCCCTCGATCAGCGCGTACACGAGCGCCGCCAGGGCGGTCACACCGCTGAGCTGTCCGACCAGGTCCAGGCCGCTGCGCTGCTTGCGCGCGGTCTCCGGGGCCATCCGCAGGGTGATGACCAGGCTGATCGCGGCCAGCGGCACGTTGATCAGGAAGATGGCACGCCACCCGACCGTGTCGGTCAGGACACCGCCCACCAGCGGGCCGGCGGCGAGCGCGGCGCCCGTGATCGCGGCCCACGAGCCGACCGCGCGGGCGCGCTCGGCCGCGTCGGTGTACGCGTTGGTGATCACGGCCAGCGACGCCGGGAGCAGCAGCGCTCCCGCCACGCCGAGGGCCAGGCGCAGCACCACGAGCGCGTTGAGCGTCGTCGCCGCGGCCGAGACGCCGGAGAGCACTCCGAACGCCACGAGTCCCCAGAGGAAGATCCGCCGGCCGCCGTACCGGTCCGACAGCCAGCCGGCGGTGAGCAGCAGCGCGGCGAAGGTGATCGTGTAGCCGTTGGTGACCCACTGCAGCCCGCTCAGCCCGATGTGCAGATCGCGGGAGATGGCGGGGAGCGCGACCGAGACGATGGTCATGTCCAGCAGGACCATGAAGTAGCCGAGGGAAAGTCCTACCAGCAGAGTGCGCGATGGCTTACCGGTCGGTTCCTCCCCGGTGACGGAAGCCCGCTGTGGTTCCGCCTGCGTTGCCATGTGTTTCTCCTCGGATTCAGAATCGGTCTTTCCGCGGCCCGAGACGGTTCGTCGGGGGCGGACTCTCCATTCAAGCTGACCCATAAGTGGAATTGACGGTGGTGGAGGAGGGAATAACCTATGGGTGACATCGGTACGGCCGATGGATCAGCAACTGGGGGGTGGAAGCATGGAGTTGCGGCATCTCCGGACGTTCGAGACGGTGGCCCGGACACTCAGCATCACGCAGGCGGCCCGCGATCTGCACTACGCGCAGTCGAGCGTGAGCGATCAAATTCAGGCACTGGAGCGTGAATTGGGTGTCGACCTGCTCGACAGGTCGCAGCGAAAGGTCAGGCTCACTCCGCAGGGTGCGGTGCTGTCGGAGTACACCGACCGAATCCTCAAGCTTCTGGAGGAGACCCGGTGGGCGGTCTCGCGCCCCGGTTCGGAACTGGCCATCGGCACGCTGGAGACCGTGGGGCTGCACCTCCTGCCGACCGTTCTCTCGTCCTACCGCTCGCTCTACCCGGAGGCCCGGGTGCGGGTGGGGCAGGACAGCCGCGGTGAGCTGTACAAGGCGGTGCGCCGGGGGGATCTGGACCTCTGCCTGACCTTCGGCGACCCGCCCCCCGACGCGAGCCTGCGCTTCGAGACCCTGGCCGAACAGCCGCTGGTCGTCATCGTGCCTCCCGGCCACCATCTCGCCGCCCGCGGCCGGGCGGCCGGCCTGCATGAGCTGGCGGCGGAACCCTTCCTCGCCACCGAGCGGGGGTGTGGATTCCGGGAGATGTACGACAACGCCTTCGGGTCCGCGCCGTCGAAGGAACCGATCGCGGAGGTCTCCGGCATCGGCACGCTGGGGGCGTGCGTGGCGGCCGGGATGGGCTGCGCGCTGCTTCCGCTGATCTCGGTGCGCGGGCAGGCCGACCGGGGCGAGGTGGCCGTCGTGGAGGTCGGCGACACCGACCTGCGCACCACGGTGACGATGACGTGGCTGGACCGCAACTCCGCCAATCCCAGCCTGGCGGACTTCCAGGCGGTGCTGCGCAAGCAACTGGGCGGCTGACACCGCCCCGCTCCTGCTCCTGTTCCCGCGCCTGCTCCTGCCCCTGCTCCTGTTCCTGCTCCTTTTCGTGTTCCCGTGCCCGGTCACGGCCGCACGGCCTGCGGTTCGGGGCCGGGCGCCGGTGGCGGGGTGGCGGTCCGCGCCGATGGGGGCTGCGTCGATAGGGGCGGTACGGATGTGGGCCGCGTCGATGGGGGCTTCGCCGATGCGGGCCGCGCCTCCGCGAGCGGCGGCAGGGGGATCGCCCGCAGCCGCGAGCGGGCGATCTTGCCGGTGACCGTGGTGGGCAGCGCGTCGACGATCACCAGCTGCTCGGGCAGCTTGTAGGTGGCCAGCCCCTTGGCCGAGAGATGGGCGGTCACCTCCCCCAGGGTCAGCTCGCCGGCGCCCTCGCGGAGCGCGGCCACCAGACAGGAGCGCTGGCCCAGGCGCGGATCCGGCCGCCCCAGCACCGCGTGCTGCGCCAGTTGCGGAAGATCGTCGAGCAGTTCCTCCACCTCCAGGGCGCTGAACTTCAGCCCGCCCCGGTTGATCAGTTCGTCGGCGCGCCCCCGGTAGCCGACCGAGCCGTCCGGGTGCAATACCGCCAGGTCTCCGGAGCGGAGCCAGCCGTCGTCGGTGAGCGCGGCCCGGGTCAGCTCCGGGGCGCCGTGGTACCCGCGGAACATGTACGGGCTGCGGTACTGCAGCGCGCCCACCCGGTCCGGGGCGACGGGGAAGCCGTCCCGGTCCACCACCCTGACCTCCGCACCGGACACCGGCCGCCCGATGGTGGACGTCGCCTCGGGCGGATCGCCGGGGCGGGTGCAGGTCCCCGCACCGATCTCCGTCATCCCCCACTGCACGACGAGGCGAGCGCCCAGCGCGTGCCGCATGTCGTCGGCCAGTTCGCGGGGCACGGGTGCCCCGCCGGTGCGCACCTCCCGCAGTCCGGCCGGGGCGCCGGCCTCCGGCGTCTCCTCCTTCAGTACGGCCAGTACGTCGCGCAGTTGGGCCGGCACCGCGAACGCGGCGGTCGCCGCAGCGGCGCGCAGCGCCTCCAGGAAGCGTCGGGCGTCCCAGCCCTCGAAGAGGCCGACGCGACCACCGGTGACGAGCGCCAAGTGCACGGAGAGCAGCCCGAAGGCATGGCTGAGCGGGCTCGCGGAGACGATCGTGTCCGCCCGGCCGAGGCCCCCGTCCCGCGCCACGGCTGCCGCGTTGCCGAGCAGCCCCGCGTGGCTGTGCACACAGAGTTTGGGTCTCCGGGACGTCGTCCCGGAGGAGGCGAGCAGCATCAGCGGCGCGTCCGGGTCCTGCGGCCGGTCCGCGGGCGCCCCGACCGGGTCCGGCGCCCCGTCCAGCAACTCGGCCGAGTCCAGGAGCCCGTGCGTGTCGGGCACCCCGAGCGTCCCGGGCCGCGAGCCGCTGACGTCCGACGACGCACCGCGGCTCCCGATCGGCGAGCCACCGGTGCCCGAGGACGCACCGCAGGAGACCCAGACGTGCCGCAGGGACGGGCACTGTGCGCGCAGCTCCACCAAATCGCCCACGCGGTCCCGGCCCCGGTGCGCACCGCGTGCGACCAGAGCGACGGCCCCTGACTGCTCGACCAGCGAACGCACCTCGTGCGCACCGTAGTTCGCGTGCAGCGGCAGCAGCAGGACGCCGAGCCGGGCGGTGGCCGCGTGCAGCACCACCCACTCCCAGCAGTTGGGCAGTTGGACCGCCAGGACCTCACCGGCTCGCAGCCCCCGTCGGGCCAGCGCCCCGGCGGTGCGCTCGGCCCGGAGCCTGCAGTCGGCCCAGGTTCGCCACCGGTCGCCGTCCCACACGGCAGGTCCCGTGCCACGGGCCGCGGCACGCTCCAGGGCTTCGGTGAACGTCATGGGCATTGTCGTCGATTCTGGGCGGGGAGTGCTCACGAGGATCCTCCGTCTACGGCAGAACGCACATGCGCCGGCTGGCCGACACGGATTCTGGGCCGCGGGCCGAGTAATCGTCCAGGGAATCCCTCATAAATATTTATGATGCCGATCGCCCGGCGAAAGCGATAAGCAAGCCTTGTTCCGTGGTCGACGGCCGGTGGCAGCCCCGGATTCGCGACGATTTCCGCACGTCTCTTCGGTTCGGCCGATCCTTCACATCGGCTCGGCCGAACCATGGGCCGATGTCCCGCGCATGGGCATCTTGCTGCACCCTCGCGCTCCTGCCTGGGCTCCTGCGGGACGAGCCCGGTAAGGAATTTCAATGGAGACGGGCCGAAATGAACCCCGAATCGTCAATGCGTCCGACCGTTCGCGCACCCGTTCGGTGAAGCCGATGGATGCCATCGCGAAGACCGAAACATCGCGTTTCCCCAGCACATCGGCCATTTTCCGGGGCCGGTACATTTCCGTTCGGGCGTTTCTTCATTACGCGGCCCCGGGCGGGCTTGCTGGGCGCGAGAGAACGGCCTAAGAATGTCGGCGGCCCCGACACAGGAGGTATCGATGTCCGTTGCCCAGCCTTCCGGTAAAGCGAATGAACGCACGCGGTCCGTTGAGGAGATTTCCGAGGAAAGCGCCTTCTCCGGTGCTGACCTGAGGCGTCTGGCCGACGCCGTCCGCGATGCCCGTTCCGCTTGGACGGCCTCGGCTTCGTCGCTTCTCGCCCAGGTGGAGACGGGCGGTGACGCCACCTTTCTGACCGAACAGCACTGCGTGTTCGACCACTGTGCCGTGCTGTTGTTCCCGCGCACCCTCGCCGCCGGCCTGCACCACCTGCGACAGCGGGGCCTCGCTCCCCTCCCCACCGTGCCGAGCACGGTGGTCCGCCGGCGGCTGAGTGAGCGCTACGGCCTCGACCCGGCCGAGGCGGGCGTCCACATCACGCGCATCCGGCCCGAGTTGCCGGACGGGCGGCGCCACGCGTCGGTCGAGGTGTTCCTCTTCCCCCGCGACGCCGCGGCCTTTGACCCCGGCATCGAGGAGTCCGAGGTCACGCACGACTTCGAGCAGCACACCGCCTTCGTGTGCGAGAACCCGAGCGCGCCCGTGCTCGACGGCCTCGTCACCGCCTGGCGCACCGAGGCCGGTCTGCTGTGGGAGGGCGGCGGCTACAACCCCCATGAGGGCCCGCGCGGGTCGACGGTCATGTACTTCGTACGCGACCACGCCTGGCCCGACCGGCGCCGCCGGTTCGAACTGCACTGCGCCGGCGACCTCAGGGAGTGCACCGCCCGCATTCCGCAGGACACCGAAGCGGTCCGCCACGCCTACGCCGCGTGGCACCGCACCGAGCACGTCACGCACCTCTGAGACCTGTCGGAAGAACCCGCCCGGCCCAGCTCTGCGTCCACCCCCCTCCACGTACCCAGGAGCACACTGTGTTGCGGAACGACACGCTGACCGCCAGGAACCTCGCCCTCACCCCCGAACTGCACACCTACCTGCTCGACCAGGGCCGGATGACACCGGACCCCGTCCTCGCCGAGCTGATCGAGCACACGCACAAGGCGATACCCGACCAGGCGCACATGACGGTCGCGCCCGAGGAGGGGGCCCTGCTCACCTTCCTGGTGCGGCTGCTCGGCGCCCGCGACATCGTCGAGGTGGGCACCTTCACCGGGTACTCCTCGCTCTGCCTGGCCCGCGGCCTGCCGCCCGGCGGCTCGCTGATCACCTGCGACATCTCCGCCGAATTCACTGCTCCCGCCCGCGACTTCTGGGCCCGTGCCGGTGTGGCCGACCGCATCGAGCTGCGCCTGGGCAGTGCGCTGGAGACCCTGCGCGCCCTGCCCGCCGAACCGCACCTGGACCTCGCGTTCATCGACGCGGACAAGCCCGGTTACATCGGCTACTGGGAAGAGCTCGTTCCGCGTCTGCGGCCCGGCGCGCTCCTGCTCGTCGACAACACGCTCTTCAACGGCGAGGTCATCGACGACGAGCCCGCGCCGAAGCCCGCCGCCGTCCGGGCGTTCAACGAGCACGCCCGCAAGGACGACCGCGTACAGCTGGTCATGCTGCCGCTCGCCGACGGCCTGACGATGGCCCGCCGGCTGCCGCCCGGCGAGTCCGCGGCCTGAGGGGCGCGCCGAGCATGCGACGACTCCCCCGCCCTCAGCTCCGCCCGCCAGGAGGCCATACGTGAGCACCGTGACCCGAGTCGGCTCCGTGTCCGGAGTCGGCTACCCGCTGCCCTCGCTCGGGGCCGAGGGCCCGTTCGTGGACCTCGACGAGGAGTGTCCCTGGGACCTGAGCACGGCCGAGCAGCAGCCGGTCTGGGGCGACCCGGTACAGGCCGCGGCCGTGCGCGCCGAGCTGGCCCAACTGCCCGGACTGGTCACGTGGGAGGAGGTCCGTCTGCTGCGGACCCTGCTCGCCGAGGCCGCGGCCGGCCAGTACCTGGTGATCCAGGCGGGCGACTGCGCCGAGGACCCGGCGGAGTGCGAGCCGTGGGCGGTCATGCGCAAGGCCGGTCTGATCGACGCGCTGGCCGGGGTGATGGTGGCCGGCACCGGCAAGCCGGTCGTACGCATCGGACGCATCGCCGGGCAGTTCGCCAAGCCCCGCAGCGCCACCACCGAGACCGTGGGCGGTGTCGAACTGCCCGTCTACCGGGGCCATCTGGTCAACGGGCCCGAGCCCACCCCCGCCGCCCGGCGGGCCGATCCGGCGCGCATGCTGGACTGCTACCACGCGGCGTTCCGCGCCGTCACCTACCTGCGCCAGCGCACCAGCGCCTGGATGCCGCCCACCGGCGCCCCGGTGTGGACCAGCCACGAGGCACTCGTCTTCGACTACGAACTGCCCCTGCTGCGCCGCACCGTCACGGGCGCCACGCTGCTGGCCTCCACCCATCTGCCGTGGATCGGTGAGCGGACCCGGCAGCCCGACGGCCCGCACGCCATGATGCTGGCCCAGGTGGCCAACCCCGTGGCGTGCAAGATCGGACCCACGACCGAGCCGGCCGAACTCCTCGCCCTGTGCGCCCGCCTCGACCCGGACCACGAGCCCGGCCGCCTCACCCTCATCGCCCGCATGGGTGCCGAGGCGGTCACCGCCGCGCTGCCGCCGCTCGTCGCCGCCGTGCGCGAGGCCGGTCACCGCGTCGTGTGGCTGAGCGACCCCATGCACGGCAACACCGCCACCTCGCCCGGCGGTACGAAGGTCCGCCCGGTCACCGCGATCGTCGCCGAGGTCCGCGGCTTCCTGAAGGCGGTCACCGAGGCCGGCGGCACCCCCGCCGGCCTGCACCTGGAGACGACCCCGCACGACGTCACCGAGTGCGTCTGGGGCGACGACCTCTCCGAGGTGGACACCGGTCGTGGCGACCGCGGCCCCTCCCGCCCCCCGTCCTCCCACTGCGACCCGCGCCTCAACCCGGCGCAGGCCGTCGAAGTGGCCCGCGTGTGGGCGAACCCGCCCGCATGAACCCGGCACCCACCCGCGGCAGGCACGGCGTCCCGCCGGGCCCGTACCGCACGTGTGCCGTCCCCCGAGGAAAGGAACACACCATGACCGAGACCGTCATCCGCGCCGAGGACGGCGCGGCCTTCATGATCAACGTCTTCGACGTCACCCCGGAGAACCAGAAGGAACTCGCCGAGGTCATGAGCGAGTGCGCCGACAAGTACATCCGGCACCACACGGGATGTCTCTCGGTGAACCTCCTCACGAGCAACGACGGCAAGCGGCTCCTCTACATCGCGCAGTGGCGCAGCAAGGCCGACATCAAGGCTGCGCTGGGCGACCCCGACATCCAGGCCGCCCGGGAACGCGCGGCACAGTTGGCCAAGCCCGACCCGCACGCCTACACCGTGTACGCGCTGCACCACCCGGAGAGCTGAGACGCCACGGCCCCCTCAGCCACGCCCCCTCAGCCGGAGCACCCACCCGGGCCGCCGCCCGTGCCCACAGCCGGCGGCCCGCGTGGGGGCGCCGCCCCTGAGACGGCGCCCCCAGCGGGCGCCGTCCCCCGCCCCACCCCGTCCGAGCCGGTAGCCGCCGCAACCCGAGGGAGCACTGTGCCCCGTCGTCTGTTCACCTCCGAGTCCGTGACCGAGGGCCACCCCGACAAGATCGCCGACCAGATCAGCGACACCATCCTCGACGCACTGCTCCGCGGCGACCCGGCCTCCCGGGTAGCCGTGGAAACCCTGATCACCACCGGCCAGGTCCACGTGGCCGGCGAGGTCACGACCACGGCCTACGCGCCGATCGCGCAACTGGTACGCGACAAGATCCTCGACATCGGCTACGACTCGTCCGCGAAGGGCTTCGACGGCGCCTCGTGCGGGGTCTCGGTCTCCATCGGGGCGCAGTCGCCCGACATCGCCCTCGGCGTCGACACGAAGGACGGACCCGCCGACGCCCTGGACGGCCAGGGCGCGGGCGATCAGGGCCTGATGTTCGGCTACGCGTGCGACGAGACACCGCAGTTGATGCCGCTGCCCATCCAGCTCGCCCACCGGCTGGCGGGCAGGCTGACCCAGGTCCGCAAGGACGGCACCGTGCCCTACCTGCGGCCCGACGGCAAGACGCAGGTCACCATCGAGTACCGGGAGGACCGCCCGACCCGGCTCGACACCGTCGTCGTCTCCAGCCAGCACGCCGCCGGAGTCGATCTCGGCGGCCTCCTCGCTCCGGACGTACGGCGCCACGTCGTGGAACCGGTCCTCGCCGAACTCGCCGCCCAGGGCACCAAGCTGGAGACCGACGACTACCGGCTGCTGGTCAACCCGACCGGGCGTTTCGAGATCGGCGGCCCGATGGGTGACGCCGGCCTCACCGGTCGCAAGATCATCATCGACACGTACGGCGGGATGGCCCGCCACGGTGGCGGCGCCTTCTCCGGCAAGGACCCCTCGAAGGTGGACCGTTCGGCGGCGTACGCCATGCGCTGGGTCGCCAAGAACGTCGTCGCCGCCGGGCTCGCCACCCGCTGCGAGGTGCAGGTCGCGTACGCGATCGGCAGGGCCGAACCGGTCGGGCTCTTCGTCGAGACCTTCGGTACGGCCACGGTGGACGAGAACAGGATCGGCGCCGCCATCGGTGACGTCTTCGACCTGCGCCCGGCCGCGATCATCCGCGACCTCGACCTGCTGCGCCCCCGCTACGCGCGGACGGCCGCGTACGGGCACTTCGGCCGCGAGTTGCCCGGTTTCACATGGGAACGGACGGACCGGGTGGACGCGCTGCGCACGGCTGCGGGGCTGTGACATGCGGATCGCCGTCACCGGCTCCATCGCCACCGACCACCTGATGGTCTTCCCCGGCCGTTTCGAGGAGCAGCTCCTGGCTTCCCAACTCGACCATGTCTCCCTGTCGTTCCTCGTCGACAGCCTCGACATCCGGCACGGCGGCGTGGGTGCCAACATCGCGTACGGTCTGGCCCGCCTGGGCCACCGCCCGCTCCTGGTGGGCTCCGTGGGCCAGGACTTCGCCGTACGCCACGCCCATCTCGCCGCCCTCGGGGTCGACATGGCGGCCGTCCGGGTCTCCCCCGCCCTCCACACCGCACGCTTCATCTGTACCACCGACGCATCGGGCAACCAGCTCGCCTCGTTCTACGCGGGCGCCATGGCCGAGTCCTCGGCCATCGACCTCGCCGACGTCCTGAGCGAGGGCGGCACCGGGATCGACTTCGTCCACATCGGCGCCGACGACCCCGCCGCGATGTCCCGCCACACACGGGCGTGCCGCACGCTCGGCCTGCCGTTCGCGGCCGACCCCTCGCAACAACTGGCCCGCCTGGACGGCCGGACGATCCGCGAACTCATCTCCGACGCGGCGCTGTTGTTCACCAACGCGTACGAACGGGCGTTGCTGCTCGACAAGACCGGCTGGCAGGAGCGGGACGTCCTGGACCGGGTCGGCACCTGGATCACCACCCGGGGCGCCAAGGGCAGCATCGTCGAACGCCGCGGCGAGCCCGCCGTCGAGGTCGAGGCCGTGCCCACCACCGAGGCCGTGGACCCCACGGGCGTCGGCGACGCGTTCCGCGCCGGGTACCTGTCCGCGACCGGCGACGGCCACGACCCGGTCGGAGCGGCCCGGACCGGCTCCGCCCTGGCCACCCTCGCCCTGCGGAACGTGGGGCCGCAGACGTACGAACCGGACCCCGCCCTGATCGAGGAGGCGCTGACCGCGGCCTACGGCCCCGAGGCCGCGGCCCTGACGCCAGGAGCACCGCGATGACCGCCCCTCCGGCCGTCGCCCGCCCGTCCGCCGTCGCCTCACCCGGGGCCCGGCCGGACGTGGCGCGGCTCCTGGCGGCGGGGGCGCGCTCGTACTCCTTCGAGTTCTTCCCGCCCCGCACGGAGAAGGGCGAGCGCCTCCTGTGGGAGGCCGTACGCCGCGTCGAGGCGGTGCGCCCCGCGTTCGTCTCCGTCACGTACGGCGCGGGCGGCTCCTCGCGCGCCCGCACCGTCCACCTCACCCGGCGCATCGCGGAGGAGACCACGCTGCGGCCGGTCGCCCACCTCACCGCCGTCGGCCACTCCGTCGCAGAACTCCGCCGGATCATCGGCGGGTACGCCGACGCGGGCATCCGGGACATCCTCGCCCTGCGCGGCGACCCGCCCGGCGACCCGCGCGGGACCTGGACACCGCACCCGCGAGGGCTCCGGCACGCCGCCGACCTGGTGCGGCTGATCCGTACCTGTGGCGACTTCTCCATCGGGGTGGCCGCCTTCCCCGAGCGCCACCCGCGCTCCGCCGGCTGGGACGACGACATCCGCCACTTCACCGCGAAGTGCCGGGCCGGCGCCGATTACGCCGTCACCCAGATGTTCTTCCGCGCCGAGGACTACTTGCGCCTGCGCGACCGTCTCCGGGCCGCGGGCTGCGACACGCCGGTCATACCGGCGATCATGCCCGCCACCGACGTCCGGCAGATCCGTCGGTTCGCCGAACTCAGCGACGCCACGTTCCCCGACGACCTCGCCGCCCGCCTGGACGCGGCCCGCCACGATCCCGCCCTGGCCCACCGCATAGGGGTGGAGCACGCCACCGCCCTCGCGCAGAGCCTCCTGGACGCGGACGCGCCCGGGCTGCACTACATCACCCTCAACCACTCCACGGCCGCCCTGGACATCCACCGCCACCTACGCCTGCCCGCCCCGCCGGAGTCCCCGGAGGCGGCGGTGCGGGGGTGAGGCGCCGCCCTCCCGCGCCTGCCGCGCCCGGGCGCGGCAGGCGCGGGAGGGCGGCGAGGCAAGGCGCGACGGCGTTGTCATAGGCGGTGGTTACCCTGCGGGGATGAGTGACACGACGTGGGATGCCCTTGCGGCGACGCCCCTTCCCGAGGTGCGGCGCCGCGCCGCCGCCATGGACGAGCTCGCCGGGGTCGAACCGGTGACGGTGCCCGGCGCACACCGTCTGGCCTGGAACGACGGCGGCGGTCAGTCCGCGGTCTGGTACTTCGCGGAGGACGGCCGCGTGCTGCTGCTGACGTTCGACCACGAGTCGGACCTGAATCTGTACGCCGAGGAGGATTTCGCCCTGCAGGAGTCCTTCTACGAGGGCGTACCCGAGTCCCTCGTCGCCCTCGTCCGCGATCGCCCCGAGAACTACGAGTCGCTGAACCTAACGGACTCCGCGACGGGCCGGACGATTCACTACGCAGGCGGTGTCTTCTGGTACGACGGCACGCGCTGGCAGGTGTCCGACGGCCTGGCGGAGTACTGCCGCCGCGAGGACGCGGACCTCTTCGGCGAGTCCGGCTTCGACTACTGCCTGCGCGGCTACCGCTTCGGCCGGGACTTCACGCCGGAGAACGCGTAGCGACCCGGTACGAAGCCGGCCGGCACTCGGCACGCTCCACGGCGAAGCCGCCACGCACCGCGAACACCGAACCCCCGACCCGGACACGGCTGACCGGGACCGAGCCACGCCCTCGCGTCAGCAGTGGCCCCTCAGGAGGCCACCCGCTCCCGTGCATGGCCATCGGAGCCGATCGATCCAACGCCGTATTCGGACGACCGGCTGATCTCGGTCCACACCGCGTCGAGGGACAGGCCCAGGACGTCGGCGATCGCCGCGACGGTCGGAAAGGCGGGGGTGGCCACGCGCCCCGTTTCGATCTTCCGGAGGGTCTCCGGTGAGACACGTGCGGCGAGCGCGACATCCAGCATCGAGCGCTCTCCCCTGGCTAGACGCAGAAGGGCACCGAGGCGCTGTCCGCGTTCGACCTCTTCGGGAGTGAGCGGCAACCTGACCATGGCCCCGATTCTAATACCGGTACAGTATGGCCGGTATAGTTATTGGCACCGCGAGAAGGACGCCGCATGATCGAGATCCTGAACCACGCCCGTCTGGCCCGAGCACGAGACTCGGGCGCCCTGGTCGGCGGCATCCTCCAGACGCTGAAGAGCCGCTGCAAGGTCGGCACGAATCTCATGGACATCGACCGGTGGACGAAGGCCATGATCGCCGAGGCGGGAGCCACGTCCTGTTACGTCGACTACGCGCCGTCCTTCGGACGCGGCCCGTTCGGCCACTACATCTGTACGGCCGTCAACGACGCCGTGCTCCACGGAAGGCCGCACGACTACGACCTCGCCGACGGCGATCTGCTGACGCTCGACCTGGCCGTCTCCAAGGCCGGGGTCGCCGCGGACGCCGCCATCAGCTTCATCGTGGGCGACACCAAGCCTCCGGAGAGCGTCGCGATGATCAACGCAACCGAGCGCGCGCTGGCGGCGGCGATCGCCGCCGCCAGGCCCGGGGCCCGGATCGGCGACATCTCCCATGCCATCGGCACGGTCCTCGGCGAGGCGGGCTACCCCATCAACACCGAGTTCGGGGGCCACGGCATCGGATCAACGATGCACCAGGACCCGCACGTCCCGAACACCGGACGGCCCGGCCGCGGGTACACGCTGCGCCCCGGTCTGCTGCTGGCACTGGAGCCGTGGGTCATGGCGGACACCGCGCGACTCGTCACCGATGCCGACGGATGGACGCTCCGAAGCGCGACAGGCTGCCGGACGGCACACAGCGAGCACACGGTCGCCATCACCGAAGAAGGCGCCGAGATCCTCACCCTGCCGCAGCAGGCGCGGCCCTGAGACCGGAGCGCCCCTGTCCCCTTCTCCACGCACCCGCGGGCAGGAGACCTGCGCCGCGCCATCCCGCTGTACGAACGAACCCTCGGAGACGCTGAGCGGGCGCCGGGCGTCCACCACCCACTCGCACAAACGGTGCGCAGCAATCTCGCCGCTTATGTCGCTTCACGCGACGAGGGCGCCGAACAGCAGCCACGTGACCCATGAGCCGGGGGCGTCGGCTCAGCTCAGCTTCAGGAACGGGTCGATCGCCGCCCAGGTCGCGTCCGGTGCTTCGAGGTGCGGGAGGTGCCCGGCTGCCTGGATCTCGACGAACCGCGCACCGGGGACCGCATCGGCGACGGCCCGCCCGTACGCCGGAGTGACGATCCTGTCGCTCTCGCCCCACACCACCAGCGTCGGGACGTTCACCGCGCCGAGCCGTCCGAGCAGCGTCGGGTCACTCATTCCGGGGCCGGCGATGACGGCCATGGTGCGACTGTTCGCCTGCTGGATCGCGCGCTGCTCGTCGGTGAACCGGGCGGGGTCCATGTACCCGCGCTCGGGGTCGTGCCAGGCAGCCTCCGCCAGCCCGCGGGCGTCGAGGGCGAAGAAGTCCGCGACCGGCTCGGCCTCGACGACCACACCGACGCCGTCGATGTCGACCACGGCTCCGATCAGTCCCGCACACCGCTCGTCGTGCGCTGCCCGCACCGCCATCTCCAGGGCGATCCAACCGCCGATCGAGGACCCGACCAGCACGACGTCACGCTCTCCGTGGTCGAGCAGCCGTGCGAGGTAGCCGGCCGCGAGGTCCGCGACGGAGGCGAAGGAGTCGGGGCGCGTCGTGCCGTTCCAGCCGGGGTGGGTCGGGGCGAACACGTACATGGAGGCGGCCAGGTGCCCCACGAGGGGCGCGACCGTCTGCGGGCCGCCACCACCGTGCAGTACGAGCGCCGTACGCGATGCGGGGTCGCCGGCCTGGGCGACGGGAAGGTCATCAGGGAGAGAGGCGTGCATGATTCTCCTGTCTCAACATGTTTATATAAGGTTGTTGATAAGCTAACACCATGACGACCGACGTGGAAGCCCTTGGGCAGGCGATCAAGCGCGCGCAGTACCGGAACCACCGCGCAGCGGACGCGGCCCTGCGTGAGATCGGCATCAGCCTCGTGCAGTGGGACGCCCTACGCGCCATCGACCGAATGCCTGGCGCCTCGGGGCACGAACTCGCCGTCGCTACGTTCCAGAGCGACCAGGCGTTCGGCACCCTGGCGAGCCGGCTCGTCGCCCGGGGGCTCATCGCCCGGTCCGCAGGTCACGGCCGCCGCTTCGAGCACACCCTCACCGACACGGGGCGCTCCGCGCTCGATGAGGGCCGCCACCTGATGACCGGTGTGCTGCGGGAGCTCTTCGCACCACTCGACGAGGCGCAGCGTCAGGCGCTGCTCCAGACGCTTTCGGTGCTCATCCAGGACACGTGACGCACCCGTCCCCCGAGGGACGCCCCCCAGCCTTCGACGGGTGATGCGGGAAGGCGGGAGTTCAACGCATCTTCAGCTGCTCACGAAGTCGTTTCACGTGGACCTGGATGTCGCGCTCGATGTGAGGTCCCTCAGCGGGTACCGGATCGCCGGCAGGGCCCCCGGCGGAATGGCGGCAGGCGCCGCACAGCCCGTCGCGGAACGCCTCGGCCTTGCCGGGCGCGCCGCAGTCGGTGCACTCGATCATCAGACGGCGCGCGGGGGCGCCCGTCGCGGCCGGGCGCGCAGGGGCGGGCACGTACGGCGGGAGCTTCTTGAGGAGACGGCCCCTGACGAATCCGACGGGTGAGTCGATGACTTGGGGAATCCCGGCGGTGAGGGCGTGGACGAGATAGTCGGCGTCCACACCGCGCGCGAACCATGCGGCGGCCAACTGCTCCAGCTCCCGGCAGTCGTCGTCGGAGAGCCCCAAGCGGGTCTCCACGCAGCCCAGTCGGGCCAGGGCGAGGTAGGCGGGCGATGCGCCCTGCGACGACTCGGTGCGCGGCTGCGGCACGACAGGGGCAGGGTCGCGGGGCGGTACGGAGTCGGCCTGCGCCGGAAGTTCGGGTGCGGCCGGAGCGGCGGGCTCGGCCGGGGCCCACGGCGGCGGAGGCACGACGGGGGCCGCACCCGGCTGCGGCAGGCAGCGGCTCTCCTCGGCGGCCAGGAAGGCGGTCCACCACTCGTTGTCCCGGGCCGTACGCGACCAGAAGGTGCGGGTCACCCAGCGGACGCCTTCACCGTTGCCGATCGCACACCGCACATGGCGCAGATGACCGGCCACGCCCAGGGCCCTGAGTGCGCTGCCGACGGCCATCTGTCCATACAGGGTCAGGCACTTGGCCAGCGACTTGATGTTCATCGCCGCACCGTCGGGAAGCCGGTCGACATACCCGGCGATGTACCGCTCCCGCTCGGGCAGGAACGCGAAGTCGTCCGCGCGGGACGGGCTCTGGCCGGGGACGGCTCGCTTGCCGTAGCCGGGACTGGCCTTCGGGTACGGGGCCGAGCGAGCGGGCGTCGGCGGGGCGGCGCTATGGTTTTGGGTAGCCACGAGATCGTCTTTCTAGGTTTGCGATCCTGGGGTGAGACCCCGGCCGGTGCTTCAACACCGCGTCGGGGTCACTTGCGTCTGGCGGCACCGTAAGCATTCGCGACTCTGCGCCGCAAGTCGGTCACAAATAGTCACACTTGCTCGCCGTGACGGGGTCGGGAGGGTGGGGAGGTTTTCCCCAACCCTTCTTTTACCTACCGGTTGTAAGACATCGCTCGAATCTCGATGCTCGAATCCCGACGCTCGGGACCCGAGACCCAAGACCCGGGCCGCACCCCGTCCAGGTACCCACGAAAGAGTGAACGGCGCCTCTCGGAGCTCGAATCCCGGGTCCCGAACCTCGAAGCCCGAGACTTGAGACCCGGGGGCGAGCACGACAGGGCTGGATAGGCCCGGGTGCGGTATGGGACGGAGCCGGGCAGCCCGCTTGACCGAAGGTCAGGTCACCGCTGAATCGCTGTCAGCAGCGACGATGGGTGCTGCTAAGATCCGCGAGAATTCGAACGTGGGGGGCCGCCGGAGGATTCGTACTCCCGGCATGGTGTTCCCTGCATGGCGCGCCCTCCCCGGTCGTTGCGTCTGCTCGCGCCTCGCGCGGCAGCCCGTCCAGGAGGACATGTGCCGCACAGCAACTCATCCCGCAAGCTCCTGGCCGGGGCGGTAGCTCTCGCCCTCGGCACGATCGCCGGACCCCTCGCGCTGCCTGCGCTCGCGGATTCCGCGACCGGCACCGGGACCGCGACGACCCGCCCGGACACCGAGGTCCAGGCCGCCGGCACTGCTGCGCTGCCTCCGGGTTCGAAGGTGATCATGGCCGGCGCGACGGGCTTCCTTGCGTCGACTCGCGCCTACGACCTGTTGTGGACCCGGTACGCCGACGGCTCGACCACCAACCTGGGCCGTAGCTATGCGCAGGTGCCGATGACCCGGTCCTTCGGTTCGGTTTCAGACGTGGTGGCACTCGAACAGGGCTACCTCGACAAAGCCGACCACCGGGTCGAACTGCACGACATGTCCACCGGAGCGGTTTCCGTTGTGGCGCTGGGTAAGTCCCGCAATTTCATAGGCTCCGTCGGTTCCACAGCGATGGCGTGTCCCTGGTCGGCCGCGCAAGGCGGCGACTGCAGCGAACTGCACCTGCTCAGCATCGTGGACGGCGTGCAGACCGACCGGACGGTCACCGGACTTCCCGATGACGCACGAACGGTGGGCGTGGCGTCCACCGCCCCGGGCTCCCTGGTGCTGTCCTACAAGGATCCCCTCGGCGCGGACACCGGCTTCTCCTACGCTGTGGTCGACCTCGCCTCCGGCGTCGCCACACCCTCGCACCTCGCCCCCTCGACCTTCGCCGCCGCAGCTCTGTCCCCGAAGCACCTCGCCACCCTTCAAGGCGGGTTGTGGCCGGCCACCTCGCGGTTGCGCGTGGAAAACCGAGGCACAGGCGAGGTGACGCAGATCGACACGCACCAGCACACGTCGCCACCCTTGGTGGGGCTGGTCGGGGACTGGGCCCTGTTCGGCTCCGGAACCGCGCTGTCAGAAGGGTCCACCGACGAGGACTTCTCTTTCCGGGCGGTACGGGTCGGCGGGGGCACCAGCCGCAAGATCCTGGACCACGCCACATCGCTTGCTGCCACCCCCGACGGTGCGCTGCTGGTGATGGGCGGCACCCTCGCCCAGGGCGAAGGCGTCTACCGGGTGACCCCCGGTGCTGACGGTGCGCCAGTGGTGAAGCTGGTCGCCGGTACCGGCGAGCCGGAGGGGATCACCCTGGTGAGTTCCGACGTCCCCGCAGTGGCCACGCTCGACACAGCGCCCTGGAAGGCGAGGTGGCAACTGTCGCGCTACAACGCGGAAGTGATCCTCACCCTCCGCAACACCGCCACAGGCGCCTCCGACACGTCGTACCTGTCTCCATCCGACGCCACCACCGGGCCGGTGGGGATGGACTATCACGGGCGGATACGCATGGACTGGACGGGGTGGACCGACACCGGCTCGGCCCCCAATGGCAACTACACCTGGCAGATCACCGCCAAGCCGTTCAACGCCCTCGGGCCGGACCTCAAAGTGAGCGGCACCTTCAAGGTCACGCGCAAGCCCGCGCCTCACGACTACACCGACAACGGGTCGCCGGACCTGCTGGCCCGCGACAGCGCCGGTGCGCTGTGGCGGATGGACACCTCCCACTATCCGGGGGAGCCGAAGTTGTACGGCACCGACCGGGTGAAGGTCGGCGGCGGCTGGAACATCTACAACCGCGTCACAGCAGTCGGCAATCTCGCCGGCGGCTCCGCGGGTGACCTGGTGGCCCGCGACAGCGCGGGTGTGCTGTGGCTCTACCTGGGCACCGGCAAGGGCACCTTCGCCACGCGCACCCGGATCGGCGCCGGCTGGAACGCCTACACCCAGCTGACCGGAACGGGAGACTTCTCCGGCGACGGCAAGGCAGACCTCGTAGCCCGTGACCGCGACGGCTACTTGTGGCTCTACAAGGGCACCGGGAACTGGAAGGCGCCTTATGCTGCCCGGACCAGGGTCGGTGGCGGCTGGAACATCTACAACCAGGTCACGGCGGTCGGTAACATCGCCGGCGGCTCCGCGGGTGACCTGGTGGCCCGCGACAGCGCGGGTGTGCTGTGGCTGTACCAGGGCACCGGCAAGGGCACCTTCGCCACGCGCACCCGGATCGGCGCCGGCTGGAACACCTACACCCAGCTGATCGGCATGGGCGACAGCGACATCGACGGCAAGCCGGACCTGCTCGCCATCGACCGAAACGGCGACCCTTGGTGTTACCGCGGCACGGGTAACGCGAAGGCCCCCTTCACCGCGCGTGCGATGGCCAATCTCTTCTACGTGGACGGCCACTACAACACCATCGTCTGACCCGACAGCGGGGACGCGGAACAGCCATCTTGGTGAAGATGCCTCGAGCTGGAGCTGCCATGGGGCGACAGATCACGCCCCATGGCGCCGGCCCGCGCATCGAGCCGGCCCCTCGCCTGTTTCTGTTTCGGCGGTGTACACCCACACCCCGCCCGAGGCCACCCACCGGACTCTCAAGAAGCTGGGCAAGCACCTGGGCACACAAAGATCTAGTTGCTGTACTTCGCTGCTGTACGACGCCAAAGAGCCCCTACCGGGTTTCCCCGGTAGGGGCTCTGAGCTGCGGTGGGCCGTTCACGGGTGGGTCTGAGCTGCGGGAACGATCAGGCCGTGCTGGGTCATCCCATTCGCCGGAAGATCATTCCCCCACTATTTGCACAGGGCATCCATGAGGGATCACTCGTCGGCCGTGCAGTGAAGGTCGCATACGGATATCTCGTCGTCAGTGGTGGCTGCCATGCTTGTCCCCAGAAGCTTGAAATAGGCCAGGGGGCGGCATGAGCGAGTCCGGGAACCACCGTCGGAGCCTGCCAGGGAAGGTGCGATTGGTCCGCAGCGCAGGCACCCCAGCATCAGTATCCATCAGCACGCCGTCGACCTCGACAAACGCTGGGTAGCGCTGCTCGCCAAGCTCACCCGCATCGCCGCCGCACTCGGCGATCCTGCGGCAGGCACGGACTCACTATCGGCGCATTAGAGTCCCAGGCCCCCACCGAACCTAGGCCGCATTCACCCCGCCAAGGAGCGACAGTGATCACACTGCCCGAGGGCACCGACCTTCCGGACCGCGACGACGTGCTCGGCCAGGCGATCTCCTTCGACCGAACGCGCTGGATACCGCTGCTTCCCGATCCCACGTGGTGGCCGGATGAACTCGATGAGTGCCCAAAAGCAGGGCGCTGGCCTAGGGTCGACCGTCGGACCGTGTTCAACGTTGCCCGCCGAACCGACACGTCCCCAGGTCGTCGGCACCTTCTGGTCGCCGCCTTGGTCTGGGGTACCGGCACCAAGGCGCAGTCGGTCAACCGGCGCGGTCGCATCTTCAAGCAGTCCGCGTCTGAAGTGATCGATGCTCGCCTCTCCGCGGCGCTCAGTGTGCTCCGGGAACGAGGAGCCGCCAAAGCGTACTTCGCCTTCAACAACGACCAGCACATCCCGCACCTGGGGGCCGCCTTCTTCACCAAGGTGATCTACTTCGCCGGTCACGAGACGCTCACAACGCCCTACCGACCGGTGATCCTGGACAGCGTCGTCTCACGAGCCCTGAAGGCGGCCAAAGGGGTCGACGCGAGCTGGCCGGAGAACGGCTGGTCCACGGATCAGTATGGCCAGTATCTGGCTAGCATCCACGACTACGCACTTAGAACAGGCGTACTGCCGGATCAAGTCGAGGCAGCACTCTTCTCCTACGGCAAGCAACTGCCATGACGAATCGAGCCATACACGCTCATTCCATAAGGCCTCCACCGATGAGCGCAGCACAGAGCGCTTCTCCTGCCCAGCCCCAGCCCCAGGAACTTTGCACCTCACAAGCGCGGCTCCTTCAACGGCGAACTGACGAGAACTCATAGACAATCGAGGCTAGGCCCCCAGTCATGGCCCGACACCGATAGGATTTTGCGCCGTGGAGATCGGATCCCTGGTTGAGCAACGCGACCGCAGCGTCGTGGGCCGTATAGGCACCGTTCGCGTGCTGGACGAGACGGGAGTCGTCGTCGAGTGGACGGAAGGTGCCAGCGAACGGCTGCTTTTCCCTTTGCCAGAGTCGGTAGTCACTCTTAAGCCGGGTTCCATCCAACACCGGGCAGCTACCGATCTCGCCGCACTGCAGGAGGAGTTCGACTCCGATCCCGTTGAAGTGCTCGCACAGCTGCTCCGTGAACACGGGAAGCCGGCTTCCATGGGTGACCTCCGGAAACTGACCGGATCCCTCCGGCTCGTGGCAGAAATGTCGGCCGAGCGGTGGACCGAAATGCGCCGACTGCTCCTGGCCCACTCCCACGTCAGCGGTGAGCGCAGAGGCCCTTTGCGATGGGATCCGCGAGAGGACAAAGTACGTCGAAACTCCGGTCACCGGATGTCTGCATCTGAGGCGCTTCGGCAGCTGGCAGGCCCTCCGCGAACCGTCACAGCCGCAGCCAAAAAGTCGCTGCTTCCCATCGTGTCCGCCGGGCTGAACGAGCTCTCGCCGTACGAGCTGCTAGCAGCCCACGCACTCGGCGCATTCGTCGCCGAATGGCCGCAGCGGTGGGCTGAGCCTAGCCCCGAGCGTGTTCCCGAAGAAATCCGTGCTGTTGCCCTCAAGCACATCATCGAAGTGGTTCGGGCACGACGCCGCGTCATCCTCCCAGGGACACCGCCCAGCGGGTCCACAGGCTGGGACGCCGGGCCACCTTCATCCCTCCCGTTGTTGCCATTGCTCGTCCCGCTCGTGGCGATGCCTGCGCCGAGCCGCGCAGCGGACAAGGCGGCGAAGGTCATCAGCGGCGAAAACGCCTGGGCCTGCGGACGTTCGCTTATGGAGCGCTTCGAGCAGGCGGTGTCTCCAAGCTCCGGCTCGGGGGATGCCCCGATCTCGGTGGAGCAGTTGCGTCCACTCCTGGACAGGACTCCGGACCTTCTGCGCAGCGCCCTGTTCAGGCGACCCCGCGAAGATGACGGTCCGTGGCTGGAATTCGCCGAGGAAATGGCAACTCGGGCCCACGAACTGCTGGCGCACCCCGGGCTGCGGAGGCTGCCGCACGGACCGGTGCATGAATGGGGCAAGATCGTCGCCGGATATCCCACCATTCCCATCGAGATCCGAGCCGAAGCAGCCAGGGCAGCCCAAAGCAGCGAGGGCGAACTCAGCGAGAATACGGCGGCACTTGACGTGCCGTCGGGGGCGGCCGGAGAGACTGTCCCCGCGTGCGCGGAGCAGGCAGTCGACGTTCTTGCCCCTCCAGTTGCCGCAATCACGAGCGAACCCGCTGTGCAGGACGTACCGGACCGACTGCCCGAGACGAAGCAGCCCGCGCAGGATCTGCACGCCGAGATCGCATCCCTGACCCAGTTGCTCGAAGCGGAACGAAGCAGCGCCGAGGCCACTCGGGCCCAGCACGAGCGGGACCGGCGTTCCGCCTCGGCCGCACTTGCCGAAGCGGAGGCGGAGACAAATCGGTCGCGGCTCAAGTTGGCCGACCGGGACCAGCGACTAGCTGCATCCGAAGAGCACAGCCAGGCCACAGAGGACAAGTGGGAGTCGACCCGGCGAGACCTCGCAGCGGCAACTCAGCGCGTGGAGGCGCTCACGCTCCAGGGCCAGCGACGGAACGACGAACTTCGCCAGGCCCGGCACGCTGTGCGCGGCGCGTCGCAGGCACAGTTGCGGCAAGCCAGGATCGACACGTTGCGGGTGCTGGCAGCGATCCTCGGAGAAGTCGCTGACCAGGCGGCGCACGAGAAGGACGAATCAGGACCAGCGAGTGCTCTGTACCGCAGGGTTCTGGCGCGCGCGGCAGCGGCCGGCGTGCGGGACATCGGGTCACCCGGGGAAGAAGCGGATTACGACCCGGTGAGGCACCGGGCGCCGGGTGGGCCGACCCCACGGGTCGTCGTGGAGCGTCCTGGCTTCGTCTGGCAAGGGCCCCGCGACTCCGACGATGTAGTGCTCGAACCCGTTGTCGTCCGCCAGGCCGAGCAGTAGGCAGGGTCGTCATTCCGCTGCGCGGACTCTCACGTCCCGGGCAGCTCGTGTCCTTGGAGGACATCGGTGCAGATCGACAAGCCCTTGATCGGTATCGACTTCGGTACCGCGACCACTTTGGTGAGCCAGCGGCTCCCCGGTGGCCTACCGGAGAACGTGCCGATCGGTCGCGGTACAGCCTGGATGCCGAGCGTGGTAGCCGTTTCCGCCTCAGGCGACCTGCTCTTCGGCGAGGGAGCGGAGGCGATGGCGGAACCGTCGGCGCTACGGTCGGTGAAACAGTGCATCACCTTCGACACGGAGCCCGATGCCCTGCCGGTCGAGGGGAGGGCCCGTCGCGTGCGGTTTACGGCGGATTTCCTGATCGGGCAGATGCTGAAGCACGTGGTGCTGCGCGCCAGGGCCAACGGAGCCGAGACGGACGATGCCGTGTTCCGCCTCGCCTGCCCGGCCATCTGGGACGGCCCCCGGCGCAGACGACTTGCCGGGCTGGCCAGGGCGGCCGGCATTCCGGTGTCTGTCGCAGACATCGTCGACGAGCCGATCGCCGCCGGCCTTGCCTGGTCAGAGGGTCTCTACTGGGACCTCGGCGAAGACCGGCCCGATGGAACCACGCTGGTCTTCGACTTCGGCGGCGGCACCCTTGACATTGCGGTGGTCGAAGTCTCCGAGTCGCTCCAGGACGGCGCCCCGGAGCTCACCGTGCTCTCGGCGCGGGGCGTTGCCAAGGCCGGCGACACGCTGGACAGGCGGATCGCCCAGGACCTCGAGCGGGATCTTGGAGCCGTCGGTGTCAAGGTCGACCGAATGCCCGACCCATCCACCGTCAGGGCACTGCTCGTGGCGGCCGCCCGACGGCTCAAGGTCCTGCTTTCCGACACCCGTTACGACGAACAGGCGGTTCCGCTTGGCGGTGGCTTCACAGATCTACCGCTGCTCACATACACCCGACAACGGCTGGAGGAAGCGTTCCGGCCCCAGTTGAACGAGGCGCTGGAATACGTCAGGGCCGCCTTCTGCGAAGCGCGAATGCGCAGACGCACAACGCCCGACATCGAGAGCCTGGCCCGCATGAAATTGCGAGACCTCGCGCCGGACGTGCGACACGTGCTGCTCGCCGGCGGCATGTCCCAAGTGCCGTTGGTACGACAGACCTTCGAAGAGGTGTTCCCTCATGCTCAGGTGGGATTCGACAGATCGCTCGAGACACCGGAACAGTCGGTCGTGACCGGGCTGGTTGTGCAGAACTACCACCGGCTCAACCTTCCAAGGCCCGGCTTCGACCTGCTGCTGCAGTGGGAGGACTCCTCCGACGGGACCCGAGGTAGCGAACTGCTCTATCCCGCTTTCGAGCCCCTCTACTCCTGGGACCAGGTGATGCGCCGGGAGCGGAATCTGGCCCACCGCTGGAGTGGGATACCAGAGGTCAGGTGGGTCACGAAAGCGCGGTTGCGGGCCGTGTCAGTGGATGGGGATCCCATGGACTTCTCCGTGGACGGCACTGTTCTGCCGTATCTGCCCATCGAACTCCACCCGCGCACCCTCTTCTCCTTCGAGCTGCGGATCTCGGGTGAAATGGTCGTCCATGACGCCACTCCTTGGCCTATGAAGTTCAGGGTGGAGAGGTGGCCCGTGCTGCGGGCCGGAGAGCAGGGCGCGATCGGCCTGACCCGGCTGCGGACCGGTGGCATAGTGCCGCAACCGAGATCCTTCACCGACCTCCATTCACACCCCTGGGAGTGAGACGCCGACAAGGTGGCCGGCGGACACCGCCCACTGGCCGCCGGGTTGTGCCCGGTCAGTCGCCCTCGACCAGGACCAGCGCAACCGTTTCCGTGGAGAGGCTGAAGCGGGAGTCACGATCCATCTGAGCGAGGAGGGCGTCTCGCCGGGTCTCCAGGTGATTGACCCGGCTCGCATGGAGTCGGCTGATCGAAGTGTGATCCACCTCTAAGGCGAGACGGCGCGCCCGCTCGATCTTCAGCCGGAACGTGTCGCGCACAGTCACACGCCGGCCCTCGGCGAGCCGGGTGTTCTCCGCTTCGTAGGACTGCTTGGTCGTGCGCTCCTGCACGGCCGCCAAGTCCTGAACCTCCTCCAAGGCGTCGGCGAGCAGCGAGTGGACTTCGGCGGGCAGCGGGCCCTGCGCGTCGGTGAGATCACCATGTGCGAGCGAGGCAAGCAAGGCGGTTCCGACCTCCGAGACTTCCCGACAGGTCTCCATGTCGACCGCGGTAGTCCACAGCTCGCGGCGCGAACGAGTGCCGTCTGCACGAGCCAAGCGGACCTCCACCAGATAGCGGGAGCCCGGCGGCAGGCCAGGCAGCCGAACGCGGCCGTAGCGGCGGAGCAGCTCGCCGTGCTCCTCGAACCACCACTGGGCGGCACGGACCAACGGATGGCGGACGCTGAGCAACGGAGCGGCAGTTTCCGAGGAGGTACTCGCGGTGAAGCAGGCACGCATTGGCCCGCCGCTCCTGAGCCTGGCCAACAGGTCGTCGCGGGGTTGGGAGAAGGCGCCGGCATCCATCGCCCCGTACATCACTAGGAGCAGTTCCTTGCTGCCGGTGATGTCCACCAAGTCGTCGTTGCCGGGGACCTGATGCAGGCTGCCGTGTCCGCTGTCTTCTAGGAAGCGCTCGACGAGTCCGCGGATCTCCTTCGGGCCCAGGTAACGGCCCCTGCCCGGACTAGTCTCGTCGAAGCCCTCAATGAGTAGACCGTCCAGACCGGTGAGAAGCTCCTGGGCCGCGTTCAGGGTCTGCAGGTCCTTGTCGCGATCCGCCCGAGCGACTTCGATGCGGTCGACCTGGTGGCGCCGCTCGTCCGAGGTGAGGCGGGGGTCCAAAACGATGCGGTGGAGTTCCTTGAGGTGCCCGCGAAGGATCGGTTCGAGTTCTCCGATGGAGTCGCGGAAGACTCCGATCCGGGTGTAGAGGCGCTGGAAGATGTCGGTCTCGATGGTGCCGGGAACCTGCATGTTGAAGATGAAGATCTTCTCGTGCTGCTGGCCGAACCGATCGAGCCGTCCGATGCGCTGCTCGACCCGCATGGGGTTCCAGGGCAGGTCGTAGTTGACCAGGACGTTGCAGAACTCGAAGTCCAGTCCTTCACTGCCTACTTCGCTCACCAGCAGCAGGTCGAACGCGCCCGCGCGGAAGTCCTTCATGATGCGCGCGCGCTCAAGCGGAGGCACTTTGCCGTGCATCACCCGGACCTTGAACTCTGGTGTCAGTCGGCCCTCCAGGTACTCCAGTGTGCGGGTGAAGAAGGAGAAGACCATCGCCTGGCGCAGGCCCTTAGCGCGGGCATCGCGCAGCATTTCGGCGAAGCGCTCGAACTTGGTGTCCATGGGGAGCGGCCGAAGCAACGTGGGCAGAGCTGACAGGTCGCCGGCCTGTTCCGCCAGCTCGCGGGCGAGCTTGTCCGGCGACGCTCCCGGTACGGGGTTGCCATCGCTCGGTATGTCCTCGGTGCCGTCGTCAACGACCTCCGCTTCGTAGAGCAGCTCCGCTGCGGTGGTGCCGTCGGCCGAAGGCGCCGAGAAGCGTTCCCGCAGCCGCTGCTGCATGGCGGGGATGCAACTGGCTGCCTGCCGCAGCCACATCTGCGCGGCGAACCCGGCGGCGGTGCCGCTGCGGGCCGCGCGTTGGAGGCACCAAGCGTGCAGGTCGTTGTAGAAGGCGCGTTCCTGGGCCGTCCAGAGGACTGCGACGTCCTCGGCCTGGCGCACAGCCTTGCGGTCCGGCGTATCGACCTTGCGCGTGCGGTTGACGACTCCGGCGAGGGCGTTGAGTTCGGCGATGCACCTCCGGGCCTCAGCCAGCCCTTGAGGAGGCAACGGCGCGTCTGTGTCCAGGATCTCCATGAGACGGGCGAACTCCGGCCGGGCGGCGGTGAGCTTACCGAAGGCGGAACCTCGAACCCGTTCGAGGATCGAGTGCAGGGCACGGGTGCCGCCCGGAGTACCCGCGACGCCTTCGGAGAGGCGCACGGCCACCGCGTTGAGGTGACGATTGGGTTCGAGCTGGCCCTCGAAGACCTTGGGGTCGGGGAAGGAAGTCTCGTCGAGGAGATGAACGAGGTTGTAAAGGTCCTGATTACCGAGGTTGAGCGGGGTCGCTGAGAGGAAGATCAGAGCGTCGGCCCAGTCGGCCAGTAGGGTCGCTGCGGCGTGACTCCGGCTGCTCGCGTTGCGCAGGTAGTGCGCCTCGTCCACGATCACAAGATCGAACCGGGGTTGAAGCTCGGCGAGGTCTGCGAGCTGCCCAGCACGGCGGAGTCGCTCCAGGGAAACCACTCCGGCAAACGGCTCGTCGCTGTTCCCGCTACGGAACAGCTCCACCAGCTCCGCCATGCCCTCTCTGTCAAGCACGCGCAGGCGCCGGTCGAAGCGTTCGCGCATCTCGTCCTGCCACTTGGTGACGAGCGCGGCGGGGCAGACGACAAGTCCCCGGAAGTGAGTGCCGCCGCGCCGTTCAGACGTGCGCCGCAGGTGAGTGCGCTGCTCCAACTCGTTCCAGATCAAGCCGGCTTCAATGGTCTTGCCGAGACCAACCTCGTCCGCGATCAGCAGCCGCTGGCGGTCCGAACTCATCAGCTTGAGCACAGGCCGGAACTGGTATGGCCGGAACACCGTCCGGCTCGATTGGTAGGAGTACACGATGTCGGTAAGCGGCGTGCTCAGTTTGGCGAGCGTCAGTGCGAGCGCCGTCCGGTCGGCGGGGGCGGGTGCGCGCAGGATCCAGTCTTCGGGGTCCTCGGCGCTGGGCGGAATCGCCTCGAGGTCCTCCTCGAAGGCTCTGATGCGGCGCCCGACCGCGTCCTGGAGCACGTACTGGACTCCCCCGTCCCGCGCCAGCCTGACCTTCACGACGGTGTGGGTGTCACCGCGGCTCGGCAGGCGGACGAGTTCGCCGGGCACGAAGGCGGGCGCGGTCTCGTCGAGGCCGGCGGTGCACCAATCCTGGTAGAGAAGGAAGGCCCGGTTGAGCAGGTGACCGTCATCGATGTCACGAAGCCGCTTGAGCTGGGGCGCGACGGCAGCCTCGCCACCGCTCAACGCGAGCCCTGCGGACACCGGGCCGTTTGCACGCGATTCGAAGATGTAAAGGCCGTTGGGCAGGCCGTGCTGGGCCGCGCTGCCCGCAGTCCGCGGCGCCGGACGCATCCGTGCAGCAGGCACCGGGATCCGGTCCGCAGTTTCTGGAAGATCGTAGAAGAGCTGGTGAGCTTCACCGAGCGATTCCGGGGCGGTGGTCAGGCCTTCCCAAGGTATGTACTGCAACCTGAGCATGTCGTCGTCAAACGGCACGCCGGTCGACGTCCGGCCGCCTTGCCCCTTTGATGCTGCCGCCCCGCTCATGCTCATCCCTCACTTCGACGCCGACCTCCACGATCGGGCTCAGTCGCTATTGCATCGCAACGCTCCCGGCTTTGGGTGCGTATCCACCCTGCGAAGGCTGCCACGGCCTGTTTGCCAGTTGGTGCGGTTCACCGAACTGCCACCACCTCTCGGCAACAGCGTCGGTCTCCGCCTTACACACCAGGGAGAGACTTCAGCCCCGCAGACCTATGGCCCAGGCTCTCTGTCCGCCATCACCGTCATGGTTCACAACGTCAGGGAGCTCGAGCAGTACCTGGTCGCCAGCAGGAAGAGCCCATCACCGGCCTCGCCCCCCGAAGGGGTGACGTCCTGCCGCCCCAATATGCGGGCCCAGCCGATGGAGATGTCGACCGCAACCGTGGGGGTGACACGCTCGAGGGTGTGTCCATTTAACGGCTGATCTTGGTTGTTGAGGTTCAGCACGCTGACCCGCTGCCTGCTCCGCCGTGGCGACTTCGCCTCTAAAACACACGACGGGGAAGATCAGCCTCAAGACCCTCTACGCGGTCACCAGCCTCGCTGCGGATCAGGCCCCGCCCGCCCGGCTCGCCCAACTGAATCGCGGGCACTGGACTGTCGAGGCCCTGCACCACGTCAGAGACGTCACCTTCGCGGAGGACGCCTACCAACTGCGGACCGGAAACGCACCCCAGGCGATGGCGACCTACAGAAACCTCGCGATCGGAGCTCCGCCTCGCCGGCGTTCGCAACATCGCCGCTGGCCTCCGCCGGACAGCCAGGGACAGAACCCGCACCCTCACCCATCTCGGCCTCACGTGATCAAAAAGGACGATGCCCGACTACGCCGAAGCCTTGGTGCGGTCGCAGATAACCCAAGAATCCGGGGAAGCCTTCAACCATGTCCATGACGTCGCCCCCGACGAGTCTTTCCTGAGTGGGCGGTTCGTGACTCTATGAGTGATTTTGGCGTCACCTGATGGTGTGGGTGAAACACAAACGATCCGGTCCGGTGCCGGTGGCCTGCTGGA
>NZ_JBIAIU010000014.1:95513-256689 GCF_042871565.1 Streptomyces sp. NPDC005775 | reverse complement strand
GCGCACCGGACAGCCCGCTCTTCCCCCTCATCACCGTCCAGGACGGCGAACAACTCCGCCTCACCGCAACAGGAATCCACTACAACCTGAAGTCCATGCCGTAAAGGCCACACTGCCCACCTTCACCAAGCGACGCCCCGGCGCAGTCGCACCGCCGTGACCAGTAACAACGCACTCCACTCTGTACCGACCGGCAACCAACTGACCCGCATCCTCACCAAAAAAGTCAGCCCCAAATCGGCATTCCTGACAGCAACCGAGTCACCCACGACGACCCACTGAACAGCAGAGAATCCGATACTCACCCACTGACATCAGCTTGCCGAACCACCACCGACAAAAACCCGCAGATCATCAGCCTGTGGAGCAAGCACGAGACCGCGTACCCGCGGGTCGGGCGGCCCGGCCAGGCGCAGGCGGCTCACCGCGGCTACCAGCAGGCTGAACGCGGCGAGCAGCGGCTTGGGCTCTGACGCCGAACCTGGACCGACGATTGCCAGGGCGGTTGGCCCCTACCGTCGGCACGATGTGTGACAAGGTCGAGGATGCTTTCGTCGGCCATGCAGTCCATTGGCCAGGGTCGTCCCTGGCTACCTCTTGGGACTCAGCCCTGAAGCAGCCGTTCAGCTGGTAGAGGGCGGGGGCGGTGTGCCGACCATTGCTTTCTCGTACCAAACCCAGAAGTCGATCAGGCTGCCATGGTCCGCTTCTAGTTGAGGCACGATTTTCGAGTCATGGCCTGGCAAGAACTTTCCGCGGGCGGGGACACCCCCGCACCGGCAGCCACAAGGGCGGCTCTCGTTCATCGTCATGGCCGGCATCCTCCCGCAGGACCGGCCGATCCCGCCACTGGCTGGGCGTCACAGGCAGCGCGGGAGCGGGCCGTTCACCTCGCGCGGCCGGCTCCGCGGTCGCAAACAGCCCCCGCCGGGACGCTGACGTCAACCGGTGGCCGGGCGGGCGGCGTCGACCTCTCCGGCGTTGACGAGCGCCTCGCGCAGCTGCGCGACGGCTTCGGCGTGCGGGTGGTGGGGGACAACCTGGGCGGCCTGCAGCAGGGCTCGGGCGGAAGGCAGGACGTCCCGGGTGCTCCACCGGGCCGCAGGGCGGGCGACGAGGTGAGTGGCGAGCTGGAGTGCGTCCGGGTCGGTGGGGTGTATGGACGCGCGCCAGGCGGCGGTGGCCGGGGCGTGTGGCGGGGTGTGTGCGGCGGCGGTCCGGGCCAGGGGCAGCCACGTCGGGTCGTCGAGGGCGAGGTCGGCGAAGTAGCCGGCGCCGGCGAGCGCGCCGGGCGGCAGGTCCGCGGTGAGGGCGGCCTGCCACACGGTCGTCACTGCGGCGAGTTCGTCGTCGGTGGCCGGCCGTGCGGGGGGCGGGGTGAGGCGGAAGGGCTGGAAGAGGAGGTTTCCTCGGTGTGGTTGCAGGCGCCAGGCCATGACCTGCAGGAGCCAGGAGACGGCGTCCGGGCCGCCGGGGCCGGCTGCGATCTCGGCCAGGACCTCGGCCGGATCGCCCAGGGCGTGAGGGTCGGCGGTGAGGGCGTGCGCGAGGTGCTCGACCGTGCCGCCGGCGTCCGGGCGCAGCCTCCGCAGTACGGCGGTGCGGTCGAGCTGGGCGAGGAGCTCCGGGTCGGCGCGGCCCGCTTCCAGCCACGCGGCGGCCGGGGTGGGGCCGTCGGGGTTCAGGGTGGGGAGTGCGGCACGGTGGCGGGCGATGAAGTCGGGGGCGCAGATGTTCAGGGCCATCAGCTGGGTGCCGAAGGCGGCGGCCACGGCCGGGGCGTCGGACCTCGTGGTGAGGATTGTCCCGAGGGTGTCGAGGACGTTGCCGGGGAGCGGGGCTCCGGGCCGGACCGCCGCGTTCACCGTGCAGCTGAGGAGCAGCTCCAGTGCCCGGACCGCGGCGTCCGGTGCCGGTGCTGGTGGTTGGCCGGTGGCCGGGCGCGTGCCGGATCCGCCCGTGGGGGCCGGGGGCGCCGGGGCGGGGTGGGTCAGCGGCTCGGCCAGGGCGTGGAGGCGGTCCAGGGCGGCGGGCAGCAGGGAGGCCGGCCGGTCCGGCGGGGCGGGCCCATCCTTCGGCGAGCAGGCCGAACAGGGCCGTCTGCGCGTAGCGCTCCAGCAGCCCTTCAGGTTCCGGGCCGGACTGGGGCGCCGGTGGGTGGAGGTCGAGTGCGGCGGCGATCGCGTGGTCCAGGTTGCGGCCCGGCAGGGTCCCGGGCTGGTCCGCGGCTTCCTGGACGGCGGCGAGGTAGAAGGCGCGCAGCACGGGTGCGCCGAGCGCGGTGAGGACGGCGGGGACGTCCGCGGTCCAGGCGGCCGGGCCGTCGGCCACCAGGCGGCCGACGAGGTAGGCGTGGACCTCGGCGTCGGCGGATTGGGTCGTGGCCAGGGCCCAGGCGGCGGCCGGGGGCCCCTGTGAAGCGGCGAGGTCCAGCAAAGTGGTGGCGTCAGGGTCGGCGGGGGGCTGCGCCGGGCGGGCGCCGTTGCGCGGATCGGACGGGCCGCCAGGAGCGAGGCGGCGTAGCCCGTCCAGCAGCGGGCCGAAGGCGGTAAGCAGGCGCGCGGGCAGGACTGGGGACCAGCTCCACACCCTCAGCCAGGGCGCGAGCGGCTCGTCGAGCGCGGTGTCCGCGAGCGCCGCACTGTCAGGGAGTGCCGCAGTGACGTCCGCGGCGGTGGGCGGGCGGCCGAGCACGGGCGCTGCCCCGGTTTCCAGAGCGGCGGTGGCCGTCGGCGTGCAGGAGCGCCAGATGGCCGCGACGAGACGGGCCGGCTCCGGATACGGGGGGCTAGCCAGCAGGCGCGGCACCAGCCCGTACGCCACCTCGTGCCACCGCACCGCCTCCGACGCCGCCTGCTCCTCCGGCTCGGGCCGGGCAGTGGCCGGCGGATCGTCATGTGCACCGGTCAGGGCCTCATGCGGGCTGGCCGGAGCCTCATGCGGGTCACCGTGCAGGCAGCGGCCGGGAACGCCGGCGGCCAGGTGCGCGGCCCAGATCCGGTCGGCGAGCCACCCGTCGGCGGCCGCGGCCTTGTGCCACTTTGCGGTGCGCTCGTCCAGGCCCACGCCGGCGTCCGCGTCCGCCGCGGCCAGATCCAGGACGGCCCGCGCCAGAGCCGGCCCGCCCACCCCGTCCGACCCGGCTCCCCGGGCAGGGCGAGCAGGGCCGACGGGGTGAAGGTCCTCATGGGCCCCTGCGCGCCTGATCAACACCCGGAAGTCGGACGGTCCTGGGCCGGTACGGGCCGCCGCGTATACCGGCAGGCCCGTACCGGCCGACAAGCAGACGGCCGACGGTGGCCGATCGGCAGCCCCTGGCACCATTCGGCCTGCCCGCCGGGGTCGAAGGGCTGTGGCGGGGGTTCGGCGTACGGAGCGGGGCCGGGATGTCAGAGGGGGCCCGTAGGGTGGGTGTGTGGTGAGAGTTCCGTGGGAGAAGCTGGCCGAGAACCCCAGGCTGTCGGAGTCCTTGGTGACGCTGCTGGTGATGCGCCTGCGGGAGCAGGCGCAGGCAGTCGACGGGACAGGCGGGGACGGCGGCCGGGATCTGTTCGAGTACACCGCCGACGGTGAACTGGTCGTGTACGAGGCGAAGTCGTTCACCGGACGGATGAGTGCGGGGCGCCGCAGGCAGGTGGAGCGGTCGCTGGTGTCGGCAGCCCGTCACCAGCCGGACCACTGGGATCTCCTTGTGCCGATCGATGCGAACCCTGCCGAACAGCGGTGGTTCGACGGCCTGCGCGGGGAGTTCCCGTTCGTGCGGCGGTGGCGGGGGCGCAGCTGGCTGGACGAGAAATTCGCGGCCCATCCCGATCTGGTGCGCTATGCCATGCAGGAGTCCGCCGACTACATCCTGGAGCGCATCGCCGAGGCGCGTGCCGAGCGCGACACGTTGGCCGGCGGGATCACCGACTACGCCGAGCGGGCCACCGCGCTGCATACGCGAGTCCAGGAGATCTCCCCCCACCACGAGGTGCACACATCCCTGGACGCCGGCGGTCGGACGGTCGTGCACCTGACGCCCCGGGGACCCGACCCGGACGGGCAAGGCGCCATCCGGTTCACCGGGCGGGTCCGCTTCGCCGACGGAGACCGGCAGGAGGCGCGCCGAAGGCTGCGGTTCGAGGAGACCATGCGCTTCGGCGGAGAGGTGGAGCTGAGCGCGGACAATCTCGCCGAAGCAGCCCTGTCGGGCCCCGCCGGGCTGGGGCTGGAGCGGATCAAGGTGGGCGGTGTGCGCATCACCTCGCCCCGCCAGGAGGTGACGCCGCCACTGCGAGGGCAGGTCGTCGTGCAGCTACCTTCGGGTGTTCCGCTCGCCTCTTTGCCCGTGTCCTTCACGCACCGGGTGAGCGGCACGGGTGGCGGGACTCTTCACGGCAGTGACATGACCGGGTTGATGCGAGTGCGGCTGCGATATGACCAACGTGACCTCTCCGCCCAGCTGAAGTTCTCCTTCCAGCCGCCCGAGGCGGCGATGCCGCAGACGATGGTGCCGGTGCTTCGGCTGCTCAGCCAGGCCACGCCCGGTCGCTTCATGGAACTCGCCTTCGCCGGGGAGCCGGCCGGCCGGATGCGGGCACCGATCAGCACGACCATGGCGCCTGGGGGCTTGGAGCCGGGCGAGGCCCAGCTGTGGGCCGATGCCTTCGACGACCTGACACGGCTGCAGAGCAGGACCGGCCGCTTCTTCCCCGTACCGGACGACTTCACCAAACGCGATGCGTGCGAGGTCAAGGACATTCTTTCCCTGCTCGACGGGGAGGAGATGGTGCTGCGGGGCAGCACCGTGTCCGTGGGCGTCGACAGTGCCGAAGGCCTCGCTCAACTGGGGGACATCCGTGCCGGGATGTTCCGCGTCACCGCCGGCTACGAGGGGATGCTCTTCACCCTCGGCGAGCACCAGATCGACCTCGGTCCCTGCACCGAGATCTACATCATGGACAAGATCCTCAACATGAAAGAGGCCCAGCGCGACCTCGCCGCGCGCGGGCACGCCACCGTGGTGATGCGCCTCGCTGAGCGTTTCCCGGCCGTGCGCTACCTCGGGCCCGAACGCCCCAGTAACGCCGAGGTGTGACGGCGGCGCCGAAACGGTGGCAGGTGCGGGGACACGGAGACGGCCGGATGTGGTCGCGACGGCGCGAGGGTCGCACGCCCTCTGGTGGTCGCGTCGCTGACGGCCGACGATGTCCTGGAGGATCACGACGGGGGTGGGCGTGGAGCTGACGGCGTTCTTCAGCAGCGGCGACGGATGGGCGCAGCCCTGGGTGCTCGACACCGAACTGGTCGAGTCCTTGCGGTTCGGCCCGTCGGCAGGTCACACCGACCTGGACGTGGCCATCGCGCTCACCGGGCTTCTGCACCACGACTTCGTCTCCCATGGCACCGACGGCAAGAGCAGGCATCTGGACAACGAGAGCGTGCCGATCGTCATCAAGGCCCACCGCGCCGTTCTGGAACGCCTCGCACTCAAGCCGCCGTCGTGGCCGTTTCGGACGTTCGACGGGCCCCGCGGCTTCGGCACCTACTGGCGCGACAACGGCATGCGTAACAGCTGGCAGGCCCGCCGGGACTGCATCGAGCAGATCCTCGGCCCGACCCGGGACGCGCTGGAGGATCTGCAGGAGCTGGAGTACGAGCGCCGCTTCTCCAAGGGGCCGTCGGGCGTCTTCAAAAACCTGATCTTCGCCGCCGACGGCGAGAAGCCGCAGATCGTGCTGCGCGATGCGGTGAACAACGACGTGGAGATCGTCCGACACGCGGACGCCTGTCTGGTGTTCACCGATCCCCTGCCGCCACACGGGCTCACCTGGCGGCAGATGGTCGCCTGGTGGATGAACAACCACCAGCCGGACGCCGAGGAGGAGAGCGCCGCCGACGCGCTGTACCGGCGCCTGTACCGGTCACTGGACTCCCCGCCCGAGCAACTCCTCATGATCACCTACTGCGCCCGCTATGCCGAAGAAGGGGGCTTCGACCTGCCCGCGCTGATACCCCAGGTCTACCTCCACTACGACCCCTACACCCGCAGGAGCGGCAAGCAGTCCGGGGCGCTGTACCGGCAGCGGATGGACTTCCTGCTCCTGGCCCCTGACCGTTCCCGCATCGTCATCGAGGTCGACGGGGTGCAGCACTACGGGATCGCGAATCCGCCCGACGGGAAGGGCCGGATCACCCACACCGCTGTGCCGCGGCTGTACGCGGAGATGGTCGCCGAGGACCGCCGGCTGAGGCTGGCCGGATACGAGATCTACCGCTTCGGCGGCTGGGAGCTCGCCACGCCAGACGGGAAACAGCTCCTGGATGCCTTCTTCAACGACCTCCTGGCGCGACATGCGAAGCCGACGCTGTAGCCGGAGGTCCCGGGGCGCGAACCACTCCTGTACTCACCCGTGCACCGTAGAACCCGCGGGCGGCGCCCCGGGACGGAACACGACATCCCAGTAGCCCCGCCCGGCCGCGGGGCCCATGCGCCCGTGCGGCCAGCGGCGCAGCCGGGCTTGAGCCGTCCGAGTCCGCCGGTGCGGCGCTGTAAGAGGAGGGTGGGATGGGGGCGAACACCTCCAGGGCACACCACCTGGTGCCGAAGTACTGGCTGCGGGCGTTCGCCGAGGACGGACACGTACTGGGGCGGTGGCGCAGCGGCGCGGAGTATCGCACTCCCGTGCGGCGCGCGGCGGTGCTCGGGACTTCAACACCGACCCCCTCACGGACGGCGAACGGCGCGTGGCGTTGGAGACCTATCTGGATCACCATGTCGACGGTCCGTGCGCGCCGGTTCTGCGCGCCGTGCGTGAGGGACGGTGCCCGCTGGGCGGGGCGCGGCATGCTCTCGTGCTGGACGCGCTGGCCTGGCAGGTCGTGCGCACGCAGGCGTTCAGGTCCCTCGACGAGCAGGTCGGCCGGCAGCTCTTTCCGGCTTTGTGGGCTTCGGAGGCAGTGGGTTTCTGCGAGGAACAGCTGGGGCGCCCCATGTCGGACGCGGAGCGGATGGAAGTGTTCTGGTCAGCAGTACGCACCGCTCCCGGCTCTTCGGTGGTCGCTGACCCCCGCTCGGCGCTGCGGGCCGTGATCCGCGCTTTCGAGCGCACCCGCGACATTCTCACCGTCCCGGCCGTCGACTGGTTGTGCTGCGTTCGGCGGAGCCGTTGCTGATCCTGGGCGACAGCGGTGTGGCCTTGCGCCGCAAGGACGGCACCTTCTGCCTCACTCCCCCGCTGCTGCCCGAGACGGTCGAGGTCTTCGCCCCGCTGTCACCGACGTGTCTGCTCATCTCCACACCCCGCGCGCACTACCGGCCGCATCAGGGGCTCACACGCAGGATCGCCGCCAAGGCCAGCGCCGGGGCAGCAGCCTGGTGCCAGGATGCCGTCTACCGGCTCCCGTCCATGCCCTGGCCCGCCCGGCTGCGACTGGCCGGCGCACCGCTGGAAGTCCGGGCGCCGCAGTTGACAACTGTATCCACCCAGCAGCAGCCCGGCCCCGCACCGGCCCATCTCGACATACGCCGCAGCGAACTGCGCGCCCTCCTGGACCAGCTCACCCACACGCCCGCTGGTCAGCCGCCGATCCCCGGGGCATCAGGGTGCGCGTAAGCGGTAGCCGGAAGCGGTCGGCCCACGCCGGGGCGCGCTCTGCCCCAACCGGCAGACGCACCTCGTACGGCGCAGGTGGCGGGGCGGGTCAGCGCGCCGAGCGCCGCGGCTAGGACGAGCAGGAAGTTCCTGCGGTGGCCGACGTTAAGAACCGGACGGCAGTGAGGGGTGAGGACAAACCTCGTGTGTCTGGGCAGCGCTGAGCAGTGCTTCGCGCAACCGCAGGACGGGGGCTCTGTCCGGGTGGTCGGTCATGGTTCCTGCAGCCCGGGCGAGGCGCAAGAGGCCAAGGGTTCTCCATCTGGGGGCCGGCTTGAGGCGGCGGGCGGTCGCCAGGAGGGGCACGGTGACTGGTTGCACCCCTGGGAGCAACACATCGCCCACTGGCTCTGACCGGCACCAGCCTCAGTCGTTGCTGCCGGGCGTGGACAATGGCGCTGTGCCACTGACCGGAGAGAAGTACACGCAGCTCACGCAGTAGCAGCCCAGTGCGGATGACGAGAGTCATGGGCGGTGGGTCGCCTGCGACGAGTCGGGGTGGGACGGCGAGCAGCTCGTCGGCAGGCAACGCCGGTTCCTGGTCTTCGCTTCGGTCGCCGTCGATGACGTGGAGGCCGCAGTGTTGGTGCAGACCCTGCGAGAGCGGGGCGGCATCCGCCAGGCGGGGGAGCTTAAGTTCCGCCTTTTCAAGGACCATGCGCAGAGGCTGTCCTTGTTGCAGGAGTTGTGGGGGCCGGGCGGTGCGCTCCACGACAGGTGCTCGGTGTACGTCGTGGAGAAGGAGTACGCGGCCTCGGCCAAGGTGATCGACCTGCTGCTGGAGGAGAAGGAGTACGCCGAGGGAGGCAACCTGTATGCCGATGACCAGGCCCGTGCTCTGGCACGCACCTTGGCCCTTGAGGGGCCGCGGGCCCTACGGGGTCCTTTGTTCGGGGATCTGATGTCTGCGTTCGTGGCACTGGCTTCCCAGCGGGGAGCAGCCCGCCACGAGGAGGCGTCGGAAGCGTTCTTCACGGTGATCGAACGGGCTTGGGCGGCCTCGACGCGCAAGCAGGTCACCGAGTTGCTGGCACGGCTGCGTTCCACTCGGGCCTACGCTGCGGCCCTGCACGACGAGGGCGCGGATTTCCCTCTGCTGGAGATGCTCATACCCGCAGCAGCCCAGACAGCTCGTCGCTGGGGTCACCGCCTCGGTCGTGTCAGCCTGCTCACCGACGAGCAGCGCATGCTCACCGACAACGCCCTGAGCACGGTGAAGCTCTACGCCCGGAGCCCGGTCGGGATGACCCTGTTCACGCGGGAGCGCGGAGATGATGTCGCGGGCGTCGTCCGCGGCTCCAGCTCCGACCACCCCTCTGTCCAGCTCGCCGACCTGCTGGCCGGGGCGGCCGCGGCCGTCACCGAGCGCCACGCTGGCAACGACTCCCCCGCCGCGTCGGCACTCTGGCCCGCCGTTGTCTCCTTCGTCGACACGTCTTCCCTGTTGCCCTACGACGATCCGGCTGCCCAGTTGCGCAAGGTGGATGAGCGGCTACCACGCCGCTGACCTTCTCCCGGCGGAGGCAGTACGGGTGCCGATGCGCGAGAGGTGGCCGCGTGTCGCCGGACAAGGCAACCGGCTGCGAACCACCGGGGATGAGCACCACGACGACTCCGCCCGCTCGACGTCACGTTCCTGCTGCGCGCAGCCGAACTGCTCAACGGTGCTCCGTAGGTCGACGACCTCGGACCGCTGAACGACGCTGGCGCCTGGGGGGCCGGCGGCGGGAGTGTACCGCCGAGCTTGAACTGGCTTCAGCCTGTCGAGCGTTGCTAGTGCGGGACCTACTGGCCAAACCTGGGTCTAACGGTCCTGACCGGCCGCCGCCTGGTCTTCTCCGTCCAGCTTCTCTGCCGGGCGGACAGGACCGAACCGGGCCTCGGCCTCCTCGACGAGTCGACCGGCCGGGGTGAGATCGCCCAGCTCGACCGCAAGCACGGCGCGCACGAACGTGGCAAGCGGAATGCTGCCGTTGCGCACCTCGAAGCACCGCATCACCCCGTCCGAGAACGCCGGCCGGTGGCGGCATCCCGCATGGACGCAGTAGCCCTCGGTGGCTAGGGCGAGCCGCCGGAAGGTGGCGTCCTTGTCCGGGGTGCACTGCGCGGGACAGCCAAGGTGGTCCAGTGTGACCCGCAGATGCGCGGAGTTCCTCTCGCTCTTGCGGATGGTCAGGCGTCCGCCTCCGGGCGTGATGTAGCGCCCGGCTTCCACCGGCGCGTACGGATGGATCAGCGGCAGCTTCACCTCCGATCCGTGCAGGACGGGCAGCCCGTCGTACTCGATGTACGGGCCTGCGGCGCCGCGGTCCTCGGTCATACCGGTTCTCCTCTCCCCCGCCTCGTCAGCGGGCTCGTGGTCGGGGCCCCTCCAGAACCAGCGGCTGGAGCCGTTGCGGTCGGCTCAGCAGGTCTGCGATGCCGGTACACGAGTGGAGGCGGCGGGTTCTCTGGGATCCGGGAGGGCGGCGGCCCGCTGGAGTGCCCGGCGCAGGTGCCACAGCGTCACGGTCGGCAGAAGTCCGCCGAGGCGGTCCGCGGCTCTCAGGTGACCCACCGCAACCGCCAGTTCGGCCCTGGCGGCGGAGCGGGTGGTGTCTTGAAGGGGCGCTGCGGCGCCGTCCAAAAGGTCGGCCAGCTCGACCACCCCGGGGTCCTCCGGCACCTGAGCGCCACAGCGGGTCAGGGCGCAGCTGAGCTCGATGATGAGGCGGCCGCGTGCGCCGGCCAGCCGTGCTGAGAGATCCCCGTTGATCACAGGAGCATCCTCTCGCATATCCGGGACGTGGAGGGAGCGTTCGGCGAAGGCGCTCCTTGGCAAAACCGCCCGGCCCACGGCATGCGCACGCCACACATCGCCCGGTGGTGAGCTGGCGGCCGCTGCCATGGCCGCGGCCGCAGACGATGCGCGTCCGTCCAGGAGGCGTAGGCGCGTGCGTAAGCGGGAGCGGGCGGACAGCGTGGCCACTGGGGATGAGCGCTGCGGCGAGGGACCGGCGCACTGGCGGGCGGCGGTGAGTGAGCAGCGATCGAGTCTGTCAACTCCCCTATCATGCAGCAGAGTTAGCGTTCTACGCTCACGAGGTGACGTACATGAGCTGGTCGGACCTGCTGCGGCAGGGGACGGCGGACCCCACGTTGACCTTCGCCCGCGAGAAGTGGGCTCAGCCGGGAAAATTCGTGTGGGTGGCCCCCCGGGAGACGGTCGCCGCCCCCACCGGAAAGGAGTACCCGCTCTGCACCACGGTGTACTTCAAGGACGCGGACGACATCGTCAAGCCCTACCAGCCGAGCATGGACGGAATGACGGAGGCCGAGGACTGGTACGTGGGGGTCTCCGGCCGGCCGCCTGAGTAGCGTGACAGTCGACGTCGTTCTCAGGCGGCAGGACCAGGGGCACCCGGTGTGACGTGACGCCGGTGTCGGTCGGCCGGTTCAGGCACGAGGAATGGTGGGCTCACCGGGTCGGCCTGACTCCGGCGATCGGATCCAGCACTGGGTGGATGCGTTCGAACATGCTGCGCCCCGTGCGGGGATCCAGTACCGCGACCCGCAGCGGCACCCGGGCGGTGGCCCGGAGTCGGGCGAGCCAGGTGTGGTCGGGGACCAGGATGGTGAGCTTCTCCGGCCACCGGGTGAGCGCTGCGGGGTCGGGGCAGACCACGCCGGCCAGGGCGTATCCGCCCTCTGCCCCCAGTGTCCGGGCGTGGACCAGGAGGCCGTTGCCGTAGCGGCCGCTCTCTTCCCCGTACACGATCGCTTTACCGGAGGCGGAGCGGATCAGCTGGGTGAAGGTGTCCCAGGCCGTGAGGTCGAAGCCGGTGCGCCGGAAGAACCCCGTCAGCCGCTCCATCTCGGCCTGCCGCTCCTCCAGATCGGCCTGACGGTCCAGTGCCCGCCGCTCGGCGGCCAGGCGGCGCCGATCCGCGGCCGCGGTCTCTGCACGGCGGTACTTCGCGGCGGCCTCCTGGTCGGCGGCTTCGGCCTCCATCCGGGCACGGGCCAGCGCCCGTTCCTCGTAGGCGGGCGCCGTCCACCAGACCGTGCCGTTCACTGCTGTGTGGACGCGCACCTCCCCTTGGAGGATCCATGCGAGGGCGTCGCCGAGCGGGCAGGTGATGTGCTCCCACTTCGCTTTCCCTTTCGCCGTGCGGGGCGACCAGGTGTAGCGGGCCAGCCCGTGCCGCACCGTCCAGGATTCACCTCTCCCGGCTGGAGCGCGGACCCTGAGCGCGGGCACGGCGCGCGCCCAGGGTCGGTCCTGCAGGCCGACCCAGCACACCGCCACCCCGTCGCGCGCGTAGCGGTCCGTGCGCATCCGCGCCTCGTCCGGCGTCATCGGGGACAGCTGGGCCTCCAGCGCCACGACGGGCCGGCCCTGTTCATCGAAGACCAGCACGTCGGCCCGCCAGTCCCGCAGCTCACTGCTCACCTCCAGCTCCGCCCGCCACCCGGCGGCGCGGGCGGCCATGGCCAGCTCCAGTTTGAGGAGATGATGCTCCTGCGACTCGTTCGCCAGCTCGCAGTCCAACGGCCGCACCTGGTGGTAGAAGTGGCGCAGGCCGTGCTGGGAGGTCCGGGCAAAGACCTTCCCGCCACACTCCGGGCACGCCAGCCCCAGCCCCTTGGCCCGGTGGACCTCCGCCCAGGTACGGCCGCACCCCAGATCGTCCAACGACGCGTCCAGCCGACCCCAGACCGGATGCACAGCGGTGTAACCCATCAGTCCCCCTGACGCCCATCGGCATCCCCAGTGTCCCCACGCCGGCCCGGGCCCGGCCCTGAATTCCGGAGATCGGGCCGAACCCGGTGCAGTAGCGGACAGCTGCGGAGCCGGCGGCTGGGCCGGGCCGGTCTGGCGCGGCTCCGCCTCGGTCTGGCTGTAGCAGTCGCTGCCGCAGGATCGCGTCGGAGGATCGTCGCTACCCAAAGCCGACGCCTGGTCATACCCTTCAGTACGGTTGACGTGTCGGCGTACACGTGAACGCGGCTCTGGCAAGATTTTCGTAGGCGGAGATCATCGCGGTGCCACGGTATGCCGGTCCGCAGGTGGGCAGCCTGTGACTGTGCTCTGTTGAACTGGCAAGCTTGTTACCGCAGTTGTCCGATGTACAGGTGGTCTCGGTTGAGGTTTCCGATGCGGTGGTGGCGGTCCGCGCCCGCACGAGATCCGGTGAACCAGCGGGCTGCACGGAATGTGGTCAGCTCAGCGAGTGGTGCCACAGCCGCTACGCGCGGCGCCTCGTCGACGTCACGCTCGCAGGCCGCCCTCTGCGTATCGACCTGTCCGTACGCCGCCTGTACTGCGAGAACACGACCTGCCCGAAGACGACCTTCGCCGAGCAAGTACCGGGCCTGACCGTGCGCTACCAGCGGCGGACACCACGACTGCAGCGCCTGGTGGAGGACATCGGCGTGGTGCTGGCCGGCCGCGGCGGATCCCGGATGCTTCGGATCTTGAATATCAGGCTCTCGAGGGTCGCCGTCTTGTCCCAGTTGATGCGGGTGTCGCTGCCACCACTGGTCACGCCCCGGGTCCTGGGGGTCGACGACTTCGCTCTTCACGGCGGCACCTACGGCACCCTCCTCGTCGACGCCACCACCCGGCTTCCACTCACCCTCTGGGAAGGACGTGACGCGGAACAGCTCGGCCGCTGGCTCCGTGAACACCCGGGCATCGAGGTCGCCTGCCGCGACGGCTCCCTCACCTACCGGCAGGGCATCACAGCCGGTGCCCCGGAAGCCGTGCAGGTCAGCGACCGCTTTCACCTATGGCAGGGCCTGTCCCGCCGAGTTCAGGACATCGCCTCTGCTCACCGCAGCTGCCTGCCCGCAGCCCTGCCACCGGTCAGCGAGGATGATCGCCCGCCGACCGAGGAGACCACCGAGAACGCCGCAGCGAGCAGCAGGGCCGGGCGCCATGCCCAGAGTCTGTTCGAGGCGGTCCAAACCCTGACCCGCACCGGCCGGAGCCACAGCTCCGTGGCCCGCGAGCTCGGCTTGGACCGCCGCACAGTCGGCAAGTACGCCCGTGCCCGCACCTGGCAGGAAGTAATGCGCCGGCCGCCCCGCAAACCCTCCACGCTGGACCCCTACCTCGACTACCTGCGACAACGCTGGGACGAAGGACAACACAGCGCGAAGATCCTGCACGAAGAGCTGCAGACCAAGGGCTACCTCGGTCACTATCAGCGCGTGAAGATGGCCGTCGCACCGCTCCGCCGCGGCCTGCCCATCGACGAGCCACGCGAGCGCCCACCCTCACCTCGCGAAGCGGCCCGCTGGATCACCACCCGCCCGCACCACCGCAGCCCGCACATCAACGAGCGCCTGCCCCGGCTCCTCGAACACTGCCCTGAACTCAAGCTCACCCACGACCTGGTCCGCCGCTTGGCCACCATGGTCGACGACCAGGACGCGGCACCCCTGCCGGGCTGACTGAGTGACCTCGCACAGAGCGGACTCGCTCCTCTCACCGGCCTCGCCCGAGCCCTGCACGAAGACCGACATGCCGTCGCCCAGGGAAATCACGACCCCTTACAACTCCGGAGTCAACGAAGGCCGCATCACCGATGTCAAGCTGCAGAAACGGATCATGGCCGGACGTGCCGGCGTCTCTCTTCTCCGCCAACGCGTCGTCCTGATCGCCCACCTTCGCCGACGCTATACGGGCCGGCATACCGTGGCACCGCGATGATCTCCGCCTACGAAAATCTTGCCAGAGCCGCGTTCACGTGTACGCCGACACCGCCACCAGGTCACCTGTCCGCAGGGCGAGACCAGCGCGGGATGGCACGGCCCCTACCCGACCTCCTCACCTACCGCGGCACCTCTGATCGTGGCGCGGTTTACCAAGAGCCAGTGCCGCCCCTTCCCGGTCCGCGCCCGCTGCACGACCACCACCGACAGCGCCCGGACCGTGGGCTTTCCCCCGCGAGAACTCCGTGACCTGCAACTCCGCGTCCGCGCCGAGCAACAGACACCCGCCTGGCAGGCCCGCTATGCGGTCCGCTCCGGAGTGGAAGGCACCATCAACGAGCTCGCTCACGGACACGGCATGCGCCGCTGCCGCTATCGGGGACAGCGGAAAGCCCACCTACAGCACGTGTTCACAGCCATCGCCGCAAACATCGAGCGCCTCAGCCGACGGCCGCCGACAGGAGAAGCACCCCCTTCACGGCCGCCGACCGCCTTCCAGAACTACCTGGACGAACACGGGGTTCCTCGGCCGAGGTCTTGGCGGTCCGCCCGAGACTGAGCAGACGACACCAAGATCCCCGACAGAGTCAAGCTCAGCTTTCGCGTGCGAAGGTGACGAGGTCGCAGTTGTCGGGGTCGCCAACGAACGCGTAGAAACGTGGATTCCCTCGGCTGCCGCTGACCATGAGTCCGTCCCCGTAGTTTCCGCCACGAACATCGCTGTCCCAGTAGCCGCTGATCGTGTGAAAGGCGAAGGAGACAGACCGGTCCGGGTCGTTGGCGGCGGTCAGCTTCCAGGTTCCGCTGCCAGTCCTGTTCTGTGGGTTGCCGGTGGCGCCCTCCAGGTCTGTGGGCCACCCGACCGTCGTGAACGTCCCGTCACTGTCGAGGGTCAAGGTTCCGACAGAGCTCGAGTAGGCGCCAAGCACGTCCCGCGTACTGAGTCCTTCGGGCCGTTCACCCGCCCCCGGGCATGAGGACTTCGGGCTGCTGCCGGAGCAGCCGGTCGCAGACGCTGACGCCACCAGGATCAGCGCGCATGCCAGGCCGAACAACGGTCGGTTCACATCCCACCCCCAAGATACTTCAGTTGTTTCAGTGTCTGCTCGGCAGGATATACGTCGGCGACGGCTCTAATTCGCGGTGAGCGCAGGGGCATCGGCTTCTTGCGCTCACCTCAGGACCGCCTTCGTCTGGCGGTGACGACGTCGGCGCCGATGCCGCGAAGCCGGGCTGTTCAGGCTGACAACGTTGGTGCGCCCTACGAGTTCGCCGGCTCTTAACAAGCCAGGCCCCCGATAAGTGCCCCAGCATCACCCTAAAGCCCCGTCGGTCAACCTCCGAGCCCGCGGTACCCGTGTCTATATATCACCGTCCGAAACGTCACTTCCATTCCATACGCCTTACCAAATTGGTTCTGATACCCATTCTGATCCCAGCCACGTTCAACGAATCTCGCACGAGAGGTTTCATAACCCAGCGCAGGCCGCAGGAACGAGGATATCGTCATGTTATTCTTTACGGTCATCCGAACCTGCAAACCCTTCGGGCTCGCCCGCAGAACCTCATACTCGGTCGTGTAGGACCCAAGGCCAACGGTGGCCAAGTTGTGATCCCCTGTCACCAGCGGCTTAACATCCTTCCTCAATTGACTAAAGATTCCATCGTTAGAGATGCTTTTTGCAATCTTATCCGTAACGATGCCCTCGTTGTAGTACCTCGAACTAATCACATCTCGTTGCCTGGCGGTCTCGTCGGTCATCATTAGTTCCCTGGCTATCTCACTATCCTCGCCGTAGCGCCCGCTCGGCGGCAGAGCACCCAGCAACCACTTAGCGGCCAACTCTCTGAATCCATCACTGCCACCACCCAAAACAGCGTCCTCAGGGTTGCAGGCCGGGTTGATTGGGTCGCTCGCGCAGAAGTTCTGCATACCTACCCTCGGCGTCAGGGGGCCGACCACCGGCGCGGCGCCGATAAGGCACACAAAGCAGACGGGGATATTCTTCGCTCCAGCTATGTAGGTCAGATAGGTTCCGGATCCGGAACCTCCACCAGTTGTAGCGGAGGTTGTTGTGCCTGATCCATCGCTGCCCCCTGAGTCACTACTCGTTCCCATGTTGTTGCCGCCGATGCCGTCACAGCTGGCGGACATGTTGCCGGCGTAGCAGTTGTCGCTTCCGGGGTCGGCGCCGCCGCTGCTGTCATGGCGCCGCATCAGCCCGGTGGGGTCGGATGCTGTGACGGGGGTGTTGTCGGCGTAGCTGTACCCGTTGAGTGACTGGTGGTTCTCGGGGGCGAGGATGGGATCGACACTGATGAATTGGCCGATTCCTGGGTCGTATTCGCGGGCGCCGATGTGGGTGAGGCCGGTGGATTTGTCGGCCGGCTTACCGAGGAAGGCTTTGTCGTCGGGCCAGGTGGTGGGTTCGGTTCCGCGGGGTGAGCCGAAGGGGGTGCTGTAGCGGCGGGTGATGGCCTGGGTGATGGAGTCGATAGCGAGGCTGCTGGTGCCGTGGTGGTCGGCGGCGAGGAAGGCGAGTTCGCTGCCAGCTGTGCCGAGGGTTGCGGTGCGTACGGCGATGGCCTGGCCGGCGGCACTGTAGTAGCGGGTACCGGTGACAGTCTTGGCGGTGCCCGTAGTGGTCAGGCGGACCTCGGTGGCACCGAGGTAGAGGACGGTATCGCCGTTTCCAGTGGCACGGCGGATGAGGAGTTCACCGTCGGAGTCGTAGAGGTAGTCCGTCTTGAGCGCGGGCTTGGATCCGGCGGCCGGTTCCGTGGTGGTGGCGAGTTTTCCTTCGGCGTTCCAGGTCAGGGTCTGGGTGCCCTGGGTTCCGGGGCGGGTGCGGGTGTTGCCGGCGGTGTCGTACGTGTATGTGTTGGTCTTCGCACCCGTGGTGCTGGTGACGGGGTGGGGCTGGCCGGTCGCGGTGCCGTAGGTGGTGCTGGTGGTGGTGTTGCCGGCCGTGGTGTGGTTGGTCTCAGTGGTGCGCTGGCCGGCGGTGTTGTAGGTGTAGCTGGTCCAGTAGGGAGCCTGTCCGTCGATGTTCGCCGTGGTGCGCCCGGTGGCGGAACAGTCAGCGGTCTTGGGTGTCCAGGCCTCGGTCAGGCGGAGATAGCCGTCGTAGTCGAAGCACTGGTAGTCCGGCTCCGCGGTGCCTCCGGCGGTGGTTCCGTCGAAGATCGAGGTGACGTTCCCGGCGTCGTCCTGGGTGAACTTGAGTTCCTGCAGCATGTACGAGTGGGTCTGGTCGGTGACGTGTGTGCCCGTCAGTCGGCCGGTGCCCTCTTCGTACGTGTTGCTGATGTAAGCGTTCTTTCCTTCGGGGCCGCCGATGCCAAGGGTCAGCTGCTCCGTCTGACTGGTGGCGGAGTAGCTCGCGCCGAGGAGGTAGTCGGTGTAGCCGGCCGAGGACGTCATCTGGCCGACGCTGTTGTACTTGTACTCGACCGGTTCCTTTTCGAGTCCGGCAACCGCGGGCTCGCGGGTGGTTTGCACGGCCCCGTCGATGCCGAAGTCGGTGGAGAACTCGAGCGTGGCCGGGACGCCGGCGCCGACGAGCGGGTCGTCATGGGGGAGGGTGAGTTGCGAGGCTGTGGCTTGGCCCATGCTGTCGTATGCGGTGACGGCCTTCGTGTATGCCTGCCCACTCAGTCCGCCGACGTAGCGGGTGGAGGAGGTCAGCTGCCCCTTGGCGACGGTGTCGTAGACGCGGCCGGTGAGCTGGTTAGCGTCGGTCTTCGTGCCGGACCATGTTCCCTGGACCCGGCCCAGTTCGTCATACGACGTCAGGAGTGTCTGGCCTCGTGAATCGGTGGCCTTTACCGCCCGGTCGAGCGCGTCGTATGCGGTGACCGAGGTGCCCTTGTCCGGGTCGTTCGTGCTGACCTGGCGGCCGAAGAGGTCGTAAGTGTAGGTCCACTTCGCCTGGTCCGGACCGGTTACCGAAGTCTGCAGTCCGTCGTTGGTGTAGGCGGTTTTGGTCGACGTGTACGGGGTTCCGAGCGTGGCCCCAAACGCGGTGTCGTCCGGCTTCTCACCGGCGTAGGTCCGGGTCTCGACCGTGCGGCCTCTCGCATCGGTGATCGTACGGGTCGCGTTGCCGCCGTCCACTGACGTGGACGCGGTCGAGTCGCCGGTGTAACTGGTGCTGGTGGTCCACTTGTCGACGCCGAAGACCAACAGAGTGCTGGAGGTCGCCCGCTCGGCCCCGTCGAACACGGTCTTGGTCTGCTTCGGGGCTTCGCCGTACTCGGCCCTGGTGTACGCGCCGTCCGGTGTGCTGATCTTGTCGAAGATGTCAGCGTACGTCTGGTCCGCCAGCCCTCGGGTGTCGTACCGGGTATCGGTGAGGAGCCGCCCGCCGAGCGGTGTCGGAGACTGGGTTTGCAGGGGGCGCAGCAGGGCGTCGTAGACGGTGTAGCTGGTGTTGTACGAGGTTCCGTCGCCCTTGAGGGTCGAGGTGGCAACGGAGGAGGTAGTGGTGTTGCTGAGGCTGTAGGTGAACTTCAGGTTGGGGTCCTGGGTGCCGCGGATGCGGTTTGGCTGCCAGACCTCGGTCACCCGGCCGAGGGCGTCGTATGCCTGCTCGGTCTTCTTCAGGTTCGCGTCGTAGATTCGTTCGGCCAGCCCACGTCGCGGGTCGATGAAGGTAACCGCGTTGTGACCCTTGGCATTGGTGGCCACTGTTTTGGTGAGCGGTCCGGCGTCAGTGGGGGTGTAGGCGGTCGTGGCCGTCTTGCCCTCGGCGTTGGTGACAGCCTTGGGACGGCCGAGAGTGTCGTACGTAGTGCCGGCGACCCGCTGCCAACCGGTCGGGGGGCGCTCGTTGCTGACCATCGCAGCCGGGTAGCCGGTCGCCCTGCCTATCCAGGTGGCCTCGCCCTTCGCCGGCTGCTGGGTAGCACTCCAGCCGGTCGCCGTGGCGCTGTCGTAGACGGTGGCCGCGTCGGAGACTACGTCCCCGCGGGCGGCAGTGTTCGCCGGAAGAGCGAGGGCGTCTTCCTTGATGCCGCAGCTCTTCGTCACCGTACGGACACGGGAAACCAGGGAGGTCAGTCCGGCTGCATCATTGCGTGCGTACCAGGTGCGGGTACAGGTTTCGTCACCGCCCTTGTCCATGTCTCCGTAGTCGGATGTGGCCTGTGTCATGCCGTAGGCGTCGAAGGAGTTCGCGTTTCCGGTGGAAAGCCACTTCTTTGTGCTGGTGAGGTAGGTGTAGTTCGTCGTCGCTCGGGTGCGAACGTAGCGGGCAATGCGGTCGCCCGCACTGGGGACGCTCTGACGGGCGGTTTCCGAGGACCAGGGATCGGTCATTTTCGCGGAGATGGCGGTGGCGCCGTCGTATGTGACGCTTTGCCGCAACTGGCCTGCGAACTGGTCACTATCCTGGATGGCCGCGATTCCGAGCGCCGGAGAGGCCAGCGCGGCAACCGTGACGGACGTTGGAGTTCCGCTCTTCCTCTTGTCCCCGTCCATACCCTGCAAGTACAGGGAGACGGTCTTGGAGCGGGTAGTGCTCTTGGCGCCGCTGTAGACGGTGACCTGTCGGTAGCCGCGCCAGTCGGACCAGGTTCGTTCGTCCTCGGGGGTGAGTGGCTCGTCGTTGTAGTGCCAGGCCGCTCCGCTGTACACGTACTCGTGCTCGACCATCTCGTTCTTCCCGCTGGGGTCAGCGGCGGAGACGGCGAGTACGCGGTATTTGTGGAACCAGTCGACCGAGGCTTCGCTCGCGCCGTTGATGTTCCAGTACTGCGGATAGCAGGGACGGGTATTGGTGTCCTGCGCGGCTCCCAGAACCTCGCTGCGGAGGCACTCCTCTTCCTTGGAGAGCGTCACTTCGGTGATGGCGCCGGTCTCGGAGATGATCGTCGAGATACGCGGCCGAGTCAGCGGCAGGATGTCGTCGGTCGCATCGACCCGGTTTTCCCGCATTTGGTAGGTGAAGGTGACCGGCTTGAGCGTGATGGCCGTGCCGGTCCTGCCGGTGCGGGTGATCGACTTGAGAGTGAGGACCTGGTCGGAGGTGTCCCCGATGTCTCCGCCGTCCTTGTACTCCTGGAGGAAGTCCCAGGAGTCCACGGGTACGTAGGTACTGGTCGCGGCCGACCAGGATTGGGTGTTGATGCCGGTCAGTCTCTTGCGGGAGAAGAACGTCGCCGAGGTTCCGTTGCAGTCGGTGCTGTCCTTGGCGCAGATGGCGTCGAAGGGCACGTCCGGCCAGTGCTCGGAGGTGTCCTTGGTGAGGCTGGAGCAATCAGCCGTGGACGAGGTACAGCGCCCGGCGTAGTCGAACGTGACGCGGCCGTCGGCATTGTCGGTGAAGAGGGCGCCCTTGCGCAGGCCGTACTTGATCTCGGTGAGATACCCGCCAGGTGTGTACCGCGTATCGGCTTTGGTGGCCTTGTTCTTCTTGTAGTAGTTGGACTCGGCGGTGTACCAGTAGGTGGCCGCGTTGTCGTGGGTGTCCACCACGTAGTCGAGGTTCCAACGCCACGCCTGGTCGACTGACCGGTCTGCGAACGCGGAGCCGTTGCTGTACCCGGGTTCGCCCGTGTCGTCGCCGTAGACCGGCACGGTCCATGTGGAGTTCGTGCGCTCGCTGTCCGCGCCGTCGAGCTTGTTCTGGCCGAAGACGTACTTCGTTCCGTCGCCCGTGACGACGGTCCAATACTCACCGTCGTTGTCCCCGTTTGCCGCACCAGTGGATCTGGTGACCTGGGAGGCGTCGTCCCCCTGCAGTCGCCACTTGCCGGTGGTGTCGTCCTTGACCAGCCGTGTCGATTTGCCGTTCAGGACGAGGTTGGCGTTGTCGTACTTCCAGCAGCGGTCGAAGACGTCCTCGTGTCCGTCGTCGTCACAACTGCCGTAGGACCGCTCAATGTAGGACTCGGTCACCGAGAAGCCCTCGCCTACCGAGGTCCCCTGATTGTTCGTCGTCGCGGTTCGTCCGTCGATGCTGCCCGAGTCGTAGGACAGTCCCAGCGAAGGCGCGGGGCCCGCAGCCGCCGGGGGCAGCGTGAATCCGTAGGACCAGATGAAGGAGCCGGAGCTGCCACCCGCCTGCCAGGATGAGGACTCCGAGAGCTTCGTCGCCGTGTAGTCGCCGGCGCCCTTGGGTGATGCGCCGGAACCTGCGGCCGTGGCGGTCAATGCCAGAACGGTTGCCGTTGCGGAATTCGCGGCCATGAGCGGGGCCGCTGTGGGCTTTGCGCCTGGCAGTGCGACCGGTGCGGACACGGTGTGCTTGCCGAAGTCGTTGTGCGAGTCGAGTGGGGTCTGCTTGCGGCAGCTCGGCTTCTCAGGGGTGCTCAGTGCGCATGCCGGCAACTGAACGAGACGGAGCCGTCCTGCCCAGCCACCGCCCACCGCGGAGGCGAAGCGGCTGTAGTCGACGGACACCTCGGACTGACCTGCGGACTCTGCGACAGCTGTCAGGACAACGCCGGTGATACCCAGCCGATCGGTTGCTGCCCGGTCGAGGACCTCCACCCGTGCGTCAACGGCCGACCCGCCGCCGGCAGACACATCTGCGCGCCCCTTCGTTATGGGCCGGGACAGCGTGACGGGCAGGCCACCGGGGCTCAGCTCTGTGCTGGCGCCGGAGGCAATACGGCCCGTCGCCGCTCCGCCCTTGGGCCAACTGACCCGCTGCTGCGCCTGGGCCTCCTTGGCTTGGGCAGCATTGGTCTTCCGGTCTTTCGCCACCCGGTCACGGGCGGCCTTGGCCCCCAGCCCCGTCACCTTCTCCACCTTGCTGACGCGTTGCTCCGGGAGATCCGGACGTCCGAGACCTGACTCCTGGGCGGACGCCACCGGACTCAGACCTGCGGGAACAAGGACAGCCAGCGCCAGTGCCGAAACCAGTAGTCGGCTGTCCCGACGCCGCGCCACCCGCCGCCATCTGCTTGAGGTGCCTATGCCAAAAGCCATGGTTTGCCCATCCCCACCCGAATGTCATGCCGAAAATGCGATCAAGATGAATCAGGGCCACTGAACGAGCCCCTGGGCTATGGCGGCGCCACGCACCCGCGCCGCCATAGCCCCGTGACTGCCTGCCTCAGCTACCTACTACCGAGGCCAACTGGGCCTCACCGACCATGGCCCCAGCCCAGACACGGACCTCGGCGATACGGGCCGGAAGGAAGTGCCGCCAGGTGCCGGAACTGACTCCCTTTCCGATGGCGAAGTCCCCGGAACCAGAGTTCGCAGTGAAAGCCATGGGGGCTGCCTCAGGACTCTGGTCCCCAACACGCAACGCGATCGTCGCGTCCTGGGCATCAAAGATGCCGGTAAGTCGCACCGGGCTGCCCAGGGAGGCTTCCTCGTCGGACGCCACAGCGGTGAAGGAGCCATCCGCGTTCAGTCGGCCGAACTTCCAGAAGCCAACGGGGACGTTCCGCTCTTCGAATGTCTCCTCGTCCAGAACGGTCCGGTGATTCGTGACCTGGTACCAAAGGCCCCAGGCGGACCCGCTTGCCGTCCGCTGCCCGAGCACCTGGCCGACATAACCAACCGGCTGCGCGGCAAGCTTGGCTTCGTCCAGGGTCACGAGCGTCGTCACTGTGAACGACCCGGTGTCATCGACGAGAGGGCCCGGTGTGGTGGCTGCGTCGTCCACACCGTCCAGCACGATCTCCGCACCGTCCACAGAAGCGCCACCCGACAGGGTCAGGTCACGCCCGTAATCCGCTGCGGTGTCACGGCCTGGTGTGACCGTGGGATGGTCGGGAGTCCATTCCGCCACCAGCTCCGCTCCTGCGAACCCTCCACTTGTCAGGAGCTTCGACTCTTCGGCGATCTCCTCGCCGGGGAGGGCTCGCTGCCACAGCGTGACCTCGTCCACGGACCCGGCTACGTAGTCGGTGTACGTGTCGGAATACTTCGTCCGTCCGATCTGTACCGGCCCCTGCCCCGCCCACGCCGTCGTGTAGGCAACGGGTGCCCCTTGAAGACGGCCGTTGACATAGAAGGAGAGCGCCTTGGCCTCGGCGTCGAAGACACCGGTCAGGTGCGTCCAGACCTTGAGCGCTGCAGAATTGTCGGATACCACTCGCTGATAGGACCAGGTGGACCCCGGCGCCGCATCCGCGTTAACAGCCCGGAACGTCCACTTTTTTACGTCCAACTGATAACCGAGGTAGAAGGGGCTGCGGTGCGCCCCGTCCTGACTGACGAACGTACGGTTTTGCGAGCCATCGTCGAGCTTCACCCAGGCCGACACGGTGTACGAAGCCCGCGTCTCCAGGGCGGGCCCGCTCGTCGCCGCGTACCCAGTACTACCGTTCAGCGCGAGCCCCTTGTCCGTCACGGGCTCCGCGAGCGGCTGGCCGGCGGAGTCGCGAGTGAGCTCGCCTCTGCGCCCGCGGTTGTCGCGCACCGCACCACCGTTCAGGACGGCGTCATGACGGGCCGTCCCCGCCTCGGCGGAGTCCTTGGCGGCTCCCGACGCCTCGTCGAAATGCCACCGCCCTACCGGGCCTTCTCCCACGGCGACGACGAAATCGGTCACGCGCGTCGCGCCCCACCGTCCGAGCGAATCCTTGGCACGCACCTGTAGCTGGTACGTCCCCGAGTGCTGCGGCGTGATGTCCTTCTTGGCTGTCGTGCCGACGAGGTCGGAGGACCATGCGGTGTCCGATGACAGCCGGTACGTGTATGCGGCGTTGACGTCCCCCGTACCTGGTCCGAACGAGAAGGTGTCCTTCACTCCGGGACCACCGGCCGGAACGCATGCCTGGGCCGTACAGGGGCTGTAGGTCGTCCCGAACGTGACTGACGGCGCCTTCGGGGCTGTGTGGTCGATCTTGAAGTAGCAGAATCCCGACGCGGTGCTGGACAGGTGGGCTGCTCCGGAGTACGACCACGTCCACGCCTGGTAGCGGTACAACGTGCCGTCACTCAGAGCTGACCAGGCAAGCGTCACTTTCCTTCCGTCGCCCACGTATCCGGTAGAGGGTCTCTCCGATCCGTTCCCCGGATCTACATCGGACCAGGATCCGTCAGCGTTCCGCCGGTCGACGTCGAAGTAGATGCGCAGCTGGGCTTCGCTCTCGCCGCCGGCGGCCGTTTGCGTAGTAGCTGTCAGCGACGGCTCGGGATCTGAGACCACTGACGGGTCGGACGCGCTCTTCTCGCAGACTGTGCCGGAGCCGGTGATGATCCCAATGCCAGTCGGCTTGGCCGGAAGTCCGACGAAGTCCACCGCAAGGACCGCATCATTCTTGAACCGCTTCCACGCCGAGGCGTCGGACTCGTCGTGCGCCCTGATCTCCAGTGTCAACCGTGAGAAACTGCCGGCCGCGAAAGCCTTCACGGTCGGTGTCAAATTCTCATTCGGTTCTTCCGAGCTGTCGTTGAACTCGATCGCCGCCTGGGGCGAGTCGGGGTCACACAGCGACCCACGCCCCGCCGACACATACCGGTCCACCATCCAGTCCAGTTCCTTGGGACGGGAGGACCACGTCGTGGCGGAGGAAATGTTGTTCGTCCGCACCAGATCGACTGTGCGAGGGCTGCACTGGAACGCCCAGGGCTCCGTCACACGGAACGTCGCATCCAGTATTTTCTTGCCCTTGAGATTTGCCGGAGAGAACTCGAAGTACAGGCGCTGCGTATACCCAGGACCGCAGTAGTAGTTGTTCCAGGTACCGCACTTCCCGGCCCCCATGCCCTGGCCGTCGCTCCCGTTGCCCCAGCCGTACGACTCGTAACCGTCGGAGCGCAGAAGGGTCGTCTCCGATTCTCCCCAGGTCACCTTCGGGTCGATGAACAGGGGGAATGCCGCCGCGTCCGTTCCCTCCAGCATGGCGCTGTCCGGAACGATCGCCATGGTGCCCTCGTCCAGTTGGACATCGACGTCGCCGACGTTGTCCCCCTGCCCCGGCGCCAGGCCCGTCCCCGAGGAGTCCGCCTCTGACGCATCCCCCGGCTCCGCATCGCTCTCGCCGAGCGGCTTGTCTTCGGCGGCTGCCCTGGCCTGAGGTTCCGTAGTGGGCGCCGCACCTGCGGAGTCCCACATCTGGGCCGGCGGCGCCCGGAAGACGGTATTGCCGTTGCCGTCTACAGCGGCGAGGTTTCCCGCCGCCCCCTGCCTTACGCTCAGGCCCTGTGTCGTCAGCCCGAACGTGAGCTTCTTCAGTTCCGGGTCAGCGGCCGCTTCGGGAGTCTTGACCACCAGCACTTGCTGGAAGCTCTCCACCGTCGCGGTGACTTTCAGGTCGACACCGGCCATCACCTCGGGGTAGAGAGCGCTCGGGCCGTCGAGTTGAGGCTCGGGAAGCGTTTCGGGCCATTCGACGGTCAGGCGACGGCCCTGATCAGAAATCGTAGCCAGCGGATCACGACCACCGCGGGAGAAGGCCACATCTATGGATGCGGCTTTGGGACCGACCGATCCGTCCTCCCGCCGCACAAGGGTCGGGTCCGGTGCCTGCCATCCGCCGTCAGCCTTCGCGACACGCACGGGGATGACAGAGTGCTCAAGCGTGAAGGTGGCTCCGTCCGGGTTCGCGAACACCGTCCCCCGCTCCGAACGCTCCCCCACCACCTCCACCCGGCTACCCGACGCCGCCGCCTGAGCCAACGCCTGCTGACCTTCCGCGGAATCGGCGGTGTCAGCGGCCCGTGGAGCAGCCTGAGCGGTCGGTTGCGGCAGGGCAAAGAGCGACAGCATGACTGCGCCCACGACGCTCCACGTCGCCCGTCTTCGAACACGCCGAACCGACATCTCCACAGCCCCCACCCCTAAAAGGTCACACGATCGCCACAAGGCGAGCGTCAGTGAAGATCAGGCGACCTCTCCACGTCAAGGGAACTGACCTTGCCGACACGTTCCTGAGCTGCAGGAATGACGCGTATGGATAGGTTTGGCACTTCATTGCCTGAACCAATTCGGTGACAGTGCGCAACCCCTTGCAGGGTGCGAGCCCGGGCGTCAGTCGCACATAAGGGCCACAACTCCCTTAACCCTCCACCGGGCGCCTTGCGCCAGGAGGCCTGAAAAGGTGCTCTCGGGGATCCACCCGGCACGATTCGGAATCATGCGGTCCGGTTTGATTACCGTGGGCAAGGTAGAACATGGAGTGCCTATGTGATGCGCATCACCCTTCGGCGATGCCTTCACCCCTGCGATATCCAGCCTGGAGAAATGGTGTGCGCCCCGGGACTACCTGGCGTGGGAGCTACGGTGTGCGGACCCGATGGTGCGCGAGCTGGAAGACCAGGAGGAGCTGGACCGACGGAAGGCATGGGCCCTCGAGTCGTGGAAGAACCAGCCGCAGCGCTCGCACGAGGCAGCTCTGCTGCACCGCAGAGACTGCTTCGTCGGCCGGTGTGTCGGGCCGTGCGGGAGCGCCGCCGGTTGGCGTTGCTCGGGTGACGGGGTCGTACCGGGAGGGCTGGCAGGGCCCCGTGCCGCGGACTGTTTTGTGGGCGGTCCGCGGGTGCTTCTATCGCTCGGCCGCTGGTGAGGCTTCTGTGGCCTGTTCGGCGCGGTCGAGGGCTGTGTGGAGGGCCTGGACGAGGCGGGCTCGGGCCTGGGTGTGTGTGAGCGCGTCGCGTCGGCGGGCGGCGTTGAGCTGTCGGATGGCTTCCTGGCATGTGAGCGTGCCAAGGGTCACGGCCTCGTGTCCGGGCGGCAGGCTGTGCAGGGCTGCGGTGGTGTGCCGAAGCAGGAGGCGGGCGTACCCGGTGAGCTGGAGGGCGTGCTGGGCGAGGTCCGCCGGCGGTGGGGTGGTGACGTCACCCCGTTTCCAGGTCAGCGCCGCCTTCGCGAGGGCCTCGTACTGTGGCCGGCCGGGTGGGGTGTTCTCGGTGCAGAGGGTTCGTGACGCGTGGTCGCTGGTGTAACGGCTCGGCTCGGACTCGGACGGTTCGAGCAGGTGATGGGTGGCGCAATTCGCTCGTTCGTGCACCTCTCCACCTCCAAGTCAGGTCCCTTGAAAGGGCGTTCGGATACGGTGTGCACAGCTCGCATCACCGATCAAAGCCGTCGGCGGGCCTTGCCGGAAGGCCTGGCATGGGGCCCCGGATCCTGGCTCCGCTGGCCCCATTGAGGCCGTGGCAAGGCTTCAGGAGCACCTTCAGAAAGGGGGTCCATGAGAAGGGGGCGGTCGTATGGGGCAGCAGCCGAATCAGCTGACTCCCGAGGCTGGGCCATGGCACCGGTGGGGTCATGAACTGCGGGAGGCCCGCATCTCGCGTCGCCTTTCCCAGCAGCACCTTGCCAGGTTGGCGTTGATCGACCGGACCCATCTCGGTCGCTTTGAGCGTGCCGAGCGGCCGGTTCCCCGTCACACCGCCGTCTGTCTGGACCAGGCCCTCGACGCGTGCGGGGCGTTAGGTTCTGTCCGGCGGATCACCGGCGGGAAACATCTGCTTGATACCGTCCAGGGTGAACTTCACCTCTGGCGGAACAGGCGGGCCACGTCTCGATGCCGCTGCTCAGGTACAGGCTGAACACGGCAACAACATATGTGGATCCCTCCCAACAACAGCCAACGCTCAACGCGTGGCAGAGATGTTCTACTCCGCCGGCTGGGCGGTCCGCCGGTCGAGCTGGACCGAGTTCGAGGTTGAGACTAGCTTCGCTGAGCTTGAACTGATGCCGTTCAATCCTGTGACGTTCAGCGGGTTCGTAGACCCCGACCGCGTCGCTGTCCTTCTCGCAGCCCTGAAGGAGATGGGCTTGTCATTCATTGTCGAATTCGAAGACAAGAATGGTCAAGAGCACGTCTATCGCTCCGCGGCTCGGCCCGATTGCTGACCGGCCATCGCCGCCTTGGCGGCGCACCGTCGGTTCATGGTTTGACCCAGAGTCGGATGGCGGCAACCGTGACTGTGCCGTGGAAGACGTGGGCCCGTTTGTCGTAACGGGTCGGTGCGCCACGAGGCGCCATGGAATCGAGTGAGGTGAGAGACCTTCACCGCCGGGTTGTCGTAGTAATCCGGTTGAGGCTGGGGGCAGTTTGGTTCGGGGGATGCCGGGCCGAGCGGTAAGCAGCCCCGACAACGCCGGGACGGGTTGGTACTGCCAGACGGTCCGGGTCCGACTAGCGAGACAGGAAGGTGCACGCGAGAAATCAGTGCCTGACGCCTCGTAGTGGAACTCCGGAGCCACGGCGATGCGTCTCTCCGGTATGAGAACTGAACAGACGATCCGACGTAGAGCCGTTACCGGTGCCGCGGGGTGCATGACAGCGGTGCTCGGCGCGATGGCGGGTTTCGCGGTCTGGCTCCCGCACGGCCGGCGGGGCCTGTCCGGCGGTTTCGAGGGTGAGACCAACCCGGACGTGCTCTGGCTGGGCCTGCCGGTCCTGGCGTTCGGAGGGATCGCTGCCGGCCTGGCTGTTTTCGCCGCTCTGCGGGGCCGATGGCGCAGCGCGGTCACACTGGCTACGGCCGTTGCGGGGCTCGCTACCTTCGGGTACGGCTTCGATGTCCTGGCAGGCTCACCCACCTGTGCGCCATCCTGCTGAGCTTGCTGTGCGAATAGTCGAGCGGCCGGATCACGATGCTGCGTCCTTGCTCCCCACTTAAGTCGAGTCGTACCCGAACCTGCTCTGCTCGGTCAAAGTCACCTGACAAACGGTCAAGATCACCTGACTAAGGGCATTCGGGGTCGTCCACCCGAGATCAGTGGAACGCAAATCCTGTTCAGCACTTCGATCATCTGTGGAGCGACGAAGGTGGGCGGCAAAGTCGCCGACGCTGGCTCCACACTTGCTACCGGCTTGGGCATAAGCTCACCAATACTCAACCAGGATCGCGATTAAATGAATTCGAGGGAGTCGAAAATTATGAAAGAGCAGCCGCTTCGGGTAATTAGAACCGAGAGCGGTTCAAAAATACCTACGTCCGTTCGCCTCCTTCTCTGGTATACAAGGAGGCGCGGGAAGTCAGGGCTGCTCTTTCACTGTGCGATGCGAGACAATTTTCGTAGCATGACACTCAAATGGTCGATCGTCACGATTGAGCGGGGAGGGGAGGCGCTTTGCGAGATGAGCGGCACTACCTTCAAGCGCCCCATGTTCGTTGGATTGTCGCCAGGAGACTATGAACTCACCTTTCGGGTAATTCGGGCGCGCAGGAATCGGGGCACCGTGTTTCGCGAGAAAGTCCTCCTTAGTAAGGGAGACGTTTACCTGGCGCTGTGTGAACCAATCCAGCCAAATGTCTTCTATCGGAAGAGTCCGACGGAAGACACCTGGAGGATTGGTCTAGTGCAATCCGGGCGGCGGTCGTGAATGCCCGGTGGCGCTGACAACCGGACCGACGCCGCAAGGGCGAGGAGCTGCCCGGCTGGAAGCAGGCTCACAACAAGTCCCACAAACAGGTCCGCGCCCGCGTCGAGCACGTCTTCGCCCGCATGAAGACCTGGAAGATCCTCCGCGACTGCCGCCTCAAAGGCGACAGCGTCCACCACGCCATGCTCGGCATCGCACGGATGCACAACCTCGCCCTCGCCGGATAGACCACCCGCCGCACAGCAGCACACCATGCCCGAAGCCAGTCAGAGATCATTTACGGGACAGCCCTTAGCGCACTCGGCTCGCTCCACCCGACGGTCCGGGGAAGACGCCTGTGCTCGGGGGCGCAACGGCCATGCGCAGGAACCGCCCACTCTCCGCTCCCGTCATCTCAAATGATCACGAAAAGGACCCCGGTTGACTATGCCGAAGCCCTGAGTGGTACAGGGGTTGGTGCACCAGCCATTGTCCTCGTGGATGGACAGGGCAGGGTCTGGGACCCTGTATCCGGGGCAATTTGTCGGGGAGGCGTAATCCATGGGTGACTGGCTGAGCTTGGTCTGGGGAGGCGCCGTGGGTGCTGGCGCGACGGTTATCGCGCTCGACTATCGCAATGTTGGACTGCGCGTGTATGACGTGATTGTTCAGCGCTCGCCTGGTGGCGGGGTTGATCCAAGGTTCTCGCCGGACGTCATGCGAGGCATCTTCGGGGTCCTCGGCGTCGTTTTCCTCGCAGTAACTGGGGTGCGGGCCGCCGGGATGTTCTGAGTCCTGACCGCCCGCACCCAGCCGGCTGGCCGTGTTGCGGATGCGGGTGGAGGCCAGCTCGCCCAACACGATTTCCTGCTGCTCGGCTTCGTGCTGAAGGGGGGCCGGTCAGGTCGTCATAGACCGACAAGGGCGGCTGGTGACTGACCTTCGTAGCTGTGTGGCCGCGGTCCGGTGCATGCTGCGAGCGAGCTCCTGCGGCCACGTCCCGTGCGGTCGCGGGTCGCACAGACCGCGATGGAGCATCTCAGTTCCCCGGTCGATTTCGACGGACTGGGTGCCGACGAGACCCTGGTGTCGTGGTCTGCGTGGGTGAGTCCTCCCGAAGCTGATCTGCTCAGCGTCGACGACGTCACGGGGCACAAGATCGGGGACGACGTCTGGTACACGGCGAACGCACAATGGCTGCTGTACGGCATCGCCAGTGACAGTGACGGCTCAGAGGCCCAGTTCACCGCGTGCACGTGGGAGATGAAGATTCTCTTCTCGTCAGGCGAAGCCGAGAGCCTCACGGCGCTCAAGACTGCCGCCCCCTGCCCACCGGACACCTCCGACGCAGCGAGCCTCGAAATACTCCAGCGCCTCAAGAAGCGGGTTCACACTACGTCCCGGCGAGCCGTACGGAATGCGCTGAGCGGCACTCCTCAGCCGAAGAGGCCGTGGCCCAGCACCTGTCCAGGTCCCTGCCGAAGATCGGTGCTATCGGCCAGGTGCGCAGCCTGATCGCCGACCAGGTCGCTGCGTCCCTGCCGAAATTCAACCCCGGCGTCCCCGGTCTCCTCAGGGACGCCGGCCTGGCGCGACAAGCGGCCCTCGGCATCCCCGGCCTGAATCTGGCCGTCGGCAACATCGGCAACCTCTTTCCACCGAACACATTCGGCGCCACCGCCGGGATCACCGCGATTCTCAAGAATGCCGGTCTCACCAATCCGGCACTGGCCCCGCCCATGATCGATTACGGGCTCGGCAACAACCTTGGCCTCGGCGCGATTCCACCCACTCTGTTCGCCGGCCTCTCCCGATCCTTGGCGGACCCGGCCGAAGAGGACGACGGCGGTCTGCTGCAGGAAGACGATGCGGAGGACCCGGACGAACCCGATCAGTCCTGAATGCCGACTGCGACACGGCGGCGCGACAACGAGCCCCCTCCCCGGAACCGGAAGACAGCACCGCAAAGTCCTGCGGGCGGGTATGCGGAGGAACGGCGCAAGACCCTGTTGCCTACCCCGGAGGCCGGGATGGTGTGGGAGCCGGGAGAGGAGGCGTGGGAGAACAGGCTCGCCGCGCTCCGCTCCTACCGGCGGTCCACCGGGCACCTCACGCCGCGGCAGGACGCGGCGAGGGGCCAACGGCGCGAAGGCGTGGTGCCCAGCGGGCAGCACACGGCCAACCTCCGGCGGAAGGGGCGGCCTCGGGAAGGACCCGAAGCGGGCGGCACAGCGCGCGGCGCAGCTGACCGCGATCACGCGGACTGGGACTGCCCGTGGCCGCTGGACTGGCAGCGGCACTACCGCGTCCTCGCGGACCTCGTCGACGCCGACGGCGTCCTGCCCTACATCGCCCCGGGCGACGACGTGGCAAGTGGCGGTGGCGACACCAGGAGCCCGCCGCGCGGCTTCCTCCCAACGTCTCGGGCAAGTGCCGTGTCAGAAGAGCTGAGTGAACTCGCCGGGGGCGGGGCTCAGTGAGTTGAACGTGTCCACGCGCTTCCAGAAGGGGACGCGCCAGTCACCACGGCCTCTGTAGAGGAAGGGGGTGTGGCCCGGCTGGTAGGCGATGAGGTCGGGATGTCCGTCGTTCATGAAGTCGCCGATACCGATGAGGCGGGTGTACACGTTCCAGCCACCGCCGACCCTGGTTCGGGCGGCGAAGGTTCCGTCTCCCTTGCCGAGATACAGCCACAGCACGCCCGCCGAGTCGCGGGCGAGCAGATCGCCCGCCTTGGCGCCGCCCAGGTCGCCGGGAGCGGTGATCTGATTGTAGATTCCCCAGCCTCCCGTGCCGGCCTTCACCCGGGGCGACAGGGGCGCCTTGGCGTTCCCGGTGCCCTTGTACAGCCACAGGACACCGGACTTGTCGGTGGCGAGTAGGTCGGGCCGACCGTCGCCATTGACATCGCTGCCCGCGGCGAGCTTGTTGTAGATGCCCCAGCCGTGGCCGACCTGCCTGCGCGGCCCGAGCGGCTTGTCGGGTGCGCCGGTCCCCTCATACAACCAGAGGGCTCCGCTCCTGTCGCGTGCCAGCACGTCCCCGTGGGCCGTACCGCCAAGGTTGCCTGGAGCCCCCAGCCAGTCATAGATGTTCCAGCCAGTTCCGATCACCGAACGCCCCGTCCAGAGCACCCCGGGAAACGGGTCGAGGACGGTGCCGTACCGGTTCAGCCGCCCCGCGGAGTCGATGCCCAGCAGGTCCGGCGTGCCGTCGTCGTTGAAGTCGTGGGGCTTGGGTTTGCGGGCCACGGTGAACGTACCGGTGGTTTCCACGGCCGGGCCGACGCCGTTCAGAGGGGCAATCTTCATCCGATACGTGTAGGTGCCGTTGGGTGCGGCCACATACCTGGTCCGCTCGTCCGCCCGAGGCTCGACCTCGCCGTCCCAGTGGACAACGACGGTCGCGGGGGCCACCATCCCGCCCGATCCGACCGACCGCCCCCGCGCGGTCCACTGCCGCTGGGAGGCCACATGGGTCAGCTCGACGTCGAGACTCACGCTGTCCCGGCTGACGTTCGCACCCAGGGCGACACCAAGAGTGAACGCCTGGTCACTGTCGATCACCTTGGGGACGTTGACGCTCCGGAGGGTGAGCGCGGTCGGCTCGCCGGTACTGGCGACGAGTGTGGCTACGGGTGCGCCCTCGTCGTTGAGCGCGATCCGGTACAACCCCTCTCCGTGCTCCAGGGTTCCGCCCTGTGCCAGAAGAGTCCCGTCGGGCGAGGGAAGCAACGTCTTGGCGTAGTCCATCAGGTGGACGGTCGAGCCGGTCTTCGTGGATCGCGCGCTGAGCGCGATACGGGGGCCCGGGGAGGTGGCCGTGGCGCCGTCCCGGCGCGCGGACAACATCCAATCGTTCAGCAGGTCGACGGAGAGATCGTCCTCGCCCGCTTCGGTGCGCTGCACGTCGTCGGACCCGCGCGCGGCGAGGGACAGCGCCGCGCCCGTTCCGCGAGTGAAGTCGGCCCAGGCGATGTATGTCTCCGAAGCGGCGATGTCGCTCAGCAGCGTGGACGCGGGAAACTCACGAGATTCCAGCACGGTGCCCGTGGCGATGCTCACCAGGGCGATCCCCGGACCGGTCGGCGTTTTGTATCGGAGGAGAGCGGTGCCGGAAGGGGAGTCGGTGTCCGCGAGGACTTCCGTGGCGGAAAGGGGCAGGCCGGCCACCTTCCGGTCCGTCAGCTCGCCGTTCCTCACGGAGACCAGATGCAGATCGGTGCCACCCGCCGTGTTGTCGGCAGTCATGAGGAGGGTGGAGCCGAGGATTCGGTAGAACTTCTCGCTGCTGTCCAGAGAGGTCCGTGCGATGCGCACGGGTTTGCCGCCGCCCGCCATGTCGTACAGGACGTAGGCGTCCCCTTCCGCGACGAGAACGGTGTCCGAGGCAGATCCGTATGCTCGGCCCGCCAGCTCTGTCGTGGCGCCGTCCGCGAGACGCGTCCAACGGTAACGGTACGTACCGTTCGCATCGTTGGATCCGGTGAGGAACCCGGTCGATCCGACGCCGTAAAGCGCGGAGCCCGCCGGAATGGGGATGACGCCGTCCTGCTCCGCCCGAGCGATGACCGCGCTGCCGCCCGGCGCCGCGGCAGCCACAGGGGCGGTCAGGCCAGCGCCTGCGGTGATCGCGAGGACGGCGATCACAGCGGCAGCGAGGCGCCGCTGTGGGGTGTACGGCATCAAGGAATCCTCCGAAGGGTCGAGCGGCACGAATCCAGTACGCGCCGAACGATCAGACATACGAAGTCATGCGGAGGTTGTACGGGGCAGTGGTCCGGTTGCGCGACGGCAACGGGCCTCGCCCCGGGACGTCTCATGACCATCCGGCTGCGAGTGTCGCCCGACCACGCGGGCACCCCGGCAGACTCCGTGCCGGTTGAGGCAGATCCGTTGGGAGGCATTCAAAAGATCGCGAACCAGTTGGCGCTGATCGACAACCCGCTGCACCGTCTCGCCCGGCAAGCGGCAGATTCCATGCCCACGCTGGACGTAGCTGCTGACTTGCGTCGGCCAAGCGGCCGTGACGAAGCCGTTCAGCCGATACCCAACTCCAGGACACCCTCGACGAATGGCTCGTCCACTGGCACATGCGCCCTCATGAAGGCTGCGTCACCCCGTCCTGCCCCGGGCCGCCCTGCCCCCCCAACCAGATGTGGGCCGCGCTTGTCTGCGTCGCCGGTCACGTCCCCCTCCCCCTGACCGCCACCGACTACCTCGAACTGCTGCCCGTGCGCTGGCAGGCCATCACCGAACGCGGCATCCGCATCCACCACCGCACCTACGACCACGACCTCCTCGCCCCCCATCGAGGACATGCCTCCCTCGTCGCCGCCCGCGGCGGGAAATGGGAGGTCCACATCAACCCCCACGACCTGCGGCAGATCTGGGTCCGCCTCCCGGACGATCAGCTGACCGAGATCCCGTGGATCCACCGCGACCACACCCATCACCCGTTCAACGAAAACACCTGGAACCACATCCGCACCACGATCACTCACTACACCGGCCACGATTACGACTCCCGCGAAGCCGACCTCGCCGACGCCCTCGACCAGCTCATGCGCCGCGCCCGCAACCAGACCGCGACCCGCGTCGAACAGCACCTCCTGGCCCGCACCGCCTCCACCCGTGCCCTGCCGGCCGGACCGCACGAGCCCGGCCGACAGGGCGAACCCGACCCCGACGCCGACCGGACCGGGCCCACCACCGACCACGACAGCCTCGACGAACTCGACGACAGCCCGGACGAGAACACCATCGAAGACGACGGCGCCGACAGCCACACCCCACACACCGGATACGGCCTCTACGACCCGGCGACGGAGGCCCTGAAATGGTGAACCACGCCCCGGCGCCGGCCGCCAGCATCCACACAGAAAACAGCAGCACGAACAGCGTGAGGGAAGCCGCCGGCGACGACCCGCAGTGGCCAGTGACAACCTGGCAGGGCTGGCAACACTTCGCCACCTCTCCTCCCCCAGCCCCGCCGCAGCCCGGCGACCCGCCCCGCACCACCGAAGCGCGCCTGGCCTACCACTCCGCGTTCGTCACCCTGCGCACCCCGGCTATCGACACCCTGACCACCCAGGTACGCACCCTGATAATCCTGGGCCGCCATCAGCAGCACACCGCCCGCCCCTCCCTGATCGTCACCGGCCCCCCGGCTGCCGGGAAGACCACCGCGCTCCTGAACGTCGGACGCGCCTGCCACCTCGCCCACACCCACCGCAACCCCGCACCCCCCGGCCTCGGGCATGTGCAGGTTCCCGTCGCGTACGTCCTGGTCCCCCCCGGCGCCAGCGCCGAAACCCTCACCGCCGAATTCGCCCGCTACCTCGGCATCCCCACCACCACCCGCATGACCACCACCCAGATCACCGACGCCGTCTGCCACACCTACAACCACACCGGGACCCGCCTGGTCCTCATCGACGAAATCCACCGCCTCAACCCCCGCACCACCAACGGCGCCGAAGCAGCCGACCTCCTGAAAGATTTCACCGAACGCATCCACGCGACCTTCGTCTACGCCGGCATCGACGTCACCACCACACCCCTGTTCAGCGGAATCCGCGGCGCTCAACTCGCCGCCAGAGCCACCCTCATCCACGCCGGGCCCCTACCCGCCCGCCACGGCACGACCCACCCCTTCCGCGACCTGGTCACCGGCATCGAAAACGCCCTCGACCTACAAGCCCACCGCCCTGGCACCCTCCCCCGCCTCACCAGCTACCTCCACCAGCGCACCGCAGGCCGCATCAGCGCCCTCACACCGCCCATCCGCCAAGCAGCGATCACCGCCATCCACGACGGCACCGAGAAAATCACCAAGAACTCACTCGAGGCCATCACCCTCGACCACCACACCGAACAACAACGACGCCCCACCCGCCAACCCCCCCACCGTCCTCCCAAAAACGCCTGACCAGGCAAAACGCCTTCCAAAAGCAAAAAACGCCCGAGCCATTACACCCAGACACTCCGTCCAACACCCGCCAAACCACCCACAAAAACCGGCACAACCCCAGACCACACCCCACCCCCTGCACCAACTAACCACCCCTCCAATCTTAAGAATGACACCTCTAACAATGGGAGTCTCAAACTGGATGACGCATCAAGATTGCCAATTAATTTTTTGGAGGGGCCTCCTTTAGTTGTTTTTCGTTGGTGGGCATCTCTCCTGTGTTTTGCGGGTATACGGAGGAATCTCGTGTCTGTTTCTTCTGGTTCAGGGCAAAAAAAATGGCCTCGTGGCATTCACGGGCCTCACTGAGATGCCTAGTAGTTATGATAGGTCCTCGAAGAACTGAATAATTCTGATGACGTTGCCGAAGAAGTTGATTCCCTTAACGCCGCAATTTAGCAGCTGCCTGACTGTGCGGCGGGGCCGGCAGGGGTTGTCGTGCTGTCCCTGGTTCGATTCTGCGGTCTGGTCTGTGGTGTTCTGACTTTTATTACTCATAGTAATCCTTAGTTTACTCATCGTGTTTGTTTTAGGGCACAAATATGCCGGAGGGTGTCGACCTCCGGCGCAAGATACGGGTGTGGCTATGATTCGAGTGGTGCTGAATTTACGGTGGGTCTCGCTGTCTTTCTCCTTTTAGTGTACACCAAGAAGGAGCCTCCTGTCGACCCGTCAGATGCTCTCCTGGGAGGCCCTGACTGTTCCTCAAAACCTTTCTCAATCACTGTCTTTGACAGTCTAGCAGGCACCTCTGACAGGACCTGATGGCGCTTGCGGCTAACCCTGTAGAACTGGCTATGCAGCCCCTGTCTGAAGCCCGCGAATATTGCAGTCGCGGTATGCGTGGGCTCCGCCGGGGCCGCAGCCGCAGCGCCATGCTGTCCACCAACGCGATTCCTTACCTGGCTGCCGCCTTCTCCGCGTGCGCGGTGAAGCGTGTGTTCGTCACCATGATCGGGTGGGTGTGCGCGTTAAGAAGTCATCTCAATTGGTGAGTAGCCGCCTGTGCGAAGCGGAGGCCAGGCGCAGGCGGGCCTTGACCCCGAATCCTGAACACGGGTTATGCGGCTGGCGCCAGCGTAGTTGGTGTGAGGTGGAAGGTGTTCTCGAAGGCGATCGGTGATCGTTGTCCGAGGCGGGAATGTCGGCGTCGGGTGTTGTAGCGGTGGAGCCATCTGAAAGCGTCGAGTCGGGCCTCGCGCTCGCCTGGCCAGCTCTTTCGTTCCTGGAGTGTCTCGCGTTTGAAGGTCGCGTTGAAAGACTCGGCGAGTGCGTTGTCCGCGCTGGAACCGACCGCGCTCATGCTTTGCCGCACCCCTGCTGACCTGCAGGCTTGGGCGAAGGCCCTGCTCGTGTACTGGGCTCCGTGGTCGGTGTGCATGATCGATCCGGCGAGGCTGCCTCGGGTGCGGATCGCCGCTGCCAGGGCGTCAGTGACGAGATCCGTGCGCATATGGTCGGCGATCGCCCAGCCGGCCAGGCGGCGCGAGGCGAGGTCGATGACGGTCGCCAGATAGCAGAATCTCCCGCCGCCGATGGGCAGGTAGGTGATGTCGCCGACGTACTTCGTGTTCGGCTCGTCCGCGGTGAAGTCGCGGCCGATCAGGTCCGGCGCCTTGGCCGCGGCCGGGTCGGGGACGGTGGTGCGGTGCCGGCGGCGCAACCGGACTCCTTCGATACCCGACGCCCGCATGATCCTGGCGACTCGCTTGCGGTTGACCGCCGCACCACTCGTCTCGCGAAGTTCGGCGGTGATCCGCGGGGCTCCGTAAGTGCCGTCCGATTCCTGAGGCACCGCCCGTATCCGGGCAGCCAGCCTCGCGTCGGCCGCCTCCCGGGCGGCCCGGTCCGTGGCTGTCCGGCGCCAGTAGTAGAAGCTCGAGCGGCTGACGCCGAGGATGCTGCAGAGCCGCTTCACGCCGTAACGGCGCTGGAGGTCGGCGACACGCAGGAAGCGGTTCACCAGCGCGTCTCCCCGGCGAAATACTTGGCGGCCTTCCGCAGGATCTCGCGTTCCTCCTCCAGCTCACGGACTTTCTTCCGCAAGGCCGCGTTCTCAGCCTCCAGCGGGGCCGGCGGCTGAGCCGGTTCCTGCGTCCGCCGTCCTCGCGGACGACTCGCTCCGGCCGCGACTCGTACAGCGCGACCGCGTCCGCCTTGAACTCCGGCGGGTAGTTCTTCATGACCACGAGATATCCGTCCTCAGATCCTCAGGATCCAGTGTCTCGTGTGTCCAACATCAGGGGTCAAGGCCCCAAGTCCCAGCTCAGCACACAGCCCACGCCCTCATCGCCTCCATCACCGGCCCTCACGACCGGAACTTGAAGCGCTACCACCAACAGACACCAAACTGATCAGCCCAGGCCAAACCACGACCCACTGATCAGAAAAACCGCCCCTGGACACTGGACGCGCTACGGAAGCTGGGCATGACCTGGGCATAAAGGTGGAAGGAACTGCTACACGTACCGGTCCATGAAGAACAGACGAACACACCACGATGCATCTAACTACCTAGGTCGCCAAGTTGCGATCCTACGAACACGTCCGGAGTGATTCAAGGATGGTTTTCAACACCGTCAGAGCAAGTGACGATCCGACTCGCCCCCGAGCAACGGATTGGAAAACATATACCACCTGGCTTGCACATGAATGGGGAAAACTCCTGTCCTCGAATTGCTCCGAGGTAGATGCACAGCGTTTTCTGGAGGCACACCCATGCCTCCTACCAGGAGCGGCTGACGACGTCGGCGCTGGACACCATGGCCCCGTCCTGTGGTCGGTCATCAGCCTGCCCGAGCTCCAGGGCTTGGGCAGGCGTCGCATTCCTGACTTCATGTGGGTCCGCAGAGACACCGCTAATGTGCGCCCCATCTGCATCGAGATCGAAAGTCCCTCAAAGCCCTGGTTCAGCCCAGGAACCCAAACACCAACTGCCAAACTCACGGAAGCACTCGATCAATTGGTGGAATGGAAAGTCTGGTTCTCACAACCCGATAACCAGTCGGTCTTCCTCAAGACCTATGCACCAGAATTCAACCGCCGTGTACTCGAACCCCAGTACGTTCTTATCTATGGGCGCGACGCTGAGTTCCGTTCAGGAACCTCTCCCCATCCCGACCATGACTACATGCGCTCAAAGCGGGACCACATGCGCCGAAGCAATGAAAGTTTCTATACTTTTGACATGCTCAAACCAGCTCAAGATGCAGAAGGATATGTCACCTTAACCAGAAAGGACAACAGTTGGATTCTAAAAGGGCTCCCCCCGACCTTTACCACCCACCCCGTCATGTCCGATCTCTTCAGGGCCGTATCCAACCCCGAATCCGCCTTGCAAACTGTTCCCTTGATCAGCGACGAGCGCAGGGCGTATGTCGCCTCCCGGTGGCGGCACTGGCGTAGCGACCGTCAACAGGACCAGACCGAAGAGTTCACAGTGGTGTCGCTGGGCGGGGGTGAATAGCGAGAAAACTCATCCAGGGATCGATTAAACCCATGCTCTCTGACCGAGTGCGCGATGCGGCACACGCCCGATCCAACGGAGCAGCTAGGAAAATCGGTCCAGGAGTGCGCGAAAGAAGTCAGTGACCACAGGCGGGCTCGCGCGCGGTCGCGTGGTTCGTCACAGCCGAACCGCTGTGAACAGGCACGCCCATGGCAGCCGGTCAGCCCCATGATGGGCATCCGGCGGCAGCAACCTGGTCACCGCGCGACAGTCATGATCACTACTACGATGCCCTCTGACCAGGAAGAGCTCTCCCACCCCTGCTGACGCCCATCCGATGCCACCGGCGCACCCATTCACAGGCCACAAGGAGGGCGGCTGTCCGAGCCGCCAATCCCCCCTCTCAGCGAACCAGCAACACCCCAAACCAGCCGCCTCGCCGCACACCAACAAAACCCCCTCCCAGCGTTAGCAGCGGCACATCCCGTACGGACAGGCAGCCCCAGAACAACAAGCTCTGCACAGCCGAAGCAAGGGCCTCGACAACGAGCGGCGCACCGTCCGCGCGAGGACGTGACCACACACCAGCAGACGTCCTCACCGCCCGACTGGACACGGTGGCACACCCCCTCCACGCGACAGCCCTGATCATCCAGACGGTCACCGGAGCGGACACGGCTGTGCGTGATACCGGTGCCGGTCTTCGCGGATCAAGACGTCTCGCCTACGGTCGCCTTCATGAGCAGCGACGGCGTAGTGATGGATGAGGCGGTCCGTGCGGCCTGGGACACCTACCGGGTCCTGGAGAAGCGGACGCCCGCCAAGGAGCGCCAGGAGGCGCAGCAGCGGGTGAAGGCGGCGATGGACTCCCTCGGGCGTGAGGAAGCCTCCCGGGGCACGGTGTTCCTGGTGGGGGTGCTGACCGGGTACTTGATCGCTGAGTCGCCCGGAGGCGGGGAGCAGCTCGATCCGCTCAACGACCTCATCCCTGCCGTGATCCGTCGGCTGCCTTCCTTCGAGCTGGCCGACCCGGAGCAGGTGCCGATGGCCACCGGCGTCCTCATGGCTGCCGCCATGGGCATGGACACCGTGGCCTGGCGCGACCGGTTCGGGACGATCGAGCCCAAGGAGGCCATGGTCCACGGCTTCGTGCTGTGGCTGCTCGCGGACCTCTTCGACTCCCTGGTCGACAAGCCGGGAACCATCGACGCGCTGATGCGCAAGACCTTCGGGACCATGGGCACCCCGGAAGGCTGACGTAGAGACGGGGGAGTTCGCCAGCCGCCCGCCGAGCACCGACGCCCGGGAAAGCCTTGCAGGCGACGGCCCCTCACACAATGTGCCGTCTACCTGAGGATTCGGGTTCTGAGGCTCACAACCGCCGCGTCGCCTCGGAGGTCCAGGCGCTACTCGCGAGGGGCAAGGAGTAGCGGGCGAAGGCCGCCGGGCATCAGCCCGCGGCAACGCAGGACCTTGTCCCGGTCGCGGCACCAGACGGTGCAGAACTTCCGGGGCCGGCGGGTGGCTACGGGGTAGCGGCTGGGTGCACACCGGGCAACAGCCGGGCCCAGCGACCGGTACCAGGCGCTCCAGCAGCTGACGGACGCGCTCGGTCTCATCCTCCGTGCCGAAGTACCGGCCATCGGCCTGGCCCCGGCATCCGGCATCCGGCGAGGAGTTTCCCGAACACGCCGCGCAGCTCGGTGAGGTCGCGGCGGCAGGTGCCCAGCAGGGCGAGGTAGTCGTTGACGGGCCAGGAGGTGAGGACTCCGGAGCGGGACAGGTAGAGGCCGACCGTGTCGATCCGGTCCGGTCGGCGGCATCAAGCAGCAGGTAACCGGTCAGCTGCCATGCCGTGCGCTGCGACATCTCCTTCAGCCGGTGGCGGGCGCTCTTGAAGTCGAGGAGCGGACCATCGACGACGACGTCGGCGTCGGCGTCGGCGTCGGCAGTGATCTGGACGCCGGCGAACGTCGGCCCACCGACGCAGTCCTCGGGCCTGGTGTGGGCGCGCAGAGCCTCCAGGAGGCCCTGGGCGGCTGCAGGGAGCTGGTTGGTGACGTTCAGCCACCAAAAGTCGCGGTCCGGGAGCTCCAGCAGCCGCGTGAACGTGAACGCGCCGGGGCCCTCGAGGGCGGCCTTGACCAGCGGAGTGAAAGCGAAGCCGATCGGGGTACGGGCAAGGGACCTGGTACCAAGCCGCAGCGATGAACATGCAGGCCAGTTCCACCTCTTCGCCCTGGCCGTAGCCGATCGGCTCATTCCTGTTGCCGAAATCCAGGCAGCGCACCGTCTCAGTCAGCCGCACCGCAAGTTCGTTACCGGCAACGCGTATCCAAAGGCCGGCACCGCGGCCACCGATCCCGCCCGACAGGGCAATGCCAATCAGGGAAGCGTCGACGACGGGCACGGCCACGGTGACGGCCAGCCGCAGCCGCCGGTCGATCGCCGTACCGACGATGCCGGCCTCGATGCCGACGATGCCGGCCTCGATGACGACGCCTGGCGGCGGGAACAGGACCTGGAAGGCACGGTGCTGCGCACGGTAGTCGTCACCCAACACCTTCGCTCCAGCGGACAGTTCGCGGCCCAAAAACCGGCCCAGCAGGGCGTAGAGGCTCCATAGCCCGCCGACCAGGGACATAACGGATCACCGCCCATCCATCGGCCACCACCAAGCACGAGTGCCACGGTCCGGACGGCAGAGAGCGCCAACACGCACACCGACGAGCCATGCCCCATACCGCCCACGGCTCACCTCCGCTCGCCCGGAGAGCACGACACCGGGATGATCGTCTCCGGCTCCACCTTCGGTTCACCTCCGCTCGAGCGGAGGTGAGCCGTTGGCCTACACCAGGCTGGCTCTCCCTGACCCGTGCTCTCCGCGCGAGCGGAGGTGAGCCGGGTGTGCACGCGGGCTCGCCGCGCCTCCGTTCGTGCTCTCCGAGCCAGCTCGATGCCGCTCTCAAGCACTCAGTCATCCATCTGGGCCTGCCAACCTTCGGCGAGATCGCCGCATGGACCACCTGATCGGTTCCGCCACGCGACTGGCGGAGCCGATCAAGGTTGACGACGCGCGAGGATGATCCCTCCCAGCTTGCTCTCGGCAGAGGTGAGAGTCTTGTGCGTCTCGACGGCGAAGCCAGCTTCGCTCAGCCACTCAATCGTTTGGTCATGCTGCCGGCGATGGACATAGACCTTCATCGGGTGGCCGCCATAGCCCTCAGTCTTCAACCGCGATTCATCGCCGACATGGAAGCTGAGCAGCAACGGCCCACCGGGCCGCAGCACTCGACGGAAATGCGAAAGAACCGAGCTGATCTCGTCGTCAGGAATGTGGATCAGTGAGTACCAGGCGACCAGGCCAGTCACGGAGGCGTCGGCCAAGGCGAGGTCCGTCATGGAACCGAGATCGAACCGCACACCGGGGTGTTCACGACGGGCCACATCGATCATTCCAGGTGACAGATCGATGCCGAACGCATCCAGGCCAAGGTTCCGCAGGTGTCCTGTGATCCTGCCTGTCCCGCACCCCACGTCCGCGACCAGCCCGCCGCCTTGGGCACGCATCAGGTCGGCAAACAGGGCCAGGACCGCGCGTTCCTCGGGTGTTTCGTCCAAGAGGTGACGTGTCAGCTTTGCGTAGCTTGCAGCGAGGGTGTCGTAAGACGTCCGCGTATCCGCCAACCAGTCGTCTGCGTTCAGTCCCGTTTCCACCGACCGGAGGCTACACAAGTCATCAATCGGCGTGACGGCTTAGTTCGGAGAAGGTCTGCTCTGCTACGACTGCAAGTGCGCCACGAGGCGCTGCTGTTTCCGAATGGAGGTGCAAGACCATCCATCTTCCCGCCGTCGTAGCGGCGGGATGAAGCTGGAGGCAGCCTGACCCAGGGATCAATGGGGAGGGTGGGAGCAGCCTCGACAAAGTCGTGTCGGTCCGGCACTGCCGGATGGACCGAGCGCGGTGAGCGAGACGGGAAGGTATACGCGAGGAACCGGTGTCGTTACACCTCTTAACGTGGCACCAGCTCAAATCCGGTGGATACGGGCTGGTTGGCGGTGCGCACTTGTCCAGCGATGGGCGGGCCGCGTGGGAGCAGTGCGTCCTGGGCCCGGACCACCCGCAGTACAGCACCGCTACCGCCTACTCCAACCACTCCGGACCGCCCTGCCGGGGCACCGGCTGCCGCGAGTGGCGCCGAGACGCCTCCGGGCAGGAACGAACGGCCGCCAACCCGAAATAGGCGACAGACACCTCGTGGAGCCGTCTCCCGGCGCCTTCCCCGGGGGCCTGGGCGACGTGCAGCCCCCGGCGGCTGCTCCTGCACCGAGCGCTGCCGGGGGCTTCTATGTCTGATCAGGGGCGATTGCCCCCGTCAGGACCAACGGGGCCGTCCCCGCCGTGGGGCCCATAGGTTCGGCCGGGCACCCAGGCTGCTACCAATGACGCCTGGAGTAGGACCGCCACCGTTTGCGGCTGATGGCAGCGTTATCCGGCGCGCTCAGGACCGGTTCGCAACTCGTGATCCGAATTCCAGACAGAACCTAGGTCAGCGGGTGGCCGGTGCCGTCGTCTTCCAAGGCAGCGCGGGCCACGTCGGTGAATGCTTCCAAGGAGTCCTGTACGGCGAGAACGGTCCTCTGCGCATGTGAGTCCTGATGCAGGACCCGGTTCCTCAACGTTGCTACCGTGCGGGAAAGCTCCGCAGCGGCGCGCGCAACGTTCTCAGGCCCTGCCAGTGCCACGACTGCGCGGCGTTTCCGCGCAGAGTCGTTGAGTTCGTCGATCCGGGCGTGCGCCTCTTCTTGCGACACCGCACGAAAGAGATCAAGGAGCTCCTGGACCACATCAACCAGGTCCGCATATGCCTGAGACCTCGGTTCCCGTCTCTCTCGCAGGCTCTCGAAGCGCCGCTGGCGAGCGGCCTCTGTTTCCTGTGCCTTGTGCTGAAGCCGGGCCACTCGAAGGTTGAACCAGCTCGTCCCAGTGGCCGTCAACCCGGCCAGGCCTCCACCAATGGCCGCACCGACGACGGCCGCAACTCCTGCATCCATGGCGGGATTCTCCTCGGGAAGCGACGAAAGTGCCCCCGATCTCCACGGGGGAGATCGGGGGCGGCGGTGTCTCGCCAGAGAGCAACCACGAGCACAACCGGCGAGTCAGACCATCGGGACCTTGGGCTTCGCCCAGGAGGTCGCCCCCGGAGGCCACTTGGCATCCGATCCGGTGAACCCGCACCTGCGCTGCCCACAGGGCCGGTTCTGCGCAGCCGCCGCGAGTTCGATGTCCGGGCTAAGCTTGTCAGTCCCATGCGTTGAAGAGGACTCCGCCCAACGTCGTGATGCTGTAGAAGCGGACCTCACGCCACTCGCCCGGCCCGAGCACTGAGGTGTCCACGTTGGAAAGCGGTGTGGCAAGCAACTCGCTGCTCAGGACGACGAAGCCCGCGTCGGTAAAGGCATGAGCCCACGGAGGCGGTGCGAGGAACTCCTCCCCGTACCAGTTCCGACGTGTCTGGGCGAAGGCGATCCAGGGGTGATGACCGTGACATAGGACGATGCTCTCGCCTGCGCCTCCGACGACCGATGCGGTGTGGAAGGTCCGCGGGTATGCCTGTTCCTCCACCTCGCCCACTTTGCCTCCGGCGCCGCGGGCAGCGGCATACAGAGCGGTGCGGAACGCCCGCAGGTCGGTCTTGGGGAGCGGGCCCTCCTTCGGCCAGAAGAAACCTGTCGCCCCCCGCGGCAGCACGAAGCTGGTGTTCCCGTCGTTGACCATGTCGCTCATTTTGCCTGGTGGGAGGTGCATCGGTTGTCGTAGGTGGCGTGAGCTGCGGGTTCACACTGTGCGGCGCGGCTTGGTGCCCACCTTGCGATGGGCGGGACGGGTATACGCCGCGCCGGTTGCGAGGACTCTGCCCACGTCATGACGGGTGGCGGGGTGACGATTCTTTGAGCCCGGCGGACGGCCAGGTCCAGGGCGGGACGGTTTCGGTGCACCGGTAGGAGTGCCGGTCTTCGTGCGCAGGTTCCTGAACCCCCGTCGGACGCGGGCGGGAGTGAGTCTGTTCGGCTCGGCTGGCTTCTCCCAGAGGCGCCGGAGGTCAGCGGCCAGCGGGCGGGCGAGCCGGAGCTGGGCATAGGCGGCGATCACCAGCCAGGTCCACCGGTCGGCTGCTTCCGAGCTGCGAAGCCGGGGCTTGGTCCATCCGAGCGTCTGCTTGAACAGGCGGAATGTGTGTTCAATGTCGAAGCGGCGGAGGAAGGACTGCCAGCAGCGGTCCACGTCGCCCGGGGTGGCGTCGGTGCCCGACCACCACAGCCAGACCGGCTTGTTGACCCCGCCGCTGGGCAGCTTCTCCCCGACCAGACGGATGACTGTGCCCTCGATGAGAGGCAGCGGGCCATCGTGATCGAGCCAGGCCGCCCGACGTGTCAGCCTCGGATGCAGCCGGTCCCACGCCTGCGCGGTCGCCTTCCCATAGCGGCGAGTGTCGGTGACCGTCACGGCCTGCTCGGTGCCCCAGGTGGCCGGGTCGCCGAAGACGAACTCGCCGCCGTGCTTCGGCGGTCGCCCGCCCTGGGAATAGGACAGGGCGTACTCCTTGAGCGAGGGCGTCGGCCGGCGCATCACCCGGTCCGACCGCAGTCGGCCCAGGATCTCGACGGGCAGGTCGCCCAGCAGGTGAGCGATGCGGGGCGCGTCGTATCCGGCGTCCAGCACGACCAGGACGTTGGGGTCGCCCTGCTTCCACTGGCCGGCGGCGACGAGCCGTTCGACGACCTCGCGGAGCTGGACCGTGGTCACCGCAGCGACGTCGGCGCCGGGGTCCAGGCGCACCGCGTCCAGCACCGCCGTCCAGGACGTGCGGACGGTCTCCAACGCGGCCACCACCGAGTAAGTAGTCGCGCAGATAGGTGGCTGGTAGGGGCGTGTATCCCAGTGGTGGGTGGTCCAGGCTCGGCGGATCAGACTGCGCACGGTGATGATGGTGCCGGTGAGGTCGGAGAAGGCTTCAATGACATTGGTCCGGCGTTCATAGCAGCGGGCGAGTCGGCGCAAGACGTTCTGCCAGGCATGGGGGCTCGGCGTGCCACCGCTGGGTGCGGTCTGAGGGAAACGGCTGTCCCGCCTGTCACAGGTGGGTGTTTGAATGCCGGGATGGACCCTGAGACCACGCTCTCCGAACTGCGCGAGTTCTGCGCCGAACGTCTCGGCGCAGAACTCGCCGCCCGCTTCGTCGCCCTCGCCCGGCCCGGTTTCGCGCTCACCGCAGCTGGGCCGGGCGAGGCTGCCGGGCACAGTCGATTCGGCGGCCGGGCGCTACTCGAACCGGGCACGCCCTGGCCGGCCTTCGAGGGCTTTCCGCTGAGCCTGCTCGCCATCCTCGACACCGATGCCTTGGCCCCCTGGCTCGGTGACCTCCTCCCAGCCGGGACGGGCCTGCTCAACTTCTTCTACCTCGACAGCGACTCCGAGCAGTGCGACCCCGCCGCCTTCGCGCTGGCGGCCAAGTTCGTCGGAAACGAACCACAGGTGGGAAGGGTGATCGCGGCACGCTCCGCGCACGCCGTCGAGACAACTCCGCCCGCTCGGTCGAGCGTCTTCGCGCCGGTCTCGTGGGTGGCATCGCCCGGGTTCGCCTTCCCTGATCCCTGGGACCGGGCCTATGACACCCTCGAACTGGGACCCGAGGCCGACGACATGGCCAGGCTCATGCCCGGTATACACATAGAGGACCTACTCACCGAGTGGCCGCAACGACCTGGCGCGCTCGGCTCCGAGGACATCGCCTTCGGCTGGCCGGCATTCCCGACGGGATCCTCGCCGTGGATGCCGGACGGCGAAGACCCAAACCTTCACCACCACCTGCTCCAGCTGTCCTCACGGAACGAGTGGCACATCGGTGGCGACGGCGGCTGGATGCACTGGTCGACCCCCACCGAGGCGCTGCGGGCTGGCGACTTCAGCCGGGCGATATCGACCCCGGACATCTGGTGACCACCGGGTGGCTCAGTGGCCCGCTTGTCCGCACCGACTCCTGTATTCGGGGAGACCTGTACCTGGGCTGCCATCGTGGCTGACTGAGAGGCCGGCAAGCAGGCGTGTGCTCATGGTCGGCGTCGGGGGCGTGTGTCCCACCGGTGGGCCGTCCAGGCTCGGCGGATCAGACTGCGCACAATGATGATGGTGTCGGCGAGGTCGAAGAAGGCGTCGATAACGGTGGCCCGGCGCTCGTAGCAGCGGGCGAGCCGGTGGAAGGCGTTCTGCCAGGCATGAGTGCGCTCCACGTGCCACCTCTGACTTGCCTGGATCGGCGCCTTCTCACCCTTGTGCGCGATCCGGCCGTGCAGACCGCGTTGGCTGAGCAGAGTGCGGGTGGTATCGGAGTCATAGCCGGCATCCAAATGGACGGTGATGCCTTCGGGTAACGGTCCGAGGTCGTCCAGGCGGTCCAGGGTCGGCGCGAGCAGCGGCAAGTCGTGGCGGTTGGCTCCGGCCAGGACACGACCCAGCGGAATGCCGTACCCGTCCGTCATACCGGAGCGTTTCAAGCCCTGTTTGCCGCGGTCGACCGGGGAGCGCCCGGCCACCTCGCCGCCGCCGGGGGCTTTGGTGATCGACCCGTCGACGGCGATCTGATCGAGAACGAGGCCGACGATCCGGTCGTAGGAGTCCACCGCGATCTGCTTGAGCCGGGCGAAGACGCCGAGCCGGATCCACTCGTCGCGGCGGTTGCGGATCGTGGTAGCAGAGCAGGTGGTGTCGGCGATCGCCTGGTAGGAACAGCCGAACCGCAACAGCTGCAGCAGCTTGTCGAAGACGATCCGGTCACTGATGCGGGGGCGGTGGCAGCCCAGCGGATGGTCTGGGTGATAGATCCCACAGCGGCTCGGTCAGCCATGACGGAAGGACGGGCACAGGTCTCCCCGGTGATCACGGAGCGTTGCCCGTTCATAATTATCAAGCCCTCCGCCTACAACACCGCGGGGTGCTTCAACCTCGCCTATCAGCGGGGCCTCTAAGGCCAGCCGGGCACCATCTGATGCTTGCCCTCACCCCGGCCGAACGTGTGGCAAAAGGCCCGGTCTGCATTGGTGTTGGCGTCCGGCCGGAGCCACGGCGAGACATCCACCGCCAGCACGAGCCGGCCGTCCGCCGCCCTGGGCAGCGGCACCCCGGCCAGGGCCCGACGCAGCCGGGCAACGTCGATCCGGCCCTGGTTGAGACCGCCGTACAGAGCTCCGTGCCCACGGCGGTGTTCGGGCGCGAGCGCGAGATCGACCAGCGTCCGCACCGGCCCGCCCGTGCACAGCAACGCGTCGCCCCGTGCGGTCAGACAGGCGTAAAGCTCCGACCGGAAGTGTGACACTTCCGCGAACGCATCCCGCAGGACGCCCTGGTGCACCAAGCTCACGGTCACGGCCTTCGCGCTGATCCACTCTGTGACGGAGCACTGGATCAGACGGAGGCCGCCTTCCTGTCCGCTGAACTGCGAAAACGCAGACCAAGTTCGATCCGCGTTCGACGCCGGACCATAAATGACAAGCTAAGACATACCCCGGGGAAGCGGCCGAACCGATGAGCTTGCCCACTGGCGGTGCCAGATTCCGGAGACGGAGGAGAAGCGAGGATGGCCTCGCTTAACATTCCGTGAGGTCCTGATCACGTCTGGTCGGGCTCGAGGGGAAGGCTTTCGATGGCGCTGCAGACCGGGCTCTACTACCCGTACGTCCATCTGCGAGACGAGACCTGGGCGAAGGCGGCGGCGCTGTACTGGCGACACCTTGCTCGCGTGGTGCCGGCCGGCTTCCCCGTGCAAGACCGCGGCGTCGTGAGAGAGCTCAACCAAGCGTCGGGATTCATCGTCGATTCCGATCCGCGGCAGGTGATCGAGGTCGTCGCGCCAGCGTTCGTCGCGGCGGTCCGGGACAACGCCGAGGAGTTGCGCGCCCGCTCCGCTGTGCAGGAACGCCGGTTCACCTCACGCTGGCACTCGGAGCCGGTACCTAACCCGCGCACCCGGAACCTGACTGGGCTTTTTCCCAAGGAGGTGCCCCCAGTTCTGGAGGCAGCGCTGGAGGAGGCCGGGCTCGCTTACCGGGACTGTCGGCAGCGGGTCTGGGACCACCAGGAGTGGGTGGTAGTGGACCCATCCTTCGCGTGGGCATATAAGTGCGCAGTAACGCAGGAGCTAGCCCGCAGGACCGCCTTCGCTCCGGTCACCGACCAGTTGGCCGCCTACACCGCCACCGGCGACTGGTCGGCTGAGCACATCGCCGACACACTTCTGGGCCGCGCGGCGCCAGCAGTCGGCCGCGAGACGGCTCAGACCAGGCTGGCCATGATGGCCGTGCGGTGCGTCCTCCCAGCCGACTTGCGCCATGTCCCGGTGGAAAAAATCGTGCGGCTGAGGACGCAGTACGCCGACGAGTTCGTCGCCTTCGAGACCGCGGTCAACGCTGCGACGGCCGAGGTGGTCGAGGCCACCCAGGAGGTCACAGACCGTGCCGCCTTCGAGCTGCACCTCCAGGGAGCGTTCGACCTACATCTCGCCCGGCCACTCGAATCGCTGCGCAAGGCGATGAACGGCCTGAAGCTGGACACCATCCTCACCACACTCACCATCAAACCGGAGGTGTCCGTGCCCGGGGCCGGACTGGCCTGGCTGCTGGGAGGTACCGCCACCGCAGTTGGAACTGGCATAGCCTTCACCGTCCTTGCTGCACGCCAGGCCACTGCTCGCGAGCGCGACACCCGGGTGGCCTCCTCACCCGCCGGCTACCTGCTGCGCGTGGAGAAGGAACTGAAGCCGACGACAGTACTCAAGCGCGTGGGCCGGGCTGTCTCACGCACTGCAGGCGTGGGTGTCTAAGACCTGTCCCGTGACTGGTCAGGAAGAAGTGGCTGCCTCACGGCCCTCGGGCTGGCTCAGGCTTCGAGGCGGCCCGGTCACCTTGCCGATCGCCGCAGGGTTTCCCGCCACCCGTCCCTCACATCGCGGGACTCATCCAGGGCAGGATCGCGGCTTCCTCCTCAGCAACAGCAAGAGCCGCCGGGACAAGCTCACCGTCGACAAGCTCACCGCGCTCGCCGGCCTCGGGCTGGAGTGGGCGGCCACGGAGGGAGCGGCGTGATGAGCGCTGGCGACCAGGAGACCGGCGAGCAGCGGGTGCGGGGCGCCGTGCGGCGGCACGCTCGCGCCAGGGCCTTCACGGAGGCGGAGGACGTCATCACTGCTGTACTGGCCGACCCGGGGGTGAGGGAGGCGCGGGCCCGGGTGAAGGCGGCGGAGACGGAGCTCGGCATGGAGCTGTCCACCCGTCTCCAGCCGTTCCAAGACCGCTACAACCAGGCCGTGACGGCGGGCGACGCGGACGGGCTCACCGGGCTCTGTGGCGGCAAGCACGGCCGCTGGGGGCGGATCTGCGTTCTGCCCGACGGGCACGAGACCTCGATGGAGGAACCGCACTGGGGCCGCAACAGCGAAGGCCGGCCGATCGCGTGGGTAGGCAGCGCACCCGACGACTGGTGAGCGGTGGCGGTGAGAGCGGCAGGACCCCGGGGCGCAGGGCGGCCCGGGGTCCTTCGCTGTCCGGGGCTCAGTGGCACCGCTCCCAGGCCCTACACGCACTGGGGTGCGATGCCGGGGATTCTGAGCTGCGGCATCGCACTGGTGTGCGTGTAGGCCCTGAGATTTTTGGCCCGGCCCCCGGCGGAGCTACCTGGCAGTCGGGGCGGTTCGGTGGAGTGGGCCAGCCGTGTGCGGAGGGCCCAGGCGAGGTAGGCACGGTTCTGGAGCTCAGCAGGCGGTCCCTTCCAGCAGACTGAACGGTCTTCGCAATCGGGCGCGTGATGGGTGTGGAAACAGTCGCATTTTGCCTCAACTGCCGTGTTGTCAGCAGGTCCTGTTAGATTTCACCTTCTTGTTTCGTCCCAGGCTTGGGGGGCACCATGGGGCTCGCTGACGACATCAGCGCGGCTGTCACGAAGGTTGTCTGTTCCGACTGGAACAGTCGTAAGGGGACGGCGGTCCCCTCCACCGACACCGTGGCCTTGGGCAACGGTGCCGTCGAGGTCAATGCCGTTTACCTCTATGCAGACTTGGCGGATTCCACCGGATTGGCCAGGGACTTCAGCCGCACAACCGCAGCCAAAGTCATCCGGGCCTATCTCGATGCCACTTGCAGGGTCATCAGGGCGTGCGGAGGCGAGATCCGCAGTTTCGATGGGGACCGGGTCATGGCAATCTTCATGAGCGGTGCCAAGAACACGGCCGCCGCTGACTGCGCGCTCAAGATCAATCATGTAGTGACGAAGATTGTTCGCCCCAAAGTCGAGGCCAATCTGCCCTCGATCGTAACTCGGGGGTTTCAGGTTAAGCACTGCGTCGGTATCGACACCGGTACGGCACTCATTGTCCGAGGTGGTGTGCGTGGGAACAACGACCTTGTCTCTATCGGCCGTGCGCCCAATGTGGCAGCCAAACTCAGCGACATCCGCAACGGGAACAACCACAGCTACATCACCGAGGACGTCTTCAACGGCATGTTGGACAGTGCCAAATACTCCAGTGAGAAAAAGCTGATGTGGGCAGGTCCGTACACCCGTGAGGTTGGCGGACAGACGATCACCGTGTACAGGTCGACCTGGTCGAGGACTCCGTGAGCGAAGCCAATGGCCTGCAGACCCTGGTACCCCTCGCCAGCCGCTCCTGCTGGCCCTACTGGCGATGACTGGTGAGTAGCTGTGAGACCGGCGAAGGGCCCGGAGCGCTCTGCGCTCCGGGCCCTTCGCTGTCCGCGGGGCAGCGGCGGCACCCATCACAGGCCCTACACGTACTGGGACGCGATGCCGGGGGTTCTGAGCTGCGGCATCGCGCTGGCGTGCGTAGGACCTGGGATCTTCGGGCCGCTCCCTCATCCAGACCGGGACGAGCGGCGTGCCGTGGCCTGTTGTGGTGATCGGGTCAGTTAAGCAACCCTGCGAGGAAAACGAGAGCGGCGCCCACTGCGAAGATGCTGAAGGACAGCTGGACATGGCGGTGCTTGCCCCACGCGATCTTGCTCATGGCGATGAGCTGGCGGCTCAGCACCGGAAGTATGTCCGCCTGCTTCAGGGCAGTGGTGAGTTCCGCGGACTCTCGGTGCATGAGGTGGCCGAAGTAGATGAAGTTCGAGGGGGCTTCCGCTTTGACCTTTCGGGCGCGGAGGCGGGGGACGACGACCAGCATCGAGAAAACGCCAGAGGTAAGTACGAGAATGGTCCCGATCCAGAGAAGGGAGCGGGTACCCCATCCGTGAAGATTCGCGAGGACGTGGTCGTCGGTTGAGAGGGCGATGACGCCAGCGGTTGCCGCAGATTCCAGGGTGAGCGCGAAGGACGCCTTGGCGTCCACCTTCGCTGTCCAATTGCCCAGTTCCGCGTGGATCCGCCAGGCAGTCTCGACGGCTCTCGCGTGAGCCTCGGCCGAGGCCGGGTCTGGCGCGGTCACACCGACCACCGGTAGTTGGATCGGAAGATCGTCATCTGCTCCCCGCCGACCTCGGCGCTGCGCTCCTCCCACATGCTGGCTCCCTCGGCAAACTTCACGTCTTCTCTGAGCCTGTGGTAGACCTGCGTAGTGATGTACGTCCGGTAGTTCCCCGGCTCGCGGATGTCACTGAGCTTGGCGGCAACGTTCGGGGCTCGGCCGATAGATACCAGGTCGCTGCTGCCCCGTACGCCGGCTCGTGCGATGAACGCCTCCCCGGATGCGATCCCGACGCACATTCGAGGCAGGTAGCCCTTGCTCTGCAGAATCGGCAGCTTGGCGTAGAGAACAGGCTGGACGATCTCCTGCATCGCGGCGTTGATCTTCAGTGCAACCGTTCCGGCGTTGGTGTTCTTGGAGTCGCCGATGAAGATACCCATGACGCGGTCGCCGTCGTAGCTGCGGATCTCGCCGTCGAACTTCTTGATGATCGTGGACGCGGTGCGCAACGAAGAACGGATTACCTTGCCGGCGACCTCGGGGGTGAAGTCGCGGGCCAGCTTGGTGGAACCCAGGAGGTCGGCGTAGAGGTAGACGGCGTCCAGCTTGCGGCGTCGTTGTTGTAGAGCTGTACGTCGTCTGTGCCTGGAACGACGTTGCCGTTCCGGATGCTCCAAGGGTTGCCCACCATCTTGTCCAGATCGGAGCGGATGTCGTCGCCAAGTGCCATGGATGACCTTCTGTCTCTTGCCGTGTGCTTTGGCAGGAAACTACTCGCCCGCACTGACAGCGGTCCTCCTTTTCGCCGGACCGGAGAAGCCCTGGTTCACCACCGACGAGAAGGACTTCACCCCGTCTGAGCGACCGGCCGGCTACGGCACGCTCGGCGGAGCCCCGACATGTCCGTCCGCGATCAGCATTGCAAGTCCGTGGGAACGGTCCTCCAGCTGTGCTACGTGGCGGCCGGGACGGGCTCGGTGAGGCGGTCCAGCCGCGTGTAGAGGGCCCGTACGAGGCGGGCTCGGTTCTGGGCGCAGCGGGCCGTTCCTTCGATCGGGGTGGAGAGGCGGCCGTCGGCTTCGCGGAGGACGACTTCGGCGAGGGCGCCGCGGCCGTCGCTCTTGGGCAGGGCGGCGGCGTGGCATCGGACGTCGGAGGCCACGGCGCGGGCGTGCCCGGTGAGGTGGAGGGCGATCTGTTCGTAGTCGCTGGGGGCGAGGTCCGGGTTCTTCCACGTGAGGACTGCGGTCACGAGGGCTTTGTGCGGGGCGCGGTCCAGGGGCAGTTCGGCCTCGAAGAGGCCGTGGGGGTCCTGGAGCACGATGTGGGTGCCGCTCATTAGGCGCCCGCCGCGTCGTCGTCCTGGCCGTGGTCGCCGGGGTGGATGTCGGGGGCCTGGACGGCGGGGAAGCCGGGCGTAGCCGCGGTCGGCTCGTTCCAGCAGCGTCGGGGAGGGCCGGCCGAAGCCGGGCGGCTGAAGGCCGCGGCCTTCCGGTTGAGGGTCGGCGGGCGGGGGTGCGCTCATGGGGCCCGCCTCCGTTGCTGAGGTGTCGGTGTTGTTCGACGCTACGGAGGAAGTGGATTGGTCCTCAATCGGGTCGTGGCCGGGATGAGGCCGCGGGCGGCGTCGCCGTAGACGGTCATCTCCGCGAGGCCGGTGAACGCCTTCATGTAGTCGGCAAGCTCGCGCGGCTGGCTCACCTTGATCTCCGCCGTCAGCGTCTCCACCACGGCCATGGTGGCGTCGTGGACGTAGAACGCCTCCAGCGGCCACGCCGCGCGCTGCGCGGCGAAGGGGATGATCCCGAGGGAGAGGGGAGGAGGCGGGCCAGGACCTCGGGCTCGGTGGCCGGGGGGAGACGGAGGGCGGCGAGGAGGCGGTCGCGGACCTCGGGGTGGTCCGGGTTGTCCTCAAGGTAGTCGGCGTTGAGCGCGGGGGGACGGAAGCCGGCCAGGGCGTCGTGCCAGGAAGGGAGGACGATGGCCAGGGTCAGGGCCTCGGCGAGGGACTCCGCGATAAGGGAGGCCTGGCCCTCGGAGTCGGTGTAGAGGACGGGGCGGACGCGGTCGGAGCCGGCCGGGCCGCAGAGGTAGTGGGTGCCCCCCGCATTGCAGCCGGCCACGGGCTCCACCGGGAGACCGGCCGGCAGGGCGATCGACTCGATGGGGTCGGTCCGCGTGAGGTCGAACTCGCCGTCGCAGGCGAGGTACGCCTCGACCTTGGGGTCGGCGGCGATCCGGCGGAGCAGGGCCTCGTCGGAAAGGGCGGCCGGGTTGAGGCCGCGGGCGGCTTCGGGGGTCAGGGGGTGGCCCGCGAGGACGTGGCGGACGGTGCCGAGGGGGACGGGCCGTCCGTAGTCCTCCTCGAAGTGCGCCTGGACGGCCTCGGGCGAGCGGTCGGTGAGGAGGCGGAAGAGGTGCCCGGAGCCGTCCGGGTCCGGGCTGCCCGAGGGGAACTCGATGCCCGAGCCGGTGCGCCAGGCGCTGCCGCCGGTCTCCCACCACAGGCAGGCGGTGACCCGCGGGGCGCCGAGGCCCTCGTCGACGAAGGCCGGGTCGTCCAGGAGCGGGCGCAGCGCGGCGGGCACCTCGTCGATGACACCGGGCCAGACCTGTTCGTCGTCCGTGCCGTACGGGCTCATCTCCGACTCGTGGTCGAAGCCGCGGACGAGCACACCGGCCGGGGTGAAGAGGACGGAGAAGTCGTCACCCGAGCCGTTGTCCATCAGGGCCGCCTGCGTCCCAGGCCCCCAGGTGGTGGAGAAGGAGTAGCGGGAGAACCGCGGGTCGCGGCAGATCGCCTGGTCCAGCACGGCCAGCGCGCGCAGGTGCGCGCGGAGCTCGGCGGGGCCCGGGAGGAGGTCGGCGGTCGTGTGCACGGTGTCCATGGGCTCATGTAAGCAGCTGGCACTGACATCCAGGGCGGCAGTTCAGCCACACCCGCTTTCTCACTCAGGGAACGAAAAGCCCAGCTCACGCAGGCGGGGCAAGCACACTGCGAGGCATTGCTCCACAGACGCGGCATCGGTTCGCACAAGAACGTCCTCGCGCAACGGCGCTCCACTGGCGACGAAGGTCCAAGGCTTGTCCCTCTCTGCCATCCGCTCAGCGTCAGCCTTGAACAGTACCGTTACGCCCTGTTCAGCCAGTGCTTTCATAATCGCGACGAGGTCCACTGGCACTCTCCCCTCCCGAAGCGCTTCGAACGCACCATCGGACGAACATACTCACTCCGGGCCCGACCCTGGACACCGACGCCATCACCTACGCCGCTCGCTTCTACGCGGCGGTGGCCGACGGCCAGTCGGTCCAGAGGGCGCACCTGCTCAGCAAGGCGGCCATCGCGCTCAACGGTCTCCTTGACCACGAGCTCCCCACCCTCGCGCACCCGGCGGACATCGATCCGGGCGCGGCAAAGCTGGTAACCCCTCCGCTGGTCTAGTCAGCCTGCTCGGGGCGAGGCCGTCGGCCCTGTTCCGAGCAGGGGCCGGGAACCCCCTCGCGGTCCCCGACGTTCCCGGCGGAACGTCCCCCGACCTGAAGCTGGCTTACTCCTCGCAGTCCATCGATGGCCGCACTGCGGCGACGAACAACCAGGCCAACAGCATCGGCGACGGCTGGTCGATGGAACCGGGCTATATCGAGCGCCAGTACGTCTCCTGCGCTGACGACACCACGAACAGCAACACGACTGCCAAGGTCGGCGATCTGTGCTGGAAGAAGGACAACGCCGTCATCAATCTCGGCGGTCAGTCCAATGTCCTGGTCAAGGACACCGCCTCCGGCACGTGGCACATGGAGAGCGACAACGGCACCAAGGTGGAGAAGCTCACCGACACCGCCCGCAATAACAAGGACGACAACGGCGAGTACTGGGTGGTCACCACCCCCGACGGCACCAAGTACCACTTCGGGTACAACCGGCTGCCCGGCTGGACGACGGGCAAGGCCGAAACCAACTCCACCTGGACCGTGCCGGTCTTCGGTAACCAGACGGGCGAGCCGTGCCACGCGACCGCGTTCGCAGACTCCATGTGCCAGCAGGCATGGCGGTGGAACCTCGACTACGTCGAAGACCCGCACGCCGACGCCATGGCCTACTTCTGGAACAAGGAAGTCAACTACTACGGCCGCAACGTCAACCCGAACACCGGGGCATCTACCGCGACCGAATACACCCGCGGCGGATCCCTCGCTCGCATTGAGTACGGCCTGCGCGCCCACACCGTGTATACGGACAAGGCAGCCGCCAAGGTCGACTTCACCAACACCGAGCGCTGCCTGAGCACCTGCACCACCTTCGACAAGGACAACGCCAAGTACTGGCCCGACGTCCCCTTCGACCGGTACTGCCCCAAGGGCGCCGAATGCAAGGACCGCTACTCTCCTGACGAGCAAGCCCGTCATACGCGGCCCGCCGCCAACGAACGACCACCAGCAGCCGGGCGCCGGCGCAGTCGGCTCAGGGGTGCCGGGCGTAGCGGTGCAGGCGGGTGCGGGTGTCGGGTTCGGTGAGGCCGAGGGCGGTGGCGATGGTGTCCCAGGGCTGGTCATCGGCGCGGGCGTTGCAGGCGGCGGTGCGGGCGGCCTCGGCGATGGGGTGCTCGAGGGCGCCGACGCCCCGGAGGGCGGCGAGGGGTGCGTCGGTGGCCAGGGTGTCCAGGCGGGGGCGGAGCTGTGCGAGGAGGGCGGTGACGTCTTCGGGGACGGGGACGACGCGGTGTTCGACGTCGGTGATGTGCTGGTCCCAGTTGACCTCCGGCCCGCTGGTGTCGTACCACTCCGGGCCCTCGGCAGTGACCTCCTGCCAGTTAAGGGGGTGGAGGGTAGTGGCGCGCCAGCCGCACGAACACGCACCTCGCAGCGCTGTCGCGAGCGGGGCACGCAGCGTGCCGTCGTAGGCCCACCAGTCACTGGTCTGATGCGTCTCCGCACCACTGCCCATGTCGAAGATCAGCGGCTTCGGCTCGGTGCCGTCGGCCAGCACCGGACCCGGGCGCCCCTGATGCGACGCACCGAACTCCTCGGTCTCCCACATGACCCCACCCCACACTCCCCCGCGCACGACATTGCTGACGCGCCGCGGCCCGATCGCCCGCCACTGCCCCAACCCTTCCCGACCTCGGGCGCCGGGAAGGGCGCAATCCGAACCATTGAACGCCGGCCCCGGCGCGGCGCGGTACGGCGCCGTCCGAGTGAGACCGGGCGCGGTAACCGGCATGCCCTCGCATCCGGTATTCGAACATTCGTACTATTCGGGTGTGCCCACGTACGACATTCCCCAGGACCTGCGCGACGCCCAGCTCGCACTCCACCAAACCCGCGCCACCATGGAGCAGTACGCCAAGAAGCTGCCGTGGTCAGCCGAGCCAATGCCCGGGTGGGAGGCGGACAAGCAGCTGCACTCCGGTTACCGCTCCGCCAAGCCCGACAGCCCCGGCTACACCGACGAGCAACGCCAACAGCTCGCCGCATACCGGGCCGAGCTACTGGAGCTGAGCACCACGGTGATGACGCACCCCTACTGGAAAGGGCTGAATGAAAACGTGGTCGCGGCCCGCATGGCGCTGCAGCACGCCCATGAACAGCCGGCAGGCGAGGCAGGCTAAGAGCGACGTCCGGCTCCAGCGGCTCTGGTGCGATATCCAGCCTCGACAAGTGGCGTGCCACCTGGAAGTACCTCGCGTGGCAGCTGCGGTGCGCGGACCAAAGAGTGCGCGAGCTCAAGGCCGCAGAGGGACAAGCGCGCCAGGGCACAGGCCCGGGAGTCATGGAAGATCCAGCCACAACGCTCACACGAAGCCTCGCCCCTGCACCGCGGGGACCTGCTCCCTCTACAAGGGCTCCTTCGGCTCCATCAGCTACGGAGATGCGGTCATCGCCCTGGACGAACCGGAAGTCGAGCCCTGCCCGATCTGCATGCCCGAGAACGGACTCCCGCCAGCATGACCTGGTCGGCTGACGCCGCCCCACGTCGCAGCCAGCCCGGGGCCGCCCGCGCACAACGTTGAGAACCCGCCAAGGTCCTGCGGCCAGGGGTGCCGACAGCGGCGAATTGCGCGTGACCAGTCCGCTGACGAGGCCTGCTGTCTGACTGCCTCACATCTCGATCATCGGCTACCACCCGTACCGACGAACAATTTTTCTAGTCCCCGGCCTTCAACGCCGCCTCCAGGGCCCGCTCATACTCTTGGCCTCTGTCACGCAGGCTCTCTCGGATCCACTGCTGGGCATTGGCACCCGAGCACGAATACCTCCAGGCCAGAGCGTGCGCGGCTCGGCGTTCCCGCATAGTCCGGGATCCGTCAGCAGTTGCCGGAAAGCTGTGACAGATCTCTGAGATCATCAGGACACGCGCCAACACAGCTTCCTTGTCGGGCAGCCCGCTCTCAGCCGGCGCTTGCCTCGCTAGAGTCCGGATTTCCAGCAGCCCTACCACCAGCAGGGCGGTCACCGCGTCGGCCGCCCGGACGGAAGCAGCACCGCGGGAACGCCTGAACAGCCGCCAGCTCAGTCGAGCCAACGCTCCCACCCCCTGATGTGGATGGGCGTGTTCCAGGTGATTTTGCCTTCTCCGGTAAGGGCACTCCTCATCGCAGCCTCGATGAGGAGGCCTGCCCGATGGTTTCCCTTCTCCATTTTCTTCCCTGACTTGAGTAGTTCGTCATCGGTAAGCCCCTGAAGGCGCGATAGTTGGTCCCTGCTGCCAGCCGTTCCCCCAACGTCCACGATGGAGATCGTACGGAGGTCGGCGACCGTCGCATTCGGGGCCGGAGGCGTCTGCCGAGTGAACAGGTGGGCGAAGAATCCTCCAGCACCCGCAGGGCAGTTGAGTACGAGGAACGGGCGGGCGCAGCCAGAGCAGGCGCGCCCGGTCACTAAACCAGCAGCAGGTCACGTCATGGGCGTCCATCCGCTGCGTACGCTCGGTGATGTCCGCTGCGGTGATCGGGGGGCTGGGCCTCCAGCGCCATCCGCCAGGTTCCAGCCGGGGCAGCGGCCAGCACATCCGCCCGCCAGGAACCGTCCGGGGCACGGGCCTCCAGTTCGGCGTGGGCTCCGGCCTGCCTGGCGGCGGTGGCGAGCTCCAGCTTGAGAAGGTGGCGGGCCTCAGACTCGCCCTGGCGGGCGATCTCGCGGCCCGGCGCGTGCGGAGCGTGGGCAAAGAAGCGAAGGCTCCACTCGGAGGTCTTCGCGCATGGGGTGCCGGCACTCCACGCAGCTGATCCGCGCGGGCGGCCGGACCTTCCACACCGCCTCCCATCCCCGACCGCGCCCGGGGTCCGGCAGATGGCGTTCATCACCCTGCCGCCGTCCGTGATTCACGCACAGCTCCCGGGCAAGGCCCGGCCCGGACAGCCGTCTCTCAAGGGGAACCCACCTAGGACTTGTCCTGCCGATCATGTTCGGAGCCAAACGAAACCGGTCCGGCCTCGGGCAGGGCCGGCAACGGGCGACTTCAGTACCTGTCCGGCCCAAGTTCGGACCGGGTCACCAGCACGACCGCGGGTCTTGTACATGCTCTGGCGAGTGCCGTTCCTCTCCCCTGCCCAGGCCGGTCCGGACCAGGAAGCCGGGGTCCACGTCCCACGGCGAGGATGCGGCATGCACCCGCTGGGTGCCGGGAATGCCCACCTCAACGAGGACCTCGCCACGGAACATCCGCAGACCGAACAGGTCGTCGTCCTCGTCGTGCAGCATGACCTGCACGCAGGCGGGCTCATTCCACGGCAGGGACTCCAGATCCTTGAGAACGCCGCGGCGCCGGTTCCACCGCTCGAACTCGATGTGCCAGCCCCCTACGAACCAGGGGATCTGCACGAAGCAGCCGTGCCAGGTGCGCGCCTCGTCCGGCCGCGTAAGCGGCTCCATCACCTCGTCCTCGTACCGCGCCAACACGATGACCTGTGCCATTCTGCTCATGCCACATGTCACACCGTGCCGGGTACCGGGGGCAATCGGTTTGGGACCCGGAGCCGTCAGGGCTCCTTCCGTACGCGGAGTTCGCCGCCAAGGACTTGCCCGGGCGATCACGTTCGGAGCAAGATGGTGAGGGCTGCGGCGGTTGCTGTGCCGAGGTAGACGTAACGGCGTTTGTCGACGCCGCCTGATCACAGCACGTCTCGCGGCCGTTTCCAGTCGGGTTCACGTCACCGAGGACGAACGAGTCGACTCGCCGCCCCGGTCACGCCATCGGCGTACCTCTTCCCCTGCCCTCAAGAAGCGCGTACGTGTCGGCCGGTCACAGATCAGCCATCCGCCACGCCCGACGGGCTGACACCCGCGCGGTATTCGGCGTTGATGCGCTGAGCCTCTTCGAGCTGGTCCTCGAGGATGACGATGCGGCAGGCGGCCTCGATGGGGGTGCCCTGGTCGACGAGTTCCCGGGCGCGCGCGGCTATGCGCAGCTGGTAGCGGGAGTAGCGGCGGTGGCCGCCCGCGGAACGGAGCGGGGTGATCAGGCGGGCTTCGCCGATGGCACGAAGGAAACCCTGCGTGGTCCCGAGCATTTCGGCGGCCCGGCCCATGGTGTAAGCGGGGTAGTCGTCGTCATCGAGACGTCCGAACGAGTCGCCCGCTGTCATCGCACCTCTCTGTGGAACGCGTGGAGGGGCCCTGGTGCCACATGGCACCAGGGCCCCGCAGGAACTGCTACACCATCTGCCGGCCTAATGCTGTGCCGGCCTTCTGTTTCCGCATGTGCCGGCGCGATGCTGCCGGGGTTGCGGGGATCGCGGTTGCTCGACCGGAGACCACCTCACTATCGATGTCCTGCGGTACCCGGGCTCTGTCATTCCGCCCGGACGATCCTGATGGCGTCTGGCCCCTCCGTTCTTCCCTCTGAGATCGATCACTTACTTGACCGCTGGGTTCTGCGCACGCACCTACGGGTAGCGCTGCAGGGCCGCCCCTGATCACTGCGGGCCACCCGGTCCGGTCGCCAGCCCCGTCGCCGTCCTGCAACAACCCTGGCTTCGGAACTCCGCCACCGAACCGTCCTGCGAACTGCAGCCACCCGTTCCGCTCGTGCTCCTGCCTGGCAGTTCATCTCTGCCAGGCCCGGCGGCCTTTCCGGCTACGCGAGAAACCATATCCACGCCATCACCCAATGTCTACTGTCGCTGACATAGATTTCCGTGTGGTCGCTCGTGAGGTAATCCCCCTCGACCACTCAGCCCGCGCAGCCAGCTCCGCGATGCGCCTGTGAACGTCCGCGCGGTCCATCCCGGCTGCCGCCCTCCGCGTCGGTCCTCGTGGATCATGCGGGACGACGTTCTCGCCGGACGCTCAGAGGCGCAGCAGCACTGCCCGCGTTCCCAGCGCCGGTACGTCGATGGTCGTCGCGCCCCTGCCATCCGGTGCCAGGAGCTCACCGGCTGCGCCGAGGTAGTCGGCCGCCACGGCCTTTGTGACGGGGAAGCCGGGGGTGATCCGGCAGGCGACCGGCTCCTGCGCGTAGGACTGAAGCCTGACCAGCACCTGTCCGGGGGCCGGAACGGTGAGACCCACAACCCGCACCCGGGCATCGCCGATCGTCAGCAGTCCGTAGGAGGCATCCGGCTTCTCGCTCTCCTCGCCCAGCGCCCGGACGGCGATCAGCGGCCGGCTGCCGGCGGCGGCCGTGTGCATCCCCAGCTCGGGGCCGGTGGTGTGCGGGGCCTCCCCTACGGCCACGCTGTAGCGGAACACGTGGTCGAAGGCCTGCTCGGAGGGGAAGTTCGTGTCCCAGATGTTGTTGTGCACCCAGGAGAACAGGGTGCCGGGCTCGTCCTGGGCCAGCGACTGCGGATAGGGCGCGTACGGAATCGCGATCCCGCCCACCTGCACCAGCGGGGCGTCCTGGGTGGCCACGGCGGCGACTGTGGTCTCTTCCTCGAAGCTCACCCAGCGCCGCACCGCACGCATGTGCCGCGCCGATCCCGGCACCGTCGCAAGACCGGTGCCCGTCATGCCGCCCGTGGCCTCCATGCGGACGACCGGCTGTGACATGGCGAAGGGAAAGGCGAAGAAGGCGCTTTCCTTGGTCAGGGTCGCGCGCTTCACGATCCGGTTCTCGAGATCGATCCGGGCCTGTCCGTGCGGGAGGTGTACGCGTACCCGCAACAGCTCCGTACCAGCCGGTGCGCACTCGTAGACCAGCGTCTCGCCGGTGGCGTCCCGGAAGCGGTCCACCAGCGCCGCCGGCGGGGCTGCCGTACGGGAGGCGAGGAGGTGCATCGACTCGTTCGCCGTGGTCTTGCTGGACTGATGGTTGAAGCCGCCGGCCGTGGCGTACTGGTCGTACACGTAACCGTTGAGGCCGAGCGTCGCGTCCTGCCGCACCAGTTCCCGGCCGGTCCGCTTGTCGGTGACGGAGCTGATCCACGCGGACCGCAGATCAACGCGCACGCGCAGGAAATCGTTCTCCAGGACGGTGGGCTCCCGGTCCTCGGTCGTGGCCGGCGTCGACGTCTCCTCCCCCGCGACGATGTCCACCCGGACCGCCCCATGCGCAGGCACGCCCGCCAGGCGGAACAGAAGGAAGCGTCCGGCGGCCCGATGCAGCTCGTTCGTCTGGGCCTCCTCCACGTGCTGAACCGGTACGCCGTCGCGCGCGTCGAGCACACGGACCGGATCCTCCAGCGGAACCGTGCTCTCCGGAAGAAACAGCCGGACCGTCTCCGAACGGGGCCAGCTGCACGTATTGCTGACGTAGTAGCCGGCCAGGGTGCCCGCGCGCGGCGCGAGGCGCTCGCCAAGTGCCGCGCCGGCGCCGTCCAGGAGTGTCTTCGCGTCGTCGTGCGCACGCAGCGCCTGCGCGTACTTCCAGTGCCACTGCCGTTCGCCGGAGGCGTGGCCGTGGTCGCCGTGCGTCCAGGGGTCACCGCCGCCCCAGGTGTGCTCGTTGAACAGGGAGGCGGCCCGGTAGACCTCGGGAGCCGACGCGGTGATTCCGGCGCCCGCCGCACCGAGGATCTCCGCGTGCCCGGCCACCGTCTGAGCGTCGGCCAGCGCCGCCTGACCGTCCCGGGTGGCCGCGAGCGGGACGGCACCGGCGCCGACACCGTCCACCCACCAGTCGCTCCAGTCACCCTCGAAGGTCTCCAGCCGGTCCCCGTAACGGGCTTCCGCGTCGGCGAAGAAATCCTCGTTGCGCGAGGTGCGCAGGGCGGGGAAGGCCCACTCCTCGTTCCACCGGCGCACGGTGTCCGCGATGACCCGGCGCGGCGGCCCGTTGTCCGCGAACTTTCCCAGGACCCGCAGGTGCAGGATGTCCCAGGGGTACGGATCGCCCTTGAACTCCTCGTCCAGGACCGGGAACCCCGGGATGCCACGCCCCTCGTGCGGGTACTGATGAGTGGCCAGCGCCGAAAGGTAGTGGGGCAGGAGGTCGTCGACCCGTTCGAAGGACTCGTCGAAGCCCAGGATCGAGCCCTCCATGTACGCCAGCCCGTGCGGGGTGTCCGTGCGCCACACCAGCACGCTGCGACCGCTCGGCGCCTGCCACCTGAACAGCCGGGGCAGTTCCCCGCCGCCGTTGTGGTGCGGCACTGCTCGGCCGGCCCAGTTGTGGGCGACCGAGAGATAACGGATGCCGCTGTCCGCGAGGACGTCGGGCAGGCCGACGACCTGCCCGGGGACGTCCGTCTGCATCGCCGTGGTGATGTCGATGCCGTGGCGTTCGCGCAGCTCCCGTACAGGGCGCAGCAGTTCGTGCAGCTCGTCGGTGGAGCAGGTCTCCGTGTGCAGGTTGAACGGCATCGCGGTCAGCTCGATGCGGCCCTCGCGCACGCGTTCCAGGAACCGGGCGACCTGTTCCGGCGGGCGGTTCGCCGACCAGTTCTCGAAGCTGAAGAAGCCCTCGACCGCCCACCGGAACTTCGATGCGTCGGGCCGGCCGTCCGTGGCACGGCACAGTTCGAGGAGGGAGTCGAGGTACTTGCGGCCTTCGGCGAGCACCGTTCCCTGCGGGTCCGTGTAGCCGATGTCGAGGTGGGCGTGCTGCACGAGGTGCAGCGTCCAGTGCCGCTGTGGGGTCAGCAGCACCTCGATGTGCTCACCCTGCGCCAGCTCGGGCAGCTCCACCAGGACCGGGAGGGCCGCGTCGACCTCGGGGACCAGCAGCCGGGTGTCGCCCTCGGGGCCGGGTATCAGCTCGCAGCGCAGGGACGTCCCGGACAGGGTGGTCACACGAGCCCGTGTGAGGGGACGACCGGCCCGTACCCGTACGGACTGCAGGAGACCGCCGTCGCCGTCATGACGCAGCAGTGGCTCGCAGGAGAGCCGGACGTCGTGTCCGCCGAGCGCGCCGGTGGCGCTGACGCCACGGTCGCGCAGGATGTCGCGGGCGATGTCGGAGTCCCACCAGGAAGGGCGGGACAGGTCGGGGCGGGGCATGGAGAGGGTTCTCCGCTCTGGCGTGGTGTGCCGGTTCGGTGCGTGCGTGGGCAGTGCTGGGGCGTGGGGCGGACCGCAGGATGCGAGGTCAGGAGTCGTCGTCGGCGAGGCCTGCGAAGATCTGCACCATCGCCGACTGTTCGAGGGTCTCTGCGGGGGCGGCCGCGTCGTAGTCGCCGCCGCCCGACGGCTGGAAACGGAAGAGACCGTTCGACGGGTCCCGGTTCTCCTTCCAGGTGCGCTCCGCGTACGTCTTCTCCACCTGCAGGTAGGCCTGTCCGGGGTGCGCCCCGGACAGGATCCGGAGGTTGTCGAAGTAGATCGCGTTGAAGATCGCCGGCTGGTCGTGCAGGCGCTCGCCCTGCTTCCAGTAGGCGAGCGAGCCGTCCGCATCCTGCACGGCGCGCTTGAGGTAGGAGCGGTCCCCGGTCACCTGGTAGAGCGTCGTCGCGGTCCCGATCATGGCGCCGGAGTTGTAGGTCCACAGGGTGGGGTCGACGGTTCCGTCGTCGCCGCGGCTGTTGCGGTAGAGGCCCGGGGACTCGCGCAGGCAGGACCAGTTCCACTCGTACCATTTCTGGGCGCTGGTCAGGTAGCGGCTCTTGTGCGTCTCCTGGTGGAGTCGGGCGGCGAGTTCGGCGGCGAGCCCCGTCACGTTGGCGGCGCGCATCGTGTTGGCCGGGGAGTCCACCCAGTCCATCCCGCCGGGGCACTCCTTGGCCGGATCGTCGTCCCAGCCGCGGCTGACGATGTCGAAGGTCAGTTCCGCCCGGTGGAGATAGGTGGTGTTCCCGGTGGAGCGGTACTGGTCCAGCAGCGACAGGCCCACCACGGAGTTGTCGTCGTAGAAGACGTCACCGCCCTGGCCGAGCGGTGCAGGCAGGTACGAGTCGTACCCGGGGCGGCCGTCGCGGGGTTTGAAGTAGAGCTCCAGGGTGGCAAATCGCTCGGCCGCGTCCTGCGTGTAGCTGTCGCCCTTACCGGGGAGGCCGGCCATGTCGACCGTCGCGGCCGCCGCCTCGCGCATCGGCCAGAGATAGGAGTGAGCGTTGTCGGCGCTCTGGCGCGGGGTCTTCTCCTGGTACAGGCCGTGGTTGTCCGCCCCCTGGTACAGGTGCTTCTGGAGTGCGTCGTACGTGTGGACCGCGCGGTCCTTCCACGGTCCCGCGGCCGGCTGTGCGGCGGCAGCGGGCATGGGAGACAGGGCGGTGCACAGCAGCGGGGCGGCGGCCAGCGCGAGGGCGGTGCGGGCGGGAATCTTCACCGGGGTGCCTTTCGGGGGTCGGCTCGGGGCGTGGGTGCGGGGACTGGTGCGGACCGTGCGTACGGCCTCGGCCGGGATCAGCCGAGCTTGAGACTGCTGACGAAGAAGCGCTGCGCGGAGAAGAACAGGACAACGGTCGGCAGCGAGACAAGCAGCGCTCCGCCCAGCACGACCGGCGGCCCGACGTTGGAGTAGTTGCCCTGAAGCTCTGCGAGCGCGGCCATCACCGGGCGGATGTTGCGACTGGTGGACAAGGTGATCCCGAAGAGCAGGTCGTTCCAGACGGCGACGAACTGGAAGACGAACGCGGCGACCATCGCGGACCTGGAGAGCGGCACATGGATCTGCCAGAACACTCGCCACCAGGATGCCCCGTCCAGCCTGGCCGCCTCGATCACCTCACCGGGCAGCGTCTGGGCGAAGTTGCGCATGATGAAGTACGCGAACGGGATCGCCACCGCGACATAGACCAGGAACAGTCCGATCTGCGCGTCGTAGAGGCCGGTGCGCGCGTAGGCGAGGAACAGGGGTCGCAGGAAGACCTGGAGAGGCAACAGCGTGCCCGAGTAGATCAGCCAGAACCACAGGGTCTTGTGCTTCACGGGCATGATCACGGTGGCGAACGCCGCGGTCGTGGCGACCACGATGGCCGCGGCCGAGCTGGTCACCGCGTACAGCAGGCTGTTGCCCATCGCGGGGCCGAGCCTGGCCCGGGTCCACGCCTGCGACATGTTGTCGAACAGACCGAAGCCCCCGTGCGGCAGCCAGTGCGGGCTGCCACCGTACTCGGCGGCCGGAACCAGGGCGTTGACCACCAGCAGCCAGGTGGGCACGGCCCAGAGGAGTGAGACGAGGACCAGGACCGTGTTACGGACGGCGGTTCCGGCGGAGATGCGGCGGGTGGACATGCTCATGCGCCTTTCGGGGTCAGCTGGCGCCGCAGATACAGCCAGGAGGCCAGCAGCACGATGACGGTCAGGACGACAGCGACCGCCGCCCCGGCGCCGGGACGCAGCGCGAGGAACGTCTCCTGATACATCGAGACGGCGAGGGTCTCGGAGCTGCGGCCGGGGCCGCCCTGGGTCAGCACCCAGATGAGGTCGAACGACTTCAGGCCGTTGACCAGGCTGCTTCCGACGACGATCACGGACACGGTCCGCAGCTGGGGCATGACGACGTACCAGAACTTCCGCAGGCCGTCGGCGCCGTCGAGTGAGGCCGCCTCAAGGGTTTCCGGAGGGATGGTCTGCAGGCCGACCAGGAAGAGGATCACGGCCACACCGGTGGACTGCCAGGTGTTCGCGACGATCATGACGAGGGTGTTGCCCGGCCATTCGAGCAGCCAGCCCTGGGCGAACGAGCCGAGGCCGAGCGCCTGGAGGGCCTGGTTCGCCGCGCCGTCCGTGGTGAGGATGAAGTTCCACACGACGGCCACGGCGGATCCGGAGATCGCGTACGGCAGGACCACGAGCAGGCGCGCCACCCTGGACCATCCGGACTGGTTGGTCATGACCGCGATGCCCAGGCCCAGGACCAGCGGCAGGGCGACCGTGCCGACCACCCACATCAGGGTGTTCTCTATGGACTTCGCGAGAACCGGATCGCTGAGGAACAGCCCGTAGTTGGTGAGCCAGGAGAACGAGGAGACCCGGCCGTCGCCGAAGAAGCTGCGGTACAGCGTCACGGCGAACGGAGTGAGGAGCAGGGCTGCGACAAGGAGGACGGCGGGCGCCAGGAAGCCGGCGCCCGCCAGCCGGTCCTTCAGCCTGCGCGGGGGCGTACGGACGGGGGATACGGGGGGCGGCACGGGTGAAGGGGCTGCCGTGGGGCGCCTGTCGACTGCCGATGTCATGATTCGTCCTTGTTCCAGGCGGCCCACTCCTTGGAGGCCCGGCTCGCCATGCTGCGCAGCGTCGCCTCCGCTGACATGGCTTGTGTCATGAAGGCGCCCAGGTCGTCGGTGTTTCCCTGCATGAGATTGGGCGGCCCGGACTGTCCGTAGCGGGGCAGCTCGGTCCAGTGCTCGCGCAGCGCCCTCTTCCTGAGGCGGGCGAGTACCGGATTGGACGTGACTGCTTTCGGGTTGGCCGAGCCGTCCTGGAGAAAGTCGGTCCACACGCGCTGGACCGAGGGGTGCAGCCAGTTGCCGGCGTTGGCCAGGGCGGCGTCGTGCGACACGGCCCTCTCGGGCACGGCGAGAACGCCCGCCTCGGTGATGACGGATCGCTTCGTCGAGGAGTCGACCGGAGGCAGGACGAAGGCGTCGAAGCCCTCTCCCGGCTTCATCCCGGCCGCTGCCAGCCCCTGCGACTGCCAGGAACCGTGCAGGAACATGCCGACCTTGCCGGTCTTCAGCGCGGCGGGACCGTTGTTCTGGTCGAAGTCGGCCGGGGTCATCCAGCCCTTCTTCATGAAGTCCTGCCAGATCTGCATGGCCTTGTGCGCCTGCGGATCGGTGTACCGGGCCCGGCCCGCGATCAGGTCGGCGTAGAAGACCGGATCGACCTTGCTGATGAGCTCCTCGAACCACTCGTACGCGGGCCAGTTGCCGCTCTGTGTGGCGACGAACGGGGTGACGCCGGACTTCTTGAGCACCTCCGCGTTGTGAAGCAGCTCTTCCCATGTCCCGGGCGCCCGCAGTCCGTGCCGGTCGAACACCTGCGTGTTGTAGAACAGCACGTAGTACGACTGGTAGAGCGGCACCCCGTACACGGACCCCCGGTAGGACATCGCGTCGCGCAGGGATGGGGTCACCCAGCCCTTGCGCTCGTACGCGTCCCAGATCCCGGTCAGGTCGCTGAGGCTGCCCGTACGCGCGAGCTGCTTGAGGTTGTAGCCCGACTGCCACTTGATCAGGTCCGTCGCCTTGGTCGTCTGCAGGGAGATCTGCGTGACCTGGGTGTAGGCGGTGGGGTTCGGGTTGGACAGCGGGCGCAGCGCGTAGCCGGTGAGCTTCTTGAGCTCGCGTCCGGCTTCGACGTATCCCGCGTCCCAGGTCGCGTTGTCGTTGGCCAGTGACGTCGTCCCCGGCATCGAGGCCGTGCTGTCGCCCCGTGCGCAGCCTCCGGTCAGCGCGGCGGCCGCGCCGGCTCCGAGGCCCGCCAGCACGGTGCGCCGGCGGAGCGGGTGAGACGACTGCTCTGTCGTCTCGCCGGTTGATCTCATGGGTTCACTTCCCTCTGGATCCCGGCGGGATCCGTGGCTCTGGGGTGCGGTGTGGAGATCCACCGGATGCGCGTACCTGGTTCGTCTCCGCGCTCCGGGTTGCCAGGATGTTAACGACACCATGAGATCGAAACAAGGGTTTCTCTTCAGAATCAACAGATCTGCACTTCAGCGCATGGAATCAAGGGTCATTGTCGAGCACATCTTGTTCACCCCGAATGTTATCGATACCATTCACGTGCTTGCCGACCCTCGTCCTCAGGAGCATCTGTGCACCAGCCCCGTCCCTACGAACGCAACCCCCGGTACGCCGCCACCGGCGGCGCCGTCGTCACCGGCTGGGCGGCCGCCGCGGCGGACCTGCCGACCACCCCCACCGTCCTCGCCCTCGACGGACCCGCCGCGCTGGACTGGGAGGAGGCCGCCGGCTCCCTCGCCGCCGCTCTGCGCGCCCGGGGTGCCGAGGTCACTATGTGCGACGTACGAGGTCTCTGGTCCGCGGCTGCCGTCGAACGGCTCTGCGTCCCGGCCGCGGACGCGGACCCGTTCTTCCTGCCCCTCGCCGAGTTCTCCATGAGCGACCTCTTCGAGACGCCCCCCGTCCAGGAGCGCCCGCGCGTCGGCGTCCTTCTCGTCTTCGGTCCGGGGGCCGCCCTCGCCGAGCCCGACCTGCTCTGGTGGGCCGACCTCCCCAAGCGGTACGCCGAGGAGGCAGTCACCCGGGGAGAGCTGCCGCTCGGTGCCAACCTCGGCCGCCCCGGCACCCCCGGTGAGCTGCGCAGCCTCTTCTACACCGACTGGCCTGTCGGCGACCGCCACCGCGACGCCTTCGCCCACCGGGTCGACCGATGGGTCGACCTCCAGGGCGAGCAGGGCCCCGCCTCGCTGGACGGCGCCGCCGTGCGGGCCACACTCGCCGCACTCGCGACCGGCCCCGTCCGCACCCGCCCCTTCTTCAACTCCACACCGTGGGGCGGCCAGTGGGGCGCGCGGGAGCTCGGCTTCGAACCACGGGGCGGCAACACGGCCCTCGGCTACGAACTCATCGCTCCGGAAGCCGGAATCCTCGTCGGCCAGGACGAGGCCGCCCAGGTGGAAATCCCCTTCCAGTTGCTGTGCGAACTGCACCCCGAGGAGTTCCTCGGCCCGGACGTCCACCGCCGCTACGGCACGTCGTTCCCCATCCGGTTCGACTACCTCGACACCGTCGGCGGCGGCAACCTGTCGCTGCATTTGCATCCGCAGGAGCAGTACATGCGGGAAACGTTCGGCTGGCCGTACACCCAGCACGAGACGTACTACGTGACCGCGAGCGAACCCGGTGCACAGGTCTATCTCGGCCTGCGGGACAGTACGGACGTGGACGTCATGCGCAAGGAGGTCGAGGCAGCCGCAGCGGACGGGCTCCCGCTGCGCGTCGAGGACCACGTCATGAGGCACCCGGCGGACGCCGGGCAGCTCTTCATGATCCCGGCCGGCACCCCGCACTCATCCGGCGAGGGCAACCTGGTCCTGGAGATCAGCGCCACGCCCTACCTCTACTCCCTGCGCTTCTACGACTGGCTGCGCAAGGGCACCTCCGGTGCTCCCCGGCCCCTCTCTTACGCGCACGGCTTCGCCAACCTCGACACCTCGCGGCGCGGCGACGACGTCCTGAAGGACCTCGTCCAGCAGCCGCGGACCCTGCGCGAGGGCCGGGGCTGGCGCGAGGAGATCGTCGGTGCGCTGCCCGACATGTTCTACGCGGTGCACCGTTTCGTGATCGAGGGGCCGGAGGCCGCGGAGGACGACACCGCGGGCCGCTTCCACATCCTCAACGTCTCGGCCGGTGACGGCGTCGTCGTGGAGACCGCCGGCGGTCTCCGTCACGACCTCGCCTTCGCCGAGACCCTCACCGTGCCCGCGTCCGTCGGCCCCTACCGGCTGCACCCCGTCGGCAGTCGGCCGGTGCACGTGGTGAAGTCCCTGGTGACGCAGGCATGAGCCACGTTCCCGTGCTGGAGATCGGCGGCACGCATGTAACGGCCGCCGTCATCGACACCGAGGCCGGACTGCCCGTCCCGTTCTCGGCCGTCCGGCAGCCGGTCCCCGCCGACGCCCCGGCCCGTGAGCTCCTCGACGCAATCGCCGCCGTCGCCGACCGCGTGGAGGTCCCTGCGGCCGCGCACTGGGGCGTGGCGATACCGGGGCCCTTCGACTACGCCGCCGGTGTCGGGCGGTTCCGGGGAATCGGCAAGTTCGAGTCGCTGCACGGTGTGGACGTGGGCGCGGAACTGCTCGACCGGCTCCCGGGGGCCCCGAGCGGCATCAGTTTCGTCAACGACGCCGACGCCTTCGCCATCGGCGAGTACCGGGCGGGCGCGGCCGCCGGCCGGCGCCGCGCCGTGTGCATCACGCTCGGCACCGGTGTCGGCTCCTCCTTCCTGGACGGGGGGCACCCGGTCGTGGAGGGCCCCGACGTGCCGCCCGGCGGCAGGGCGCACCGGCTCGCCGTCGACGGGCTCCCGCTGGAGGAGGTGGTCTCCCGGCGTGCGATCCGCAGCTTCTACGCCCGGGCCGCCGCGGTGTCCGACGGCCACCGCCTCCCGGACGTGCACGACATCACCGGCTCGGCCCGCGCCGGTGACGCACACGCCCTGCGTACGGTCCGGCACTGCTTCGGTGCGCTCGGCCGGGCGCTCGCGCCTTGGTGCGAGCGGTTCCGGCCGGACCTCCTGGTCGTCGGAGGGTCGATGGCCGGGTCCTGGGACCTCGTGGGGCCCGCCGTCCGGGCAGGCTTCGAGTCCTGGGCACCCGGGACCGCGCCCCTGACCGTCACGGCCCGGCGCCCCGCCGACGCACCCCTGATCGGCGCCGCCCACTGGGCTCTGCACAGGTCCGTCGGCGCTCCCCCGGTACGGACCTAGAATGACGGCGTCCGCGACCCACCGGCCACCCGACGACCCCGCAGGAGAACCGCCCATGGCACAGCCCCGATCGGGCGACGGCGGAGCCCCGACGATGCGCGACGTGGCCGCCAGCGCCGGCGTCAGTGCCATGACGGTCTCCCGGGTGCTCAAGGACGACACCCGGGTCAGCGAGACTGCGCGGGAGCGCGTGCTCGCCGCCGTCGAAGAGCTCGGCTACCGGCGCAACGAGACGGCGCGCAGCCTGCGTCTGGGCGGTAGCGGGATGATCGGACTGGTCGTCACCAATCTCGCCAACCCGTTCTACTCGCGCCTGGCCCTCGGTGTGCAGGAGGTGGCGTCCGAGCACGGCCTGCGGGTGCTGCTCAGCAACACCGCGGAGCAGGTCGACAAGGAGCGCGGGCTCGTCGAGGACCTGGCGTCCCGTCAGGTCGACGGCATGATCGTCGTCCCGGCCGGCAGCAGCCACCGTCACCTGGCGCCCGCAGCGCTGCGCGGCATGCCGATCGTCCTGGCATCCCGGCCGCCCGCCGGGATGGACGCCGACTGCGTCCTGGTCGACGACTTCGGCGGCGCCGAGCAGGCCACCGGACAGCTCATCGCGGACGGTCACCGCCGGATCGGCTTCTTGGGCAACCCGCCCGCTCTCTACACCGGCGCGGAACGGTTCCGCGGATACTGGGCCGCCCACGAGAGCGCCGGGATCGAGCCCGCCGAGAGCCAGGTGCGTCGCGGGCTCACCGATGTACCCACCGCCGAGGCCGCCGCACGCGCGCTCCTTGACACGCCCGACGCGCCGACGGCTCTCTTCTGCACCAACAACCGCCTGACGCAGGGAGCCATCCGCGCCGTACGGGCACTCGGCAGACCGGTCGCGCTCGCCGGCTTCGACGACTTCGACCTCGCCGACGTCCTCGGTCTGCCGCTGACCATCGTCTCGTACGACGCCGACGAGATCGGCCGGCGGGCGGGCCAGATGCTCATCGACCGGATCAACGGCTCGCCCACCGAGCCGATTCCGGCCCGCAGAACCGTCGTCCCCACCCACGTCATCCGCTACGGGACGCGCTGACGCAGCCCCTGCCGCCCCTCGCACGGCACCGGCTTGCCCTTTTCGCCTCCCGTCATCCCTCACGGAGTTCCCATGCACCACGACCGAACGGTCACCGAACGCCGGCTCGCCCGCGTACTGGACCAGCGCCTGCGGCCCGCGGTGTACCGCGAGAGCCTGCCGCTGGACGTCGCGATCTGGAACGTCAGTGGCGAGCCCGTGCCCGTGTCCGACGGAATCGCAGCGCCGTACGAACCGGTCCGCACCGGCGCGACGTGGGGACCGGCCTGGTCCACCAGCTGGTTCCGGATCAGCGGCACGGTGCCCACCGCCTGGGCCGGGGAGCGGGTCGAGGCGGTTCTGGACCTCGGCTTCGGCACCACCCAGCCGGGCTTCTCCGCGGAGGGCCTCGTGTACCGCGCCGACGGAACGCCGGTCAAGGCTCTCAATCCCCGCAACGCGTGGCTACCGATCGCCGAACCTGCCTGCGGGGGCGAGGAGTTCGTCTACTACGTCGAGGCAGCCGCCAATCCGGTCATCTTCGACTCGGGTGCCGGCGGCGACCCGTTCGTCCCGACCCGGGCCGGCGGAGTCGCGCCATGGCTGCACGGCGACGGGGCTCCGGACGAGCCGCTCTACCGGCTCACCCGGATGGACTTCGCCGTCTTCGACTCCGTCGTGTGGGAACTCGTACAGGATCTGGACGTACTCGGCGGGCTCATGCACCAACTGCCCGAGGACTCCACCCGGCGCCTGCAACTGGCCCACGCCCTGGACCGTGCCCTGGACGTGATCGACCTCCAGGAGATCGGCGGAAGCGCAGCGCACGCTCGCGAGATCCTCGCCCCCGCGCTGGCCTCCCCCGCACACGCGGGCGCACACCGCGTCTCCGCCGTGGGCCACGCGCACATCGACACCGCCTGGCTCTGGCCCGTACGCGAGACGGTCCGCAAAGCGGCCCGGACCGTCTCGAACGTCACCGCGCTGATGGACGACCACCCTGGCTTCCGCTTCGTCATGTCGCAGGCGCAGCAGTTGGCCTGGCTCAAGGAGCAGCGGCCCGAGGTGTTCGCCCGGGTGGTCGAGAAGGTGCGCACCGGGCAGTTCCTGCCCACCGGCAGCCTCTGGGTGGAGCCCGACACCAATCTCTCCGGCGGGGAGTCGCTGGTCCGGCAGTTCGTGCACGGGAAGCGCTTCTACCTGGAGGAGTTCGGCGTCGAGACGAAGGACATGTGGCTGCCCGACACGTTCGGCTACAACGCTGCCCTGCCCCAGCTCATGCAGCTGGCCGGCATCGAATGGTTCCTCACCCAGAAGATTTCCTGGAACACCACCAACGCCTTCCCCCACCACACCTTCTGGTGGGAGGGCATCGACGGAACCCGCATCTTCAGCCACTTCCCCCCCGTCGATTCCTACAACGGCGACCTCTCCGGCGCCGACATCGGACATACCGAGCGCAACTTCCGGGACAAGGGCGCGGCCAACCGTTCGCTCGTCCCCTTCGGCTACGGCGACGGCGGCGGCGGTCCCACCCGCGAGATGCTGGCTCGTGCCGAAAGGCTGGCGGACCTCGAAGGCTCGGCCCGGCTGGAGATGGAGGGCCCGGCGGAGTTCTTCACCAAGGCCAGGGAGGAGTACGCGGACGCCCCCGTCTGGGTCGGCGAGCTCTACCTCGAGCTGCACCGCGGCACGCTCACCAGCCAGCTCGCCACCAAACAGGGCAACCGGCGCAGCGAACACCTGCTCAGGGAGGCCGAGCTGTGGGCCGCGACCGCGACCCTGCGCACCGGCCGGCCCTACCCGTACGAACTGCTCGACCGGGTGTGGAAGACCGTGCTGCTCCACCAGTTCCACGACATCCTGCCGGGTACGTCGATCGCCTGGGTGCACCGCGAGGCCGAGGAGACGTACGCGGAGGTGGCCCGCGAGCTCGGGGAGGTCATCGACACCGCCCAGCGCAGTCTCGCGGCGGGCGGGAGCGGCAGCGGGACGGGCGGTGAGACCGTGTTCAACGCGGCTCCGCATGCCCGGGACGGCGTTCCCGCGCTCGGCGCCTCACCGCGTGCGCGGGCTGCCGGCCCCGTCGCCGCCCGGCCCGCCGAGGACGGTGGGTTCGTCCTGGACAACGGCCTCGTACGCATCACGGTGGACGACCGGGGCCTGGTGACTTCCGCACTCGACCTGACGGCCGGACGCGAGGCGCTCGCGCCGGGCACAGTCGGCAACCTTCTCCAGCTGCACCAGGACTTCCCGAACCAGTGGGACGCCTGGGACGTCGACACGTTCTACCGCAACACCGTGCGTGACCTGACCGAGGCCGACGAGGTCAGCGCCGCCCCGGGCGGCGTACGGGTGGTGCGAAGCTTCAACGCCTCCCGCATCACCCAGGTGCTGCGGCTCGACGAGGGAAGCCGCCGTCTCGACATCGAGACGGACATCGACTGGCAGGAGTGCGAGAAGATCCTCAAGGCCGCCTTCCCGCTCGACATACGGGCGGCGGAGTCGAGCGCCGAGATCCCCTTCGGTCATGTCCGGCGCCCCACGCACACCAACACCTCATGGGACAACGCCCGGTTCGAGATCTGTGCCCACCGCTACCTGCACCTCTCCGAGCCCGGCTGGGGCGCGGCCCTGGTCAACGACTCCAGCTACGGCCACGACGTGACGCGGGACGTTCGATCCGACGGCGGAACCACCACGACGGCGCGGGTCTCGCTGCTGCGGGCCCCGCTTTTCCCGGACCCCGACTGTGACCGGGGTGAACACCGTCTGCGATACGGGCTGGTCCTCGGCGCGGACATCCATGACGCGATCCGCGAGGGATACCACTTCAACCTGCCCGAGCGTGCCGTCCCCGGCGGTGCGGCCGTCGAGCCGCTGGTGCTGACCGATGAGGACGGCGTCGTCATCGAGGCGGTCAAGCTCGCGGACGACCGTTCGGGCGACGTGGTCGTCCGCCTCTACGAGTCCGGGGGCGGCCGTGTGCGGACCACGCTCAGGGTCGGCTTCCCTGTGGCCTCGGCCCGGATCACGGACCTGTTGGAACGGGATCTGGAAGGTGCGGTGGCACCGGCCTTCCGCGGTTCCGAGGTGACGCTGTCCCTTCGCCCGTTCCAGATCCTGACCCTGCGCCTGGTACCCGCCGGAAACGAGGACTCACCTGCCGACACGGCCTTGTGAGCGGTGGGGGTGGACCGCGAGACGGTCAGGAAGTGTCCGGCGCCGGCGGAGGCGTCGGGGATCGCACCGGGCGGGCCGCCGATGAGCGAGGCGGACGCCCGGGCGCACGAGGCGATGGCGGGGAAAGAACTGATCAAGGGCTGGTCTCCGGAACTGGCAAACCGGCGCGGCAGCCGACCTGGCCGGAGATCTGCACTGCACCTTCTTCGAGTCCCTGCTGGGGAAGGTGACCGTCGCAACAGTCCACCAGCGGCTGCGGGACGAGCACAAGCTTGCGGTATCCCAGTCCTCGCTCCGCCGGTGGATCCGCGACACGCTCCCGACGAGATGAAGAAGTCGCAGGTCACGGGCCTGCGGGCCGAGGTCGAGCCCGGGCTCGGAGGCCCAGATCGACTGCGGCTGCCGCGCAAGACTGTGACGGCGACCGGATCGACCAGCGGCATGTGTACGGCCCTCCTTGGGCCATGGCCGTCGGACGGGCACCTCCGTTCTACGCGGTGCCCGTTCCGCCCGCCGGACCGGGGGCCGGACAGTCCATCCGTAATGGACGGGTGCCCGGCGCCGCACGGTGTCGGCGTCCGGCGGGCTCGGGATGGCGCTGACGGCGCCGGTCCGCGTCGTCGACACCGATCTCGTACCCGCGCTGCAGCCGGGGCATGGTGTTCACCCACACCGCGACGGCGATGCCCCGGGCGTCGGCGGCGAGCGCCTGGCGGCGGCTGGCGAGCAGGTGCTCCTCCTTGCCCGCCTGCCCGACATACAGCAGCGGGAAGCGCTTGGAGCGGGTACTGCGGTGGCGCTGCCGGAACGGGTACGTCCTCCCGTTGGTGCGGCGAGGTTTCGAAGCCCCAGGTGACCGTGTTTCGTGGATTTCGTCTGCTGACCGCTTGTTGGCGAGTCAGGACGCGCAGCAGTGACGCTCTGTGGTGCAGAGGCGGTTCAGAACCCGCCCCCGGCCCGGCCGCCGCATCGCCGCCAGTAATGTCCCCTCGTATGGACAACGTTGAACTGAGCGACGCCGTAGCAGACTTCGCGGGTCTCATCGGTCGCGTCGAGGCGACCGGCGAGCGGGTGTGTGTCTTCGGCGGCGGCGAGCCGACGAGTATGCTCCTCCCCGCGGCGGAAATCGCCGAGCTGGAACACTTTGCCCAACGGGCCCACGACGGAGCGCGACACCGGCCCAGATCCGGATCGGGGCAGGGGCACCCGTTCGGCCCGGACCCGCAGGGCCCGTACATCCGGTACGTGCACGCTGACGGCGGGCGGATGACCTTCGTGCGGGACCGGGTGGTCGTGGCCGAGCTGAGGTCCGGCGGAGCTCGACTGGCTGGAGGACAGGGCGCGCACGGCCCGCCAGGGCTACATGCCCCCGAAGCAGGCGGCCGCGTTCGAGGAGTTCCTCGCCCGCCAGGGCCCGATGGGCGACGGTGTGGCGTGGATCGCCGGCAGTTGGCGGCGCCAAGAGCCCTTCACGGAACTCGTGTTCATCAAGGGGCTGACCGCCGAGGACGCCGCCCTCGCTTACGGGGCAGACGCGCAGGACATCGCCGACGGGCTGCTGCTCCACCAGGTGGAGGAGCGTGACGCACGGGAAGGCACCGACGACCTCACCCGCGTGCTGGCCTTCGGGGAGGAGAACGGCTGGACGTGGCTGGGCTACCACGACTTCGACCATGCCTTCTCGCGCTCCCTCGACCCGTCTCCCGAGCAGCAGATCACGCTCGGCGCGACCATGGCCAAGGCCATTTACGCCTTCAGCTACTCCGAGGACGGGGTGTACCAGAACCCCTTCCCGATCGAGGACGGCGCCGAAGACCGGCGGGACATGTACGAGCTCATCTGGTACACCCCGGGGGAGACGCCGTTCGCCCCGGAAGCGCCACTGTCCTTCCTCAACCTGCACCTCCGCATCGCGGAGAAGGCAGGCAACTGGACGGACAACATCGCGCTGTTCCTCGAAGGACTGGAACGGGCCTTCGGCCTCGCCCTCCCCCGGAACGCAGTCACCTCCGGGAACGTACGCTGCGCCCGTCCGGCCCGCCGCTGACCGCGGGCGCGAAGGCGCTGGTGCTTCCAGGCCACGGAGAACTATCCCGCCGTCGCCACCCGGAGCCTGGCGGACAAGGGCATCCCGCTCAACGTCCAGTCGGACGTCTCCTGCGGAGGCGCACTAGTCGAGCACTTCTGGAATGAGCAGCCGATGCTCGGCGGCGGGACGGTGCCGGCACAGCAGGATGCGCTCAAGGACGACACCCACCTGGTCGTGGGCGGCATGGGCGGCAACACGCTGGGCTTCACCAGCATCCTCAGGCCGTGCTCCGCCACACTCCGGGGCGACGCGGGAGCCGGCCCTCGTTGGCCTCGATCTCGAGGTGCGGTTCACCTCCGCTCGCGCGGAGGTGAGCCTGCACCGATGAGAAGCGGGACGACCAAGCCGACGTGCTCTCCGCGCGAGCGGTCCATGACCTGCATGGACGGCTCACCGCGCAATATGACCACCCTCGGCGGTCACGTGATCGCCGAGAAGTCCCAGCTGGTCCCCCGCCTGCACGCCGACGACGAACTCACCTCGCTGCTGAGCTGTTTGACCGGCCAGGCGGTAGCCCCGGTGCCGGACCCGGTGGAACGCCACGTCCTCAACATCCTCCATCAGGAGGGTGACGCCCACGGCGGCCACACCGACGACTACCCCTACGCCCTCGTCCTCTTCCTGGAAGCGCCCAGGCTGGCGCTTTCCTCGCCTGGCTCGCCGATCGAAGCGGCCCCATTGCGCACTGCGGACAGGCCGACCTCGACGCCTGGCACACCGAAAAGCTGGCCACCCTTCGCCCTGCTCAGACATTCCTGCGCTGGTGCATGAAGACCGGCCGGATGCCCCACCTCACGCTGCTGCCCCAGGACACCAATCAGGATCAGGCACCCCTGCACTGGGGCGTGTTTCGAAAGTAGCGCCGTCCGCCCGGAGGGCGGGTCCGGCGGCGTCCGGTGCGTGCGATCGCAAGGCGGAGGGTCGCCCCGATACTGGGTGTATCGGGGTGATCCCGACAACGCGGCGAGCGTGCGTGCCAGGCGTCGCCGGACAGGCGGGACTTTCGAAACACGCCCTAGTACCGCCGACTGGTCATGCTCCGGCCAGCCCTCAACGACGACTCCCTGCCCTGGCGGACTCGCGTCGCCGCAGCTCTCGTTCTCCTCCATGCACAATCCGTCACCCGCATCGTCGGCCTCACCCTCGACGACGTCACCGACGACGGGACCACCGTCACCGTCCGCCTCGGAGACCCGCCCGCCCCACTCCCGGAGCCCGTCGCCGACTTGATGCGCTCCTACCTCGCTTCTCACCAACACCCGACCTACGCCAGCAGCAGGAGCTCCCGGTGGCTCTTCCCCGGCCGTCAACCAGGGCAACTTATGAACCCTGCCAGCCTGCAACCCCCCTCCGCAAAGTGGGCGTCCCACCGCAGCGCGGAAGGACCTCTGCGATCCGGCACCTTGTCCTCCAGGCCCCGGCACCCGTCATCGCAAACGCCCTCGGCTACCACGACAAGACCGCCACCCGCCTGGTCACTGAAGCTGGCGGAACCTGGAGCCGATACGCCCCCGGTGACCACAGCCGATAGTGCCTACAGGTAGCCGGGCTCACCCGTTTCCACGAATCGGGCTACGGACCTGCGGAGGAGATCAAGGAACTCCGGCAGGTCATCGGCGACCCTGTCGAACTCCGCCTCGTCCAGGGAAGCCGTCCGGGACCGGTGGATCGCGCCGCCCCAGTCGGCGACGAACAGGATGCCCCCTCCGTCCGAGCCGATCACCATGCCGTGAAAATCATCAGCCTCTGGGATGAAGACATAGCCTTCCTCTGCGAGCCGGTGCAGAACATCGCGTGCCGAGTGGATGAAGTAGCCATTGCCCACATCTGACAGGACGACCTCCCCGATGGACTCGTAGAACGTCAGCAGATCATCGATTCCCGGAGACTCCCGGGCGTAGTCACGGGCGGCACAACGATCGTCCTGATCGGCAACGCGAACTTCATTGCAGCCGGGCGCGAAGCCGTGCGTCTCCTCGAAGGTCGAAACCATCGGGCTCACCGCATCCGTGATCTCCTCACGCCATCGCGACCGCAGCGAACGAGGACTGGCTGACCGTCTTCCACTTCCCGTCCTACGCGCCTGACCTCAATCCGCAGCAAGGCATCTGGTCTCCGGTGAAACGGCCGATCGGTATCCTCGCCGCCGCGAACCTTGACCAGCTCGCCGCCGCCGTGAAGCGCAGCCTCAAAAAGACCCAGTATCAACCGCACCTCATCGAGGGCTGCCTCATGGGCACCGGCCTGACGATAGGCAGCTGACCACGATCAAGCCGACCCACATCCAAGTTCAGTATCCTCGCCGCGCTGTCGGATTCGGCCGACGCCCTTCGTCGTCCTCGTGAAACCTTCGTAAGGAGAACAGACATGAAGTACGTGTTGTTCGTCGCAACCGATCCCGCTGGAGAGCCGACCGAGGAGAGCCCGGAGGCGTGGGTCGAGAAGTGGAACGATCGCGGCGTCCGTGTCGAGGGGATGCCCCTCAAGCCGGTCGCCGAGACCAGGACGGTCCGCGTCCGCGGGGACCGTGTGCTGGTCACCGACGGCCCGTTCGCCGAGACCACCGAGTGGATCGCCGGGTACGACCTCGTGGAAGCCGCCGACCTGGATGAGGCGATCGAGGTCGCTGCCTCGCACCCGATGGCGACCGGGGGTCGCATCGAGATACGGCCGGTCGCACCGCTCGATCTCGGACCGGGCACAGGGAACCCCCCGCACGAGGGCGACGCGCCCGCCTCGCGCTTCCTCGGGATCCTGCGGACGGACCCGGGCGCGCCGCCCTTCGCCCCCGATCCCGCCGCGGTGGCCGAGTGGGTCCGCGACGGTCTCGCCTCCGGCCACTACCTCGGCGGCGAGCACCTGTGTTCCGTCCAGGACGCCACACTCGTGCGGCGCCGCGGAGGCGAACTGCTGATCACCGACGGCGCGTACGCGGACCTGCCCGAATGGGTGTCCGGCCTCGTGTTCATCGACGGCGAGTGGGACGAAGCGGTCGACTACCTCTCCCGCTGTCCCATGGCGCGGTCCGGGGTCGCCGAACTGCGCGAGTTCTGGACGGACTTCTCGTGAGAACCGGGCCGGCAGAGGTGCGGGCAGCCCTCGCCGAGGCGCATCGCGGCGAGTGGGGCGTCGTCTTCGGCACGATCGTGCGCCTGACCGGCGACTGGGAGCTGGCCGAGGACTGCGCACAGGAGGCGTTCGCCCGCGCCCTGCCGGCCTGGGAGCGCGACGGGGTGCCGCGCAAACCGGGGGCATGGCTGGTGACCGCCGCCCGGCGCCGCGCCCTGGACGTGCTGCGCCGCCAGACGACCGAACGCGGCAAGCTCGCCGAGGTCGCCGCGGCCGAGGCGGGCCGCGAACCGCCGCTGCCCGGAGACGAGAGGCTCCGGCTGGTGTTCGCCTGCTGCCACCCGGCGCTCCCCCTCGAATCCCGGGTGGCGTTGACCCTCCGGGCGGTCGGCGGCCTCACCACGCGCGAGATCGCCCGCGCCTTCCTGGTCGGCGAGAACACCGTGTCGCAGCGAATCCTGCGCGCGAAGCGCAAGATAGCGGCGGCCGGCATCCCCTACCGGGTGCCGCCGCCCGGGGCGCGGGCCGAACGGCTGGACGGGGTCCTCGCCGTCATCTACCTCGTGTTCACCGAGGGGTACGCGCCCAGCGACGGCGCCACGGTCCGGGACTCCCTCGCCGAGGAGGCCGTCCGGCTCGCCCGGCTCGTCGCCGCCGATGCGCCCAAGGAGCCGGAGGCGCGAGGGCTGCTCGCGCTCCTGCTGCTCCAGCACTCCAGGCGCGCCGCCCGGCTCGACGAGGACGGCGGGCTGGTCACGCTGCAGCACCAGGACCGGACGCGCTGGGACCGCGCACTCATCACGGAGGGCGCGGCGCTCTCCCGTGAGGCGGCCACGGCCGGCGGCCCCTACGCGCTCCAGGCGGCGATCGCCGCGCAGCACGCCCTCGCCCCGGCAGCCGCCTCGACCGACTGGGCGGCGATCGTAGCCTTGTACGACCGGCTCCTCGCGCTGCGTACGAACCCGGTCGTCGCCCTGAACCGCGCCGTCGCTCTCGGGATGCGCGACGGTCCGCAAGCGCAGTTGGACGCCGTCGACGCCCTGGGCGCGTTCAAGGAGCTGACCGGCAACCACGTCCTGCCTGCCGTCCGCGCGGACGCGCTGCGCCGCCTCGGCCGTACCTGCGAGGCCGCGGAGACCTACCGGACCGCGACGGCCCTCGCCCCGAACGGGGCGATCGCCCGGGAGTACACGCTGCGGGCCGTCGAGTGCGGACTGCGTCGTTGACGTGCCCTCAGCAGGACGTCCACGCCCCGCGGACGACGCGTGCCCGGCCCTCGTCCTCCCGCCTCCGCTCCGGTTGGGCGGCGATCCGGGCCAGGTCCGGAACCGTCCGAGTGAGACGACGCGGGCACATCACCAGCCGTCATCCGTGGTCACCGCCTGGAAAACCGCTTCCTCGGCCGTGACGATGATCTTGTCCAGCACGAGCCTCAGGACACGCACGCGACAGACGCACGTCTGGGGCCGACACGCAGAATCAGATGAGGGGAACATCCCGCTGTGACCGATGCTCACCACGAAGAAGTCCTCGCCCGGATCGCCGAGGGGCTCGTCTACACGGAGTCCGAAGCGGCCTTCCAGGCCCCTCTCCGCCGTACGGAGCAGATTTTCGAGTACAACCGAACGCCTCCGAGCGAAATCGAGCGGCGTCGGTCGTTGCTCGTCGCGATTTTCGGCTCCGTCGGTGAGAGCACCGTGCTGTTGCCGCCGTTCCATGCCGGGTTCGGCTCCCACGTCCACATCGGCGACGACTTTTTCGGGAACGTGAATCTGACCTTCGTCGACGACGTGGACATCCACATAGGCAACGGGGTCCTGATCGCCCCGAGCGTGACGCTGACCACGACGGGACACCCGGTGCACCCCTCGCGCCGAGCTGACTTCGGGCGGTTCTCCGAACCGATCGTGATCGAGGACAAGGTGTGGATCGGCAGCAACGTGGTGGTCCTGCCCGGGGTCCGGATCGGCTACGGGTCGGTCATCGGCGCCGGCAGCGTCGTCAGCCGCAGCATCCCCCCGATGAGCGTCGCGCTCGGAATGCCTTGCCGGGTGGTCCGCGCCATCACGGACGAGGACCACACCACGCGTACTGCCGGGACAGGTGTCGTTTGACCCGGTGGTCGGAGCAGAAGCACGCCGAGCTCTACTGTCGTCGCGCACTCCCACGGCCACCGGTCGGGCAAGGTGTGCTGGGACGCGAACGGTTCACCGCCGCCTCGGCCCCGGACGGCTTCGGACACGGCCGACCGTCTGCCCGACGACTCGGATGCGATGAGGGAGTCATGGCGCATATCGCGTTGTTCCACTCGGTTCTCGGCCTGCGCCAGGTCGAGCTTCTCGCCGCCGAGCGACTCCGACGCGCCGGGCACGAAGTCGTCACGCCCGACCTCTTCGACCGCCGGACCGCAGCCACCGTCGACAAGGGATTCCAGCTGATCGAACGGATGAGCTGGAAAACAGTCATCGATCGCGCCCGACAGGCTCTCACAGGCATGCCGGACCGGACCGTGCTCATCGGCGTCTCCATGGGCGCAGGCGTCGTCGCCGACCTGTGGCCCGAGCGCCCGGACACCGCCGGCGTCCTTCTGCTGCACGCCACCGCCACCCTCCCCGCATCCGCGCGCCCAGGTCTCAGGATGCAGATGCACGCGGCCGAACCGGACGACTTCGCACCGCCCGAGCAGGTGGCCGCACTCCGTCGAGCGGCAGCGGCAGCAGCAGCGGCAGCGGCAAAGCGCATCCAACGGGAGATCTTCCGCTACCCGGGCGCCGGCCACTTCTACACCGACCTTGAGCTTCCCGACCACGACCCCGCTGCCGCCGAGCTGACCTGGCACCGCGTGCTGGACTTCCTCCGCTGACCGATCGTCATCTGCGGGCGAGCGAAACGGGGAGGGCTACTGCTCGGCGGTGGCCTCCTCCACAGGGCTCGGCCTGAGCGCCATCCGGCCGGGGAGCGCCATCGCGACCAGTCGTGCCGCTTCAACAGTCGCCATGTGCCCTCCACCGTGTAACCGACGTGGAACAACCGCCCGATCAACGTCTTCACCCGCGCCAGCGTCCAGCGCTGATCCGCCCAGCCGTGAGCGAGCGGACCACGCTTCAACTCCCGCTCAAGCCGCGCGATCTGAGTTAGGAAGTCATCTCATTTGGCGAGCCTGCGGTAGTAGATGAGGGTGCAGGCGATGCCGGTGAAGGCGAGGAAGTGGTCGGCGTTGCGTTCGTAGCGGCGGAGCTGTCCGGCCGCGTGTAAGGGGCCCGTACGAGGCGGGCAGGTTCTGGGCGCAGCGGGCCGTTCCCTCCAGCGGGGCGGAGAGGCGGCCGGCGGCTTCGCGGAGGACGACTTCAGCGAGGGCGCCGCGGCCGTCGCTCTAGACGCCACCAACGAACGACCACCAGCCGGGCGCCGGCTCAGGGGCGCCGGGCGTAGCGGCGCAAGCGGATGCGGGCGTCGTATTCGGTGAGGCCGAGGGGTGGCGATGGTGTCCCACGGCTGGTCATCGGCGCGGATGTTGCGGGCGGCGATACGGGCGGCTTCGGCGACGGGGTACTCGAGGGCGGCGACGGCCCGGAGTGCGGCAAGAGGTGTGTCGGTGGCCAGTCTTTATAGCCGGCTGCGGAGCCGGGCGAGGAGGGCGGTGACATCTTCGGAGACCGGGACGGCGTGGTGTTCGATGTCCGTGAGCTGGTGCCAGTCGGCCTCCGACCCGCTGGTGTGATACCAGTCGGGGCCTTCGGTGGCGGCTTCCTGCCAGTCGAGGGGGCACCCGCGTCCAGGATTCGGGGTCAAGGCCCAAAGGGCACTCGTGCCGACGAAGCTGCACGTAACTGGCATCAGATGCTGAGCGGGGGCCGGGTCATGGGCGCTGCGGTGAGCCCAGCCGCGCGAGCTGGGCTCGCGTCGGCCGCCTGATACACGAGCGGGAGATGAGAGCACCACTCCGAGCGGAGTTCGTCCGATCACTGGTCTCTCAGCCTACTGGCCGGTATACAGACGAGGTTGGTTCCGCCGGGCACGAGCCGCCGGGTGCCTTCTGACGTCTCGTGCGTGCGCCCTGGTCACTGCTGCCGGGCCGCGGATCGTCGGAATTTCCAGGGAGAGCATGATGATGCATTGGACGCGTCCGGGCGAGGCCGTATTCAAGCGACACGCCGCCATCACGCTGGCCGCGCTGAGCAGCTGCGCGCTCACCGTCGGCTTCACCGGCACGGCCTCGGCCGCGCTGCGGGATGCGCACGGGGCACCCCGCTCCACCTACGTGGCGCTGGGCGACTCCTACACTTCCGGCCCTCTGATACCCACACAGGTCGATGCCAACTGTGCCCGTTCCGACCATAACTACCCCTCGATCACCGCGCGCGAGCTCCACACCACCTCGTTCACCGACGTGAGCTGCGGCGGTGCGACGACCGCCGAGATGTGGCAGGCCCAGGGCACCAACGGACCTCAGCTGGACGCGGTGAAGAGCGACACGGATCTCGTGACCCTGCAGATCGGCGGCAACGACGTCGGCTTCGGCTCCATCATCGGCACCTGCGCCGGCCTCAGCGCCACGGACCTCGCCGGCAACCCCTGTCAGCAGCATTACAGCGCCGCAGGCTACGACCAGTTGACCCTGAAGATCATCCAGACAGCGCCCAAGGTCACCCGCATACTGCGGGAGGTACACCACAAGGCCCCTCACGCGCGCGTAGTCGTCGTCGGCTACCCGGACCTCCTTCCCGATGACGGCACCGGCTGCTACCCCACCGTCCCTTTCGCCGCGAAGGACTTCCCGTACCTGCGGGACACGGAGAAGCGCCTCAACCTGATGCTGCGCGCGGTGGCGCTGTTGAACCGGGCCGACTACGTGGACACGTACGGACCGACGGCGGGCCACGACATGTGCAAGGCACCCGCCGACCGGTGGATCGAGCCGCTGCGCCCCGCGGCGCCAGCCGCTCCGGCCCATCCCAACGCGAAGGGCGAGGAAGTCATGGCACAGGCGCTCCTGAAGACCCTCAGCAAGGGTGCCGGGCACCACTGACCCATTCCGCGGACGGGCGGGAGCACGGGCCCTGAGGTGCAGGGCGGGGTTGGACGCACCACTTCCGACCACCATGCGGTTATCGCCCAGCCCTTGGCGGCCTGACGCCAGCCGCGCCGCCGTCTTTGCTGCTCAACTTGTACGTGCGGTCTCGTACCCGGCGGGACAAGTCTGCTGTGCAGGCGGTGAGGTTGGGCCAACCCAATGAAGCCGGAGACCGCAGTGCCGGCAGTGGCGCGGCTGGGCTAGGCGGAGGAGCCGACTCGTTCCAGCACGACCAATAGGGCATCGCCCCTCTCCTGATCTGGCGCATTGCCCTGAGTCATATGTTGACCCGCTTCAGGAGTGTGGGTGATAGTGACGCGCGGCTGATTTCGTAGCGGCCTGTTCACCAGGGGTGGGGACATACATGCAGGACGGCACAGAGTGCGTTTCGGTGCGCGCCGAAGAGGACGAGCGGGAATCAGCGACGTTGCGGGCGCGAGCGGCTCTGGTGGACGGGCGGTTCGCTGCTGCCAGAGCCGGGGCGCAAGAGGCGCTGGAGCGGTTCGGGCCGAGTTCTGCCCTGTACGCGGTGCTGGGCCGCGCCCATTCGGCCGAGGACGCAGACGATCATGACGACCGGGCTGATGCGGTCTACCGTCGGGGGCTGACGGCGTTTCCTGACGATCTTGATCTGCTCGCCGGGTACGCCGAACTGTGCCTGCGCAGTGATCCCTTCGACCGCCCCGCCCGTCACGGCCGTGGCCCTGGCCTGATGGAGCGGCTTCGCGCGGTGGCTCCTGGTTCGCCTCAGGTGCTGCGTGCCGAGCAGACCGCAGCCGGTCAGGGGCGGCTCTCCCTCGGTGCGGGGGCGAGAATGCTGTCTGCGTCCCGGATGCAGCGTCACGATGCTCGCCAGGCGCTGGCGGAAGTTCTGGGTCTCAGTGCCGCTGTACTGCTGACGCAGGAGCAGTCGCGGCTGCTTCCGCACGAGTTGCGACTCGCGGTTCGTGCCGAGACTCTTGCCGCGCTCGCCCGGCGCGGCAGGGGACTGCTGGTCCGGATCCTGCGGACGCCACTGGCCGCGCTGTCCGTGTGTGCGTTGCTCGTGAGCGCGATCGCTCTTGCCCGCCCAGCGTTCCACCTGCCGGCATGGGTTCCCTTCCTCGCTCTGGCCCTCTGCCTTCCGCACTGCCTGCTCTCGTTTGTGCTGCGTGGCGCTCGCAGGCGGGCGGAGAGCCGAGTGCTGGCCACGCCGCCAGGCGCCGAACGCGTCGCAGAACCACAACCGGGAACAGACATCGCGGCGGAGAGTGCCCCCGAGCCGGGCGGTGGCCCCGAGCACGGACCGAGCGGGCACCTGCCACCGTCCCCGCTGTCCCCACTGCTGTCTGGTCCGGCGCCCTCTCGCCGTGAGCGGTTGGTCACTGTCACTACTGCGGCCGTGATCGTGACGTCCGTGGCCGTGTCCCTGTACTGGTCCGAAGCCCAGTACCGGTCCTACCCGCGCTACACGACATCGGCTCCAGCCGCCTTCCATGGTGCCCCGCTGCTCACGAGCCATCCTGTTCAAGCAAGTCTTGAATCCACCATGGCCAGCGTGTGGAACACGGCCGACGGCCAGACGTTCTCGTACGCGTATGGGAAATCGGACCAGGCGCTTATGCCTGTCGCAGTCGTCTTCGGTGTCACCGGCGACTTCCACGAGACATCGGCCGAGGCCGGCACGTTCTTCGAAGAGGGACTCCGCTACGTCGGCAACACCCCGAAAGACGCCTGGAACGCCGATCCGGGACAGCTCGGTGGCCGGCTGAGGTGCGTCACCTACGCGGGTCCGCTCGGCGGCACAAGTACAGCCTGTTCCTGGGCAGACAAGGGCAGCATCGCCACCGTCGTACTAAACGAACCCGGACTGGACCGTGAAGCCGCAGCCTCCTCCGCACGTGCCCTGCGCGAGAGGGTCCTGCACCTGGCCCAGTGACCGCCGCGTCCTCCCAACCTTCCCTCCCTTGCCGTAGCCCTGAACAACCCCCGGCGACATCAAGTTCCGCAGCCGCCCATTTTCCTTGATTGAGGACGCGCATGCCCAGACGCAAACACATCGGCCGCGTAGCGGCCGTCGGCGGATCCATCAGTGCGATCGTGGCAGCTGCCACCGGTATCACTCCGGGCCCGGCAGCCGCCCAGGAGTTGCCCATCGTCCACGTGAACAATGTCGTGCTGCGGCCGAATGGCACCTGGGGGGCCGGCGCGGCCATGCCCGGGCCCGTCCTGGACGGCACCATGGTCTACGCGTTCGCCACCAAGCCGCTGACCGGCCCCGCAGGTGACGGCGCGGGCCTGCCTGCCGGGCTCACCTTCGGGACGCAGGAAATATGCAAGCCCGCGCCGCAGGTCACTGCCGTGTACCTCTGCCGTGTCGGCGGCGACCGTGACCATTCCGCTCCGGTCGTCACCATCCCCGCGGACACACCGCACGACACAACGGGCTACTACGGCGCTGTCTACGCACCAGCCGGTTCCGACCTCACCGCCGCCGTGCAGGCCGCCCAGACCGCCGGCGCCACGCCCTCCGACCGCACACACGGCGCCGGGACGTTCACCGTGAAGAGGCCCGAGCACGTCGCCCAGAACACTCTCGCGTTCAACACACCCCACATCGAGGCCGGTAAGACGTCTCCCCAGACACTGCGTGTCCACGCGGTCGACGGCGGACACCTCGAACTGTGGTTCAGCCCCGGACCCCAGCAGTACGGATGGAGCAGCCACGGGGTCGATATCCGCGTCACGTCGGTGACGTCAGGAGAGTCCGCCAGTTGTACCCACCGAAGTGAGTCGCTGACGCAGGGCGTCCTTCTGGTCGCGTGTGAGCTGACGCCTGGTGACGCCGACATCACTTACACGCTTACGTCCGCGCCGGGCACGGAGAGCTGGCGTATCGAGGCCCACGCCGCCTATCAGGTGTATTCCTGGGGCCAGGACGACATAACGGCAGACGCTTCCTTCGCCGTCGACGGTCTTCCGGTGCGGGAGCGGTACTCGGTCATGGCCCGTGATGCCGTCGGCAAACTGTGGCTGTACCAGGGCACCGGCAACGGCGCTACGCCGTTCCGCTCCCGCAGCCTTGTCAGCAGCGGATGGCAGGGCTACAACGCCCTCACGAAACTGGCACCGTGGTCGTCCGACAAACTCGTCGGCGGCCTCGTCGGCCGCGACGCCTCGGGAGCCCTGTGGTACTACCGGGCCAAGAGCGGCGGCCCGTTCGCGGCGAAGGTCCGCATCGGCGGCGGCTGGAACATCTACAACCAGCTCACCGGGGCCGGTGACCTCACCGCCGACGGCAACCACGACCTGATCGCCCGGGACAAGGCCGGGACGCTGTGGCTCTACCGCGGCACCGGCAACACCAGCACCCCCTTCGCCGCACGCACCAAGATCGGCAACGGGTGGAACACCTACAGCCAGCTCGCGGGCACCGCCGACCTGACAGGCGACGGCAAGGCCGACCTCATCGCCCGTGACAAGGCCGGGACGCTGTGGCTCTACCGCGGCACCGGCAAGGCCGCCGCCCCCTTCGCGACCCGCAGCAAGATCGGCAGTGGATGGAACGCCTACAACCAGCTCACCGCCACTGGTGACCTGACCGCTGACGGCAAGCCCGATGCCGTCGCCCGCGACACAGCGGGAACGCTGTGGCTCTACCGCGGCACCGGCAAGGCCGCCGCCCCATTCGCTGCCCGCACCAGGATCGGCGGCGGCTGGAACACCTACAACACCCTGAACTGAACAGGCGACCGACCCCACGCTCATGGGCTGCCTCGGCGATCTCTTCACCGCAGGCAGCCCAACGCAACACCGCAGGCAGCTACACCACCCGGCACACTGCTGAGCGCGCGGGCCTCCGGGACCGGGTGGGCAATGTGTCCCTCGTCGCCGAGCCCGCGCCCATGTTCGTCTCTCGCTTGCAGCATGGCCCGGTCATCGGGTCTGAGACCACCCGAACAGTATCCCCAGTCGTGCTTAGCCTCGCTCCCCACAACTTCAGTTGGTTCACTTCGTGAATCGTGAACGAACTGAGGCGGCAAGCCGGTGCAGATCCGCATCACCGGTGGCTGGAGGAGGCCAGCGCGACGTTTGGGGGTTGGTAGGCGACCGGCTGGTCGGCGGCCCCGGGATCAAACTCCCGGTGGCACTCGGCAGCGACATCGCCTCGTCCCGATGGTCGTTCGTGGCTGCAGGCAGCGCTGGACAGACGAGCCCGGGCGGTATGCGTCACTCTCCAGTCGGAGAGTTGAACGCGTTTAACAGGTCTGGCAGGGTATCTCTCCACGGCCGCTCCTCTCAGTTGGCCGATGCGGGCTGAGGGTGGGAGGACCTGGTGACGGGCGGAAGCAGGCTGCGTGCGTGGGGGGCGACCCTCAGCGGCTTGATGGTGGTTCTGGCTACTCTGACGGCGTGCAACCCCTATCAGTACTACGAGGGAACAGGCATCCACGACACCACGGCGGCCGAAGTCGCTGGGGGATGGAAAAACGTCGAGGAGACCCGCGTGGTGCTTCGCAAAGACGGGACAGCTCTCTTCGAAAGGCTCGACGGGCAGGACTTCGACTTCGATGACGGCTGGCGCCTCTCCGGTAAGGGCACCTGGCAACTGACCGACGACGACGGCGGACAGGTCGTCCGACTCGCGCTGACAGCCCGGACCCAAGTCGAGAGCCGTTCCACTTCGACGGTCACCGCGACCTCAACTCCTGAACCCCCGTCGACATACGCATGGTCCTTCTACGTGGACCGCGATCAGAACGACGAGTTGCAGCTGTTCTTCTTCTACGGCGATCCCGACATCGGGAACACCTACGTGATGACGCGCGAAACAGGGTCATAGCCATTCGTTGATCGCTGCGACCAGCACAGTCGCCTCAAAGCGGACCGCCAGCCTGTCCTAGCGCGTGGCGACAGCGCGGTTCCTCTTGAGGCGGTTGATCCCGCACTCGACCGCATGATGCTCGCGGTAGTCGGCTGGATCAAAGCGCGGCGGCCGGCCGCCGCGAGAGCCAAGCTTCTGACGGCTGGGCGCCTGATCGGCCCCGTCCAGGATGGTGCAGCGGAACCCCTGGCGACGCAGGCAGGCGCGGTTCTTGCAGGAGGCGTACGCCTTGTCAGCCCGCACTCGAGCGGGACGGACGCGTAGCCGACCGGCCCAATGCGGGCACGCGGACCTGTCCAACACGGGTTCGAACTGCGGCGAGTCCCTGCACTGTCCCGCCGTGACCACGATCGGCAAGGGCTTTTGGCGCTGCTCGACGGCCAGGTGCAACTTGGTGGTGTACCCGCCGCGCGAACGTCCGAGCCCGTGATCAGCGGGCTCGGTGAATACACCGCCCGGCGGTTCCTTCCTTTTCCTTCTGCAGGTTACCCCGCTTCCGGGCCCCGGCAGTGTTCCGCCTGGTCCACGACCGCTTCCATGAACCAGCGCGTGATCTGCACGAACTCGCCAGTCAGCAAGTCGGGTTGCGGGGGCGGAGTAGTTGCTGGGCGGCCAGTTCGGAGCGGGTCAGTTCGAGCAAGCGGCCCATCCAGTTCCGGCCCCGGTCGTCGGGGATGTCTCGCCAGAAGGGTGAGTCCGAGAGGCCGGTGTAGCTGATCCTGGCGTCTCCTGTGGAAAGGAGGACCTGGGCGAGTTCGGGGTGCTGGGTGAACTTCGCGCGCAGCAGTGCTGCCATGACCGCGAGCCGGACGTCGGGCCAGTCGCTGCGGTGCGTTGCCCGGCCGCCCAGGTCATGCGCCTCTCTGCCGGAAGCCGCGTCCCGGATTCTGCTTCTGTCGGATGCGTCGGCCGCCGGCAGTGCCCAGTACCCGTGCAGTACGGAGGCGTAGGAGTCGCCGGCGATCATGATCGGTGTGGGGTAGTCGTTGCGGAGCATGAACAGACCCGGCTGCTCGGGCCATCCCTGCGGGTAGACGGTTTCGCGGGAGACCAGAGCTGGCCGGTTGGGTTCCGCGGGATCGTCGGCATACTGGACGGCTTGCCGCTCCTGCTCGTCCTGGATTCCCCTGACCGCTCGGGCGAAGTAGTCCTGGGCCTCTTGATGCATCTTGGCTGTCACTACCGGGCCATCGCCGTCGACGGCCTCGCCAATGTCCGTGAGCAAGATCCGCAAGGGGCGATCCTGACGGTCCATGTCGCCGAGGACGTAGATCCGGAGATGCGGCGGAACCTCCAGGTACGCCGCTCGCAAAAGCTCTCGGTGGGGCTCGGTCGGCTCCTGATGGAAAGATCGGATCGCATCCCAGCAGCGCTGCGCGGCAGTTGGTCGCTGGTTGAGTGCTTCGATACGGTCAGCGACTTCCAGCAGGAATCCCTGCGGTGTCAGCGGTTCGCCGCAGCGGGACTCCCACTTCGATGGTGCGTCGGGAAGCGGTGGTGTCTCCGGGTTGGTCACCACCCATCGGCCCGATCCCAGCTTCCTCGCGAGGCCGGTCAGATCCGTATGTTCTCCGCAGGTGATCGCGCCGTCCGCGAAGACGACCAAGTCGTCGAGGTAGTAGTCACCGCCCAGTTGGCCACGCCGCCAGATGTGGCACCAGGCCCCGTCAATTCTTTCCCCGTCCACCATGCGATATGTCGGTCCCCGCCATGTCATGGGCGCACGCTATCGCCTGCGCGACGATCATGGGAGTGGCGCGGAGTTCCGTGGCCGCGCTTCCTGCCCGGCCGGCGACCGGGGTGGAACGCTCGGCCGTCTGCCGTGATCCGCGCCGACCGAAGGTTCTTCTCCGGATACCGTCAGCCTCGGGCTTCCTGCCGTCCGGAACGAGGACGTATGAACGACACTTACGACGACCAGCCGCTCCGGGATCTCAGCCCCTGGGCAGTCGATCGCCTCGAAGAAGCCCTTGCGACTGCTCAGGACGGCCACGAGCTGGAACGCATCAGAGTCATCGCCCAGTCCCGCGCCTACGGGTGCGGTGATCCTGATGGGATGGCCGCACTCTGCTGCCCTGACCTGCTGGGAGACCGCTTTCATGCCCGTGTACTCGTCTCTGACTCACGCCCTGGCCGCGGCCTTGGTCGATGTTTTGTGGTTCATCGAGGGCAGTGAAGACGAGCAGATGGATCCGGACGATGCCGTCAAGGTTCTGGAGGGTGCCGGCCACCTGGTCATCAAGTTGTCGAGCGACCAACAAAGCGAACTGATCGGCCTGCTCAGAACGATGGCCACAGCCAAGTCCGACCCCGCGCGGCGGGTGTTTCTGGAAGGGTTTCCGGAAGGCTTCGGGCTCCTCGGTTGAGCGGTCCGACTTGTGCTGCACGAGTGGAGCAGGACCCGTTTGCGCAGGAGATCGAAGCCGGCGCGTGGCAGACACTCCGATACAGGCAGCACGCTAAGCATCCTGCCGAGCTCTCCCTTCCGCGGATCGCCGCGCCTACCCTGGCAGGCATGACTACGGGGGATGAACTACTCCTACTCGCGATGGTCCCGGGCAGGCAGCGCATACGCATACGCATACGAAGCGACAATCGGCTTCGGTACGCCCTGCGAATCTCGGAGTTGTCGGATCTGTGCCAGGCCGGACGGACCGCCGTCGGGCGCCGACGGATCGAGGTGTTGGACACCCGGCCTGTCGAAGACCGTCGCCTGAACAATGTCCTCCAAGGTCTCGGCGCAGCTACTCCCCCGCCCCGCCTCAAGGACTGGCTGCGCCGGACACCCCGCTCCCTGACCGTGGAGTGCCTCTCCCGACTGGAGGACCAGAAGGCGGTCCGTGTCCGTCGGTGGCGCGATTCCAGCGGCCGTACCCGCACCGACATTCTTTCTCTGGACATGCCGCGCCGCCAGGCGCTACTGACCCGCCTCGACAGCGTGGTCCGCTCCGGCTCCGCAAGGTCCACCGCTGACCGCGACCTCACCCTCGCCGTACTTGCCCAGGCCGCGGGCCTCGCCCCAGCCGCCTACCCTGGACTGCGCGGCATCATCGACCGCCGCCGTATGACCGCCCTCGCCACAACGCACCGTCTCACCCCCGCAGCCGCTGGAGCGGTACCGGTCGCCGACGTGGAGCTCGCTGCGGCACTGACCACCGGCGCCGACGTCCTCACCCGCCAACTCCTCGGCGAGCTCGGCGACCTCTACGCTGACTTCACCACCGGCGGCCACGATCTTGGCCACGGCTTGGACTCCGGCGGTTGGTCCGAGGGCGGCGCAGGCGGCACCGGCCACCACGGCGACGGGCACGCCGACTGGTGACTCCGACAGCCGGGAGGCGCACGGAACAGCTGCCGACACTGAGAGGGCTGTTCGCGAGTCATTGTCCGTTTCGAAGCTGGGATTGGGTATGGCAGCCTGGTCGAAAGCGAGGATGCAAGGCTACGGACGGCCGTTGACAACAAGCGGGCTCACCTCGCCAAGGGCTGAGGAGTCACCGTGGCGCGTACTGGTGCCACAGCGGCACTCGGAACCGAACTGCGTCACGGGTCGAGACTGCGGCACAATCTTCCTTCATGGCCGCCTCCCGTGATCCAGCCGTCCTGTATGCCGACATCGCAACTGAAGGCAGCCTGGCTGCCGCACTCCAAGCCACAGCGGGCAGGGACTGCCTCGCCGTCTCGTTCGAGGCCTCCGAATCCAATCCGCTGCTCCATGCTTCGGTCACGAGTTTGGTTCCGCATCGGACGGCGCTGGCGATCAGTGCCTGGGAGGCCGAACGTCGTTGGTCGATCCGCGGCTGCGAGCCGTTTCAGGACATGGCGCTCGTAGAAGGCGACACGCAGGAACTCGCCCAGGTTGCTCGGGTTGCGCAGGCCTGGCACGACGGGGTGGAGCTGGCCACGATCCGCCGCGCCGCGCCGTTCGTGCACCTCACCGGGCGCTTCGAGGTACCCGACCACGATCCGGAGCGACTGGCCGAGTCCGAGTGGCAGCATCTGCACACAGAGGCCGACGAGATGGACTGGCCCGAATACCGCGCGCTCATCGAGGCCGCATACTCCGAACCGGCGCTGCGGGGGCTCTACCCGTTCACCAGCCACTGGACGCTGCGCTTCTCCACCAGCACTCGCCCACGCCTCACTGTCGTCCCGCTGTGCCTGGATGCGCATCGGCAGAAGCCCTACACCCTCAGCACCCACTACATGGGAGAGGTCCTCGCCGAGGCCACGACAGCAAAGGAGGCCGTGTCGATGGCCCTGCGTCATCTGCCCTCCGACCTTGTCGCCGTCACGCCCGGGGTGGACTGAACAGACCAGGCTCGGCCTCGGACAGGATGTCGCGGTCGACGAGTCGCTTGAGCTTGTGCCGCGTGCTCTCGATGTTCTTCGGGATGCTGTCCAGCTCGAGGGCATGGCATAGGTCGCGGGCCCGCATCGGCTGTCGCATCTCGGCGAATGCGGCCAGGATCTGCTGGTCGGCCGGATGCTCCGGCACTACGGGGTCGGGGGCTCATTGAGGTCATCATCCGAGAATGCGAGCACCGTCTTCCGCGTGATCCGGTCCAGTCCGCCGAGTCGGCCGGCCAGTTCGTCGATGTGCGTGCGGACCTGCTCGGCCTCGGCCTCGACGGCCTGCTCGCGTGCCGCGATCTTGTCCAGCAGTTGTCCCAGCGCCCCCGTTCCGGTCATGCGTCGCGCCAGCTCGGGGTGCTGGTCCCGGTGAGCCGTCGGGCTATCACGTCGGTCATCGCCCAGTAGACCCGCGACTCGGAGCTGGCCGGACGGCCCTCGTAGTCGCGGACGAGGCGGCGATGCAGCATCAAGAGCCTGTAGGTGCGTTCGACGACCCACCGCTTTGCCTGCGGGACGAAGCCCCTGTCGGCCGGATTGCGCTTGACGATCTCGACGTCGATGCTCGGCATCGCACCGTGCGCGACGACCGTGCTCTTTAACCCCTGATCAACCAGCACCTTTGACACGGTCGCCGTCTGCCTGACGACGCGGTCAAGTAGCACGGTCCCGGCCCGGTTCTCGTGCACCGAGGCCGCGAACGCGGCGACCGCGATGACCAGGCCGAGCAGGTCGACCGCGAGCCCGCGCTTGCGCCCGGGAACCCTCTTCGCCGCGTCCTTCCCGGTCGTGGCGGCCGGGACGTTCCCCGCGGTATGGACGCTCTGGGTGTCCAGCACCACCAGGCTCGGATCCTCCGACCGTCCGGCCTTCTCGCGGACCTGCCAGCGCAGCAGGTCATGGATCGTCTGGTCGACGCCGTCCTCGCGCCACTTGGCGATGTAGTAGTACGTCGCCGCACGCGGCGGCAGGTACTCCCACTGGCAGCCGGTCCAGGACTGATAGAGGATCGCGTTGACGATCTCCCGCAACTCATAACGGCCCTGGTGACCGCTGACCGACGGGTGCACGGCCTTCCAGGCGGTGATCACCGGCTCGATCAACGCCCATCGCTCGTCCGTCAGGTCGCTCGGATACCGCTTGCGCTCACTCACCCGTTCAGCATCTATTCTGAACGCGTTCAGTCGATCGTGGGGCGGGGATGCGAATGACTTCAGCGAGATGGTTGTCGGCTCTGGCTGCCGTGTTGGCCTGTACCTGCGGAGGCTGCGCGAGCGCAGGGGGTGAAGCAATCCGCATTGATCGGTCGGCTCTTGCGGGCGAGTGGAGCAACCCGGCCGGTGCTCGCCTTCACCTGGGAGCCGACCGCAGCATGACGGGCGAAAGCCTCAATAGTGCCATGCTGGGAGGCACGCCGTGCCCCGACATAGCAGCCGGGCGCTGGCTCTTCTTCAGCACGCCCGACGACACGGGCTCATCGTTCGCCGACGACAAAATCACCAGCGGCGACATCATCGCACTGGACATCGACGAACCGAAGACCTCCTGCTTGCTTTCAGCCCTGATCCGGCGTGATGAGCAAGGGCTAAACCTTTGCCTGGTAGAGGACCCCGACTCCGACTGCTCCTTTAAAGAGCTCCTTCGCCGCGAACCAACCACGCCACCAGGTCGGGAAGAGAATTGACCGGACTGGCCTCACCCGAGCAAACGTCACAAGATCTGCGACAGCACCGATGAAAGTGCACCGTTCTTGATGTGGTGAGCCTGGTGGCCGGCGGATCTTCTGGCGTCCGACCCTGCATCAGACCCGAACATCCCGGCCGCCTGCACCCTAGTTACTGCGAGGAAAACGACGCTGAGGACCCCGAAGATGTCTCGCATGACGTCCGGCGAGAACCTTGGATCGACCCCGCCACGAGGCGAGCGCTGAACCATCACGTCGTACACGCGCAGTCCAACATTGCGATAGTCGAGCGCGATAGCGTCGCGCCAGCACCCACCCAAGCACCGCGAGGGGGTTCAGTAGGGCGGGTTCCTGCGCGTAGCCGTTGCCGGGTTTCGACCGGGCGAGGTGGGGTGCTTGGCGGTCGGTGAGCGCGTCGAGCGTGGCTCGGGCCGCGGCGCGTACTGCGTCGTTAGGGGCGTTGGGCAAGGGGCGGATGGGGGTGCGGACGGGTTGTGCGTCGAGTCCGAAGGTGGCGAGGGCGTCGAGGGCGTCGGTCGCTACGGTCCAGCTTTGGTGCTGGCTGGCCCACGTGAGGGTGTCGGTGATCACGGGTATTGCGATGGGGTCCTTCAGCTCGGCCAGGCAGGACAGGTAGAGGCCGGCGGGGATGGGCGTGTGCGGGCGGTCGGGATCGATGAATCGCAGGCCGTTGGCGAGGAGGGGGACGAGCCGGTCGGCGGCCTGTGGGTAGCCGCCGACGCCGTAGAGGGCCCGCCAGTCGTCCATACGCGTTTCGAGGGAGCGGATCACGTCGGGGAGGGCGCGGGGGTCCCGGTGGTCGGCCAGGGTCATGACCGCCTCTTGATAGGCCTCGCGGATGAGGGCGTTGTCGTTTGCCCAGACGTCAGGGCCGTAGGCGGTGCGCAGGGTGGCCATGTGGTTGTCGAGGGTGTCGAGGAGGAGTCCGGTGTCTTCGGGGGCGATCGTGAGCCGATCGGCCAACAGCTGCCCGCGCACCACCTCGCGGGCCAGCCGCGCCGCGGCGGTCTCGTCCTCTCCCAGGACAATCAGTCGAGATCCTGCGGGCTCCCACCGGTAGGCGAGGCGGCGGTCGCGAACGCTTCGAGGCGATCGATTTTCCCGGTGCTGAGGTCTCGGACCGGTTGGTCGGGGTCTGGGTCGTCGCTCAACGTTACTCCTTGCAAATTGACTCGCCCCGACCATGAGCCAGGTCAGCGATCGATCACAGGTCACCCCGGGGAGGTCAGTCCCACCACGAGACCATGAGCCTTTTTCAACCTCACGCCGAAGCGTGAGGTTGAAAAAGGCTCATGGACACGTCACTCGTCACAGAGAGTTGGTGAGACGACCTGACTTTAGAAGAAGTGTTTGCGTCCACCGACCGCACGACCGGTCGCACCCAGGATCCACAGGATGGCGCCAACCAGAATGAGGATGCCACCGATCGTCGTCAGCAGACCCATACCGACAAGCAAGCCGATGATCAGCAGAATAAGCCCAAGAATTATCATTTTAAACCCTATCGTCAATTCCGACTCAGGCGCGTGTGCGTATGAGTTTCACAAGGGCCCGAGTTCGGCCCTTGGTGGGTAGATCCCGACCGGCTCCAAATGCCAGGACCTCGGTGCGATAGTCCTTGTGCCCGGCGACGCGGTGTTCACGCCCACCTTCGAAACTTCGTTCAGTACGTCATCTCCTCTACCGTCCTCTGCTCCGGACGGTCCTTCCGCCCCGGACGGTTTGGAGCGATCCGGCGGATTTGCCGGTGTGCTGGGGGTCAGGGCCCGCGTGTACGCCGATACCCGGCGCGTCGGCGCCGCGGTCGCCCAGCACCACATCCGGGCGGCGCCGGGGCTGGCCACGCTTGCCCCACACGGACGGCACAGCCTGGAGAAGTGGGATCAGCTGGTGACATCGTTCACGCCGATGTGCTTGCCCCACAGCCATTTTCGCAGGTGAGGCACGTCGTAGGCTTTGTCCGCATGCAGGCGCTGGGGCCTGACGTAGTGGCCGCGGTGGGGGTCGCGTCTCGTTTGGTTGCCCTCGATCATGGGCTTCAGCGCGAGGCTGTCATGGGTGTTCGCCGCGGAGACGCCGACGACGAGGGGCAGCCCGTTTGCGTCCGACAGGACGTGCATCTTGGAATCCGGCTTGCCCCTGTCGACAGGGCTCGGACCTGTGAGTTCGCCCCTTTTTTAGCCCTCATGTGGGCGGAGTCGAGGACGGCTCGCGGGAGGTCGAGGAGGCCTGCGTCGTCCAGGCGGTGCAAGATCTCCTCGTGCAGCCGGCCCCACACACCGGCTCTCGACCAGATCAGAAACCTGCGGTGCGCTGTTGACTTCGATATCCGAAGCAGGGTGGCAAGGCCCGCCAGGCGCATCCGCTGACCAGGACGCAGATGATCGCCACGAACAGCGTCTCATCAGGCGTGTCCTGTGTCCCGCCGCCCTGCGGCCGCACCTTCGGCGGCGGTATCAGCGGCTCCGCGATCTCCCACAACCCGTCCGGAACAATCCAACTCCACGTACCCCGCCCCATGACGAGCCCAACGAGCCAGCCCCACATAGGACTCGGTCTAAGTGGTAGTGCGGGTCTCCTGGGTCGCGCGCAGAGCAGCTTCGGCGTTGGGGTAGGCGGGCAGCAGAGTGTCCATTCCGGTGGTGCTCAGCAGGCGCCCCAGGCGATCAGGGACGGTGGCCAGGGCTAGCGAGCCGTCGGCTTCCTTGGTGCAGCGCCAGATACCGACCAGAGCTCCGAGGCCGGAAGAGTCGCAGAAGGTGACGCCTGTCAGGTCGGCGATCAGATCGGGGTGTCCGCCCGCGATCAGCTCCAGCGCACGGGCTCGTACGAGGGGGGCGGTGGCGATGTCGAATTCACCGGTCAGGGCGATCACTGCTCGGGTGCCGTGCGTGTGCGTGACGTCGAGGTGGAATGCGTCGGTCATGGACGTCGGTTCTCCTGTCCGCCGAAGTTGTCGGCGGGGGCGGCGGCGCTGTGGGCCGTGGCGGTGATGCCCACGGGTGCGGCGTCGGCGGTGGGAACGGACAGGGCCAGCACGGCAACGTCGTCGCGTTCGGTGTCGGGCAGGGTATCCAGCAGCGCCACGGTGTCCTCGATGAGGGCGGCGGCGCTGACGGGTCGGGGGCGGTTGGCCAGGAAGGCTGCCAGCCCGTCTTGGTTGAGCATGTCTCCGTCTGCGGTGCGGGCCTCGGTCAGCCCGTCGGTGTACACCAGCAGTCCCTGTCCGGGCTCAAGGTGGAGGGTGCGTGAGGCGAAGGTGGCTTCGGCGAACGCGCCGACCAGCATTCCTCCCTTGGCACGGACCTCCTCGACCCGTACACCGGCACCCTCGATGGGGCTGAGGTGGTAGGCGGGAGGGTGGCCGCCGGTGGCGACCTTGACAGTGAAGCTGCCGTCTGCGGACGGTTCGATCATGCCGACGACGGCGGTGCAGAAGCGGGTGCCGACTGCGGCATCCAGCAGCAGTGCCGTGTTCAGCGCCTGCAAAGAAGCCGTCGGGTCGGCGTCGACCAGGGCCGCGGCCCGCAGCGTGTAGCGGGTCAGCGAGGTGATCGAGGCGGCTTCGGCGCCCTTGCCGCACACGTCACCCAGGAAGAACGCCCACCGGCCTCCGCCGACGGGAAAGACATCGTAGAAGTCCCCACCCACTTCTTGGGGGGAAGCGGTCTTGTAGTGACACGCCAGCTCCAGCCCGGGCACCGCCGGCAGCGCGGGAGGCACCAGGGTCCGCTGCAGGGTGGAAGCGAACTTGGCGATCGCCGCCTTGTCCCTCTCAGCGCGCCGGCGCGCCTCCGCCTCTACCTGGCGCCGCTCCTGCTCGGCCTTGCGGCGTTCCTGCTCGGCGCGCACCGCGTTCAGTGCGGACAGTCGCAGCTCCAGCTGGTCGCGCACCATCGCCGCCAGGTCCGCCAGGGTGTTGGCATCCGCCTCGTTCAGCTCGCGGGGGCGGGTGTCCAGGACGTTGACCGTGCCCAGGCGGTACCCGTCCGCGGTGATGATCGGGGCGGCGGCATAGAACCGCACCCCCATCGGACCGGCGACCAGGGGGTTGGAGCAGGCGACCGGATCGGCCAGGGTGTCAGGGATGACCGTGGTGTCATCCCGCAGTACCGCCGACCCGCACAGCCCGGGGTCCCGGCCGATCTGGGTGACGCCGTCCAGACCATGCGCGGCCTTGAACCAGATCCGGTCCTCGTCCACGATCGTCACGGTCGCCACCGGCATGTCGAACAGACGCGCGGCCAGCGCCGCGACCCGGTCATAGGCACCGTCCGGAGGGGTATCGAGGATGTCATAGCGGCGCACCGCGGCCATCCGCGCCGCTTCCGCCGACGCTGTAAGCGAGGGTCCGCTCGGCGCTATAACAGGCGCACTGACTTGATCGGACATAAGCCTCGTCTCATTTTTTTCCCCCGTAAAAGCGACAGCCACACAGCCGACGCCTTAAGCAGACTACTCACCCGTTCTGAGTCTTCCGGGCCTCGATCGTCTCCTCCCCTCCCTCTTGGCCTCCCCCGCCCAGACCTCCCCACCCAGCACACCAGGGATACACACAATGCACACCCGAGACGCAGGGGTGGCGCGACATCGGGATCACCCGCCCGGACCCTCAACGCGATGCCATTGCCGGCGACCGCAGGCGCGGGGCACAGAGTTTCCCTGGGCAGGGGCGGACCGCTGCGCCGAGCCGTCGTGGGTCCGCTGCAGGGATGCCGCACGTCAACTGGCTGACGGGAGCTGTGGACGACTGCCGCTGACGTGATGGGAGCCCGCCCTCCTGGGGGCCGCGCTTTGAAGGGTCTCCACGGTGCCGCAAGGGTGGTGTGATCGGTGAGAGCAGCGAGTCGGCCCGTTGGGTGAGTAGCATCCGGCAGCAACTACCAGGTACAAGGAGCGTGCTGTCGTGGCCAACGAGCCCGAGAAGACCCCCATCCAGAATAAGTACGCCCAGCAGTACGCTGCCGACCTCGCGGCCAACCGCACGGAGCAGGACGAGATCACCACGCAGATCATGGGCCTTCAGGAGCGCCTTGGCCAACTCAAGGTGGAGGAGCGCTGGTTGGGCCAGGCGCAGGGCAGTCTGCCCGGGACGGCCGCCCCGAACGAGCCCGAGGCGGCCGCGGTGGAAGACGGGCTGCAGGGAGGCGAGGAGAGCTCCGCACCGGCTGCCACTGATGCACCCACGACTGTTCCCCAGCCGCGGCAGGACCAGTCGGTGAAGGTGGAAGAGCCCAAGCGACCCGCCAAGAAGGCGGCTCCGGCCAAGAAGACCACGGTGAAGAAGGCGGGCTCCGTGAAGAATGCCACCAAGAAGCCGGCAGTGAAGAAGGCCGCTGCCAAAAGGCCGGTGGCTGCTCAGACTCCGGCACCGGAGGCCGCCACCACCTCGGAGGCGCCGGCGGAGAAGGCCGCGGAGAAGAAGTCGGGGCCGCCGCTGCGGCAGCTGATCCTGGACATCCTCCTCAAGACCCCGGGCGAGCCGTGCGTGGCCCGTGAGGTCAGCGATCAGCTCGCCAAGGATCATCCCAGCCGGGCAACCACCGTCCAGTCGGTGCGCAACAACCTGGAGAGCCTTGTCAAGATGAACCTCGCAGAGAAGTCGCGCCAGCAAGGGAACGCGATGTACACCGCGCCCGCCGAGAGGGCTGCCGTGACCGCCGCGGACGACACCGCGGACGGCGAGGACGAGCAGGCTCGTGAAACGGCGGCCGAGAAGGTCCCGGCGCAGGTCTAGCGTCCGCTGCGGCCCGCCCGGGCACTCGCGGCAACCCAGCGGGCCGAGCGCCGCAGGTGCCCGGGCAGCAGCACGGCACCGACGAGAAGCTGGAAGGCCGCCAGCGCTTAGCCGAACGGGTGGCCCGTGCCCAGACCCCAGCTGAGGATGCCCGCGACACCCCCGGCTCCCAGCCAGGAGATGGCCGCGCACGGCAGGCCGGTCCGTGCTCTGGCCGTCCCGTAGGTTGCGACCGCCCCTGACGAACTCGTGCACGGTTAGCGGTGGGACGTCGGCCTCTGGATCGTCGATCATGGTCGTGTGGTGGGGAACGTGACGCGCACAGCGATCTCAGCGACCGGAGGATCACGGGTCTGTCGGCCGCGGTGATCGCTGAACTCGTTGCCGAGGTGGGACCGTTGTGGCATGAGCGACACCAGGCCGGGCTTGCGTCCCAGCCGCGGAAGCGTGCGGTAGGCGCCGGTGCGAAGCACCGCATGGTCTTCATCGACCGGCTCCTGGCCACGCTCGTGCACCTTCGCCACGGGGTCACGCATGACGTGCTGGCCTGCTGGTTCGGTGTGGCCCGCTCGACTGTCACCCGGGCCATCGGCGAGGTGAGGCCCCTGCTCGCCGAGCGGGTATGCACCATCAGCCCCGACGTACGGCTGCGAACCCTGGCCGAGGTCGTCGGCCACCTCGGCGAGACCGGGAGGACCGGCATCATCGACGGTACCGAGATCCGGGTCCGCCGCCCGGCCGTCGGCCACAAGGACCGGGACAAGTTCAGCTCCGGCAAGAACAAGCAGAACGCTGTGAAGGCCATGGTCTTCACCGACGGGGACGGACGGCTGCTGTTCTGCAGCCCCACCAAGCCCGGCAGCTGCGCGGACATCACCCATGCCCGGGAGTTGGGGCTGGTCAGCTCCTGGCTGACGGACTAGCAGGCGAGATCCTTGCCGACGCCGGCTATCAAGGCCTCGGCGCCCAGACCGGCGGACGCGTCGTGACACCCCCGCACCGCAAATTCAAGAAGAATGCCCCGGCCTGGTACGAGGAGATTCACGAGCGCCGGCGCAAGGCCCACTCCTCACGCCGCATCGGGGTCGAGCACGGCATCGCGCACCTGAGGAACTGGCGGGCGCTGGCTCGTCGCCTCGGCCGCCGCGAGCACTTGGACGACACCGTCCAAGCATCGCCGGCCTACTGTGCCAGCAGCAGACCGCAGACCTGTTCCCGGCTCGGCCGTGAGCACCGAGGCCCCACCGACCTCTTCGACGTCCCACCGCTAACCGTGCACGAGCTCGTTAGGCGGCTTGGATCTGCTCGCGCAGGATGTCCGCGTGGCCGCAGTGCTGGGCCAGTTCGCGCAGCACGTGGAGGTAGATCCAGCGCATCGGCAGCGGGCCGCGCCGGTTTCCCCGTACGACATCGTCCAGCGACAGCTCCGCGGCGGCCTTCCGCGACGCCTCGCAGGCTTTCCTGTAGGCGAGCTGGACCGAGGCCACGGTATCGCCGGAGTCCAGGTCGAAGGACTCGTCGGGCGTGTCCGGAATACCGATCTCGGCACGCGGCCGGCAGGCGATCGCCTCGTCGAACCAGACCTTCTCCACGAACGTGACGTGCTTGACGAGCCCCAGCAGCGTGGTCTTCGACGCCACCAGCGACCGCCGGGCCTGCTCCTCGGTCAGCCCGCCCAAACTGGCGTGGAGGGCGGCCCGGTGCTCATCGAGGAACGTCTCGAACTGCTCGCGCAGCGGGGCAGGAAAGGTAGCGGGGTCGGTGGTCGCTCGGGAGTCCATGACAGCAGACCCTAGTGCTGCACCGTAAGTCCGTGGAGGGGAACTCGGTCATTGCGGGAGCGTCCGGAAGCACCCCGCAGAGGCGAGTAGACGTCCCGGTAGCGGCTACCGGCCGTGGTTATAGACCCTCCTCGGACTAACGCGGTGCAGCACACTAGTGGTGTGGTTGGCGGTCGCCGAGGAGGGACAGCAACTGCAGCTTGTCGTGGCTCTCGGTGCCGGGGGTCGCCGTGTAAACCAGGAGGGCCTGCTCCTGGTCGGCGTCGAAGAGCACCTGGCAGTGCAGTTCGAGGAGGCCGAGGTCGGGGTGCACCATACGCTTGAGGTCCTCCGGGCGGCGCACGCTGATCTCATGGCCGGCCCAGATCTCGGCGAACTCCTCGCTCCGCTGCAGGAGGGCGGCGACGATCTCGCCAGCCCGGGAGTCCGCGCCCTGCCGGGAGTAGGCGGCGCGTAGTTCGGACGTGAAGGTGCGGCCCTGCATCGGGTGATCGGCCTTCGGATAGATCCGGCGGGCCAGCGGGGCGGCGAACCAGCGGTAGACGAGGCTGCGGTCCAGTCCGGTGAACTTGGTCTCGTTGCCGACCAGCGCGACCGCGGGCCGGGTCTGCACCAGGGTCTCGCCGGTTCTGTTGACCACCTGGGCGGGCGTGTCGGCCAGGCGGTCCAGGATCCGCATGATGCCGGGATTGACGTGGTCGCCGCGCAGCGCGCGGCCGGGGGTGTTGTGCCCGGCGATGCGGAACAGGTGGTCGCGTTCGTCCAGGGACAGGTGCAGCCCGCGGGCGACGGCGGCCAGCATCGACTCGGAGGGCAGCGGGCCGCGCTGCTGCTCGATACGGGCGTAGTAGTCGGTGGACATGCCGCAGAGGGTGGCCACCTCCTCGCGGCGCAGGCCCTGGGTGCGTCGGCGCGGCCCGCGGGGCAGGCCTACGTCCTCGGGCTGCAGCGCCTCGCGGCGGGTGCGCAGGAAGTCGGACAGCTGTGCTCGGTCCATGGCGGCATTCTCCCTCGTGTCAGGAGGCGGCAGCGGGTCAGGAGGTGGGGAAGCGCAGGCCGGTCAGTTGCTCGGACAGGTCCCAGATCCGCTGGGCGGCGGTCAGGTCGCGGGCGTTCTTGTAGATCCGCTGCTCCGCGGGGGCGCCGCTGAGGTGCAGAAAGCCGCGCGGCCCGTAGAACGCCCCGCCTCGGGCGTCGGGATGGGCGGCGGCGTAGAGCGCGGGCAGCGGTCCGGCCTCGGGGGACTGGACCAGGATCCCGGCCCGGCCGAGTCTGCGGATCACCCGCACCGCGACGGTGTCCTTGCTCCGGCCCAGGTGCGGCTGGGCCGCCAGCAGGTTGGTCGGGGTGATACCGGGGTGGGCGACATTGCTGCTGATGCTCCAGCCCCACCGGTGGCTGCGGCGGTCCAGCTCCAGCGCGAAGAGCATCTGCGCGATCTTGGACTGGCTGTAGGCGGCGGAGGGCTTGTACCCGGCCTGCCACTGCGGATCGTCCCAGTGGATGCCGCCCAGGTTCGCGGCGATGCTGCTCTGCGAGGTCACCCGGCCGCCCGCGGCGCGCAGCAGCGGCAGTAGGGCTGTCACCAGAGCGAAGTGTCCGAGGTGGTTGGTGCCGAACTGCAGCTCGAAGCCCTCCTTGGTCTCCCGTCGGATCGGGGGTTCCATGATTCCGGCATTGTTGACCAGGAAGTCGATGGGACGCCCCTCGCCCAGGAGTTGCTCACCGAGCGCGGCGACGGACTCCAGCGAGGACAGGTCCAGCGCGCGGAGGGAGACCCGCGCCCCCGGACCGGCGGCGCGGATTCGGGCTACGGCGGCAGCCCCCTTGGCGGTGTTGCGTACCGGCAGGACCACGTCGGCCCCGGCGGCGGCCAGACGGCCGGCCAGCCCGAGGCCGATCCCGTCGCTCGCGCCGGTGACCACGGCCAGCTTCCCGCTCAGATCGGGCACACTCACATCAGGCTTGGCCATGACGACTCCTCCATGCTTCACATGGCGGGCCCCATGCCGGCGGCACGCGCGAACAACCCGTCCACCGACAACGATGCGGCTGTTCGCACCCCGGATGAAGGCACAGCCCGTCCAGGGACAGCCAGTCCCCCTTTCACTGCTCAGGGTTGAACGACCCGCACGGTGAAGGGGCTTCGCCCTCTATCTGGCCAGCCGAGACGGCTACGAGGTCAACTTCCTCCCCACAGGCCTGCCCTCCGGCAGCCCCGAGGACTGCGTCGTCTGCGCCTGCTACCTCTACCTCGGCGACCAGCCGACTTGGCCAACACCCCTCCACGAACTTTTGCGGTGAAGCACTAGATGACGGTCGACGGCGAGGCGGAGCCGGTTCCGGCGAAACGGGGTGTGTGGCGCTCGAACACCGGGAGCCGGCGGGACAAGCTCACCGCGGAGCAGCGTGCCGCCCTCGCCGCGCTGGGCATGGAATGGGCGGGCGCGGTGCTGGCCATCGAGTCCGCCCCGGGGCTGCCCGCCTCGCAGCCCGCACCGCCAGCAGCCCCGGCGAGGCGGCGGGTGGCCGGGAGCTTGACTCTGATCGAAGGGGCGCCGTCCCTCGGGCTGGTCACCTTGGCGGCGCATACCGCCGGGGATGGGGGCGTGGTCCCGATCAAGGTGGGCGGCCGAACCCGACGGCTCCGGACGGGATTAGAAGAACCATCACTCCGCTGGTGAACCGCATGCCAGGATTGTCCCCGGTAGCGCACCGCACGCAGGACTCCCCCATTGTGACCAGGGACAGCCGGGCGCAGCGTTCCCAACAGCGCTTTCGTTTAGCGGGCTGCCGAGTGCCGCCCGCTTCGTCCCCGTGCCCGGCGCCCTCCGCGGCACGGCCCCACCCCCTGGAGGGCGTCCATGTCTGCTGCCACCGTCACCGCGAAGTCAGCCCGCCGGGCCACGGCGCTTTTCACCGCAGCGGCCGCCGCCTTCGGCGTGCTCGCCCTGGCGACCCCTGCTTATGCCGACAGCGTCGTGCAGGTCGCCGGCCGGGCCCGTGCCGGTGAACGCCCCCTACACCGTCACCGTCGGCCTCCCCATGACCGGTCCCGACGACCGGTTCGACCCCTACGTGGTCGACCTCGCCCTGTCCGGTGCCGCGGTAACCATCACCACCGCGACGCCGTCTGACCCGCTGTGGGAGTGCGCCAACCAAACCGCGTCGAGTGCCCAGTGCTGGCAGCTCGCCGCCATGGGCACCCCCGTGTCGATCACCCTCACCATCACGCCCACCGAGGCGGGCGCCGTCATCCTCCGGGCCGACGCCCAGAACTACGTCATCTTCCCGGCCGGCACCGACAGCCTCACCACCCAGGTCGAGAACCCGGCCCCCGCGCTCCCCTTCACCGGGTTCTTCTCGCCCGTGCACGACACGCCCGCCGTCAACTCCGTCAACGCCGGCCGCAGCATCCCGATCAAGTTCTCCCTCGACGGCGACAAGAGCCTCAACGTCCTCGCGGCCGGTTTCCCGACTTCCCGGGCGACCGCCTGCGGCACCGGCACGGCCGACCCGGCCGAGGCCACCACCAGCACTTCGGGACTCACCTACGACGCGGCCAGCGGCACCTACACCTACGCGTGGAGGACCGAGAAGGCGTGGGCGGGCACCTGCCGCACGTTCCACCTGGCCTTGGTCGACGGCACCGACCACGTCGCCTACTTCCAGTTCAAGTAACCACCGCACCGCCACGCAGTAGAACCGCCCGCCCCGGAACCGCGGGGAGACCACGTTCGAGATCTGGTGGGCCCTCCAACACCGCAGCTTGCGTGGATCTCCAATTTGACATGGTGGATACCCAGGAAGAACTCGGTCGTCGAACGCTGTGTCCAGACCTGCCGACACGAACTGCTCGACCGCCACCCGATCCTCGCCAGCGCACCCTTGGACGCCACCGTCGCCGACCTCGTACGCATCGCCGGATGCCGCTGGATGGCGAGGAGTGCTTCCAGAGCGCGAATAATGAATGCGGCCTGGACCAGTGCGAAGTCCGCCGCTACGAGCTCGTAGCGCGATCTTGTTGATGTTGGCTGGTGAGGCGGAACCGGTGTGACGATTCGGCCGTTCGTGATGGTGTGGGTACTCGACCGTGGATCGTGGACGATGAGTTGTGGGCGCTGATCGAGCCGTTGCTGCCGCTGTGGCCGGAGCGGTCGCCGGGGCCGCGGCCGGTGTCGGATCGTCTTTGTCTGCAGGGCATCCTGTTCGTCCTCTACACCGACATAGCCTGGCAACTCTTGCCGCTGGAGCTGGTGTTCGGCTCGGGCCAGACGTGCTGGCGTCGCCTGGACCGGTGGCAGAAGGCAGGCGTCTTCGACCAGCTGCACCGCATCCTGCTCGCGGAACCGAACGCGGCCGGCGCACTCGACTGGTCACGGGCGTGCGTGGACGGTTCCCACGTCCGAGCGAAAAAGGGGGATCCGGTACCGGTCCGTCGCCGGTTGACCGGCGGAAAACGGGAAGCAGGCACCACCTGATCTGCGACGGACGTGGCACCCCGCTCAGAGTCATCACGACTGCAGCCAACGTCAACGACGTCACCCAGACCCTCGCTCTGGTCGACGGCATCCCACCCATCGCCGGCCGCCCGGGCTGGCCCCGCAGACGACCCGAAGCCCTGCTCGGCGACAAGGGCTACGACTCCAACCCCAACCGAGACGAACTACGCAAGCGCGGGATCCTGCCCGTCATCTCACGCAAGGACTGTCCGAACATCAAGGGACTGGGCAAACTTCGCTACGTGGTGGAGCAGACCTTCGCCCTGCTCCACCACTTCGAACGCCTCGCAGTTCGCTGGGAACCGCGCACCGAACCTCACGACGCCTTCGTCCACCTCGCCTGCAGCCTCATCTGCTACCGACGCCTCAGGCAGTGCCGATCGCAAGCGGTGGTACGAGTTCAAGAAGTGCTCGACACGGACGCATACGGAGTCAGCCACGCAACGCGATGAAGAGCTGGTACCCGGTGATCCCAAGTCCGCCGCAGGCCATACCGAGGCCCACGGCTGACATCAGCGCCATCATGACCTGGCCGTAGAGCGACTGGCGGGCGGAGGCGCGGCTGGGGTTGCTCGGGTCGTAGCTGAGCTCCAGCTGCTGCCCGCCGGTCGACTCCCGGTAGAAGTGCAGCCCGCCGTCCTGGTCCTCGTACCGGTACACCTTGGTTCTGTGGGTGTGGTGGTCGAGTTGTGCCATCACCGTGATGCCGTGCCTGGGGAGATGCAGCGCTTCGTACAGGCCTCGTCCCAGTGTCAGAGCCATGGATACCCCCGCGCCCGCGAAGAGCTGAAAGAACGGCAGCGCGATGGCCCACGCCGGCTCACGGAGCACCGCCACCGTCACATCGATCACCGCGAAGACCGCGATCACGGCGACAAGGAGAACCCGCTTCGAGGGGGTCCGGGGGTGCCCCGCAGGAACTTCGGTGATCAGATCTTCGCCGTCGACGCGCAATCCCTCGGCGGCGCTCTCGGGCAGTCGGGCCTGCAGGGCGGCACAGAACGCGGTCACGGCGGCGGCGCTGGCATCGTGAACCGCGTACACGGTAGGACGGCGGTCGGCCTCTGCAGTCGTCAGAACGACCTCGAGCCGGCGGTTGAGGCTGCCGACCGCTTCAATGGCCTCCAGCGGAATGCGTGTCACGCGCCCGTCCTCTTCCCACTGCACGTAGTCGAATCCGTCCCCGAAGCGGGCGGTGGCACTGCTGCCGCGCAGCACGAGGGATGGGAGGGCAGGCGTCGTCGTCATGTGCATACGACGGCTGAGATCGCCAAACGGTTGCCCACCGCCGTGGCAGGCGCACGCCGCAGCCTCAGGGCAGAAGGCGGCACCACTCAACGCCAGGCCAATCTTGGCCCCTGGCTCCACCCAGCCAAGGCGATGATCCAGAGGCGAAGTCGTGCACCCGGCACCGGAGCCGTCCTGGCCGAATTCGATTTCCGCCCTCAGCCCGCGCGTGCTCTCCCCGCGCCGCCTCTGCCCCACCAACCAGAACACTTGAACAAGATCGTGTTATGAGCTCTACGCAAGTTGGTACCGGCACATCACACTCTCCGCGCCCAAGCCTTTGACCAGCGCTAATGAAGAAGTCCGGCTGGAGTACTAGCACTACAGTCACCGATGGTCACACAGAAGGCCTCATCGTGGCTGACAGTGACTCGATGTCAAACACAATGAGGCCGCATACCGCAGGTGACTCAGACGATTCGGAGCTTCTCTATCCGCACCCCACCAGGGTGAGGTGACCAGCCCATGGCGGTGTTCTTCCCGATCGGCTGAGCAGGCTGCCACCGCCCGTCTCCGAACCACTGGACACGATTGTTTCCGGTCCAGATCTGGTCAGCCCATAAGGGCCGCGCATACTGGTCAAAAAGAAAGACGTCGCCAGCGTGCGCGAAACAAGCGATGCACTTGTGCCGAGTAGGATCACTGCCGTAGTGGTAGGACAGTTTTACGAACTCGCTGTTGTTGCACGGAACTTGACTGGCCGCCGATGCCGAGCCGCTGGTCGTCCAGGCCATCATCCCGACGGTGGCCACTGCGACCATTACGAGTTTTTGTAGCTTACCAGTCATCTGAACCCTCCACAGCAGGAATGCTGATTTGCCGAAACCGATTCTGGCGACGTGCGCCAGCCAAAAAACGTAGCAATCGTCCTGAGAAGTGAGCAACGTAAAACGGAACGACATTAGCGGACGCCGAATTGGAGATCCGCACAAATAGCGAAGGTGAAGGGCCCGTCACACCTTGACCACAGCTACGACCTGGTCGCTGCTCGCGAGCCGAGGCGGGGTGCCCTTCAACCCAGGGCTGATTCAAAGTCCAGGGGATCATGGAGACGTGCAGTTCGCCGAGGTGTGGCGATCCGGCGGAAGCCCGTCATTAACACTGCGGCCTGCAGATCCTCATCCGTGACGTCAACAGGCTCCGACAGACTCAGCTCGTACCAGCGCAGCCGCCAGAAGTCGAAGACTTCACTCCCGTCGGCAGCGAAGTCCACGTCGACCTCGGTGCCGTTGCCACTGACGAAGCGACACCCTGCCCCATGCACCTGGCAGGCGTAGGTGCCGATGTGATCACTGCGGCTGATCCGACGCGAACGGGGCCACGCCGACGATGTCCGTCAGTCGCTCAAGCGAGGGGAACGCCAGCCTCATGGCCTCATCAATCGCGGTTCTGGTCGAACATCAACCCGTACGGAACGTTCCGTCTGGAGATGGACAAGCGCCTCGAACTTGGGCTGACGACCGCAGTCCCTCGCCCCCGTTCTGCCGGGTCCTTCACAGCACCTCGAAACTGAATGTGTCAGTACGCGGAGTATTGTTCCCCGGTCATGGCGTCGCCAAGTCAGTGGATGAGGGCCGGGCCGTGAGATGTCGTTGACTGAGTGGCCGACGGACAGGACAGCGGCGAACTCGGCGTGGATGCGATCGACGGCCGTGTGGAACGGCTTGTCCCCCAGGCGGGAGGGATCCATGGCGCGCCCGCGTCGGCACGGCCCTGGGGTTTCCCTGAGAGATCAGGACGGGGCAGAACCGCCATCAACTGCCGTGCGCTGACGCCTGTAGTGGCGAGCTGCCCGGGCGCGGTTTCCGCACGACGGCTTGCACCACTCCTGCCGCCCGTGGCTCTTGACGAAGTAGCGGACGCAGCGGGGAGCGGCGCAGGATCGCAACTGCGTGCACTGCGGGCCACTGAGAAAGTCGATGGCGGCTCGGGCCAGGGCCGCGACAAGCCGAATGTAGGGATCGTTCTCCGCCGACAGCAGTCGGGCGGTAGGGACTCCTTCGACGGGCCAGTCGATCTGCGGGGCGACCAGTTCCCGCGCGGCAGCCGCATTGAGGTGGGCCATTGCCTGGTCGGCAGTCATCAGGCGATGGGCGTCCGCCGGGCTGGGAGGAGCGGGACTGACCACTCGGGCGAACAGGGCCCGCACTGCCTGCCGAAGCTCGATGATCCCGAGCCTGAGGTTTTCATCCGCTGCGAGTTCTCCAGCCGGAATGTGGCCGGCCAGCAGATCCCCCTGCTCTTGGATCCAGTGCGTTGTTCCCTGGACCGTGGCGAGGTCATCGGCGACGCCGCCATCTGCGTCGTGGCGAATCGTACTTGCCAGTTCCAACGCCAGCCAACGCTTCACAAGGCATCCCCTTCCATCTCGGTGCCCGGTCGTCAGCCACTTGATCACATCCCTACGCACACCCTAAGGTCTCTAACGGAAAATGAAGAAACTTCCGTTAGATACTGAAGTGGGTGGAGACACCTGCCCTGGCATGGGACGGCGGCTGAGCCCGCCATTGGAGGCGACTGCGGAATGACGCTGCTTGCACAAATCAGCGACCTGCACCTGGACGGCAGCGAGAGGGCAACCCGACGCGCCACCCGCGTCATGGACTACTTGCGAGCCCTGCCCCACCCGGTTGACGCACTCCTCGTCACCGGGGACATCGCCGATCATGGCGAGGAGGCCGAGTACGAGGAAGCAGCTCAGATCCTGACCGCCCCCTTCCCAGTGCTCACCTGCCCCGGAAATCACGACGCGCGACCGGCCTACCGCAAGGTCCTGCTCGGAGAGGCACCCGACCACGGCCCCATCAATCAGTCCCACCACATCGCCGGCACCACCATCCTGATGTGCGACTCCACCGTCCCGGGCCGCGACGAGGGACGCCTCGACGCCCAAACACTCGCCTGGATCGACACCACCCTCACCGCGCTGCCGCAGGACGCCGCGGCACTGATCGCCTTCCACCAGCCGCCGGTCGAACTCCATCACCCCCTGCCCGACTCCTGCATGCTCGAAGAGCCCGGACAACTGGCCGACTTGATCGACGCGCACCCGCAGGTCGCCGCCGTCCTCACCGGCCACGCCCACACCGCGGCCGCCTCGACCTTCGCCGCGCGGCCGCTGATCGTCGGACCGGCCATCACCTGGACCCTGCGCATGCCCTGGGAGGGCGACAAGGCCGCAGACCGCGACCAGCCGCCCGGCCTTGCGTTCCACATCCTGTCCGACGACCGGCGCCTGACCACCCACTACCGGGTAGTGCTCTGATCCCCCGCTCGCACGATCCGGAGGCATCGTGGTCCATCCCTACGCCGTCGCCGGGTTCCTGGTGGCGGTCCTTCCCCTGATCGCCACCCCCGGAGCCAGTCTGGCCCTGCTGATCCAACACGTCACCGAAAGCGGCCGCCGTCAGGCTCTTCCCGTCATCCTCGGTACAGTCACCGGCCTGTACATCCACGCCACTCTCGCCATAGCCGGCCTGTCAGCCCTGGTCATGCACTCCAGCCAGGCCTACACCGCCATCAAGCTCATCGGTGCCGGCTACCTCATCGGCCTGGGCATATGGACGTGGCGTTCCGCCGCACCGAACACGGCGCCCGTCCCCTACCGCCAACGCCGACCGAAAGGGGCGGACTCTGTCTACGCCCAAGCGTTGCTCGCCAACGTCCTCAACCCGAAAGCGGCAGCTATCTACTTGACCCTGGTCCCCCAGTTCATCGCACGCCACCAGCCCTTCGGCGGCCAGATCCTCACTCTGGCCACCGCCCACGCGCTACTGATCGCGCTCTGGCTCGCCGCCTGGACCTTCCTCATCTTGCGTGCCTCACACGCCCTGCACACGCCCCGCTTCAAGCAGACTGCCGCCAAGGTCACGTCAGCGGTCCTCATCACCCTCGGCATTCGGGGCGCCGTGACGTAGGCCGAGAGGCGCCTCCAGCCGGAGGCGTACTGCCACCGGGCAATGTTGGATGCGGTCCACTATCTGGTCGACAGTGGAACCAAATGGCGGGCTATGCCGGCCAACTTCCCGCCATTGGGCCAGGTCTACGCCTTTTTCCGACGCTGGCGCGAACACGGTCTGATCTTCGAGTTCCACGACCGGCTGCGGGGGAAGGTCCGCGAGAAGGCGGGCCGGGTCCCGGAGCGGACCGCGGGAGTGATCGACTCCCAGTCGGTGAAGGCGGACGCCGCGCCCGTTGATCAGCCTTGCCGCGGATTCGACGGCGGCAAGGCTGATCAACGGGCGCAAACGGCACGCGGTAGTGGACACGCTCGGCCTGCTGCTGGGCGTGATGGTCACCGCCGCGGACACCGGCGACCGCACTGCCGCCCAGGTACTTCTCGAGCAGGTCACCCACGCGCATCACCGGCTGGAGCTGGTCTGGGCCGACGGCGGATACACCGGCAGTCTCAGCGAGCACTGCCTCGCCACGCTCGCGCTGGTCCCGGCAATCGTGAAACGCAGCGACGACATGCGCGGCTTCGTCGTGCTGCCCAAGAGGTGGATCGTCGAGCGGTTCTTCGCCCACCTGATGCGATCCCGCCGCCTCGGGCGCGGACTCCGAACGCCGCACCGCCAGCGCCGAGGCGGTGGTCTACTGGTCGATGACCCTGCTCATGACCCGCCGCCTGACCCGGACTCGCTCTGCAGCAGCGTGAACCGCCCTGGCACCGGATCAATGGCGAACGCGACGGCCATCTCCTGGCAGGTCAACGGTCCCTGGCCGAGACCTTGCTGGTCGGACAGGACCCGAAGGATGCACTGGTAGTCCACCGACAGTACCGATCAGGCCAGGCCCGCGCGCCACGCCGGCACCACCGACTTCGGCTTCGCCGGCTCGGTCTGCGGACCAGTCTCCCGCAGGCCCCCGGTGGAATCCGGGGCGGCATCGCCAGCGCCGCCCGGGGCCAGGACCTCGCCGACCCGCGAGCGGGCAATGGTCCACTCGCTCCAGTCCTGCTCGGCCACGGCCTGAACGCGATCGGCCTCCTCCCGCAACTTCTCCACACGACGACGAGCAGCGAGCTCCCGCTCTTCCAGCAACCCAGAAACAGACGGCATCCGCGACCTCCCGGAGAACAGCAACCCGACGGGCCACAACTCCCGCTGAATCACCGCTCCTACTCCTGACCAGCGGAAACTAAGGGCTGTCGCGTAATCCCTGGTGGATCAGCGCGCGACGTCAGATGCGGTGCATCGCAAGGCGGAGGGGCGTCCGCATACTGGATGTATTCGGGCGTTCCGACAACGCGGCGAGGTGCCGTAGCTGTCGTCGTGCGCCCGCCAGGGATTACGGGACAGCCCTTAGGCAGCCACCACCGGAAAGACAACAGCCACTAACTCGCCCTGATCTGGCGCGCGGATCCCGCCCTGAATGAGGCCTCCTGACCGGGCCCGCAGCGGATGGTCGGCGGCGGTGAACACCGCCACGATCGGGAACGAACCACTCCGTCGAGCAGCGCGCCACAGGTACGCGTACTGGAGGCCGGGGTCTGCTGTTGTCAGCCGGACTGCTCAACCGCGCTGTGCAGCGGCGTCGGTCACCAGCTGCCACATCTCATAGTTCCCGCATTCTGCCGTGATCCCAGCCGTCGCTTGAGCCGCGGCGAAGAAGTCGTCGGCCAGCGGCGAGGTGCGCGACGCTGCCATCGCGACGAAAACCTGGTCGGGCGCCAGGTCCAGGACGGGCACGTACCTGATGTCCGGTCGTGAGTAGAACACGGTCTCCGAGCGCCCCACGAACGAGATGCCACGGCCGGCCGCGACGTGCTCGAGCTTCTCCTCCACCCCGCGCACCCGGAGCCCGGAGTCGGGGTGCGGACGCTTGGTGGGCTGCGTGCTCGGGTCGGCATGCCAGATCAGCGGCTCACCGGTCAGGTCCGCCTCGGTGACCTCCTCCTTGCCGGCCAGCCGGTGGCCAGCGGGCAGCGCCACCATGAGCGGCTCGGTGTAGAGCGGCATGAGGCGCAGGCCTGCCTCGTCGATGGGCAGCCGCACGTAGCCGACGTCGACACGGCCGTCAAGCAGCATAGCGACCTGGTCGTCCCATTCCATGCGCTGCACGTCCACGACCACGTCCGGATGGCGGCCACCGAACTCTCGCGCCGCGGGGATGACCGGGATCCCAGCCCGAAAACCGACCACCAGCCGCTGGCCGCCACGGGCAGCCGCGGTCACCCGGCGCCTGACCGCTTGCGCGGAGGCGAGCAACGGACCGGCGTCGTCCAGGAGTTGTCGGCCCGCGTCCGTCAGCGTGACGCCGTGGCTGTCCCTGGTGAACAGGGGGGCGCCGAGGTCCTGTTCCAGCGCGCGGATCTGCCGACTGAGCGCCGGCTGCGCGATGTGCAGGTCCTCGGCGGCGCGGCCGAAGTGCAGTCTGTCGGCGACGGCGACGAAGTAGCGCAACTTGCGGAGATCCAGATCCATGGGGCCCCTCCCGGTCCGGCAATGCCTTGAGGTTATCACCACGGTTGAAACGGGTCTTGGACACCCGCTCAGGCCAATGGCATCGTTCATGGGGCCGAGAGAATTCGGTACAAGAATTCTGGATCGGTAATTGCTACTCATCAATTCAATGGAGTGATCGTGGGAAAGCTCGATGGCAAGGTAGCGGTAATTGCCGGTGGATGGCCGGGGCCAAGCTTTTCGTCGAGGAAGGCGCGCATGTCTCCATCCAGGCCCGGCGGCAGGAAGCACTGGACGAGGCCGTCGAACTGATCGGCCGCAACGTCACCGCCGTCCAGGGTGACGCGTCCGACCTGGACGACCTGTACCGCTTGTACGACACCGTCAAGCGGGAGAAGGGCTCGATCGACGAGCTGTGGGCCAGTGCCGGCATGGGCGAGCCCGCCATGCTCGGCGAGATCACCGAGGAACAGTTCCACCGCTCCTTCTCGCTCAACGCCCGCGGCACCCTGTTCACCGTGCAGAAGGCACTACCCCTGCTCAACGACCACGGGTCGATCTTGATGACCGGATCCAATGCCTTCCCCGGCGCCTTCCCCGGCTGGAGCCTCTACGCGGGAAGCAAGGCGGTCCAGCAGGCCTTTGCCCGTGTCTGGCTCAACGAGCTGCGCGACCGCAAGATCCGGGTGAACGTCCTGGCCCCGGCCAGGACGGCACGGCCAAGCAGGAAGAGCTATTCGACGAGGCGACCAGGACTGCTTTCGAGTCCCTGATCCCCCGCGGAAAGATGGGCCGCCCCGAGGAGATCGCCACGATCGCCCTGTTCCTGGCCTCCGACGACTCCAGCTACGTCAATGGTCTGGAGCTGGTTCGCCGACGGCGGCACCACCGCTATCTGAACCACGCACGAACGAGACCGGACCACGCACGAACGCGACAGAGCGGCGCCTAGAGAACAGGCGCCCCCGAGAACAGGAAGAGAGCACAGCTCATGAGCAGCATCACCTTCATCGGTGCGGGGAACATGGCCCACACGATCGGCGCGCTCGCGGTAGCGGGCGGCAACACCGTCGAGATCATGGCGCGCGATCAGTCCAAGGCCGAGGGCCTGGCCAAGACTCTGGGCGGCGGCACGACGGCGGGTGAGTGGGGCGCCGTCCCGGCCGGGGACATCGTCATCACGGCCCTGTTGTACGACGGGGTCGTTCCGACCGTCGCCCAGTACGGGGACGCCCTCGCGGGCAAGACCATCGTCGATATCAGCAACCCCTTCAACACCACGGGCGATGGCCTGGCCCACAGCGAGGAGACCTCGATCGCGCAGGAAGTCGCCAAGGTGGCCCCGGCCGACGCCAACGTGTTCAAGGCCTTCAACACCATCTTCCGTGGCGTTCTGGAGAACGGCCGGCCCGACGTCTTCTTCGCCGGTGACGACCCGCAGGCCAAGGCGGACGTCGCGGCATTCATCGAGAGCCTCGGACTGCGCCCGCTGGACGTCGGCGGCCTGAAGATGGCGCACTGGCTCGAAGGAGCGGGCGTGCTCACGGTAGGCCTCGCCGGCAACGGAATCGGCCACGGGAACTTCGCCCTGGGCGTCAGCGAGTTTACGGGCTGACCCCTCCGGGGCTGACCAAACAGTCGGCAAATAGGGCGCCGTGCGCTCTGGCCAATCGACGGAACCACCGACTCGTCGATGCCAGATGCCAGATGTCAATAGTGGCGAAAGAGTTCGCCCGAGGAGGCCAACGCAATGCAGCTCGGTTTCGTGATTCCCCTTGTCGGGCCCGCGGTCAGCGACGCCCCCGCCCTGAGCACTTTCGTCCGCGGACTCGAGGACCTCGGCTACGACACCCTGTGGGTCGGCGATCGCCTGGTCACGCCGGTTGATCTGGGCAACGGCTATCTGGACCTGGGGCCACAGATGGCCCGCTCCTTCGATCCGATGCTGCTGTTGACCGTCGCTGCGGCGGCGACCGACCGGGTACGCCTGAACACCAGCACGCTCAGCACGTTCTACTACGAGCCGCCGCACCTGGCCCGGCAGTTGACCACGCTCGACGTGCTCAGCGGCGGCCGCCTCGGCGTTGGTGTGGGGGTGGGGTGGATGAAGCAGGAGTACGACGTCGCCCGCAGCGCGGACTGGAGCCGGCGCGGCAAGATGCTCGATGACATGTTGGCGTTCCTGCGGGCGTGGTGGACTACCAGTCCCGTGTCCTGGGACAGCGAGTTCTTCACCATGCCACCGGTCCACGCCGACCTCCGTCCGGTCCAGGCGGGCGGGCCGCCCATCTGGATCGGTGGTGCCAGTGAGGCCGCGATGCGCCGGGTCGGCCGCAGCGGGGTCGGCTGGCTCGGGGTCGAAGGGCCGGCGCCCGCCGCGTCGGTCAGTAGTCAGGACGAGGGCGCAGGCCGCCTGTGGTCGATCGCGCGTCGAGCGGCGGAGGAGGCCGGCCGCGATCCCGACGCACTCAAGACGGCCATGCGGATCAACCTCGAGCCGGGCACGTCCGTCGGCTCGGTCGCGGACCAACTGACGCGGTACGCCGAATCCGGTGTCGATGAGGCGTACTTCGATGCCTTCACGATGTTCGCCGGCCTTGACCAGCTGCTCGACTTCGCCGGCCAGGTGATCGAGCGTACCGGCCGGCTGTGACCACCGAAGAAACGACCGCCGAAGCAACGACGGGCGAAGAAGCGACGGGCGGGCAAGCCGTTCGATTCGGACCAGAGGAAGAGAGTCTCACCATGAGCAGCATCAGTTTCATCGGTCTGGGGGGCATGACCCACGCCATCGCCTCACGTGCGGTAGCGGGCGGTAACTCCGTCGAGCTGATCGGCCGCGACGCCGCCAAGACCAAGGGCCTGGCCGCCGAGCTCGGCGCCGGCGCCACGGTGGGGGCCTTCGGCGCCGTCCCTGTGGGCGACATCGTTGTCCTCGCCGTGCCCTACACCAGCGCCGTGCCGGTCGTCGCCCAGTACGGGGATGCCTTGGCCGGCAAGGTCATCATCGACATCTCCAACACGTTCGATGCCGACGCCACCGGAGTGGTCACCCCCGAGGGCACGTCCGGTGCGCAGGAGATCGCCAAGGCGGCCCCGGCGAGCGCTCACGTCGTGAAGGCTTTCAACACAGTGTTCGGCCATGTCCTGGTCCAGGAACGTCCGTTGGACGTGCTCTTCGCCGGAGATGACGCACGGGCCAAGGCCGACGTGTCGGCGTTCATCGCGAGCCTGGGACTGCGTCCCCTCGACGTCGGCGGCCTGGAGATGGCCCGCTGGCTGGAAGGGATCGGGCCGCTGCTGATGGGCCTGGCCCGGAACGGCGCGGGGACCTTCGACGTCGCCCTCGGCGTCGACCTCCGCGGCTGAGCACACCCGCACCACCACCCCGCACCACCACTTCGCGCACCACATCACTGACAAGGAGCAGTACCTTGCGTGTCTTCGTCACTGGCGGGACCGGCCATTCCGGTTCGTACATCATCCCCGAACTCATCGCCGCAGGACACGAGGTCACCGGCCTCGTCCGGTCGGACACGGCCGCCGCGGCACTGTCCGCGCTCGGCGCGAAGATACGCCGCGGCGACCTCCAGGACCTCGACGGGCTCAAGGAGGCGGCCGCGGGCTCCGACGGCGTCATCCACGTCGCGCACCGGCAGGACCTGCTTCCGTCCGGCGGGATGGCCGCCGTGGCCGCCGCGGAGCTCCCGGTCATGCTCGCGTACGGCGAGGCCCTCGCGGGGACCGGTAAGCCGCTGGTCGCGGCAGGGAGCATCGGCTCGCCCGGGACCGGGACGTACCTGGGCCGGCCGGGTACCGAGGAAGACCCGGCCCTGCCCGTCGGCGACGAGCACAAGGGCACCCTGCGGGCCCGTAATGTCGTGGAGTCCGCCGTCATCGGACTCGCCGAGCAGAAGGTACGGTCCTCGGTCGTGCGGATCGCCAACATCATGCACAGCACGACCGATCGGGGCTTTCTCCCCATGCTGATCGCGCTCGCGAAGGAGAAGGGCTTCGCCGGCTACCCCGGAGACGGCGCGAACCGGTGGAACGCCGTGCACGCCCGCGATGCCGCCTCCCTGTTCCGTCTGGCGCTGGAGAAGGGCCCGGCCGGCAGCTACTGGCACGCGGTCGAGGACGGGGGCATCCCTTTCCGCGAGATCGCCGAGGCCATCGGCAGCCGCCTGGGCCTGCCCGCCGTGAGCGTTCCCATGGACGAGCTGATCCTGCCGGCACATTTCGGGTTCCTCACTAACGTCGTCACGCAGAGCTACCCGACGTCCAACCTCATCACCCGCCGGACCCTCGGCTGGGAGCCGGCTCAGCCCCGCCTCCTCGCCGATCTGGACAACGGCCACTACTTCCACGCCGGCTGACAGCTGGGGCCCGGGTCGCGACGAGTCCGGCGCGTGGCAAGAACGAGGCTCGTACAAGGACAAGGCTCTTCTGGAAGGACGCCGAGAACATGACGACTGTGGGATTCATCGGAAGCGGATCCATCGGCAGCACCATCGCGCGGCTCGCCGTCGAGGCCGGACATCAGGTCGTGCTCAGCAACTCGCGCGGTCCCGGGACGCTCGCGGACACGGTCGCGAGACTGGGTCCGGGGGCCTCCGCGGCGACGAGCGAGGAAGCCGCGGCGGCCGGTGACATCATCGTGGTCACGGTGCCGGTCACGGCCTTCCCCGACCTGCCCGCCGCACCACTGGTGGGAAAGACGGTCATCGACACGTGCAACTACGGCCCCGAGCGTGACGGGCACATCCCCGAGCTCGACAGTGGGTCGCTCACCTCGAGCGAACTGCTGCTGCGCTACGTTCCGGACGCCGGACTCGTGAAGGCGTTCAACACCATCTACTTCAAGCACGTGCTGTCACTCGCCCGCCCGGCGGGGGCGGCCGACCGGTCGTACCTGCCGATCGCCGCGGACTCGGCGCCGGCGAAGGCGGCGGTCACCGACTTCATCGACTCCATCGGGTACGGCGTGGTGGACGCGGGACCGTTGGCCGACAGCTGGCGGCAGGCGACGGGCACACCGGTGTGGGGCAGCCCTTATGGGCCGTACTCGAACGAGAAGGGCCGGCCCGCCGGCGACGACGTCATCCGCGCGGCACTGGCCACCGCCACGCGGTGACCGCAGGTGTGCGCGGGCCGGCGACGGCGTCGACCATGTCCAGGCGCTGTCGCACGGCCGGCACGTGAGCACGACCAGGAGAGGCACATGACCGACCACCCGCCGCTGATCGCTGTAACCGATACGGACCTCGAAGACCTGCGCGCGCGGCTGCGGGCCACCCGGTGGCCCACCCGGTGGCCCGTCGATGGCTGGGAAGCGGGCGCCGACACCACTGAGGTGCGCCGCCTGGCGGAGTACTGGGCCACAGGCTATGACTGGCGCACCCACGAGGCGCGGATCAACGCCCTCCCGCACCACACGGCCGTCATCGGCGGCACGCCCGTCCATTACCTCCGGTTCGACGGCGAGCGTCCAGACGCCCTGCCGATCGTGCTGACCCACGGCTGGCCCAGCACCTTCCTGGAGCTCACCGACCTCGCCCGGCGTCTCGCGGAGCCCTCGAAGCACGGCGGCGACGCGTCCGACGCGTTCACGGTCGTCGTCCCCTCGCTGCCCGGCTACGCGTTCTCGCCGCAACGCCCGGACCTCCCGCCGACGCTCCAGACCCACCAGATCTGGCACCGGCTCATGCGGGACGAGCTCGGCTTCGACCGGTACGCCGCCCACGGCGGAGACCTGGGCGCGGGGATCACCTCGCGTCTGGGTGAGGCCTACCCGGAGTCGCTGGCCGGCATCCACCTGCTGGCCGTCGCCGCGTCCCAGGGGTACGACGCCGCCGACCTCACCCTGGACGAACAGGCCTACCTCGACCAGGTCGCCAACTGGAGCGCGAAGGAGGGCGGTTACCAGCACCAGCAGAACACCCGGCCCCTCACCCTGGCCCATGCGCTGTCCGACTCTCCGACCGGCCTGCTGGCCTGGATCGTAGAGAAATACCGCGCCTGGAGCGACTCGGGCGGCGACCTGTCGTCCCGGTTCACCGACGACTTCGTCCTCACCCAGGCGTCCCTGTTCTGGTTCACCGGCACAATCTCGACGTCGTTCCGGCCCTACTACGAGTACGCCCGCGGCCTGACCCGGCGTGTCGAGAAGGTCGAAGTACCCACCGCCGTCGCCGTCTTCCCCGCCGACCTCACCCGGCCCCCGCGCTCCTGGGCCGAACGCACCTACAACATCACCCGGTACACGTCGATGCCGCGCGGCGGACACTTCGCCGCCCACGAAGAGCCCAGACTGCTCGCCGACGACATCACCGAGTTCTTCCGCCAACTGCGCTGAGACCGACCCGGCAGCAGTCCATAAGCGGGCCGGCCACCCCTCCGGTCACCAGACCGCTGCGGTAGGCGTGGACCACCGCCTGCACAAGGTCCCGCAGGCCGAGCCCGGTCAGGAGGCGCGACACGTACGTCTTGACGGTCTCCGGGCTGATCACCAGCGTTGCGGCGATCTCACCGCTCGACAGGCCGTTGGCGATCAGGCGCAGCACCTCGAGCTCGCGCGGCGTCAGCCCGATGTCGGCAGCCGCGCTCGCGACAGCAGTCACCGCCCCGCCACCACCCGCAGCTTGACGTTCGTGTGCTGTGACAGCTTCCCCTGGACGCCCCGCGCTTCCTGCGCAGTACACGCACCCATCGTCATAACCATGCTGCGAGCTTCGTCTGTCACCGGCCGGGTCTGCATAGCCTGCCGCGACTGAGCGACCTCACGGCGCAGCAGCTCACTCCTGGCAGCCGACTCGGTGCCGGTGGCCAGCTTTGGTCCGCAGCATCAGCTGCAACCGCATCACCCTCACCGACGAGGCATGCGGAGGGGCGGGTGATGCAATTGTGGCCCGGGCGCACCTGAGTGGAACTACAGCCCATGGGCTTTCGCGCCCGCTCGCCCGGTCGCTTATGAACGGGTGCGGAGCTGCTTACTCGCCTGGCGGCTCGGAGCGGAGGGCTACCTTCTTCGCTGCTTCGGCGAGGCCCGCGAGGGCGAGGAGAGCGAATCCTCTCCACTGATCGCCACACACAGCGGTACCACCGATTACGGGACAGAGCCGCACGTTTATCGTCCCGGCCCGGGCTGGGCGGAGGTCAAGGTGTGCCTTGTCGCCGGCGTGCGGATCGATTAGCCACCAAGAGGCACACCCACACAAGGACATATGCGGCAGCCAGCACGACCTGTCTGGTGCTCGCGCCGACACTCACCCGCCACACCAGCAATCCGACGCCTATGCAGAGCATCGGCCAGTAAAACCACGGCCCCCACCTATTACCCGGTCTGGTCCATTCCGGCGAGGTGGACTCAGAACGTTGCGCCATGTGCGCCTCCTTGGTCAAGAGGCACCTTCCCCAAAAGCTCTCGTGAACACCGCTGCCGCCAGTCCCCTTGGGTACAGACACGGTTCAGCAAGAGAGATGACACGGAGCCAGCCCCTGGCGGACGGGGGGCGTCCAGACTCAGCCTGGACGGGACTTCAGATGAGTGCAATGGCCGCGAATCGGCCGCCCAATCGAAGCTGACGTCCGCGAAAGGCTGCGGTCAACGTGCCCTGCCTGGCCGACTACGCATCACGCGATACGTCAGGAAGCAGGCGACTATAACACCCAGCACCCCGGCGACCAGAATAATGGGGCGACCACTTGTGAAGCCAGTAATCAATCCGAAGATCGATACACAACCGCACAGCACAAGGAAGGCCACAAACCTTTTGTTGATCACGGATTCCTCCCCGATCAAATGGGCGCTTCAACCGGGTCACCCGGGGGTGACGACCCCCGGATCCCACGATCCGCTCCGGTTCGCCGACGCGCTGCTCTTCCGTACCGTCAGAAGCAGTTGATCCCGTAGATCTTCTGACCCGTGGACGAGTAGACATGTGCATGGTCGGCGATGTCGAGAGTGACCTTGTACGTGCTTGGTTCGGGCTCTGCGCCACCACGAGTGTGTAGCGGTCATCGGCGTCCGGCGCGCTGGAGATGGTGCACGTCATCGGGCCGCCGATGTCCACCGGGGCGGCGCTGTTGTCGTAGAAGCCCGAACACCTGGTAGTGGTCCGCTCGATTACAGAGGCCAACTGACCTCATGTCATCGACGACGCGTCAGGACGAAGACGACAGCGAGGACAAATACCAGAATGACGAGGGTGATCCCCCAGGACGGCAGCCCCGCAGCAGAAGGAGGCATGATCGATGAAAGAATCATGACTTGAATTTCTTGAACATGAAGAAAATCCCGCCGACAACGAGAGCGGTTCCTATCATTACGGGGAGTACGGCGCGAGAAGCACCGGTGACCGCATCATGCGTGCCTACCAGCAGCAGGGCGGCACCGCAAAGGAAGGCTATGAACGCTGATCCGATTCTCACGGCCCGACTCATTCACGACTCCTCTTCTTCGGGGGCGGGAGGTGAATCCCGCCCCCCTAAGGGCTGTCCCGTAATCCCTGGTGGATCAGCGCGCGACGTCAGATGCGGTGCATCGCAAGGCGGAGGGGCGTCCGCATACTGGATGTATTCGGGCGTTCCGACAACGCGGCGAGGTGCCGTAGCTGTCGTCGTGCGCCCGCCAGGGATTACGGGACAGCCCTTAGAGATCGATCAGCTGTATGCGGCTGTAGTCGCCCCGGCAGCGGCACCGGCTACGACCGAACACCCGGTCAACCCGGCTCCTACTGAGACCCCCAAAGTCGCAGCCGCCCCGGCGCCGGCCGCCGCCCCGCAAAGCGCTTCCACGCCGATTCCCGCGATGATGCCCATTTTGGTGGCGTTCGCGCCTTCCGTGTTACCCGTCAGCGTGTCGTAGGTGAGGCTCGCCCAATCCCCGATACCAGTGACATCCCCGAAGCTCAGCAAACCGTTGGGGTCGATGCGGTTGACGGGGTCGCCTTCGGCGTAGAGGTAGGGGTTCTGTTCCTGGCCGGAGGGATCGGGGCTCGTGAAGCGGCCAATATTGGGGTCGTAGTAGCGGGCGGCGAAGTGATAAAGACCGGTGGGGTCCTGGTAGCCGCCGGCGAACCGGTAGCGCTGGGGCACCATTTCGCTGGTGGTGCTGCGGGAGACGCCGCGAGGGCTGTAGCCGTAGCTGTTGACCTTCGTGCCGGTCTCGTCGGCCGTGGCCACCACGCTCCCGAGGGCGTCGGTCAGGTAGTAGTAGTTCTTCCCCTCGCGGGTCATGGAATTCAGCGTTCCCTCGGGTTCCCGGTTGAACCCTGTGTCGACTCCGGCGGTCGAGGTGCCGGCCAGGCCGATCGGGCCGTTGTGGAAGAACGTGTCACCGAGCTTGATCCGCTCCGACTGGTCCGTCGACCCGCACTGCCCGGCGTACGTCTTCCCGGCGACGGTTACCGAGGTCATCTGGGAGTAGTCCGACCACTTCTCTCGTAGGTGTAGGAGGATTTGTATCCGGAGACCGCGTCCGTGCTGGTGCGGATTTTGCCGCCGTCCTTGGTCCCGTTGGCGTAGGAGTAGGCGAGGTCGACCAGGGTGCCCTTGGGTGAGGTGGCCTTGATCTTCTCCGGGCGGCCGGATTTGTCCGGGGTGATGGTCTGGACGGTGTTGCCCGGGTAGGTGGTCTTCGTGCGGACGTCGTTCTTGTCGTAGTCGTATGAGGTGATCTTGCTCTTGGGGTCGTTGAGCGACTTGAGCTTGTTCACCTCGTTCCAGGTGTAGTCCGTCAGCCCGGCGGGGTCCTGGTAGGTGTCGACGTTGCCGGCCGGGGTGTAGGTCAGGACGGTCTGCGAGCCGTCCTGCAGAGTACGGACCGTCTCCCGGGAGAGCGGATCGAAGTCGTACGTGATCACGCCGCTGTTGTCCGAGCGCTGCTTGAGGTTGCCGTCACCGTCGTAGGAGTAGGTGACCGTCGCGTAGTTGGAGCCGTCGACCTTGGTGACGCGGTCGCGGTTGTCGTACTCGTAGAGGGTGGTCACCCCGCGGGCGTCCTTGACCATGGTGGTGCGTCCGAGGCCGTCGTAGTAGTAAGTGGTGGTACCCAGGGGGGGCCGGGGCCTTGACCGTCTTCAGGTTGCCCTGGGCGTCGTAGGTGAAGGTGGTGGACACCGACTTCGTCGACGTCATCTTCGTGGTGGCCTTGCACCGCTGGCCCTGGAAGCCCTGGCAGGTGGGGGTGGCCGGGTTGTAGTCGAAGGTCTGGTTCCCGCCGCCCGTTCCTTCCACCGCTACGGATTTGGTGTTGCCCGCGGTGTCGTAGGTGTAGTCGGTCTTCTCGTCGTCCGGAGTCGTGATCGAGCCGGGGAGGTCGGAACCCGCGATGGTCTGGTAACCGGTCACGGTGGAGGTGGCCCCGGTCGGGAGCTTCGCCGAGGTGGGGTTGTTGCGGCTGTCCCACCCGTACGTCGTGACGTTCGCACCCGTCCCTCCGACTCCCATGGCGTCGGAGGCGGTCGTCACGTTGTGGTTCGCGTCGAACGACATGGTGCGGTTGTGGGTCAGGGCATCCGTGACGTCGGTGACCTGGCCGTCCCCGTCGTGTTTGTACGAGGTGGAGTGCTGCTCCGGGTCGGTGACCTTCGTTGTGCCCGCGGCGGACGGCGAGGACGAGTCGTAGGTGTAGGTCCAGGTCGGGCCCGTGTGACCGGAGCCGTTGAGATCAGTGGCCCGGAGCATGGAGGTGACGCGGTTCTGGTCGTCGTAGGTGAAGACCGTGACCCGCCCCTCGGGCGTGGTGATCTTCGTCAGGCGGCGTGAGGAGTCATAGCCGAACTGGGTGGCCTTGCCCTCCGTGTCCGTCGTCTTCGCCACGTCGCCGGCCGCGTTGAGGTCGTAGACGGCGGTGCGGCCGGTGCGGTCCTTGGCCTGCCACTGCGAGGCGTCCGTCTTCAGCAGATCGACCCACCGGCCGGAGCGGGTCTCGGTGACCTTGAATCCCTTCTGCTCACCGCCCTCATCGTGCTGCGTGATCGTGATGACGCCGTTGTTCTTGTCCGTGACCTTCGTCAGCGTGCCGTTGGCGTCGTAGGTGTCCTTCGAGCCCGACTTACGGTCGGTCAGCGTGTAGGTGCCGTCGCTGTTCTTCTTCAGGTCCTTCGAGGAGCCCTTGGGCGTGGTGTAGGTGCCGTTGGACTCCTTGGTGAAGCGGACGGAATCCCCGCTCGCGTCATAGAGGACCACCTCGGAGGTGAAGATCTGCGCGTAGCGTTCGTACTCCTGCCACCACCGCTGGGACACCTTGCCCCACGGGGCGTCCAGGGAGTTGTACGTCCGAGCCAGGCGCAGCGACTGGCCCACGCCCGCGACATCGAAGTCGGTGGCGGCGAGCATCAAGTTGCCGTTGGAGCAGTTGACCCTGGCCACCAGCGAGTCAGTGATCCGGAAGTCGGATATCTGATGCCACGGCACCGCCCCCTGCCCCTCGGGGACGTACGTCAGCACCGCAGCCGACGAACGAGCCGCAGCGCCGGCGCGGGTACGGCTCGAGGCCCGTTCCTTCTGGGCGGCACGCCAGGCCGAGGCCTCGGCGGACACCGGCGCCTCGGCCTCGGCGGGGGCCGGGACGTTGGAGCCGACCTGCACCTCCGGCATCTGCGCCTTGGGGCCACCCGGCCCCCACGCCGAGACAGGCGTCGGGTCAGCGGCCACCGGACCGGCAAGAGCGGGCAGTGCGGAAGCACCGAGAGCCGAGAGACGGCAGGCGTTGAATTCGGCGGCCTGTCGGCGGCGTCGCGAGAGCGAGCCGGCACATTCCTCGGTGTGCGGGGCCGGCAGTGTGCTGGTGCGGGAGGCCGCCGACCACTGGCTCACAGGCGGCGTGAATGCTCAGCCCTGGCCGTGGCTGAGCCAACGGGTGATGTCGGCGATGACGGCGGGGTTGACATGCTGCGGAGTGCCGTATTCGACGGGGGTCGATGGTCCCGCGCCGGGGAAGAAGAGGTGGTTGTCGGCTTCGTAGACACGGATATCGGCTTCCGGCCGGCCGGCCAGGCCCGTCCGCCATCGCACCAGGTCGTCGGCGACGGTGACCTGGTAGTCGCGTCCTCCTTGGAGGATAAGCATCGGCTTGCTGAGTCCGGCCGCGATCGCGACCGGGTCGTAGTCACGCAATTCGAGCCAGTACGGCGCGGGCAGTCCGAACGGCAGATCCGCGGCGGGGGTCGAGGGCGTGAGTTCCGCGCTGTCGACCAGGGCCGCCTGTCGCTGGAAGGTTTCGATGACCGCGGGCGGGACCTGGTCGGGGAGCACGGTGGCGAGGTAGCTGACGACGCGGACAGCGGCATGGTGCATCGGCTGCGTGTCACCGGCCATGATCACCAGGCCCGCCACCGTCGGTGCGGCGACGGCGACGGCGGGGGCGACCTTGCCGCCCATGCTGTGGCCGAGGACGAAGACCTGCTCGGGGTCCACCGATCGGTGGCTACGGAGCAGGCCGACTGCATCGACGGCATGCGGTACGTATTCCTGTGTCATCGTCAGGTCCGATGTCGCGGCCACATCGCGGTGGGCGTAGGACGCCTTGTCGAAGCGCAGCACGGTCACCCCCCGGCTGGCGAGCCCCCAGGCCAGGTCCTTGAGCGGCTTGTTCGGCCCGCTGGTTTCGTCGCGGTCGAACGGTCCACCACCTGCGAGCAGCACAACGCCAGGGCCGGGAGCCTGCCCTCGAGGGACGCTCACCGTGCCTGACACCGGGAAGGGGCCGGTGCCGATGGTGACCTCGTGCTCGCTGAAACGGCCGGGCTCGGCATAAGGCGGTGGCATCCAGGCGAGTTCTGAGCCGGTCATGGACTCTGTCGCAGCGCCGTCAGGCATCCCTCACAACCTTTCTCAGGGAATGCGAACGGTAGCATGACATGAGATCATTGAGGGATGGATGCTTTCGAACTCTTGGCCCACCCGGTGCGGTTGCGAGTGATTCACGCGATGCGTGGCGGCAGGGAAATGACCACCGCCGACCTGTGCAACCGCATCCGGGACGTTTCGAAGGCCACGGTCTACCGGCACGTCGACCTGCTCGCAGCCGGCGGGGTTCTGGAAGTCGCCCTGGAGCGGCGCGTGCGCGGCGCGGTCGAGCGCCGCTACAGGCTGCGCCGCGACCGCGCGGGGATCAATGCAGATACGGCCAGTTCACTCTCGCTCGACGACCATCGCCGCGCATTCGCCGCCGCTTTGGCGGTCCTGACTGCCGAATTCACCGCGTATCTCGACCACGACACGGCCAACCCGGTAGCCGACCAGGTCGGCTACCGGCAGCACGCCGTCTGGCTCAGCCCTGGGGAACTGCACGGGATGATCGACGGGATGCGAGAGGCGATCGCCCCCCACCTGGCCAACGAGCCGTCACCCGACCGCACGCAATATCTGATCAGCCCGATCCTCTTCCCCGTCGAAGCGCCGCCTGTCGAGACCGGCGCCGATAGCAGCCAGAGCCCGGGATCCGGCATCTGAGCCAGGTCCACCACTGCCCACCATCCGGAGTTCATTCCGGGTCGGAAAGGCGATGAAAGGCTCTGCCGAACTCTCCCGACGCGAGCAGCTTGGCGATCACGCCCACCATGCCTTGGATGCCAGGGTCTCGAACGATCAGCCCGTCCGAGCACCAGAAGCATCGGCCCCCTGCCGCTTCTCCGGTCCCCTCCCACCTCCTCATCAGCCGGTCCACCTCGGCGAGGGTGAAGATCGTCGCACTCCAGCGAGAGCTGTCGGGGAGGTGAACCTCGACATCCACATTGCAGACCTCATCGAGCACCTCGTCGGGGCCTGGGAGGAACAGTGCCTCGAATCCTTCGGCGAGGACGCGGTAATAGGGGCCGTCCCATCCGGCGTCGGTCTGCAGTCTGCTCGTCGTGGTGGTCACAGCAGGAGCATCCCAGTAGTCCAAGTGACCACTCACAGGAATTGGACACCGCAGAGGCTGGCGGGCAGACCGCCGCCATCATGGGCTCGTGAAGACATGGATGCGCTGCTAGTGGGACGAGGAAGATGTCTGGTTCTACTTTGAGGCCGACGCCGAAGGCTGGGTGATCCGGCAGGTCGAACTCGAAGGGCCTGAGCTGACCCCGATCGCAGCTGCCTCACTCACCGAGTGGCAGCGGGCCTACGACGCAGGACGCCTCGATGAGTACGACAGCAGGTTCGGAGTCACAGCCGAGCTGCCCCTCTCGGAAAGGGAAGGCCACGACCCCGAACAACTCACCTCCGAGGAGTTCGAGGAAGTCTGGGGGTCTGCCCGTCGCCAGATCGCAGCCCGGCCCGGCTGACTGCGGCCCCGCGTAGGCTTCTTGGCATCATCGCGGCATGGCTCCGACCTTTCCCCGCACTGTCCGAGCCGTCGACACCGCTCAGCTCCTGGACCTGGCCCGGGAAGCCGACATGCACAGCTTCAGCCAGCGGCTCCCGGTCCACTGGCTCCGACAACACCTCGCCGCAGAGGCGACGCATTACCTGTTCCCCACACTCGTGCAGCGACTCACGCACCGTCCCGAGACGCCGCTGCAGTGGAGGTGCCGGCAACTGCTGACCGTCATCACCGGCGAACAGATCCGGGGTCAGCTCGACGTCCTTCCCGACACCTTCGACAAGATCCCAGAGACCCTGGAAACGGCCTCCAAAAAGGACATCGCCAGCCGCATCGAGCGAGCAGTAACCGTGCGCGAGTGGATGGAACGGATGGGTGCCAAAGCAGGTTCGTGACGCCCCCTGGGCAGCGGTGCAGCCTGCTGGTCAGTCTGAGGAAATGACACCGATCTGAGACAGCCGCCTGCCGACACGTCATGAGCCTGGAGGGGAAACTTCCAGGTCATAGCGTCGGCACACGACACCGAAAGTATGAACCTTCCAACAGGTCGACGGCGTCAGCGAGAAGAAGGAATAGCCGCCCGACCTGTGCGGGCCGTCCCTGATCTGTCGGGTGGACCGCACAGGTCGGCTGTCCGAGCTCGCCGGCTCTTCGGATCAGTCCAGCCAGGGTGAGGCGGGCCATGCGGGAGGCGAGGTGGCGTCGCTCCGATGTGCTGCTGGTGCGTCGAGCCGCCTCACGGTAGGCGTGGGCCGCCGCCTCGTGGTCGCCGAGTTGTTCCAGGAGATGGGCGCGGACTGCGAGCAGGCGACGGTGGTGTGCGGTGCGGTACGCCAGTCGGAGTCCAGGGTCGCCAGCAGGTCGGGACCGGCGGTGGGGCCGTGCACCGTCGCGACAGCCTGGCGGTTGAGGGTGACCACCGGGTTCGGCGCGAGGTGCTCCAACAGGCCCCACGGGGCGAGGACTTGCGGCCAATTGGTGGCGTCGGCATGCTCCGCCTCGTCGTGCTCGGTGGCGATGGCCGGCTGAAGCCGCCCTCGACGGCCCTCACTGCGTGAGAAGGCGGGTTCCTGAGCCCGGTCAGAACCGATCGAGCGCCAGCCCGGCGAAGAACGGTACGGGCACGAGCAGGGCCATCGGGAGCCAGATGTCGATCCGCCAGCGCTCCTGGAGCGGCATGAGGACGTCGACCACGACGGCTATCCCGAGGACCAAGAGGCCGCTGAGCGCGGTGTAGAACATGTAGATGGGGCCGTCTTCCAATGTTCCCCTGTCGCATCCCGTGCTGTGGAGGGGCGGGTCGGTGGACGTGCAGTCCATCGGCAGGTACTGCGTGACGATCCATCGGATGCCCAGTTCGGGGATGATGGCGCACAGCCCGATGCCGAGGTTGGCGGCGGCGGCGACCCATAGTTGGGAACCGGCCCGCATGGGCCGAGCGGAACCCGCTCCGGAGGGTGCCTTCGGAATCGGTCCGGAACCCTGCATGGCCGCCCCCTCGCATCAGTGCTGTACTGCCCTGGATGACCAGGGGCGGCCGTCCGGTTCCATCTGCGGGGCCGGGGCTAGATGGGCCATCGAACCAACCACGGGCCGACTGACCGGCGAACGCCGCCTCGACCGCCGATACGAACGCCCCCGGCACCCGGCACCCGGCCCAAGGGTCAGCTCCGCGGGCCCGTCCTTCGTCGACGGCCCATGAGGATCGCGACCAGGACGAGCAGCAGGCCGCATCCTGCGGCGCCGAGGCCCGAAAGCCAGATGCCCTGCTCCATGGCCGGATGGGTCACCTTCGATGTGCCCGTCGGGGTTCCGAAGTGCTCCTTCCCCGTGTACTTCACCGGGGTCGTGCGGTCCTTGGCCGGGGAAGCGGCGGCCAGGACGGCGGCCGGAGCGTTGATCAGGCCGTAGCCGACGAGGGCATCTCGGCCCCCCTCGGGGTGGTGGGCTGTTGTCGTGAGTGCCGAGCGGACCTGGGCGGGGGTCAGCTTCGGGTTGTGGGAGAGCATGAGCGCGACGACACCGGCGGTGAGGGCGCAGGCCGGGGACGTCCCGTCCTCCGTTGTGAAACCGCCGGACTTCTTGGCCATGGTGATACCCACTCCCGGCGCGGCCACCGCGTTGTGCGAGCGCACCGTGGAGAAGGGGGCCCGCGCACCGTCCTGTCCCGTGGCCGCCACCGAGATCACACTGGGATAACCCGCCGGATACGAGCCGGAGTTGTCCTCGTCGCCGCTGTTGCCCGCGCTGGCGATCACAGTGACGCCACGGCTGACCGCCCGCCCGATGGCGTAAGCCTCGTCGGCGTTGTAGTCCTGCACGAAATTCCCGGCGTCTCCCAAGGAGAGTGAGATGACGTCGGCGCCGTGGCCGACCGCGTAATCGATGCCCTTGGCGATCGGACTCGTGCCCCCCGACACGGTTCTCTTCTTGTTCTTCGACTCGTCGAGAACGCGCACGGAGAGAATGCCGGCCTCCGGCGCGACCTTGAGGACGGCCGAGGCCATGGCAGTGCCATGAAGGCCCCAGTTGCCGCTGTCCTCGCTCGCGCCGTCGTCGAGGAAGTCGGGCCCGGTGGTCACGTGGCCCTTGAGCGCGGGGTGGTCCGCTTGGACACCCGTGTCCAGGACGGCGACGGTGATCGCCTTGCCCTGGCTGAGCCGCTGCGCCGAGTCCACCCTGAGGGCAATCGACTCCCAGCCCGCCGGGGTGCTCTGTGCGGCGGATGCGGGTGTTGTGGCCAGTGTGCACAGGAGGGCGGAGAGCGCCGTGCCGAGGACCGCGACCCGCGCCTTCGTCGTATGCGTACGCCTCATAGTCACTTCACTCCACTCAGCTGCAGATCCGAGAGGTGGGTGTTGAAGGTGCTGACGAGGCCCTCCGCGTCGCCCTGCCACGCATTGCGGTCTGCGCGTCCATCGCTGTCGGCCTCGCCGAAGGTGCCGGGCAGATGCCCGGCCCACAGGCCGTCCACCGCACCGAGGGTCACGCCGATGGCGTAGTGCATGCTGTCGCCGCTGACCGGCTCGAGCGCGGCGGCGTTGCGTGCGTCATTGGTCCAGTGAGCCGCCAGGGTGCCCTTCACGGGCAGCACGTTCACCGCGCCCTCGACCCCGTCCCGGCCCGTGAAGAACGCGCCGAGCTGGTTCTTGGCGGACGTGCTCGCGTCTCCGCCGGCGATGGGGAGGACCACGATGACGACTGTCGCCAGCTGGTTGCCTGTCGGGTCCACGTAGGTTGCGCGCAGGACCGCCTCGCAGCCCAACTTGGCCGCCGTGGTGCGGGTCTTGCCGGACAGGCCTGCAGTGCAGGAGGTGTCCGGGGAGAGGCCGAGCCGCCGCCACTGGGCATTCCGGGGGGTGGTGAGCGCGCCGTCGTAGTCGCCCGAGCGGGCCCCGATGGTGCCCGGCAGCACGGTGTCGGCCGCCTCGTTGCGCCAGAGGTCCTCGCCGTAGGCGGTGTTGTCGATCTCCTGCCGGCTGTTGCTGTAGGCGTGTGCGGCCAGCCCCCCGCCACCGATCAGGAGCAGGACACCGAAGATGCCGAGGACTGCGCGCAGGGCGGTGCTGCCGCCGCGGCCGGAGACCCCGGGAGGGGGCGGGGCGCCGAACGGCATCTGCTGCTGAGAGACGGGTGGAGGCTGCGGGGGCTGATACCCCTGATACCCCTGGTATCCCTGTCCGGGTATGCCCTGCGTCGGTGGCTGCTGCCAACCAGTCGGCTGGGGTTGCTGGTTGTACGGATTTGCTGCGCCTGGATCTCCGGGCGGCGTGTGGTAGGACATGTTCCCCCGTTTCTGACACAGAGCCCTGGAGCCCCGGCATCTGTGGAGGCTGTCCCCGCCTCCACGTGGTCCGCCCTTCGGCGTCCGGGTGAGCTTACGACAGGCCGTTCGGGGGCCGATGCCGGGTTGCCTTGCGCCTACGTCAGGAGGTGTCGCCCTGTCAGCGGTTGGCATGGTACGTCCGGTAGTGGGCTTGGGGCAGCGCCGCAACCGCTACCGTGCTTTCAAGGCCAACGTCCCTGATGGGGCCGTTTCCGAGCAGTCCCGGACACGCCTCCAGGACCGGTGTCGCGTATTCGCATCCGATGCAACTGGCGTGGGCAGGACCATCGGTACAGCGGTTATCGGTGAGAACGATCTTGTGCGGTAGGCGCGCACCTCGCCCGCCACTCCTTCGGCCGTCCGCCAGGAGTTGCCACGTTCCGGTGTGAGGACCGCGCCGGGGCCAAGCCGGAGAGCGATGCCTTCGGGGCTGCGACGTGCCCGAGCGCAAGAGGGACACCGCCTGCACCTGGACATCCACAGCGAACCCGGCGGCCTCGACGAGCTGTTGGCCAGGCTGGAAGACCTGGGGGTGTCCCTCGTCCGAGAGGTGAACAAAGGGCAAGCCGGACGCTGGTGGATCATGCACAACCCGGAAGGCAACGAGTTCTGCGTGGCGTAAGTACGGCCCCGGCCAGCAGCCGAGCAGTGATTCCTTGACACCGGGACGGGTCTCATACGCTGCTCAGGACGCTGATCCGGCCGTACCGTGCGGCGTCAGCCGCGGAGCCTTTGAGCCTGGCGCCGTGCGGGGCCAGGCACTGTCGCCGCCTGGGCGACAGGTCCGCCTCCTGAGACTGTTCCTGTTCAGCTCGAGGCGGCCGTAGAGGTACACGTGCGCCCAGAACAGCGGGGACGGGCCCGCAGGTGCTGGCCGCCGTAGACGTACAGGGGGAACGTCTACGGCTCCGGGGTGGCGCCGGCACCTTACGGGCCCTGACATCGCGGCCGGGGGCTGACCCCCGAGGACCTGGTCGGGGTCACAGCAGTCTGTCGACCAGCCCGTCAATGTAGTCCGGGGTGGGCGGGCCGACGCCGAGCAGGAGGCGTACGTACATCGGGGCCATGATGTGGTCCAGCACGTCGAGTGCGGCAGGGGCGTGCTCGCCGCGTTCGGTCGCGCGATCGAGCATGGACTGCAGTTGCGCGGTGCGTGCGGCGAGAAGGTCGTCGCGCGCCTGCCGGCCCTGTTGACCACTCCTGGACAGGGCGACGGCCAGGGTCACCACCGCCAGGCCGTCGGGTCCGGTGATCTCGCGGGCCACTTGGTGCGCGTACGTGCGCAGGTCGCCGGCCAGGGTTCCCGTATCGGGCATCGGTGACTGCGTGTCGAGGCGGGCGAGTGCCACGTCGGTGAGCAGGGTTTCCAGGTTGCCCCACCGTCGGTAGATGCTGCTGTCGGCCACGCCCGCGCGGGCCGCGACCTCGCCGATGGTGAAGTTGCCGTAGCCGCGCTCGTTGATCAGGTCGGTGACGGCCCGGTGTACCTCCGCGGCGACGCGCGCGCTGCGCCCGCCGGGCCGCCGGGCTCGTTGTTGGTCGCTCATCTCCTCACCTTAACGCAGTTAGGACTTGCGTTTATGGGGCGACCCTCCCTACAGTCGACTAACGCAGTCGACGACTGCGTTAGTGCGCTCGCTGTTTGGCCGCGTCGGCCATGGAGGGGCGCAATCGACGATGGAGAGGAACTCCCTTGACCGCATCGCCTGCGTCCGTAGGCAGTCGGCAGAGCCGGAGCGCGCTGCTCACGGTGACCTGCCTGGGTCAGTTCATGGTCCTGCTCGACAACACGATCGTGGGAGCGGCGCTGCCCGATATGCAGCAGCGGCTGCACACGCAGCTGACCGGTCTGCAGTGGATCGTCGACGCGTACGTGCTGCTGGTCGCCATGCTGCTGCTGTCCGGCGGCGTCTTCGCCGACCGGTTCGGCCGCAAGCGGGTGTACCTGACCGGTGTGGCGGTGTTCACCGTCGCGTCGGTGATGTGCAGCCTCGCGCCCTCGGTCGGATGGCTGGTCGCCGGCAGGGTGCTCCAGGGGGTCGGGGCCGCGGCGCTGAGCCCCGCCTCGCTGGCCCTGCTCGTCGCCGCCTGTCCCGTGCCGCAGGAACGGATCAAGGCGATCGGGCTGTGGGCCGGGCTCAGTGGACTCGGTCTGGCCGTCGGTCCCGTGGCCGGCGGCGTGCTGACGGATGTCTTCGGCTGGCCCGCCATCTTCCTGGTCAATGTACCCATCGGCGTGGTTCTTCTCCTGGTCGGTCTGCGCAGCCTTGAGGAGACCCGCAATCCGGGCGCCCCGGCGATCGACGTCCCGGGGACGGTGCTGTCCGTGCTGGGGGTGGGGGCGCTGACCTACGGGCTGATCGAGGGTGGTGCCCGCGGCTGGACGGCGCCCGTGATCCTGGGCAGCTTCACCGCCGGAGTGATCCTCCTCGGCGCCTTCGTCGCCGTCGAAGCGCGACGTTCCGCTCCGATGCTGCCGCTGCCGCTGTTCCGGCAGCGCCTGTTCACCGTGTCCAACACCGCCATGGTCGTGGTGGGGTTCGCGCTCATGGGTTCGTCGTTCTTCTTCTCCCAGTTCTTCGTGTACGTCCAGGGCAGCTCGATCCTGCGCGCGGGCCTGCAGACCTTGCCGATGTCCCTCGGCATGGTGATCGTCAGCCCGTACGCCGGCCGGCTCGCCGCCCGCTACGGCTTCCGCATCGTGGTGACCGCCGGCCTCGCCCTGGCCGGCCTGGGGCTGCTGGCGCTCGGCATGGTGCACGCCGACACCGGCTACGGGAACGTGTGGTGGCGGCTCGGAGTCGTCGGCATCGGCTTCGCCCTGACCCTGTCCCCGCTGACGGGAGCCGCCATCCAAGCGGTCAGCCCGCAGGAGGGCGGCCTCGCTTCAGGCATCAGCAGCACCACGCGGCAGATCGGCGCGGTGCTCGGCGTGGCGGTCCTCGGAGTCGTCGTCCGAACCCGGCAATCCGGCGGTGCCTCCTTCGAGGCCGGCCTCAACAGCGCCTTCCTCGCTGCCGGTGCCGTCACTTTGGTCACCGCCGTGTTCACGGGCCTGTGGCTGAGCAGGTCCGAGCCGGCAGCGGAAGGCTCCGCGACGGCGACGCCGCGGCGTTCCACCGGTCCAGGTGCGGTCACCCTCCCGCATGAGGCAGCCGAGAAACCGTTGACAACAACAGCCACCTCGGATGGCCGCCGTACCGCGCCGTGAGTGCCCACAGCCCAGCCGACGCGTGGCAGCCCGGCTCGGCCTGACGTCTCCCCAGCCCGGCCGCCCGGCTCCCGTACGGCCAGATAGACCCTCGGCCGTTACTCCTTCACCCGGCGCTTCGGCACCGGGCCGAAAATCCGCCTTATAGACGTCATTTCACTTGGTGCGTCGGTGGTGGTGGTTGGTCAGGGCCGATACCGATAGCCACGAACCGATCTCTGCGGGCTGGGGAGCGCGCTTCGACTCGGCCCTCCGCCAGCCGTCTCCGCGTGGCTGCAGATTAAGGGCTTCACAGCGCCGGGTCTGTGCGTCGAAGGCCAGGGAAGACGGAGGGGGTTGCCCAGCCGCGCAGTACTGCATCAATCGTGGACCGGAACGCGGTCTCTGCTGCGGTGCCGTCCAGGCTCCCGGCGAGTTCGAGGGTCACGAGCCCGTGCAGGGCGACCCACAACGAGACGGCGATCAGTGTGGTGTCGCCCGCGAGGATGTGGCCCACCACGGCGCGGTCGATCGCCGCGACGAGCGGTCGCACCGGGTCTCGGTCGCCGATCCGGTGCGACGGGACAAAGGACTGCGCACCACCGAACAGCACTGTGTACAGGTGGCGGTGTTCGAGTCCCCAATGGCGATACGCCACGGCCAACGCGTACAGATCCTCCAGGGCGGCCTCTGAGCCGGGAACGGCCGTCAAGTCCTGGAACAGGCCGGCGACCGCCTGGTCGCGCACCTCGCGGATCAAGCCGTCCTTGCCCTGGAACAAGGTGTACACCGCCGCCGTCGACGTTCCGGCGGCGGCGGCCAGCGCGCGGACTGTGACCGACTCCTGGGGGCGGGTGGCGAACATCTCCGTCGCGCATGCCACGAGCCGTTCTCTGACGGCGTCGTCGTTCGTTCTCGGCCTTCCCATGGGAAGCAGTTTACCCATGCTGATAACATCGTTTCAAAACAGTGTTTCAAAAACTTGGGAGAGATCACCATGCCACCGTCCGTCATACGTCCCTTGCGCTTCATGGCACGCCTTCTGGCAGCCACCGCCGCAGCGGTGGGGCTGGTCGCCTTGTTCCTGGCGCTGATCGTCGCCACCGACGGCGCGGGATCGGGGTTAGCCGCGTGGTTCGTGGCTGTCGGGGTCGCGGTTGTCGCGGCGATGTGGCGGGGCCGCCGACGCCCCTGGCGGGGACGGCTGGTGCCATTCCTGCCGGTGCTCGTCGCGGCGGCCCTGACGCTGTCGGTATGCGTCCCCACCGTCCCCACGACGCGCCGCTACCCGGCCGCCCTCTCGTTCGTGACGACCGAGCACTGGCGGCTGTCCACCGGCAGCCAGGTCGCGGTCTACCACTACCCGCCCACCGGCAACAGCCCCCGGCAACGCGCCCCGCTCGTCTACCTCAACGGCGGGCCGGTGCGCGGCATCTCAGTGCTCGACCACCACTTCCTGCAGCGGCTCGCGGGACAGGGCTACGACGTGTACGCCTACGAGCAGGCCGGCGGTGGACGCAGCGACCTGCTGCCCATGGACCACTACTCGATCACCCGGTCCGTCCATGACCTCGGCGCCTTCGTCGACAAGCTCGGCAAGGGCCGCGCCGACGTGCTGGGTTTCTCCTCGGGCGCGGTCGTGCTCACCCGCGCGCTGGCCGACCCGGCCATCGCCGGCCACCTGCGCCGGGCGGTCATCGCCGAGCCGGGCCCGATGGACGGCCCCACCGCCCGGATAGCGGGGCAGAAGGGCCACCCGTCGGCCCGCGGCATCGCACCGGCCATGACCGGACCGCGCTCCACACGTGTGCCGCGGTACGCGGTCGCGTTCGGCCTCATGCGGCTCGGACTGCTCAGCCCGGACAACGGGCTGGTAGGACAGGCGGAGGGCGACAACGCCTTCACCGCCGCCGATCTCGGCAGCGACACCGCGTCCGCCTACTGCGCCCGGGACGCGCAGCGCATCCCGGTCGAGGACACCGCGAGCAACTTCTCCTTCAGCCCCGCCGCCAGCCTTCGTATCCAGCAAACGATCAAAGACTCCGCTTCCGTCGCTCCTCAGCTGAGGCGCTCTCGGACACCCGCGATGCTGATGATCGCCGAGTGCTCCTCCCAGGTCCGCCAGTGGGCGACAACCATCCTTGCGGACAACCCCGCCATCCAACGCACCCAGTACATGCCCGGTGTAGGCCACCACATGTGGAATGGCCTGGGTGACAATGACCAACGAGCAGCCGACGTCATCGCCGCATTCCTCCAAGACAAGCCCGCCCCGCTGCCCGACTACCCGACCCGAGATGACATCCCGGCCTTCCTCCGCAATCACAAGTAGGGAGGCAGGGGCCTGCCCGAAGTGACACGCACAAGCCGACTCGCCGGGCCGCGCGCGCTGCGGCGTGGCCGCCCCCGCCTCGACGCGCTCAGCAAGCACGGCATGCCAAGGGACAAGATCTTCAGCGAGAAGATCTTCAGTCCGACCGCGGATGCGAGTCGTGGGCGTCGGCATGAGACACCGGCTGGTCCTCGTCGATCAACTGCTGACCGGCCTCGCCCGTCTTCGCCACAAGCCCATGCCGTATCGCCGATGGCGATGGGGCTCCCATCGCACGGAGGCGGAGGGGGGAACCGATTCGAGACTTCCTGTGGTGCAAGGCGGGTCCTGACGGACGATCCACGGCGCAGACTGTCGCCCAGGACCAGCACGAGCACCCCGGAACACGGTCACACCAGCCCTGCTGACCCGGGATTTTCAAGGTGGCAGAGGCTCACTGCTCACGGAGAAGCCCGGTGCCGAGTCGGCGTTCAACGTCCACAGAGCGGCGGTGTACCAGAGGAGGGCAATTCCGAGCACGAGCAGGGCACCCATGGCGGGGAGCAGCCAGCCGGGCAGGCGTCTGCTGCGCACCACCATCACCTTGGCTGCGAAGGCGCCGTAGAGGGCGCACCCTGCGATGGAGTGGATCGTGGTGCGTGGTGATGTCGTCTCGATCCCGTACTTCTCAAGGCAGTGGTAGGCGATCGGGAGCGAGAAGAGGAGGGTGAGGAATCCCAGTGCGCGGTGTCCCAAGCGCGCCCGTTGGGGGGCGGAGCGGGTGCCGGGGATGAGGCCGTACATCCACAGGGCGAGGCCGAGCTGGATGAGGGCCAGGCCGAGCAGTGCGGTGCCGAGTTGGGCTTTGAGGTCGACGGCGGCGTTGCCGTGCCTGCCGAAGAGCCCGTACCCGTAGTTCGGTGTGTGGTGGGTTCCGAAGAGGTAGATCCCGACGCCGACCGCGACAGGGACCAGGATGGCGATGGGCGCGAGTACCGCACCGGTGGTGCGGGTTTCGCCGCCTGTGCCGTCGCGCCGCGCACTCATGCCGTCGTCCCCTGTCTCAGTTTCCGGCTTGCTTGCCCTTGGCGTTCAGGGCGTACCACTCGGCGCCGAACTGGTCGAGGCCCTGCCCGTTGGTCTGGCCGGGCTTGGTGTCGCCGGCGTAGTAGTAGAGGGGGTGACCGTTGTAGGTGACCTGCTCTTCACCGTCGGATCGCTTGGTGAGATCGAGCAGCTTCTTGTCCACGCCCTTTCCGGCCTTGGCGTTCCCCTTGCTGAGCAGCGGAGGCCAGGCTTTGGCGCAGTCGCCCGCGCAGTTCGACTTGTTCTTCTTGTCGGCGAGGAAGAGGTAGAGGGTGCGGCCCTTTTCGTCAACGACGATCGTGCCGAGTTTGCCCGCGGACTTCGTGTCGAGGGTGGCCGGTTTAGAAGGGGAGGCGCTGGAGGACGTGGAGCCGTATCCATCGCCCGAGGTGTCATTGCTGCTGTCGGAGCACCCGGTCAGAACGACGGCCAGCAGGGGGGCGGCACACATGGCGACCGTGGCGGTGCGCGTCATCGGGGGCTCCGTGGGTGAGGTTGCGTTGGGGTTCCATGTCTCTCCCCGCCCGTGACCTCCCGTTGACGGAGCCGTCGTCAAGACCACTCCCCCGGCTCATTGGCGGCTTGCTCTGCGCACCGTTGACGAACGGGACTCTGATTTGGGGGTTCACCCGTGTCGGTCGCGTGCCGGGCCGGGTCGTTGCGGGCCGCCGGTTTACGATCGCGCCGTGCCGAGGGCGATCGGGGTTCTCAAGCGTATGGTCATCGGGCGTGCCCGGCGGAGTGAGGAGCTGGGTGAGACGCTGCTGCCGAAGCGCATCGCGCTGCCGATCTTCGCGTCCGACCCGCTTTCCTCCGTGGCGTACGCCACGCAGGAGATCCTGCTGGTCCTCACCCTGGGCGGGCTCGCCTATCTCCACTTCACCCCGTGGATCGCGGGTGCTGTCGTCGCCCTGATGACGGTGGTGGTGCTCTCCTACCGGCAGGTCGTCCGCGCGTATCCGAGCGGCGGCGGTTCGTACGCGGTTGTCTCTACGAATCTGGGCCCTTCCGCCGGACTGGTGGTCGGGGCGTCGCTGCTGGTCGACTACGTCATGACCGTGGCGGTGTCGGTGGCCTCCGGGGTGGACAACATCGTCTCGGCGCTGCCCTCTCTGGCCGACTACCGCGTGCTGATGGCGCTGGGATTCGTCGGCCTGCTGACCGCGCTGAACCTCCGCGGCATGCGCGAGTCCGGCCGGCTGTTCGCCGCTCCCACCTACCTCTTCGTGGGCGGTGTTCTGATCATGATCGGCACCGGTCTGCTGCGCTACCTCCTGGGCGATGCCCCCGTCGCGGAGAGTTCCGCATACGGAATCACCCCACAGAAGAACGACGTGGACCTGGCCGGAATCGCACTGGTCATGCTGGTACTCCGCGCGTTCAGCGAGTTCGTGCGGCCCAGCTCCCTGATCCGCGGCTCGGCAGCATCGCCCACCGAGCCCCCGGCCCGCCGGGAGCCACCGACGACCGGCCGACGGCCAACGCCCGCTTCACCGCCTCTTCGTCCACCGAGGAGTCGGGCCAGAGGATCGTAAACGCCCAGCTGCCGTCGGCTCGTCTGATCTTCTAGATCCGCAGCTCGTCCAGCACCAACGTGCTTCGCAACAGGATTTCCTCCCGCTTCGTCACTTACATGACAAAACAGAGCAAACCGTTAGCTAGAGACCTACGTGATGCGGCCGAACTGCGTCCGAGTCAGGGACTCGCCGTCGGCAGTCGCCAAATTCCTGGACAACCTCGAGCTCATGCGGGGGCCGCGTATCCGCCTCAGCCGGTGAGCGGCGGGGAACGTGCGGCGGGGCCGGGCAGGGTGATCCTGTCCGGCCCCCCTGTTGTGTGGTCAGCCGAGTGCGAAGTCGGTTGGGGCCGGGCTGGGCAGAGACGGCGGCGGTGCGCGGTCTTGGCGTGCGGCCTCCCAGCGCTCGATCGGCTCATCCTTCCAGCCCTTCTCCGAAGGCCACGGCACGCCCCACTCGGCCAGCTGGCTATGCGTCCACGCCCCCTTGGACGTCTTGGCTCCTTCGATCTCTTCAGGGGATGGCAGTACAGGCATGTGGGATCAACGAACGGCAGGGCCCAGGTGTCACCCGCCAGCGTCGGCTTCGCCCCCGGGTCAGCGGCATCGCACTCCAGGACGTACACGCACGCCGGTTTGATGCCGTGGCCCTGGAGGCCGTGGCATCGCACTGGAGTGCGTATAGGCCCTGGGTGGGTGGGCCGCCTGCGGGCTACGTGGCGGCTGGGACGGCCTCGGTGAGGTGGTCCAGCCGCGTGTAGAGGGCCCGTACGAGGCGGGCATGGTTCCGGGCGCAGCGGGCCGTTCCTTCGAGCGGGGCGGAGAGGCGGCCGTCGGCTTCGCGGAGTACGACTTCGGCGAGGGCGCCGCGGCCGTCGCTCTGCGGCAGGGCGGCGGCGTGGCGGGCGACGTCGGCGGCCACCGCGCGGGCGTGCCCGGTGAGTTGGAGGGCAATTTGCTCGTAGTCGCTGGGGGCAAGGGCCGGGTCGCGGGAAGCCGGGCGTAGCCGCGGTCGGCTCGTTCCAGCAGCGTCGGGGAAGGCCGGCCGAAGCCGGGCGGCTGGAGGCCGCGGCCTTCCGGTTGAGGGTCGGCGGGTGGGGTGCGCTCATGGGGCACCGCCTCCGTTGCTGGGGTGTCGGTGTCGTTCGACGCTACGGAGGAAGTGGATTGGTCCTCAATCGGATTGCGGATAATTGCGGGAGGTTCACTCCAGGCGTCGATCGCGGCCCGGATGAGCGCGCGGGCGGCGTCGCCGTAGACGGCCATCTCCGCGAGGCGGCGAACGCCTTCGCGTAGTCGGCGAGCTCGCGCGGCTGGCTCACCTTGATCTCCGCCGTCAGCGTCTCCACCACGGCCATGGTGTCGTCGTGGACGTAGAACGCCTCCAGCGGCCACACCGTGCGCTGCGCCGTGAACGGGATGATCCCCAGCGAGACGGAGGCGAGCGGCATCACGGCCAGGAGGTGGCGCAGCTTTCCGCGCATCGCGTCGGGATCGGCGGTACGGAAGTACAGGACCGACTCCTCCATGAGGACGACCTAGCGGTGGCCGCCCTGGTAGAGGAACCGGAAGCGGGCGGCGACTGCTTCGGCGACATCGTCGGGGGTGCCCTGGAACGCGGTGATCTGGGTCATGAGAGCGGTCGCGAACGCCGGGGTCTGGAGGAAATCCGGGCGGGACGTTGGAGAGGTAGACGCGGCAGACGCGGGGCTGGTCGTGGAGGTCCTCCCAGCCCTGCTGGACCTTGCGCATGCCGCCCCGCTCACCACAAGGTCGGCACCAGACCCCGTCGTGGAAGCGGCACTGACACCGCTGGCAGCGCTCCGTAGTCTGCTCTGACACAGAACGGCATGATCTTTGGCGGGAGGCCCCGATGACAGGTGGCAGCAGGTCCAGCACGGACATCGGCGGGGGCCATATCGGATTGGTCGTCACGGTCATGGCGCTGGTCGTCATTGCCAGTTTCTCCGGCCCTCGCTGGACTCTGGTGGTCGCGGGGTGCTTCACCGCCTGGTTCATCCTCGCGCTGACCATCATCTGTATCAGGGGTGGCCGCGGCGGAGAAGCGATTCGAAGGGCCTACGCCGCCACCTTCGGCTGGGGTGACTACGTCACCCCCTGACAGGGTTGAACGACAAGCCGAGAAGTTGTTTTCGATCCGAATGCCGCGGTGGCACCGCTGCGTCGACGACCGGCAGATTTCTGCGCCTGGGCAGGCATGCAGCGATGTTTCAGGGGTAGGCGGGTGGGGCGTTGGTTAGCGCATCTGGCGTAAGGGGTGGGGGATGGTCGTGGAAGGGCAGGACGGGGGTCCGCAGCTGCTGGTGGGCCGTGGGTTGTCGGTTTCCGCGGTGTTCGAGGGCAGTGAGGAGATCGCTTCTGCCCGGGCCATGGCCCGGGAATTCCTGACGTCGTTGCAGGCGGTACATGGGCTGCCGGTGTCGAAGCGCGCGATGGGAATGATCCAGCTGGTAGTGAGCGAGCTGGTGACAAACGCCCGCAAATACGCGCCCGGCCCCTGCCTCGTGTCGCTGGATGTCAAGGACGGCGCGGTGGAGGTGACGGTGTGGGACAGCAGTACGACGCTTCCGCTCATTCTGCCGCCGGACCCCACCAGGGTCGGCCAGCACGGGCTGGAGATCGTGATGGCGACGTGCCGCAGCTTCGAAGTGCACCGGGAGCCGGTCGGCAAGCGCATCAGGGCCGCCGTGGTACTGGCCGATGACCCGGGCGGAGACGTGGCAGGCCGCCAGGTGATGTGACCCTCCGGCGGCCCTGGACAGTTCACTCAGCGGATGCGGCGGGTCATGAGGGTGATGGCTGCCCAGGTGATGAGAGTTTCGGAGTGCCGGCCGAGCCGTTCGTAGTCCCTCGCGTGACGGCGGGCGTTCACCATCTCATCCACGACCTCCCGGCGCGGGTGCTCTCCGGTCCGCCCCCCGCGCGGGGTCTCGCAGGCCGGGACCGGCAGCAGCGGCTCGATCAAGGCCCATTCGGCGTTGGAGGTGTCCGAGGGACAGCGGGGCCGACGCATCCGTTCCTCCCGTCCGTAACCTGTGCCCGGGGCCGACCGGCGAAACCGGTCGGCCCCGGCGAGAAATCGGTCAGGCGCCGGCGACGGGGCCGAGGGTTGATTCGATGGAGTGCCCTGGGCGACGATGTGCCTGTCCCACCTGTCGTTCGGGGGGGCTGCGGCATGCGGGGCGACGGTGCGGTGATGAACCGGCGGAACACGATCAGCTTCTCACTGACCACCGCCCGTTCGTATGCCTCCAGCGCCGCCCGCTCGGCGCCGAGCCGGTAACCGTCCGCGCGGAGCCAGATCAGTGGCGGCCGGCCTTGGATGCCGCCTAGCCCCGCAGAGTGTCGGCGTACACGCGAATGTGCTTAACCGCGTCCAGGCGTATGTGCTCAACGGGTGGATCGTGCATTGCCGATCCAGCCGCCGTGATCGCGCGCTGGTAGCGGCATCACCGCAGCGTCATCTCCTCGCCGATTGCCTGTTCGCGGGCGGCGGCGAGGACCAGGGCCGTGGCGGCGGCATCCTGCGGTGCCACGCCGACCGACTTGTAGAGGGTGGTTCGGTGTGGTGCGCCCCGGTCTGCTGCCGGCGATGAGTTCGCCCAGTTCGGCGTGTACGTGATCGGCCGTGATGAGACCGTCGCGGATCGGCATGAGCAGGTCATTGCTGCCTGCAGGGAGCGGGGCCAGCACGGCCTGGCGTGATTCGACGCACACCAGCGCCTCGGTGACCGTGGCGTCGTCGATCTCGCGGCCGGCCGGGTTGTACCCCACGGACATGATGTGCACCCCGGGTGCCAGCCAGGAGCGGCGGATCACGGGTTCGACGGTGTGTGTCGCCGCGGCGGCGATGTCCGCGCCGTCGAGCGCCTCGGCGTAGCTGGACACGGCCTGGACTTCGCCCTCCAGTACGGCTGAGAGTTCCTCGGCCAGGGCAGCGGCTTTCGCCGGATCCCGGCCGGCGATGCGGATCTGCCGGATCGGGCGGACACGGCAGATCGCGCGGGCGTGGGACCGGGCCTGCACGCCGGTGCCCAGCACTGCCAGCACTGTCGCGTCCTCGCGGGCCAGCAGTCGCGCCGACAGCGCGGAGCAGGCGCCGGTCCGCGCTGCGGTGATGGCCGTACCGTCCAGCAGCGCAGTGGGCTCGCCGGTGTCCGGATCGAACGCCACAATCAGCGCCTGATGTGTAGGCAGCCGTGCCTCGTCGTTGTGCGGGAAGAGTGCCACCAGCTTGGTCATGAGCACCCTGGCCGACGGCAGGAAGCCCGGCATGGCCGCCAGGAATCCCTCACGTTCGGGCACCAGTGCGGCGACGCGGTCGGGTACCGAGGCACGGCCCGCGCTGAGGTCTGCCATGGCCGGGGCCAGGGCATCAATCAGCGCGTCAGTATCGAGCAGGGCCTCGACTTGCAAGCGCCCCAGAACAAGCACGACGCCTCGACCTCCTGACACCGCTCATCCGGCCAGCAGCCGCACAGCGCTAGCGTCAATCGCGGCCCCCAGTGCCCGACTGTGACACGCCGTCCTTCGTGCGCATGTTCATCCGTACGCGCCTGAGCACATCAGCGTGTACGCCGACAGTCGTCGGTCAGTACCACGACGAAACGGATCCGGGTGAGGGCAGAAAGGAATGGAGGTGGTGGCGTCGACGGCCACGATCTGCCGTCCGGTGCCACAGATTCACCGGTGCGCCCGACTCGTTAAGCGCACCGCAGCGTGGTCGATGAACCGGGCAACCGGTTCGGCGCGCATCTTCTCCTCGTCGTGCTCGTACCAGCCGAGCGCGATGGCCGAGACCATGCAGGCGTGGTCCCGGATCACGCCGGCCCTGCTCGGGGTCGGCAGCCCCGGCCCGTAGCCTCCTCTGCTGCGCCGCTCCGGTAACGCGATCACCCATGAGGACCAGCAGCACCTCGGAGAACTGGGGGCGGTCGGTGACGTGTGGGCCCGGTACTTCGACGCCGAGGGGCGTGCCGTCGACGCTCGCTTCAACGACCGCCTCATCGGGATCGAGCCCTACCGGCTGCGGGCGGTGGAACGGCGGATCGCGGTTGCCGGAGGCACGGACAAGGCTGCCGCGATCCGCAGTGCTCGGCAGGTGTGCCGACATCCTGATCACGGATGACGAAATGGCGAGGAACTCCTGGAGTGGCCCGGTGGGCCACTCCCCCGCGTCAGTGCCCCGTGGGCCGGGCGGTCAGCAGGTACCGTCCGCCGCGGCGGGTATCGAAGGCCACCACGCACTCCTCGGGCCGGTCGGCACCTGCACCCTCGACGTCCACCGGGTGCGGGGTCCGGACACGCACCGGGTTGCCGAGCAGCGAGCGCACCTCCGCGTGCGTGATCCCGTCCGCCGTCCATGCGAGGTCGACCTCGAATCCGCCCCTGGCCCGCAGCCCGCGGAGGGAGCCGGCGGGCCAGGACTCGGGAAGCGCCGGCAACAGGGCGATCTCGTCGGCGTGGCTCTGCAGCAGCATCTCCGCAATGCCGGAGATCCCACCGAAATTGCCGTCGATCTGGAACGGCGGGTGCAGGTCGAAGAGATTGGGGGCGGTGCGCGCCGGGGTGAGCAGGTCCGCCAGGTGCTTGTAGGCCCGTGCCGGGTCCAGGAGCCTGGCCCACATGTTGATCTTCCAGGCGAGGGACCATCCCTGACCGGCCGTTCCGCGCAGTTCCAGGCTCTTCACCGCGGCGGCAGCGAGTTCGGGAGTCGTGCGAGGATTGATCTGCGCACTCGGGAATACGCCGTACAGGTGGGACACATGACGGCTGCGGACCAGCGCGGCCTCCTCCCAGTCCTCCAGCCATTCCTGGATCTGGCCGAGGTACCCGACCCGCGTGGGCGCGAGACGGTCGCGGATCTCACTGACCCGCTCGACGAGTCCGGCATCCCGGCCGAGTTCCCCGGCGGCCTTCCGGTAGGCGTCGAACAGGTCCCGCAGGAGCTGCATGTCGATGGTGGGACCGGCACAGATGCTGACGCTCTCGCCCTCGTCCTGGTGATGGGTGACCTCGGGGGACTGCGAGGGGTTGGTGACGAGCCAGCCGGTCTTCGAATCCACGACGAGCGTGTTGACGAAGAACTCGACCGCGCCCTTCATCACCGGGTAGTTGCGGCTCAGCTCGCCCCTGTCACCCGTGAAGCGGTAGTGGTCCCAGAGCATGAGGCAGAGCCATGCGCCGCCGGTCGGCCACATGCCGTACTGTGCGGCGTCCACGGGCGCGGTCCCCCGCCAGCCGTCCGTGTTGTGGTGCAGCACCCAGCCGGGTGCGTCGTACATCGCCTTGGCGGTCCGGGTTCCGGACTCGGCCAGTTCGTGGACCATCTGCACGGCCGGATCCCAGCACTCTGCCAGGTTGGCGGGCCCGGCCGGCCAGTAGTTCATCTCGAAGTTGATGTTGACGGTGTACTTGGACTCCCAGGCCGGGTTGAGGCTGTCGTTCCACAGGCCTTGGAGGTTGGCGGGCTGGCCCGGTGTCCGGGAGCAGGAGGCCAGCAGGTAGCGCCCGTACTGGAAGTACAGGGCGGCGAACTGCGGGTCCTTGCCGTCCGAGAAGAGCGGGATGCGCTGATCGGTGGGCAGAGCGGTCCGCTCCGAGGGGCCCAGGTCGATTGCGACCCGGGAGAACAGCCGCCGGTAGTCGGCCACGTGCCGGGTGCGCAGGTGCTGGTACGGCCGTCCGGCCGCCGGGGCGAGGTGTCGGCGGGCTCGTTCCTTGGGATCGGCCCCGGCATCCAGGTAGTTGCGGTAACTCGTCGCCATGGAGATCAGCAGGGTCACGCTGTCGGCGTCCTCGACGGTCAGCAGGCCGTCAGCGGTGGACACGCGGCCGCCCTCGGTCCGCGCGTGGGCGAGCGCGCGGAAGTGCACGGACCCGGGCAGGCCGTACCAGTCGCCGCTGACGCCGTCGAGCGCGACGGTGTGCGCGTCCACGGCGGAGCCGGTCGCCCGCTGGGGAGTGGTGAAGCGGGCGGTGAAACCGATGGCGCCCGGTGTGTCGGCGGTCATCCGTACGACGATGACCTGGTCGGGGGTGCTGGCGAAGACCTCCCGCACATGGCGGACTCCGGCGCGCGTGTAGCCGGTGCGCACGACCGCCGTCTCCAGGTCCAGTTCGCGTTCGTAGTCGGTCACCTCGCCCACGCTGTCGAAGACGAGTTCGAGGTCACCGAGCACCTGGTAGGCGACCTGCTCGGAGGGACTGCCGATGAAGTCGGTGTCGATGAGCCGCTGCGCCTGGTTCCACTTCTCCTCCACCACCAGGCGGCGGATCTCGTCCAGGTGTGTTCCGGCACCGGGACGGACGTAGTCGTGCGGACCCCCGGCCCACAGGCTGTCCTCGTTGAGCTGGAGCCGTTCGGTGTCGGTACCGCCGAAGACCATGGCGCCGATCCGCCCGTTGCCGACAGGCAGTGCCTCCAGCCATTCCGCGGCTGGGGACCGGTACCACAGGCGCATGGGGTTGGGGCCGTGCGCAGAACCGCCGGCCGCCGGGGCGGCGGCACCGGCCGCTCCGGCCGCCTGTGCGTTTCCGGCGCTCAGGGCCAACGACGCCGCGGATGCTCCGGCAGCGGCCAGGACGTTCCGCCGGGACAACTCGGACATGGGGTGCCTCCAGATGTGTGGTGCGGTGCGGACAGGTGACGTGCCGGTCGCGGGGGTGGGGGGTGCCGGGCCCAGGGAGCCGTGGCCGCGCCCCCACCCCGGGAGAGGCGGAGGTACGGGCCCGTCCGGGTGGGGGGTCGCCCCCGGTCCCGCGGACGGGCCCGTACCTCTCGGAGTGTCCGGTCAGTGACCGGTCACTGGGTGTCGCCCTCGGGCAGGGGGTACGGGAAGTCGGCGGAGACGCCGATCTTGTCGTACTCCATCTTCGAGGCGTCGTAGCCGTCTTCCCAGTTGGCGTTCTTCACGTCGTTGCACTGGTAGCTCTGGTAGCTCTGGTCGGTGGTCTTGCCGACCTCGATGTTCTCGAAGCTGAACCCGCAGCCGCCGGCGTCCATGTGGATGCCGCGGGTTCCGCTGTCCGGCATGGAACCGTCGGGGATCACATCGCCGATGACCATCTGGCGGACGTGGTTGTCGATCGTGTGCGGTTCGACGTTGCTGACGCCGTAGGTGTAGAAGGCGCCCATGTCACCGCTGTCCAGGCCCGCCTGGTCGATGCGCAGGTACTCGAAGGTGTTGTCGCGGGCGTAGTCGTCCGCAGGCGCGACCTCGGGCCGCGCTTCGAGGCTGATGCCGTAGCGCGCGCTGTGCTTGATGTGGCTGTGGCTGATCGTGTTGTGACCGGTGTTCATGAGTTCGATGCCGGAGGCGTCGCCGGGCACCAGTTCGCCGTAGTGGGTGATGTAGTTGTTGGTCAGCAGGTGACCGTTGGAGGTGTTGCCCTCGCCGGGGTACGGGCCCTCCACCTTGATGCCGTCGCCGCCGATGTTCTCCAGCAGGCTGTCCCTGACCGTCAGTCCGTCGTTGGCGAAGAGGGCGTACACCGCGTGGAAACCGGTGTCGGAGATGTGCAGCCGGGACAGGGTGATGTCCTTGCTGTTGGTCACGGTGACGGCGCCGAAGCGGTTGCGGGGCATCTCGATCTGCCGGTCGTACTCGGGGTACTTGTGCGGTTCGCCGGAGTCGCCGTCACTGATCCAGCCGTTGCGGTACCAGTCGACGAAGTCGGTGTACTGGAGCGAGAGCCCGTCGAGGGAGATGTTCTGCACGCGCCGGTCCGGGCTGGGCCCGGCCAGGTTGAACAGGGTCTTCACGGTGGGCCGCAGGACGGTGACGTCGTTGATGTCGCCGCGCGGCTTGTAGTACACCTGGCCCTTCTTGAAGTCCATGTAGTACTCGCCCGCCTGGTCCAGGAAGTCCAGCGAGTTCTGCAGGAAGTAGCGGGATCCCCCGCGCGAGTTCATCAGGGCGTAGCGGGTCCAGTACTTCAGGGTCATCTGGTTCTTCGCCGGGTTCCAGTCCCGGATCGGGACGGTGTCGGTGAACCAGCTCCAGCTCCCGCCCGACCAGACGACGGCCGAGGCCTGGTCGAGATTCCAGCTCGCGTCCCAGTCGCCGGGGCTGGAGTACAGCCACTGACGGACGGCCTCCTTCTCCGGCTCGGAGAGCACCGAGGTCATGTAGGGGGCCCACTCGTCGTCGGACTTGCGGTTGGGGTAGCGGGCCGTGGTGGCGCGCTTGCCGTCCTCGAAGAGGGTGTAGAAGGGCTTGTCCGTGCCGACGTCCGCACGGTAGATGCCGTCCTTGTACTCCTCCCAGCCGGTGACCGGGGCCGCGCCCATCACACGGGCCTTGCCCGCGCCGTCGTAGGAGCGGTAGACGACCCGGTGCCCGTCGGCACCCGAGTCCCGGTCGTCGAAGTCGATCGTGGTGGAGACCGGGTAGTCGCCCGCGCGCAGATTGACGTTGATGTCGCACCGCATGCGTCCGGGGCGGTTGAGGCCCTTGTCGCGGATGTGGTCGCGGGCGCCTTCGATGGTCTTGAAGGGGCTGGCCTCGGTGCCCTTGGCCCGGTCGCTCCCGTCGGGCGCGACGAAGAGATCGGTGGCCTTGCAGCCGCTCGCCTGCGCCTGCGCGTCGGGGACGTTCAGTGTCGCTCCGCTGACCAGCAGGGCGCCGGCTGCCAGCAGCAGGGGAAGTCTTGACCTGTTTCGTACGAGGGTGGTGAGGGGCATGAGGTCTCCTTGCCACGTGCGTTGTGTGGCTCTGTCGTTCGGCCGTGGACGTGCGGCCGCCGGGTGCGGCACGGGTCGTGCCGCACCGGGGCGTGCTCCTGCACGCGATGACGACGCCCGAGCACGTCATCGCGGCTTCACGTTCGGTCTGTCATCGCCCGCCGGTCACCGGGGAGCAGGAACGCTCCGCCCGGGCGGTACCTGCGCGTAAAAGGGCGCAGGAGGGATTCGGCGCGGGTAGGCGCGGGCACGGGGTACCGTCGCGCGGGCCGTCATGATCGGGGGCGGTTGCCCCCGCGTGGGGTCCTGGTGTCCCGGGCCGGGCCGGGGACGGTGATCAGGTGCGGACGGGAGACACGGCGCCGGTTCTTCCGGCCCCCGCCTCTTCGGTCCTTCGTTCACGCAGCGTTTCCTCCTCGGGGTGCTTCGCGGAGCACGATCTCGTGGGTCACTGGCTGAGCACGATAAGTAAGATGTTCGCGCCCGGTCGCCGTCAATACGCCGGAGCGAACAATAAGTTGATGTGTGCGGGACGTCATTCTCGTGGCCCTCCGAGTCATAAATTCACCCAACCGTGGAGTGGCAAAGCCATGACATCTTCCGATCCGCAGGCGTTTCCCCAGCTCAGCGAGGAGGACCGGGCTGCTCTGTCCGACTACTCGCGTCAACTGCCCGGGGCCGTGCGTCTGCGCAGCAGCATCGTCCTGGCCCTGGCCGAAGGGCTGACCAACGCCGAGGTGGCTCAGCGGTTCCAGGTCAGTCCCGCCACCGTGGCCAAGTGGCGGGACCGCTACGTGCGGCGGGGCGTGGCCGGGCTGAGGGACGCTCCGCGCTCGGGCCGACCGCGCAGCGTCACCAGACGGGAGGCGGAAGCACGTATCGCGGAGGCGCTCGCGCAGGCCGGCGAAGGCGCTCCGGTGCCGTCCACCCGCACCCTGTCGGACGCCCTGGGCCTGTCGCAGTCCACCGTGGCGCGCATCCGGCGCGAGCAGGCCGCCGAGTTGCCCGAGGATGCGCGACCGCCGAAGGGCGGGCGCCGGCGAGGGGACGGACGAAGCGCGGCGGGCGCGGCTCCGGCCCCGGCACGCCCCCCGCACCGGCCGCCATCGGACCACGTCTACGCGCTGCTGCGTGACTGGATCGTCAGCGGTGAACTCGCGCCGGGTCAAAGCCTCGTGGAGGCGGACATCGCCCGCCGGGTGGGCACGGGTCACGCACCGCCGCGCGAGGCGATCAAGCGTCTGGCACACGAGGGCCTGGTCACCTCCCAGCCGCACCGCGGCACGCGTGTGTCCCGGATCCCCGAGCAACAGGCCCAGGACGTGAGGGACATCCGGATCATGTTCGAGGAGTACGTGGCCCGTCGCACGGCCGGCCGCCTGGACGCCGAGCACACACGGCTGCTGACGGACGATGTGGCACGGCTGCGCCTCGCCGTGGACAGGGGCGACATCGCGGCCTTCCGCAGCGCCGACATGTCGTTTCACCGGCATGTATGCGCGGCCGCCGGCAACGGCGCGCTGACGCGGCTGTGGCGCGTGATCGAGTCCAGCCTCTGGGATCTCCACGTACTGGGCGACCCCCGCTACGCCGGTGGCTGGGGCGCGCTGGCCGAACACCACGCGGAACTCCTGGAGGTCCTGCGCTCCGGCGATCCCGAGATCGCCGGGCCGATGTTCGCCGCCCACGCCGCGGGCGAGGTGGACGGTTACCTCGCCGGTCCGACGGGCCCGGGCACCTCGGACTGACAGCCGGGCGGCCTCGGGAACGCTCCGGCTCGACGGCCCGCGCGTTCAGGGCCGCCCCCGCTGCGGGCTACGGACCCGCCGGGGCCGGATCCGGGCTCATCGGGTACGGCACGTGCTCCGACATGGCGTTTTGCGTCCACGAACCGTGCAGCACGGGCGAGTTCGGCGTTACCGCAGAGCCTTCAGGTCGTCACTTGTATGATACGTTACGACCGTTGAAGGGGTGGCACGGGGCCTCCCCCTCGACGGCGCGACGCCATGACCCGCGCCAAGAGAAAACGCCCCCGAACCATCAGCGAACGGCGCGGTCGTCGAGCGCGAACCGCGTGCCCCGGCACCATCCCCCGCGGCCCGCGCCCGGCCTCCCCGGACCACAGGTCATCGGTCCAGGAACGCACCAGCCACCCCGGAGGCCTCCCGCGCCTCCGTCCAGGGGCTGCTAACGAGCACTCAGAGGGGGAGCAGATGAAGATCACCGGATACCGGTCCCTGCGGACCGCGCACAACTGGGGCCGACCCGTCGGGGACGCGAACGGCGTCGTCGCAAGCGGGGTCACCGAAGTCCCGGTCGTCCTGGTCGAAACCGACGACGGTCTCACCGGTGTGGGCCTGGGGGCCCACACCGAGGCCCATCGGATCTTCCCCGCCATCGAGGGGCAGGACCCGCGGGCCGTCACCGCCCTCTACGACCGGATGCTGGCCCACACGTTCAAGACCGGCCACGGCGGCGCCGTGTTCGGCACCATCGGCGCCTTCGACATGGCGCTGTGGGACCTCAAGGCCAAGATGGCCGGCGAGCCACTGTGGCGCACACTCGGCGCAGCCGACCGCTTCGTTCCCGGTTACGCCTCCGGCCTGGACATCGCCCTGGACGACGAGCAACTCGTCGCGCTGTACACCGGCTGGGCCGAACGCGGCTTCACCGGAGCCAAGATCAAGGGCGGACTCGACACCGACCGCGACATCAGGCGGCTCAACGCGGTGGCGGACGTGCTACGAGCCACCACCCGCTCCCCCGCCCTGATGCTCGACGTCAACGAGACCTGGGGCAGACACCAGGCGGTGCGGCTGCTGGCCCGCATCGAGAGCCACGTCGACCTCACCTGGATCGAGGAACCGGTCCGCCGGTGGGACGTGTCAGGAAACCGGGCCGTGGGGCGAACCGCACGCGCTGCCGTCGCCACCGGCGAGAACCTGACCGGACTGGAGCAGTTCCGTCCTCTCCTGGCCGGGGACGCCGTGCAGGTGGTGCAGACCGGCAGCGTCTGGGGCATCACCCACTTCCTCCGGGTCGCCACCCTCGCCCACGGCCAGGACCTGCCCGTCAGCCCGGTCGGATACGAGACCAACCCCCTCGCCCACGCCGCCGCCGCGACCCCCAACCACCTGGTCACCGAAGTACAGGACACCTCGGCCCCGGTGGGACTCACCGTGGACCAGGAGATCGCCGACGGCGGCATCGTCCTCGGCGACTCCGTGGGTCTCGGCATCACCGTCGACGAGGCGGCGATCGCGCGGCTGGAGGAGACGGCCGGCTGGGCCCAGCCGGCCGGACCCCACGTCCGGCCGCCCGATGCCGGCCTGCGCCTCGTGGCCGAGTCCGGGCACGACGGCCGGCCCACCGACAACGTTGCCGCCGGGCGCGCCCGCAAGGGGATCGCCCCGTGACACGACCACGTGCCGTCCTCGCGATGAACCCTCCCGGTCTGCCCGGCTCCCTCTTCGACGAGGACGCGTTCGCCCGCCTTCGCCGGGCCACCGACATCGACACCGGCCTCGTTCTCACCGAACTGGAATCCGCCCGCTCACGGGAGATCCTTGCCGGGGCGGACATCCTCGTCGCGGGCTGGAACGCGCCCGTCGTCCGCGCCGCCCACCTCCCGTACGTCTCGAGGCTGCGGGCCGTCGTCTACGCGGGCGGTGTCGCCGCGACCTGTCTGGAGGACCCCGAGTCCTTCGCCGCCCGCGGGGTGGTCGCCGCCAACGCCCGGGCCGCCAACTCCGTCCCGGTGGCCGAGTACACGCTCGCCATGATCCTTCTGGCCGGCAAGCGGGCGCTGCCCGCCGCGCGGGCGTTCCGGCGCTCCAGGAGCGTTCCGGACCATCCGGCCACGCACTCCGTACCCGGCAACTACCGAAAGACCGTGGGCATCGTCGGTGCCTCCACCGTGGGCCGGGCGGTCCTCGCCCTGCTCCGCTCCTTCGACGTCGACGTGCTCGTGTACGACCCCACCCTCGCCCCGGAGGAAGCCATCGCCCTCGGTGCGCGGCCGGTGCCGCTCGCCGAACTCATGAGAAGCAGTCACGTGGTGTCCCTGCACCAGCCGCTGACCCCGCGAACACGGGGGCAGATCGACGCGGGCCTGCTCGCCCTCATGCGTGACGGGGCAACGCTCGTGAACACCGCCCGCGGCGCCGTCGTCGACCAGGCCGCCCTGACCGCGGAGCTCCGCAGCGGCCGGATCGACGCCGTGCTCGACGTCACCGACCCGGAACCCCTTCCGGCGGACAGCGGCCTGTGGTCGCTGGACAACGTCGTGCTCACCCCGCACCTGGCCGGCTCCATGGGCGGTGAGCTCCGCCGCATCGGAGACGCCGTCGTCAACGAGGTGGAGCGGTTCGCGTCGGGCCGTCCGTTCGCCCACCCGGAGGACCTCGCGGCCTCCGCGCGCGCCAGGGTCCGGTGAGGCGCATGCGTACCCGAACCGGCCCCCGCACCCCTGCCCTGACAGAACTCGGCTTCGGCGCGGCCCAGTTGGGCAACCTCGGGCGGGTCACGAGCGACGAGGACGCCTCGGGCGCCGTCGACGCGGCCTGGCGGAGCGGCGTCCGCTACTACGACACGGCCCCGCACTACGGGCTCGGGCTGTCCGAACGCCGGCTCGGCGCGGCCCTCTCGGGGCGTCCCCGGTCCCAGTACACCGTCTCCACCAAAGTGGGCCGGCTGCTGGTGCCGAGTCCACAAACGGCCCACCTCGGGGACGACGGCGGATTCGAGGTGCCCGCGGCGTCCCACCGCAGCTGGGACTTCAGCCGGGACGGGATCCTGCGATCCCTGGAGGGCAGTCTGGAACGCCTCGGCCTGGACCACGTCGACATCGTCTATCTCCACGACCCCGACGACCACTGGCAGGAGGCGTCCACGACGGGCATCGACACCCTCGTCGAACTGCGCGATCAGGGGGTGGTGAAGGCGGTGGGCGCCGGAATGAACCGGACCGGGATGCTCACCGAGTTCGTCCGCCGCTGCGACGTGGACATCGTCATGGTGGCCGGCCGCCACACCCTGCTCGACCACTCCGCCGAGGACGAGCTGCTCCCGCTCGCCCTGGAGAGGGGCGTGGGCGTCGTCGCCGCCGCGGTGTACAACTCCGGGCTGCTCGCGGCCCCCCGCCCACCGGTGCACGCCACCTACGACTACCGGCCGGCCTCCCGTGAACTGCTCGGCCGGGCCGCCGCGATCGCCGATGTCTGCGAGCGGCACGGCAGCGGACTTCCGGAGGCCGCCATCGCCCACCCGCTGCGGCACCCGGCGGTCACCTCGGTGGTCCTCGGCGCACGGAACGCCCACCAGTCCCGTACCAACGCCGACCGGCTGGCGGCCTTTGTCCCCGACGCGCTGTGGGACGAACTGACCGCACTGTCCCTGCTTCCCGCGAGCCGTGCGACGCGGTCCGCCGGGGGACGTACCTGAACGTCACCGACTCCGCGCGGCCGGATGCCGCACGGCCGTGTAACCACTACGGAAGGAACGCCATGGAACCCCGCACGACCGAGCCGGACACGGCCGCACTCGCCGGCTGGCTGCACAGCTGGATCACGGAGGAGGGCGCGGTCAACGGCTTCCACAACCACAGCGTGTGGGGTACCAACCCCTTCACCTTCCTCGACTTCACCAGCGGGCACACCACGTTCGCCGGCCCGGCCGTCGGCGCCCTCGCTCAGGCCCTGGCCGAACAGCCCGACGAGCGGGGCGTCGAGCTGCTGCGGCGGCTGGTGCGCTACCAGGCCACGGAGTTCCAGGACGACGGCCAGTACCGGCACATCGGCTTCCAGGTCGGTGAGTCGGCGACCATCGGTCTCATCCACAACGCGGTCGGCAGCCTCGGTGTGCTGCTCGCGCTGCAGCACGCACGTCATCTGCTGCCCGCCGACGAGGTGGACGCCGCGCTCGAGGCCGTACGCCGCAATCTCGACGCGTGCGAGATGTACGGGGGCGGCCGGGCCGGTGAGGACGGTACCTGCAACCAGGAGTACGCCCGGGTGTGGGTCAAGCAGCTCTACACGGAGCTGGCCGACGACAAGACCTACGCGGAGCAGATACCCGAGGACCTCGCCACCCTGGTACGCCTGTTCCACCACCGCGGCGTACCCGACGCGGACAGCTCCGGCACGTTCCGCACCGTGCGGGACCGTGCCGAGGGCGGCATCCTGGAACCGGCCGAGTACTACGGCCTCATGATCGTCCCCCTGGTGCTCGGCTACCGCGCCCAGGGCGATCCGGAGCTGCTGGCCGAAGCGAGGCGGCTGTGCCGGCACGTTGCCCGCTCGGCGTGGACCGACGAGACCGGCGCCGTCCGCTACCACCGCTACTGGTACGTCCAGGGCGACCGCGCCCTGAAGACGGACACGCCCATGCTGATCGCGGGCATGGGCCTGACGCTCTACGGCATCCACGAGGTGCTGGCCGAGGGGCCCGACGCCGAGCTGGAAGCCTTCACCGAGGCGTGCCTGGCCACCTATGCGGGCTACCAGACGCCCGGTGGCTACTTCGCCTCCGCCAGCGGCTGGCACAACGAGGCCGACATCGCGCCCAGCACGGCCTGGCACGCCCACGACCTGATGTTCCTGATGGCGCGGCTGGGACCGGGCGACGGCTTCTGGGACAAGGTGCTTGCCCCCAGGGACCGGCAGTCGGTACTGATCAGCGACCGCGCCTTCTGGGCCGAGTCCGGCGTGCACTGGTGCGTGCGCTCGCCGCTGACCGCGGGGGACCTGCACATCTACGGCCGCAAGGACAAGGACACCTTCACCCGGGAGTTCTTCGCCTGGACCGACCGCGAGCCGCTGCCCGAGGACCTGCGGTATCCGGACCCGCTCGAGTTCTTCGTCGCCAACGACGGCATCTACCGCGTCGACGGCGACGCGGCACCCACCGACATCACGGCCGTCGGCGCCCTGCCCTACCGGGGGCGGCTGTGACACCGGAGCCCC